>NZ_BOMW01000162.1 GCF_016862395.1 Actinoplanes siamensis | reverse complement strand
TGCGGTGGTCGGTGCCGTTGAGGGCGAAGTAGCGCAGCGCGGCGAACTCGGCTTCGATCCAGTTCAGCCACGAGCTGTAGGTCGGCAGGAAGACCAGTTCAACGTCGTTGGCCTGGCACCAGGCCCGCACGGTCGGGTGTTTGTGCGGGGAGAAGTTATCCAGGATCAGATGCAACGTCTGCCCTGGCCAGCGGCGTCGCAGGCTTTTGAGGAAGTCGAGGAACTCGCCCGAGCGTTTCCGGTCACGAATCCGGTAGTGGATCTTCCCGGTGGCCAGGTCGAGGCTGGCGATCATGTGCCGGACACCGTGATCACGGTGGTAAGTCGCCCGCAGCCGGACCGGCTTGCCCTGCGGTCTCCACGCCTTGCCCGGCCGCGGTTGCAGATTCAAGGGCCCGAACTCGTCGACGCAGACGACCCGGCCACCGGCCGGCGGATGGTCGTAGAGGTCGAGGACCCTTCGCATCTTGGCGGTGAAGTCCGGGTCGTTGCTGGCCTTCCACGTCTTCGACTGCTGCCAGGTGAC
>NZ_BOMW01000161.1 GCF_016862395.1 Actinoplanes siamensis | reverse complement strand
TTCTCGCTGGAGCGCCAGGAGTCGCTGTCGCGTACGCCCCACACCGTGATGCCGATGCAGCGGGGAACGTTGATGCAGGCCTGGGTCAGCCCGGCGTACTGGGAGGTCGAGGCGTTGGTGACGTCGACCTCGGTGAGGGCCACGTCCACGCCGAGGGCGGCGAAGCTGGACAGAGTCTGCTGGAAGTTGCTCGGTAGCGAGCTGCCGCCGGTGAAGTGGGTCTGCAGGCCGACGCAGTCGATCGGCACGCCGCGGGACTTGAAGTCCTGGATCATGCGGTAGACGCCCTGCGTCTTGCCGTACGACCAGTTCTCGATGTTGTAGTCGTTGTAGCACAGCTTGACCGAGGGATCCGCGTTGCGCGCGGTGCGGAACGCCACCTCGATCCAGTCGTTGCCGGTGCCCTGCAGGTTGGAGTTGCGGCGGCTGCCGTCCTCGTTGAAGGCCTCGTTGACGACGTCCCAGGCGGCGAGCTTGCCCTTGTAGTGGGCCATCACGCCGTTGATGTGATCGATCATCGCCTGCCGCA
>NZ_BOMW01000160.1 GCF_016862395.1 Actinoplanes siamensis | reverse complement strand
AACGCCAACGCTTCTGGCTGGACGGCCCGACGATCGAGCCGGCGGTCCCGGTCCGCCCCGGTGGGAAAGCGCGCGTCCCGTCGACCGCTCCGGCGAGCCCCGCTCTCGCCGCGGTGCGAGGCGACGAGCTGGAGCTGGTGCGTACGCACGTGGCAGCCGTGCTCGGCCACGGATCGGCGCGCGACGTGGACGTCGACACGACCTTCAAGGACCTGGGCTTCGACTCCCACGCGGCCGTCGAGCTGCGGAACGCGCTGAACCTGGCCACCGGGCTCGCGCTGCCCGCAGGCCTGCTCTTCAACTATCCGACCCCGGCCGTTCTCGCCGACCACCTCCGCAGCGTCCTCGTCGACGAGAACCGGGACCAGGACCAGGACGTGTACGAGGCGGTCGCCCTCGACGAGCCCATCGCGATCGTCGGCATGGCCTGCCGGCTGCCGGGAGGGGTCGCCTCCCCGGAGGACCTGTGGCGTCTGCTCGTCGACGAGGTCGACGCGGTCGACGAATTCCCGGCCAACCGCGGCTGGGACCTCGATGCGCTCTTCGCCGCCGATCCGGACGACCCCGGCAAGACCTACGCCGTCAAGGGTGGTTTTCTC
>NZ_BOMW01000159.1 GCF_016862395.1 Actinoplanes siamensis | reverse complement strand
CGGCCAGATCGCCGAGTCTGCACGGTGCCTTGCTCGCGGCGAAGGCTGCTGGTCATGATCATGTGAACATCGACGGGATCCTGGTGGAGACCGACCGATGCCGCACTCCGGGACCAACGGCGGGGGTGGATCTGTGGTGGTCCGGCAAACACGACAACCACGGCGGCAACATCCAGGTCGTCACCGTGCCTGATGGGTGGCCGATCTGGACCTCGAATGTGCGGCCCGGCCGTGAACACGACATCACCGCAGCCCGCACCCACGGGATCCTGCCCGCGCTCACCCTGGCTGGCGGCGATCTGCGCACGCTCGGTGACCTGGGCTACGAGGGCGAGCCCGGCATCATCACCGTCGCGTTCAAGAAGCCGAAGAACGGCCGGCTGACCGTTGCTCAGCAGCAGCTCAACAAGGTCCACGACAGCCTATGCGCGATCGGCGAACGCGGAAACTCGCTGCTCAAGATGACGTTCAAAGCCCTGCGCAACGTCAGCCTCGACCCGTGGCGGATCGGAAAGATCGTCGCGGCGGCCCTGGTAATCCTTCACATCGACCACGACCGCACCACGTGACAACCGTCAGTAGTCAGAACCTTGCGCGGAATGGCTCA
>NZ_BOMW01000158.1 GCF_016862395.1 Actinoplanes siamensis | reverse complement strand
TGCAGCACGGCGTGATGGAAGCGCTGCATCAGGCGACGCTCGACGTGCTCGGCACTGCTGGGCAGATCGACTGGTCCGGGGCCAGCATCGACGCGATGCATGTTCGGGCGGTAAAAGGGGGGACCTGACCGGGCCGAGCCCGGTCGACCGCGGCAAGCCCGGCTCCAAGATTCACGCGATCAGTGACAGGAACGGGCTCCCGCTGCACGCCGACATCTCGGCTGCCAACATCAACGACCACACGGTCCTCAACGACGTGGTCGACGGCGTCACACCCGTACGGCAACCTTTCGGCCGCCCGCGCAAACGACCCGCGAAGCTGCACGGCGACAAGGGTTACGACTACCGTGCGTCCCGACAGGCCCTCACCCGGCGCGGTATCAAAGCCCGCATCGCTCGCAACGGTATCGAGTCCTCGACCCGGCTCGGCCGGCACCGCTACGTCATCGAGCGCTGCTTGGAGTGGGTCACCCGGTTCCGGCGGCTGGTCCGCCGCTACGAACGCAAGGCTTCCCACTTCCTCGGATTCCTGCGCCTGGCTTGCGCTGTCATCTGCTTCCGCCGCGCCGTGAAGCTGAACCTGTTGACCAGCAACAAGCCCAAATGAGATGCGGTCTT
>NZ_BOMW01000157.1 GCF_016862395.1 Actinoplanes siamensis | reverse complement strand
GCGTCTGAACGTCCCGGCGGCACCGTGCGCATGCTGGGAGTCCGGCCAGGGCCCGGACCTGGTGACAGCCCGGGACATCGCGGCACGCCTGCAGGTCTCGCGACAAAGGGTCGACCATCTCGTGGCCAGCGTCAGCTCAGGATTCCCGGCGCCGTACCGGACGCTCTCGGTGGGACGGATCTGGCTCGCGCCGCAGGTCGACGCATGGATCCGATGGCGTCGGCGAGGCGCTCGATGATCCACGACCCGATGCCCAGAGGACCGATACAGGGACCGCGGCAACCTGCGGTCCCGCCACACCGATTCGATGGGCCGCGCAGGCACTCCACGTGCCTTTGCGGGGCTCGGATCATGACCTCGTGCTTCGGCTGGGTCCACGCGGAGAACGGCTGGGTCTGGCTAAGAGGGTGCACAAACGCTCGACCGAAGGAGGCGGAATGACGGACCAGACTGACCTGCACGACCTGGGTGACGAGCCGCAGTCGCCCGTGGTCGTCTCGCCGCAGGTGAGCGCCGACGGCAGGCCCGGCAAGATCTTCTGGCACGACACGGGCAGCGGGGCCGGCCGGGAGGTCTGGGTGCCCGACCCGCCCGATCTCGACTGACCATCTTCGGGAACCGGAACGAC
>NZ_BOMW01000156.1 GCF_016862395.1 Actinoplanes siamensis | reverse complement strand
GCGGCAAATCCGTACGTCGGGCCAGCTTGCTCAAGCCTTGTCCTGATCAGCGCGGACCCAGTCCGGTGCGCCCGTCAATCAACTCGCGCGCCGCGTCCAGGTGACCAGCATGACGGGCGGTCTCCTCGATCATGTGCAGCAGAATCCTGCGCAGGTCGGTGGTCTGCGATGCGAGCGGTTCGTATGGATGTGCGCTGGCGGGCCGGGCGGTCAGTGGCGTGGCGACGATGATCGCATCCGAGACCCGGCATTGTTCGGCGTAGAAGCTGAAAGCTACCGACGGCGGGCGTGGCGTGGTCAGCGGAGCCTGATAAATCCGACCATGGCAGCGGCTCGGCGGAGCCGACGAGGACTTCCTGGAACCAATGACGTTCAGCGTGCCCGAGGTGCTCGACCATTCCGAGCGGTGTCCAACCCGAGGGAAGGACCGGCCTGCGCAGCGCATCCTCGTCGAGACCCTCCAGAACCGCCCGAACACTGACGCGCTGAAACGCCAGAAACTCGTGTAGTACCACCTTCTCCGCATCGATCTCCGCCATGCCAGCACGCTAGCAAGTGGCCCCGACAAGTTTTCTCACCGGCCGCACCTCACCGCGCCACGCGCGCAGCTCGCCGACTACCGCCGCGCGCTCGAGCACGCCCGTGAGCCAGCCCAACAACGTCCGCA
>NZ_BOMW01000155.1 GCF_016862395.1 Actinoplanes siamensis | reverse complement strand
TACGACGCGGACCGGTTCGACGCCGAGTTCTTCGGCATCAGCCCGCGCGAGGCGGCGGCGATGGATCCTCAGCAGCGGTTGCTGCTGGAGACCACGTGGGAGGCCGTCGAGCAGGCCGGGATCGACCCGGCCGCGCTGCGCGGCACCCGCACCGGCGTGTACGTCGGCGCGACTGCCCAGGAGTACGGACCCCGCCTGCACGAGTCGTCCGGCGGACACGACGGCTACCTGCTGACGGGTACCACCGCCAGCGTCGCGTCGGGCCGGCTGGCCTACACGTTCGGGTTGGAGGGGCCGGCGGTGACGGTCGACACCGCGTGTTCGTCCTCGCTGGTGGCGTTGCATCTGGCCGCGCAGTCGCTGCGTCAGGGCGAGTGCTCGATGGCGCTCGCCGGCGGCGTGTCCGTGATGGCGACCCCGGGCATGTTCGTGGAGTTCTCCCGGCAGCGGGGGTTGTCGCCGGACGGCCGGTGCAAGGCGTTCTCGTCGTCGGCTGATGGCACGGGCTGGGCCGAGGGTGTCGGTGTGCTGGTGCTGGAACGGCTGTCGGACGCGGCCCGTCACGGGCACCGGGTGCTGGCCGTGGTCCGCGGTTCCGCGGTGAACCAGGACGGTGCGAGCAATGGCCTGACCGCGCCGAACGGGCCCTCGCAGGAGCGGGTGATCCGTGCCGCGCTGGCCGGTGCCCGGCTGTCGGCGTCCGAGGTGGACGTCGTGGAGGCGCACGG
>NZ_BOMW01000154.1 GCF_016862395.1 Actinoplanes siamensis | reverse complement strand
GCCCGGTCGGTGCTCTCCCAGCGCAGGTCCGGCAGCTCCCGGCCGAAGTGCCCGTACGCCGCGGTCTGCTGGTAGATCGGACGGAGCAGGTCCAGATCCCGGATGATCGCGGCCGGCCGCAGGTCGAAGACCTCGTTGATGGCCTTCTCGATCCGCTCGACCGGCACGTTCCCGGTGCCGAAGGTCTCCACGAACAGGCTCACCGGGTGCGCCTTGCCGATCGCGTACGCCACCTGGGTCTCGCACCGCTCGGCCAGCCCCGCGGCCACCACGTTCTTGGCCACCCAACGCATCGCGTACGCCGCCGACCGGTCCACCTTCGACGGGTCCTTGCCGGAGAACGCCCCACCGCCGTGCCGGGCGTACCCACCGTACGTATCAACAATGATCTTGCGACCGGTCAGGCCGGCGTCACCCATCGGACCACCGATCTCGAACCGGCCGGTCGGGTTGACCAGCAGCCGGTAGCCCTCGGTGTCCAGACCCAGACCCTCCAGCTCCGGCCCGATCACGTGCTCACGCACATCCGGGGTGAGCAGCGACTCCAGCGAGATGTCCGCGGCGTGCTGCGACGACACCACGACGGTGTCCAGACGCACCGGACGCAGCCCGTCGTACTCGATGGTGACCTGCGTCTTACCGTCCGGGCGCAGGTACGGGATCGTGCCGTCCTTACGGGCCGCGGACAGCCGGCGGGCCAGACGGTGCGCCAGCGCGATCGGCAACGGCATCAGCTCCGGCGTCTCCGAGCAGGCGAAACCGAACATCATGCCCTGGTCACCGGCG
>NZ_BOMW01000153.1 GCF_016862395.1 Actinoplanes siamensis | reverse complement strand
GCTGTTGGGGCCGGTCGCCACGAGTTCCGGCTTGATGCGCGCCGGATGGGTGGCCTGTGCCCGGCGTTCGCGGACCTCACCGTGTTCCCGCAGGATCCGGTACATCGTCGACACCGACGCGAGGTAGGCACCCTCGTCGAGCAGCTCGTGGTAAACCGTGGCCGGCGCTTTGTCGGCGTGCTCGGGATGGTTCAGCAGCGCACGCACGCTGTCGCGTTCCGCCTGGGACAACGCCCGCGGCTGCGGCTTACGCTCCCGCGGCACCCGTTCGGGCTTCGGGCTCTTGCGGTGCCGGCGGTAGTGATTGGCCTGCGGCCGGCCGGCCGCCGTGCACGCCTTGCGCACCGAGCCCAGCACGCCGGTCAGCTCGACAATCGCCGCGTCGATCACGGCCTCGGCTCGCTCCCGGAGTCCGGGCCGCTGCTGGTCGCGAGCTGACCCAGCAGCGCGGAGAGTTTTCCCTGCACCTCGATCACCGTCTGCGCCTTCGCGAGATCCGCGGCCAGTCGTTCGTTCTCGCGCCGCAGCCGGGCCAGTTCCTTGTCCCGAGTGTCGGCCGGCGGACGTCCCGCCCGACGGGCCAGGGCCTGCCGGGCACCCCGATCCCGCTGCTGGCGCCATGTCGTGATCAACGACGAGTACAGGCCCTCCCGCCGCAGCAACGCACCCTTACCCGCCTTGTCGAGCGACTCGTACTCCTCCAGGATCCGCGCCTTGTACGCGGCCGAGTAGCTACGCGACCTCGCCTTCGCCGGAACCTCCGGATCAGGCACCTCACTGTTCGAACCCACCGGTGGTGGTCTCCTC
>NZ_BOMW01000152.1 GCF_016862395.1 Actinoplanes siamensis | reverse complement strand
GTCCGGTCCAGCTCCGCCGCCCCGGACATGACCTCGCGCAGCGGCACCTCCAGCAGGGGGTCGAACTGCGCGCACACCTCGTCGAGCGCGGCGGCGAACACCGGGAACGCCGCGGTCAATCCCGCGCCCATGCCGACGCGTTGCGCGCCCTGACCGGTGAACAGGAAGGCCGTCTCGCCGGTGGTGGCGGCACCCGACACGACGTGCGGGGAGGCCGAGCCCGCGGCCATGGCCGTGAGGCCGGCGAGCCGACCGGCCCGGTCGGCGCCGAGCACGGCGCCGCGCCGGTCCAGCTGGGCGCGCGCGCCGGCCAGGGCGGCCGCGACATCGGCGTCGTCCGCCTCGGGGTGGTCGGCGAGCCAGGCCAGCAGCCTGCTCGCCTGGGCCCGGAGCGCGGTCTCCGACTTGGCCGAGAGCAACCAGGGCGCCGGCGGGCCCGGCTCCGGCTGTCGCGTGACAGCCGGGTTCCGCGGCGCCTCTTCGAGGATCACGTGCGCGTTGGTCCCGCTGATCCCGAAGGACGACACACCCGTACGCCTCGGACGGTCGAGCCGCGGCCACGGCCGGGCCCGCGTCAACAGCTGCACCGTGCCGGCCGACCAGTCCACCTCGGGGGTCGGCCGGTCCACGTGCAGGGTCGCCGGCATGACGCCCGCACGCATCGCCAACACCATTTTGATCACGCCGGCGACGCCCGCCGCGGCCTGCGTGTGGCCGATGTTCGACTTGACCGAGCCCAGCCATAGCGGGTTGTCGTCCCCGCGAACCCGGCCGTACGTGGCCAGCAGCGCCTGCGCTTCGATCGGGTCGCCCAGCCGCGTACCCGTG
>NZ_BOMW01000151.1 GCF_016862395.1 Actinoplanes siamensis | reverse complement strand
ACGACGGCGCGGTGTTCGAACAGCGATCGTGTCGACAGCAGCGAAGCACCCACATCAGCCACATCAACAGCGGCGTCACCGACCACGAACTCAGCCAGCCGCCCCGCTTGGGCCCGCAACGCCGCACCAGAGCGCGCCGACAACACCCACGGCACCACCCCACCAACCACCGGCGCCACAACCGAAGCCGCCTGCGGCACCTCAACCGGCGGCGCCTCCTCCACAATCACATGCGCATTCGTCCCACTGGCCCCGAAGGCGGACACCCCCGCACGACGCGGACGACCCGAACCCCCCACCCACGCACGAGCCCGCGTCAACAACCGCACCCCACCCGCCGACCAATCCACCTGCGACGACGGCCGATCCACATGCAACGTCGCCGGCAACACCCCACGCCGCAACGCCATCACCATCTTGATCACACCAGCCACACCCGCAGCCGCCTGCGTATGACCGATATTCGACTTCAACGACCCCAACCACACCGGATCCGCAACACCCCGACCCTGCCCATACGTCGCCAACAACGCCTGCGCCTCGATCGGATCCCCCAACCGCGTCCCCGTCCCATGCGCCTCCACCACATCCACATCACCCACACCCACACCCGCATCCGCCAACGCAGCCCGAATCACCCGCTGCTGCGCCAGTTCGCTGGGGGCGGTCAACCCATTCGACGCGCCATCCTGATTCACCGCCGACCCACGAATCACCGCCCACACCCGCCGACCATGACGCCGCGCATCCGACAACCGCTGCAGAACCAGCACACCCGCACCCTCAGAAAAACCCGTCCCATCCGCCGCCTCGGCAAACGCCTTGCAACGACCGTCCACCGACAGACCCCGCTGGC
>NZ_BOMW01000150.1 GCF_016862395.1 Actinoplanes siamensis | reverse complement strand
GGTTGCTGCCGCTGAGGCTCTGCATCCAGCCCGGCTGCTGTCCGTGCCACGCCAGGGTGTGCCCGCGCACCTTCATGCCGCGCTGGGTCGCCCAGTCGTAGATCCGGTCGCCGGCGCTGAAGTTGAACTGACCTCGCTGCGGTTCCGTGGCGTCCGGCTTCATCTCGTTCTCGGCCGTGATCATGTTGAACTCGCGGCCGGCGATCGTGGTGTAGGTGGCGTCACCGAGCCGGCCCGCGGCGATCGCGGTGCCGAAGTACCGGCCGGACTGTGCCGCCGCGGCGCCCAGAGTGCTGGCCGCGGCGTTCGCAGCCGACGTTACCGCCACGGCCGTGGCCGCCGCCACGACGCCGACGGCAGCGACGGCCAAGGCTTTGGACTTTATCGATCTCATTGGTCGGATCTCGCCATGATGGACCGAGGAGCGTTCCGTCACCATGGCCTCCTTCCCTGGCAGTGTCCGAGCCGACCCGTCGGACGAGCGGACCGCGCATCGAAACATTCGTCACAGTCGATGCTGCCGGTACTCTCGCTTGCAGGCAACAACTTCCGAGAAATTTCCGGTAGCAAGCTGGCCCGGCTTTGCCCTGAACAAGTGCGTTGTCATCCGGTCGGACATGATCACGTGTCCGGCATTGGGTTCGCATCTCGAGGAGAGGCTGGGATGCCTTCGAAAGTTTCGAACCTGCTGTGCCTGCCCCCGAACGGCTACTGATCGCAATGTCGGTGCGCGTGAGTGAATCGATGTCGTAAACGTGCACGTGAGCGGTTTCTCCGCGCTGCTCGGCGCGCTCGGTGGGCACGAGACCGCGACCCGGTTCGAGGTCCGGTTCGGGGAGAGCGCCGAGGAGGCGGCCCGGCACATCCGGGAGGCTGGTGCCAT
>NZ_BOMW01000149.1 GCF_016862395.1 Actinoplanes siamensis | reverse complement strand
TATAGCTGGCCCGAACCCAGGCGTACGCCTTACGGCAGCTCGACGCCATCGCCGACAAACTCGAGACGACCAGCGTCGGCGACCTCGCCAAGGCATGCAAGGAAGCCGAGATCAAGGTTCAGGAGTGGCTCGCCGTGCTGGCCCGTTGCTTCCAGCTCCAGGACGCGGTCGCCGTGCTGGAACTCGACCGGGTGCTGGACTCGTCTCCGGAAGAGCTGGAGGAGCATCGTGTCGCCATCCGGATAGCCCGGCGGAACCGCTTGGAGCTCATCGCCGGAAGCACCGAGCACCTGATGTCCCGGATGGACGCGGCCGCAGGCACGGCCAATGCGAAGGTACTGCTGAACCCGACCACATCCCGCGCCGTGGTGCATTCGACCAACTACGTCGGGACCATCATTGTCGACTTCCACGGACGGCTCGGCATCGAAACTGATCGGCAGTCTCGGGATGCCAGGCGATGGCTGGACGCGGCTGCGGACATACGGGACAGAGTCCTTGAAACGGGCGCCGGGCTACGCCACAAGGTTCTCGACACCGGCACCGAGGTGAGAGACAAGGTGCTGGAGACTGGCGCGGAGGGCGTAGGAGCCGCCGGTCGTTTCGGCATGAAGGCGTTCGGCCGGGCCAGATCGATGATGAGCAAGGCGTCCGGCGAGAGCGCCGAACGAGCGCAGCATCAGCTCGGGAGTGAGAAGGAATCCTGACCGAGCGTCCGCACCGTCCGATGCCCTCCTCCCGGTAACCGGCCGCCTGCACGGTGAACAACTCGGCGTAGCGGCCCCGGCCGCCACCAGCGAGCCGTGCGTGCCCGGCTCCACCAGCACCCCCTCGTGCAGGACGTAGACGTGGTCGGCGTGCCGGACGTTGGCGAGCCGGTGGGTGATCACGATCGTGATGGCGCGGCCG
>NZ_BOMW01000148.1 GCF_016862395.1 Actinoplanes siamensis | reverse complement strand
TTCGACTTTACCCTCGCGATTCCGTTTCACCAAATCCGTGGATCTGATCGAATCGAACCTCGCTCGAGCCCCCAGAACCTTACACGACGAAGCGTCGTGATCGATCTTGGGGTTTGGCAGGACGGCCTCTGCGGATCTCTCCGCCAGCCCGTTTCCCCGCCGGCTCGTAGAACATTACCCGCTCCCCCAGGCAACGCCAAATCGACCCCCCGGCCGCGGGACGGCTGTGGCGGCTGCGCCGGACGGCAATGGAGCGACGATTGCGGAAATTGTTCACTCCGTGATTACGCGTGTTCGGAAAGTCAGAACGAGTGTCGATCACACGCCACCCGGGACGGAAGGGGCGCGGGAAGCCGGGGACTGGCACGCGGAGATCCGACCCGCGGGCCGTGACCGGCCGCCCGGGAACCGATCAGTACGCGCCCACGAAGGCGCTTGACAGCAGGGGCCGGGCAAAGGTCTCCGCGGCTGATCGCCGCACTACGCGGGAGGACGCCGAGTTCCGAGCGGCCTGGCCCGCCGAGCTGGCCCGCTAATCATGCCAATTCGGCTATATCGACAACGACCACACCCCTCGGCGGGGTGTCACTCGTACTTTCGGCTAGTCTTTCGTCGAACGACCGGTTAGGGTTGTCGCAACCGAACGGACAAAGCATGCGCGGACGGCGGTCGAGGGTTGAACCGTGCCGTCCGTGGATAGAGACGCCCGACCGACCGGGTCCAGTGCGAATTGGACCGGCTCTCCGGAAAGGTGCCAGGGAGGACCACGCATGACCGTCATGGAGACTTCGACGACCGTCGCACCGGCCACGGCTGCGAGCGCCGCAAGCCCTGTGGACAGCGCGGCAGAACTGCTCAACGCGATGGCTGCGATGCCGGCCGGGCACCCGTCCCGGGCCGCGCTGCGCGATC
>NZ_BOMW01000147.1 GCF_016862395.1 Actinoplanes siamensis | reverse complement strand
TTCGGCGAAAATCTCGGAGGGCTTCTTCCAATCGTGGATCTTACGGGGTCGGTCGTTGATTTCGGAAGCCACCATCGCCAGATAGTTCGCGTCCGAGGTGATCGGGACGCCTTTCGGGAAGTATTCGCGCAGGATCCGATTCAGATTCTCGTTGCTGCCGCGCTGCCAGGGTGAGTGTGGGCGGGCGAAGTAGACCGGCAGCCCGGCCGCGGTGATCCGGGCGTGTCCGGCCATCTCGGAGCCGCAGTCCCAGGTCAGTGACTTCGCGATCTGCGGCGGCAGGGTGCCTGCGGCGGCGATCACCGCGTCGCCGACGGTCAGCGCGTCACGGCCGGACAGCGGGACCAGCACGACGAATCGGGAGGTCCGCTCGACCAGCGTCGCGACCGCGGACTTGCCGCCCTTGCCGATGACCAGGTCGCCCTCCCAATGCCCGGGGACCTGCCGGCCCTCGACCTCGGCGGGACGTTCTTCAAGGTAGCGGGGCTCGCGGATGCGGGGCGCGGGCTCGGGCCGGGGGCCTGAACGCCGGGCCGGGCGGCCGGTGCGCAGCCGGATCAGCTCGCGGGCCAGGGTGGATACCGGCTGGGCGTAGACCCACTGGTAGATCGCTTCGTGAGACACCCGTACAGCCTGATCGTCGCGGTAGTCGTACGGCAACCGGCCCGCGATCGACGCCGGCGACCAGCCGGTCTTCAGCAACTCGGTGACCACCGTCCGCAGCCGCGGCGACCGGTCGACCGCGTACGTCTTCGGCCGCTGCCGGCCCGCCGCAGCCGCCACGTCCGCGGCCACCGCCCGGTACCCGGCCCGACCGCCGTGACGGGCAACGTCGCGGGAAACCACCGACGGGTTCCGGTCGATCAACCGGGCGATCTCCTTGTATTCCAAGCCTTCGGCCAGGCCACGAGAGATCTCTTCACGATTGGCCAGGGTC
>NZ_BOMW01000146.1 GCF_016862395.1 Actinoplanes siamensis | reverse complement strand
TAGACGAGTAGTTCCGATGTCAGGGGTCGATGTCTTGGGTACGAAGGGAGGGTGTCCAAGATCGTGTTGTGACGCAAGACCTGGACACCCTCTTGACCGCACTTTACGTGAAGATCGACGACAGCATCCGTACGCCCCGGTGGCGTGGCCGGCCGCCACGGCTGACCGACTCCGAGCTGGTCTGCCTGGCCGTGGCCCAGGTCCTGCTCGGCGCCCGCTCGGAAGCGCACTGGATCCGGTACGCCCGTATCCACCTGCACGGCATGTTCCCGTACCTGCCCCAGCGGCCCGGCTACAACAAACGCCTCCGCGCTGCCCTGCCACTGATCAAGAAGGCCATCCGGGACCTGGCCCGCGACAGCGACTTCTGGTTCGACCACCACTGGATCGTCGACTCCACCCCGATCCCGTGCGGCATGTCGCGTCCCACGGTGCAACGCTCGGACCTGGCCGGCTGGGCCGGCTACGGCTACTGCGCCTCACACTCACGGTTCTTCTGGGGACTGCGGCTGTACCTGGTCTGTACCCCGGCCGGGATGCCGATCCTGTGGGCCCTGGCCAACCCGAAGATCGGCGAACGGGAGGTCCTGGCCGCGATGCTCGAACACGACGCCGCCCTGGTCACCGACCGCCCGGGGATCCTGCTGATCAGCGACAAGGGCTTCGCGTCCAAGCCCTTCGAACGGCAACTGGCCGACGAGTACGGCATCGAACTGCTCCGCCCGTCCCGCAAGAAGGAGAAGGCCCGCTACGGCGAACCGATGCTCAAGAAGGTCCGCCAGTTGATCGAGTCGGTCAACGACACCCTCAAAGGCCAGCTCGACCTGGAACAACACGGTGGCCGTACCTTCGCCGGCGTCGCCGTACGCATCGCCCAGCGGCTGCTGGCCATGAGCGCAGCGATCTGGCACAACAACAAGACCGGCGCACCCGTAACCCGGTCACTGATCGCCTACGACCACTGACCGGAATATCGGAACTACTCGTCTAG
>NZ_BOMW01000145.1 GCF_016862395.1 Actinoplanes siamensis | reverse complement strand
ATATATTTCCCCTGGTGAGATGCTCGCGCGGCATCTCCTTGGGGAGATAAGTGCACACTCGTTCCCTCAATATTCCCTCACGCGCGCATTCGTATCTACTTCGGTGGATCCCTGCTGACGCGTGGCGGAAGTTGATGGTGGTACTCACGTCAACTCCCCGGAACCGCAAGATGGCGACCACCGGGGTGATCGCCATCTTGCGGTCGTTGCTGTTGAGTGTGCTCAGGTAAGCATCATTTGCCGCGGGTCTCGTCGGCCTCGCCGTTGCCTGCCTTCTCGGCTTCAGCCAGCTCGGCCTCGGTCAGCGTCTCGATCCGCTCGGAGACCCGCCGGGCCAGTTCGGTGCGGTCGATCTTGAACAGGTGTCCGTAGACTTTGCGGGTCACCGCAACGGAGGCGTGACCCATCTGCTGCTGAATCTGATAGTCGCTGGCCCCGGAGGAGATCAGGATCGATGCGGCGATGTGCCGAAGTTCGTGCGCGGTGTAGTCGACGCCACTGCGTTTGTGGGCCATCTCGAGCTTCTTGCGAAAGTGGCCGTAGGACATGTAGCCACCGGTTTCGCCGGGGATCAAGAGGGTCCACCGCTCTTCGAGTGGCATGTTCGGCGGACGCTTGACTCCGCGCGCCTGGCGGCGCTGTTCGCGTTCGGGCTCGAGTGTGAGGCCTCGCTGGCGGACGGCCCGAAGTCGCCTGATCACAGGAATGACCTGCTCGACGATGGCGAGTGAACGGGTTGCCGCGCGGCTCTTGCCCGGTTTGTCGCCATCGCGGACTCGGCGGATCTCTCGCCGGCCGCCCGACTCGGTGGCGGTGTCGTGCATCAGGATCGTCTCCTCCTCCAGCAGGACGGATTCGTCATCCAACGCGACGAACTCCTCCCAGCGCATGCCGGTGAAGGCCGCGAACCGAAGAATGTCACCGCGTCCCTCCCCGTTGGGCCCCGTCAGGTCGCTCGCCCAGCGCGGGAGCGGCCACACCTCGTCGAGGGCGGCTGCGAGGGTCTCCATGCGGCCGATCGACAGGTCAAGCCCCTGGAAGTGGTGTAACAG
>NZ_BOMW01000144.1 GCF_016862395.1 Actinoplanes siamensis | reverse complement strand
GGCAACGTCTTACGGAAATCAAAACTGCAACACGCAGACCGTAGCACAGAACGGGCAGCAGGGCCGGTCTCCCCGCGTGGGCCCCTGCCCCGCAGGCGCCGCGGTGCGCGGCGTCCGCGGGTTCTTATGGTGCGGGCAGACGGTCCTTCTCGGGGTGGAGAAGGACCGTGCAGCGTGAGGGTCAGGCGGCGCCGGCCGGCTGGCGGCACTGGTGGTCGCGGTGGTGCTGAAGGGCTTCTTCGAGCTGGTCTTCGAGGATGATGATCCGGCAGGCGGCTTCCAGGGCGGTGCCGTGGTCGACCATCTCCCGGGCCCGTGCGGCCAGGCGCAGCTGGTAGCGGGAGTAGCGGCGGTGCCCGCCGGCGGAGCGGAACGGGATGATCAGTTTCGCCTCGTCGAGGCGGCGCAGGAAGTCCTGTGAGGCGCCGACGATCTCGGCGGCACGGCCCATGGTGTAGGCGGGGTAGTCGTCGTCGTTGAGCATGTCGTCGGGTTGGGCCATACATTCCTTCTTCATGAACGAGGGCCCCGGCGCGTGTCGCGCCGGGGCCCAGGGTTACGGGTTCAATACACCATCTACCGACAGGTTCGTCGGGTTCTCGTTTCCACACCCTGCCGCTATCAGCAAGCGGTGCGAGGATCGCATAAGCGTGACCGGAAACCACCTCACGTTCAAAGTGACCACGGTGTCCACCCCAGAACTCCAACGACGTCCTGACGGCGGGCGATCCAACGGCGTCAAACCCTCCCTTTCCTCTACTTCCACTATCTACGGTGCTATCCGCCGATGCCGGAGCCCCACGCGACTTCATGGCCCCGCACATGTGCGGCGGATCCCTACTGCATCAGGCGGAGCCCCAAACCTGCTTCGGCCCTGCCTGCGGTTGCCCTGACCTGGAATTACGTCAAGGTCTTGTCGTGCACGTGCGGTGCTGCATGCGGTGATGTGGTTCCACCGCAGTTACCGAGCGAGCCACGAGAACTTCCGGGCCCTGCTTCGACGCTCGGCCTGTTACGTCGGCGTCTTCAACCGATCTCCGTCGTCAACGGAGACAACATTAACCAG
>NZ_BOMW01000143.1 GCF_016862395.1 Actinoplanes siamensis | reverse complement strand
CCCTCGGGGAGCCAGGGTGATGTCCAGGGCGCGGCGGTGGTTAGGTTGTCGGCGTCGGTGCGGTAACGGAAGAAGGCGTGGGCCTGGCGGACGCGGTCGGCCATGGTGGCTGGTGCGGTGTTCGCGATCTTTCGTTTCAGGGCGGCCCAGATCCGTTCGACCGGGTTGTCATGCGGGCTGTACTTGGCGCCTTCGATCACCTGCAGGCGCGGGTGTTCGGCGAGCCAGTCCCGGGTGATTTTGCTGTGGTGGGTGCTGCCGTTGTCGCAGATGACGGCCACAATCGGGGCGTCCGGGTAGGCGTCGAGCAGTTGTTGCAGGAAGTAGCAGAACACCACGGAGACGTTCTTGACGGAGACGTGGTGATGCCAGGCGCCAGTGGCCAGGTTGATGGCGCCGTGCAGGGTGCGGCGTAGGTTCGTGCCCGGGGTCAGGATCCGGTGCCGGATGCCGGCCGGCATCCAGGCGGCGCGGATGCGGGGCAGCAGGTCGAGGTGGGTTTCGTCCTCGGCCAGCACCACGGATCCGGCGGGCAGGGCGGTGATGCGTGCGCGGATGTCGGCGCAGATCTGGTCGCGGTCGGGGTCGCTTTTGGCGATCAGGCGGGGCCGGCACCAGCGGGCCTGTTCGCGCAGGCGTCGGCGCAGTGTGGACAGGCTGATCTGCGGGCGGCCGAGGGCCCGCCAGAGGTGGGCGGTGGTCCATGCCTTCGGGGTCTTTAGCAGTCGGCGGATGCGCTGGCCGAGCCGGCGGCTGCCTTTGCGAGGTCGGCCGCTGCGGGGCCGGTCGGGCAGTCCGGCCAGGCCTTCGGTCTGGTGGCGGGCGATCCAGCGGCGCACGGTGGCCGGGTCGTACTGCAGCAGGTCGGCGATCTCGGACGCGGACCAGCCCGCGGCGGACAGCACGACGATGACCATGCGGGTGGCGGTGCGCCAGGGCCCGTGCAGGGCGGTAATCAGTTCGGTGTGTTGCTCGGTCAGCATCCGGGCGTAGACGTGCGCGGGGCGCATACTGGTCGTGACCTCGTCGGGGGTTTCGGTCTTGTGTGGAAACCTGATCCGAACCCACGACGAGGTTTTTCTGTGGCTATGTCCCCTTAACCGAGCATGTCCCAGCCGTGACCGTTACGCGCAGAACCTTTGCCCACCTGCTT
>NZ_BOMW01000142.1 GCF_016862395.1 Actinoplanes siamensis | reverse complement strand
TTTTTAGATCTTGACGGGTTGGGAAGAGTGGCGGCGTAGCCGCCTCCCTTTCTCCAGATCGTCATGCCGCCCGTTCGATGCGGACCCGGGCTTCGTAGACCGCCGGTGGGAGCCGGCCTGCGGTTGAATGCCGCCGTTCGTGGTTGTATTCGTCGATGAACGCGGCGACCGCGGTCCGGGCCTGCGCCCGGGTGGCGTAGCGGCCGGCGTCGGCGAGAAGTTCGAACTGCAGGGTGGAGTTGAACGACTCGGCGACCGCGTTGTCCAGCGCCGAACCGGTCCGGCCCATCGACTGGCGCACCTTCGCCCGGCGGCACGCGGCCGCGAACACCCTGCCGGTGTATTCGCCGCCCTGATCGGTATGGAAGATCACCCCGGCCACGTCACCGCCACGAATGGCGATCGCCACCTGCAACGCCGCGGTGGCCAGAACCGGGTCGTGGTAGGCACCCATCGCGAAGCCGACCGCCCGGCGCGAATGCAGATCCAGCACCGTGGCCAGGTAGAACCGCCCCTCGGCGCAGGGGATGTCGGTGAGGTCGCCGACCCAGGCCACATTCGCTGCTGCCGGCGGGCTGAAGTCGCGGTTGAGCAGATCCACAGCCTTGCGCGCGGACTTGTCCGGCACGGTCAGGCTCCGGCGGCGGCGCTTCGGGCGGGCGACCAGGTGCTGCTCGGCCATGACCTGCGCGATGGTGTTCACGCTGACCCGCCAACCCATCGCGTGCAGGTCGTCGGTGATCCGCGGGGAGCCGTAACGGCCCTTGTGCCGATAAAACAACGCGATGACCAGCACGGTCAGCGCCTGCCTGCGGGCCCGGCGCAGCGAGCCGTCACCGTGCAGCCACTTGTACAGCCAGGCCGGCGACACCTGCAGGGCCCGGCACGACACCGCGTACGGGATACCGAACTGTGCCCTCTGGGCGGCGATGAACCCGGCCATGGCTACCGGCCCATCGTGTCCTCGACCCAGAGGGCCAGACTGCGCTTGAGCACGTCACACCGCATCCGCAGCTCGGCGTTCTCCCTGCGCAGCCGGGCCAGCTCGGCCCGCTGGTCCTCACCCAGCCCGTCGCCGGTCCCGTTCTCCCGCCGATGCCGGTCCAGGGCCACCCAGTTCGCCAGGGTCCCGTCCTTGATCCCCAGGTCGCGGGCCACCTGCGCGATCGGCTTGCCTGTCTCCCGGACCAGCCGCACCGCGCCATCTCTGAAGTCTTGATC
>NZ_BOMW01000141.1 GCF_016862395.1 Actinoplanes siamensis | reverse complement strand
GCGTGTCCTCCAGCTCGCGCTGGATCGTGCGGCGCAGCGGCCGGGCGCCCAGGACCGGGTCGAAGCCCTTCTTCGCCAGGTACTTCTTCGCGTTCTCGGTCAGCTCCAGACCCATGTCCTTGTTCTTGAGCTGGGACTCGATGCGCGCGGTGAAGATGTCCACGATCTGCAGGATCTCCTGCTCCCGCAGCTGGTGGAAGACGATCGTGTCGTCGATGCGGTTCAGGAACTCCGGCCGGAAGTGCTGCTTGAGCTCATCGTTGACCTTGACCTTCATCCGGTCGTAGTTGCTCTCGGTGTCCTCCGAGGCCTGGAAGCCCAGCGACACCGCCTTGGCCACGTCCCGGGTGCCCAGGTTGGTGGTCAGGATGATGACCGTGTTCTTGAAGTCCACGATCCGGCCCTGACCGTCGGTCAGCCGCCCGTCCTCCAGGATCTGCAGCAGCGTGTTGAACACGTCCGGGTGGGCCTTCTCGATCTCGTCGAACAGCACCACGCTGAACGGCTTGCGCCGCACCTTCTCGGTCAGCTGCCCGCCCTCGTCGTAACCGACGTAGCCGGGAGGGGCACCGACCAGACGCGACACCGTGTACCGGTCGTGGAACTCGGACATGTCGAGCTGGATCAGCGCGTCCTCGGAGCCGAACAGGAACTCGGCCAGGGCCTTGGACAGCTCGGTCTTACCGACGCCGGACGGGCCGGCGAAGATGAACGAGCCGGACGGCCGCTTCGGGTCCTTCAGGCCGGCCCTGGTCCGCCGGATCGCCTTGGAGACGGCCTTGACCGCGTCCTCCTGGCCGATGACGCGCTTGTGCAGCTCGTCCTCCATGCCCAGCAGGCGGGAGGTCTCCTCCTCGGTGAGCTTGTAGACCGGGATGCCGGTCCAGTTGCCCAGCACCTCGGCGATCTGCTCGTCGTCGACCTCGGACACCACGTCCAGGTCGCCGGCCTTCCACTCCTTCTCCCGCTGCGCCTTCTGGCCCAGCAGCTGCTTCTCCTTGTCCCGCAGCTGCGCGGCGCGCTCGAAATCCTGCGCGTCGATCACCGACTCCTTGTCGCGACGCACCTGGGCGATGCGCTCGTCCAGATCGCGCAGGTCCGGCGGCGCGCTCATCCGACGGATGCGCATCCGCGCGCCGGCCTCGTCGATCAGGTCGATCGCCTTGTCCGGCAGGAACCGGTCGGAGATGTACCTGTCGGCCAGCGTCGCGGCGGCCACCAGGGCCGCGTC
>NZ_BOMW01000140.1 GCF_016862395.1 Actinoplanes siamensis | reverse complement strand
TGCGGGAGTTGGCGGGTCCGGTGCCGTGGGTGGTGTCGGGTAGGTCGCAGGCTGCTGTGTCGGGGCAGGTGGAGCGGCTGGTGGGGTTTGTGGAGGCGCGGCCTGAGCTGGATGTTGTGGCGGTGGGTCGGTCGTTGGCGGTGTCGCGTGCTCGTTTCGGTCATCGTGCGGTGGTGGTGGGGGAGACCCGTGAGCAGTTGTTGGGTGCTCTGCGGGCGGTGCGGCCGGGTGGGGCGGTTGCGGCGGGTTCGGTGGCGTTCCTGTTTTCCGGGCAGGGTAGTCAGCGTGTGGGTATGGGCCGGGAGTTGTATGCGGCGGAGCCGGTGTTCGCTGCCGCGTTCGACGAGGTCGTGGGGGCGTTGGATGTTCATCTGGATCGTTCGCTGGTCGAGGTGATCGAGGGTGAGCCGGAGTTGCTCGGGCGGACGGTGTTCACGCAGCCGGCGTTGTTCGCGGTGGAGGTGGCGCTGTTTCGTCTGCTGATTCATTACGGGGTGGTCCCGGATTATCTGGTGGGTCATTCGGTGGGTGAGTTGGCGGCGGCGCATGTGTCGGGGGTGTTGTCGCTCGGTGATGCTGCTCGTTTGGTGTGTGCGCGGGCGCGTTTGATGGAGGGTGTGGCGCGGGGCGGGGCGATGGTTGCCCTCAATGCCGGTGAAGCGCGTGTGGCGGGGTGGCTCGAGGGTCGTTCGGGTGTGGATGTGGCCGGGTTCAACAGTCCGGTGAGCACGGTGATCTCGGGTGACGAGGTGGCGGTGCTGGAGGTTCTGGAGTTGGCTCGTGGGGAGGGTGTGCAGGCGGCTCGGTTGAAGGTGAGTCACGCTTTCCATTCGGCGCATCTGGATGCGATGTTGGCGGAGTTGACCGAGGTTGCGCGGGGGTTGACGTATTCGGCTCCGCGGATTCCGGTGGTGTCGAATGTCACCGGTGAGGTGGTGGAGGAGTTCACCGCCGAGTATTGGGCGGTGCAGGCGCGGTCGGCGGTCCGTTTCGCTGATGGCATTGCGACGTTGGCCGGGCGGGGTGTCACGGCGTTCGTGGAGTTGGGTCCGGACGCCACGTTGGCGGGCCTGGCGGGTGAGTGCCTGGCCGGTGTCGAGGGTGTCGTGGTGGTTCCGGTGCTGCGTCGCGGGCGTCCGGAGAAGCGTTGCCTGCTCACCGCTTTGGGTGCTGTGCATGTGCACGGTGTCGACGTGGACTGGGCGGGGTTGCTGCCCGGTTCCGGCCTGGTGGACCTGCCCACGTACGCCTTCC
>NZ_BOMW01000139.1 GCF_016862395.1 Actinoplanes siamensis | reverse complement strand
CTGCACGCTGTCCAGTCGCGGCCAGCGGTCACGGGCGTACTCGTTGAGGCGTTGCCGCAGGTGATGCTGCATCGACTCGGGCGGGTTCCTACGGGCCATGAGTTCATGCTGCCGTGCCCGCCGGTGTCACGCCATGATCGGCGATGATCTTTCCCCGGTCGGGTCGGCTCGGGACAGGTGCGGGGTTCGTGGTGAAAACGGCAGCGGTCACGGTCGTGATGGACGAGCAGACCCGCCTGCGGCTGTCGCGGACCGCCCGGTCGGCCCGTGCACAGGCCCGGGCGGTGTTACGGGCGAAGATCGTCCTGGCCGCCGCTGAGGGGAGACCGAACGCCCGGATCGCCGCTGACCTGCACGTCGGTGTCGACACAGTCCGTAAATGGCGAGCCCGGTTCGCGGCCAGCGGCCTGACCGGGCTGACCGACGCGAAACGCTCGGGCCGGCCCCGCCGCCACGGACCCGAGGTTCGCCTGCAGGCAGTCGCGATCGCGACATCGGCGCCACCAGGCCCGGAATCGACCTGGTCACATCGGCGCATCGCCGAACAGATGACCGGTACCACGATCTCCGTCTCGCAGGTCGGGCGGATCCTCGCCGACTGTGACCTGCGGCCCTACCGCGTCCGCGGCTGGCTCACCCGCAAAGACGACCCGCAGTTCTGGACCCGTACCGCCGACATCTGCGACCTCTACCTCAATCCACCGTCCGACGCGGTCGTGTTGTCCATCGACGAGAAAACCGCCATCGCCGCCCGTTCCCGCAAACACCCTGGTCGCCGCGCAACCCCAGGCCGGCCTGCCTACCAGGAGTTCGAGTATGTCCGGCACGGCACCGTGTCGATCATCGCTGCCCTCGACATACAGACCGGACAGGCGGTTACCGAGCCGATCGAGCGCAACGACTCGGCGACCTTCCAACGCTTCCTGACCATGATCGACACCGTCATCGACCCCGCCAAACAGATCCACGTCGTGCTGGACAACGGATCGTCACACGTCGCGAAAGCCACCCGGGCATGGCTGGCCGCGCATCCTCGCTGGCACGTGCACTGGACCCCGGTCCACGCCTCCTGGCTCAACCAAGTCGAGCTCTACTTCTCCGCCCTGACCCGCCGAGTCGTACGCCACGGCGACTTCAGCTCCCGCGACGACCTCATCAACAAGATCGAAACCTATGTGATCGCGAAGAACACCACCGCAAAACCCTACCGATGGACATACGACGGAACCCCACTCAAGGCCGCATGACCCACGACGAACTAATGCGGCGCAG
>NZ_BOMW01000138.1 GCF_016862395.1 Actinoplanes siamensis | reverse complement strand
ACATAGTACGTGTGGATGTCGGCGACCGTGAGGTCGCGCATGAGCTTCGCGCCGGCGAAGTTGTCGACGTCGGTGACGTACCGCAGTTCGCCGTCCGGGCCGACCAGCGTCGACTTGCCGGGAACCAGGTCCGCGGCGTCGACCCACTCACCGGTGGCCGCGTCCCAGAACGGATGGTGCGCGGTGGTGTGCAGGACCGACGACTCGGTCGGGCCGCGAGTGCTGCGACCACCCTTGCCCTCGGCGTCCCGCTCCGTCCGGGTCGTGGACTCGGCCGGCTTCTCCGACACCGTCACATCGGTCAGGTCCAGGTCACGGTTAGCGTGCAACAGCGTGACCTCACGCGGGCTCACCTCGCCGGTGACCGGGTCCTTCGTGAGGACCGTGTCGCCGACGTTGATCTCGGAAATCGGCCGGGTCGTGCCGTCGGCCATCAGCACCAGCGTCGACGGGTCGAAGCTGTGCATAGGTCTCGGCTGCGGTATCGGGCATGACGCCGCTTCGGGAGCGTCCTGGTCGGCGCCTTCGCCATCAGGCTTCGACTCAGGTTTCCGTTCCGGCTGCGACTCGGAGCGGCTCTGCTTCTCCCTCGCCTTCTGCGGCTTCGCCTGCTTCGGCTTGTCGGCCTTCTTCGGCACGGCCTTCGGCTTCGGCGGCTTCGCCTGCTTGGCCGGCTTCGGCTTCGGTTTGGGTTTCGGCTTCGGCTTGGGCTTCTTCTTCGCCGGCGGCTTGGGCTTCCGCTTCGGCACCTTCGGCTTTTTCGGCAGCTTCTTCGTCACGTCGTTCAGCAGCTTGCGCGCCAAGCCCATCATGTCCTGAGCACGACGCATCAGCGTCCGGGCACCCTCGACGATCTGCTTCCACATCCGGAAACCCGACATCGCCTTGTCGATCGTGCGCCACACGGTCCGGGCCACCTTCGCGGCCTTGAGCGGGCCCATGAAGTTGGTCGCCAGGTCTACACAGTCCCAAGCTGAACCGTTGATGCAACCGACGACCGCGTTGTAACCGATCATGTCGAGCAGCATCCCGACGCCCACCTGGAGCAGGATGTCGAGCAGGCTGGTGTTGCTCTCCCGCTCCGCCCGCTGATACTCCGCCTCCTGCGCGGCAATCTGGTCGCCGGCCGCCTTCATGTCGCGGTCGCGCTGCTCCATCTGCTCGTTGTACTGCGCGAGCTGCGCCTGGTACTGCTTCATCGCACAGGCGTAGTCGTACTCCCCGCACTTACCGTCCACCGCGTTACCCGTGGTGTCGGTATTGGTCAACGGGTTGCCCTCGGCATACGCGAACCGGTTCGCCGCACCCGAC
>NZ_BOMW01000137.1 GCF_016862395.1 Actinoplanes siamensis | reverse complement strand
AAGGCCGTGAAGTTTGGCGTACGGGTTGGTAGTCAAACATCCGGTCTGACCTGGTGTATGCCCGGATACATACAGGAAGCGGAGCTCCGGTAGAAACGGGTTGTCCGACCAAAGACATCCGTTGCAGATGGAGCTCCGCTGTCCCTTCAGTCTGCCATCACCCGCACGATCACTGTCGCCGACGGGGTCTTCGCCCCGGGCCATCTCGGCGAGTTGACCCAGATCGTGCCGTTCGACATGGTCGATGCCGTCCTCGCCGAGCACGGTTCGGTCCAGCAGCGGCTGCGCAAGCTACCCGCCCGAGTCGTGGTCTACCTGCTGCTGGCTGCCGCATTGTTCGAGGAATGCGGTTACCTTGCCGTGTGGCGCAAACTCACCGGTGCCCTCGAGGGCCTGCCGATCCCGAAGATCACCGGGACCGGACTGTGGCACGCCCGGTGTCGGTTGGGCGTACGACCGCTGCGGGCCCTGTTCGACCTGCTGCGCGGGCACACCGCCGCGATCCGCACTGCCGGCGCCCGCTGGGCGGGTCTGTTGGTCGTCGCGATCGACGGCACCCATCTGGACGTGCCCGACAACCCGGCCACCCGCACCGGGCTCGGCAAGCGATCCAACCAGTACACACAGGCCAGCGGGTATCCACAGATCGCCCTCGTGGCCCTGGTCGCCTGCGGCACCCGGGCCGTCATCGACGCGGTGTTCGGGCCGGGCAGCACCGGCGAGAGCACCTACGCCGCCCGGCTGGCCCGTTCCCTGCACCCCGGCATGATCGTCCTACTAGATCGCGGCCTGTCCACCAACACCCTGCTCAACACCGTCGCCGACACCGGAGCCGCGTTCCTGGCCCGGCTGACCGGCAACCGTAAACCCCCCATCCTGCGGCACCTGCCCGACGGCTCGTTCTTGTCCAGGATCGGCTGTCTCGACGTGCGCATCATCGAATGCGAAATCACCACCGCCACCACCGCCGGCCGGCAGACCGGCACCTACCGCCTCGCCACCACCCTGCTCGACCACCGCCGGCACACCGCATCCGGCCTGGTCACGCTCTACCACGAGCGATGGGAGATCGAGTCGGCGTTCTTCGCGATCAAGAAGAGCATGCTCGGCCGCCGGGTCCTGCGCAGCCACCATCCCTCAGCCATCGCCCAGGAGATCTACGCCCTACTCACCGCCTACCAGGCCATCCGCATCGCCATCACCGACGCCACCACCACCGCCAGCACCGATCCCGACCGAGCCAGCTTCAGCATCGCCCTGCAAACCGCCCGCGACCAGGTTATCCACGCCGCCAACGTCATCGCCGACACCGTCATCGACCTGAT
>NZ_BOMW01000136.1 GCF_016862395.1 Actinoplanes siamensis | reverse complement strand
GAGTTTCCCCCGGTTCGATGGAGCAGTTTTTCCTGCTACCGGGCGGTGGCAGGGGTGACCAGCTCGGGCTCAGCCTGGCTTGCCTGATGCTGATGCCAGGCGGTCTCGTACTCGTCCGGGCTGAGGTAGCCGAGCTCTTTCTGGATGCGCTGGGTGTTGTACCAGCCATCGATGTACGCGAACAGCGCGTTCTCGGCCTCGTCGCGGGTCCGCCACTGGCTGCGATAGACCAACTCGATCTTCAACGTGGACCAGAAGTTCTCCATCAGCGCGTTGTCGTAGCTGTCGCCGACCGAGCCCATCGAGGGCAGGATTCCGTTGTCGTACAAGCGTTCCGCGAACCGGAACGACGTGTAGTTCGAGCCGCGGTCGCTGTGATGAATGAGGTCACCGTCGCGCACGTCGCGTGAGTAGATGCCGTATTCGAGGGCGGCCAGGATCAGGTCGGTGTCGCACCGGTGCGAGGTTTTCCAGCCCACGATCCGGCGCGAGAACACGTCGCGGACCGCGGCCAGCCAGAACACGCCCTCGGCGCACGGAATCCGGGTGGCGTCGGCGACCCAGAGCCGGTCCGGCGCCGCCGCCCGGAACTGCCGGTTGACCAGGTCCGGGGCCGGCTCGCGGGTCGGATCCTGCTTGGTGGACCCGCCGCGCCAGCCGCGTCGCAGGAACGCGCCCTGCCAGCCCTGGGCCCGCATCAGCCGCTCGACGCGCTTGCGGCCGACCCGGATCCCGTCACGGCGTAGCTGCTGATGCACCCGGTCGGCGCCGTAGGTGAACCCGGAGGCCTCCCAGACTTCATAGATGTTCGACAGCAGCCCGAGGTCGACCACGTCGCGGTCGCAGGGCTGCTCGACCTGCTTGCGCCACGCGTAGTAGGTCGACTCGCCGATCTGCAAGACCCGAAGAAGGAGCGCGACCGCGAAGCGGCCCGACTGTTCGTCGATGAACGTCAGGACCGTCGCCGGGTCGGGTCGAGCTCCGAGGCGAAATACGCGCTCGCGGCCTTCAGGATTTCGTTGGCCCGGCGCAGCTCCGCGTTCTCCTTCAGCAGCCGCCGGTTCTCCTCCAGCATGTCGCTGGTCGGCCGATCGGAGCGCTCACCGGCATCGGCCTCGGCCTGCCGGATCCAGTTCCGCAACGCCTCCGGATGCACGTTCAACTGTTCCGCGAGCCGCTTGATCACCGGCTTCGGATCCGAGTCCCGATACAGTCGAACCGCACGTTGCCGCAGCTCATCCGGGTACTTCTTCGGTGCTGCCACAGATACTTCCTCCCCACGGCCATCAGACCATGATCAAGAAGCTCCATGAATACGGGGGTGCCTCAC
>NZ_BOMW01000135.1 GCF_016862395.1 Actinoplanes siamensis | reverse complement strand
ACTGTAAATTTATCGGCGGATCTCGATACTTAGGGAGACGCCAAGATGACGACCGAACACCCTGGCCCCGAGCCGGTCGCTGGACTGTCGGCGGAGATCTCCGATGATCAGCTCGTCGCGATGCTGGTCGACCGGGCCCGCGGCAATGACCTGAAGCTGACCGGTGAGGGCGGGCTGTTGCAGCAGCTCACCAAGCGGGTCCTGGAGTCCGCTCTCGAGGGCGAGATCACCGACCACGTCGGGTTCGACAAACACGACAAGGCCGCGAACAAGCGGGACAACACCCGTAACGGCCACCGGTCCAAGACGGTGATCACCGATGTCGGGCCGGTGGAGATCCAGGTACCCCGCGACGTGGCCGGCTCGTTCGAGCCGCAGATCGTCCGGAAACGGCAGCGCCGGCTGACCGGCGTGGACGAGCTCGTGCTGTCACTGTCGGCCAAGGGGCTGACCCATGGGGAGATCGCTGCCCACCTGGCCGAGGTGTATGGCACCGAGGTGTCCAGGCAGACCATCTCCACGATCACCGACAAGGTCATGGACGGGATGGCGGAGTGGCAGAACCGGCCGCTTGACCGGGTTTATCCCGTTCTGTTCATCGATGCCATCAACGTCAAGATTCGCGACGGTCATGTTGCGAACCGGCCCATCTACGTCGCTCTGGCCGTCACGGCCGAAGGCCACCGCGACATCCTCGGGATCTGGGCCGGTGACGGCGGTGAGGGCGCCAAGTACTGGCTGCACGTACTCACCGAACTCAAGAACCGTGGCGTGCAGGACGTGTTGATGCTGGTCTGCGACGGGCTCAAGGGCCTGCCCGACGCGGTAGAGACGGTCTGGCCGAAGACCGTGGTCCAGACCTGTGTGGTGCACCTTTTGCGCAACTCGTTCAAATACGCGGCCCGGCAGGACTACGAGAAGATAGCCCGGGCGTTGAAGCCGGTCTACACCGCACCGACTGAGGACGCCGCGACTGAGCGGTTCCTGGAGTTCAGCGAGACCTGGGGCGGCAAGTATCCGGCGATCGTGAAGCTGTGGGAGAACGCCTGGTCGGAGTTCGTGCCGTTCCTCGCGTTCGACGTCGAGATCCGCAAGGTCATCTGCACCACCAACGCCATCGAGAGCGTCAACGCCCGCATCCGCAAAGCGGTCCGGGCCCGAGGTCACTTCCCCAACGAGACCGCAGCCCTCAAATGCGTCTACCTGGCGCTAATGAGCCTCGACCCGACCGGTGCCGGCCGCCGCCGCTGGACCATGCGCTGGAAAGCACCCCTGAACGCCTTCCAGACCGCCTTCGAAGGCCGACTCGACCTGGCCATCCACTGATCAACTCAAACCCAGATCAGCCGTTATCTTTACAGACCCC
>NZ_BOMW01000134.1 GCF_016862395.1 Actinoplanes siamensis | reverse complement strand
ACTGTAAGAAGAACGGTGTAACTCCTGATCAAGGAGACGCACCTGATGACCATGACGACCGAGGCCGTGGATACTTCCGCGGTGGCCAAGAAGAAGGACCCGGCGGCCTTGCCGGCGAACGTCGATGCCGAACTGGTCGGCCAGCTCGTGGAGCAGGCCCGTGCCGCGGGCCTGCGGCTGACCGGTGAGGGCGGTCTGCTGCAGCAGCTGACCAAACGCGTGATCGAGGCCGCGATGGACGGCGAGATCACCGATCATCTCGGCTATGAGAAGCATGATCCCGCCGGTAAGGACGGCGGGAACTCCCGCAACGGGTCGCGGGCGAAGACGGTGCTGACCGACGTCGGCCCGATCGAGATCGTCGTGCCCCGGGACCGGGACGGCTCGTTCGAGCCGCAGATCGTCAAGAAGCGGCAGCGGCGGCTGACCGGGGTCGAGGACATGGTGCTGTCGTTGTCGGCCAAAGGCCTGACCACCGGTGAGATCAGCGCTCACCTGGCCGAGGTCTATGGCGCCGAGGTCTCGCGGCAGACGATCTCCACGATCACCGACAAGGTCATGGACGGCATGGCCGAATGGCAGAACCGGCCCCTGGACCGTGTCTATCCGGTGGTGTTTCTGGACGCGATCAACGTCAAGATCCGGGACGGGAAGGTCGCCAACCGGCCGATCTACGTCGCGCTGGCGGTCACCGTCGAGGGCACCCGCGACATCCTCGGGCTGTGGGCCGGCGACGGCGGCGAGGGCGCGAAGTTTTGGTTCAGTGTGTGCACCGAGCTCAAGAACCGCGGTGTCGAGGACGTGCTGATGGCCGTCTGCGACGGTCTGACGGGCCTGCCCGACGCGATCAACACCGTCTGGCCGAAGACGGTGGTCCAGACGTGTGTGGTTCACCTTCTGCGCAACTCGTTCAAATATGCCGGCCGCCAGCACTGGGACGCGATCGCAAAGGCGTTGAAGCCGGTCTACACCGCACCGACCGAGGCTGCTGCTGAGCAGCGGTTCCTGGAGTTCGCCGAGGTCTGGGGCGAGAAATACCCGGCGATCGTCCGGCTCTGGGAGAACGCCTGGGCCGAGTTCGTGCCGTTCCTGGCCTTCGACGCCGAGATCCGCAAGGTCGTCTGCTCGACCAACGCGATCGAGAGCGTGAACGCCCGGATCCGCCGGGCCGTGCGGGCCCGCGGGCACTTCCCGAACGAGCAGGCCGCCCTGAAATGCGTCTACCTGGCCGTGATGGCCCTGGACCCGACCGGCACCGGCCAACGCCGCTGGACTATGCGCTGGAAACCCGCCCTCAACGCCTTCGACCTCGCCTTCGAGGGACGCCTCACCGCAGGCCGTAACTGACGTTCAACGAATCGAGTTACACCGTTTTCTTGACAGT
>NZ_BOMW01000133.1 GCF_016862395.1 Actinoplanes siamensis | reverse complement strand
AGTGGAGTCCCTGATAGTGGTGTAACGCGGTTGGCGTGATCGTCGGACAGCCCGTCCGGCATAGAGCGCGGCCATCGCGTGATCTTTCGAGTGAACGTCTCACGGAACTCTCGAAAGGGAATCATCACGATGGCCGCACCACACATCATCGACCCTGCCGGCCTGCTCGGCCAAGCGCTGACCGACGCGTCACCGGATCTGATGCGTCACCTGTTGTCCACCGTCATCAACTCACTGCTCTCCGCCGAGGCCGACGCGATCTGCGGCGCCGAATACGGCGTGGCCAGCTCGGAGCGCGTGAACTCCCGCAACGGCTACCGCCACCGCGAGCTCGACACCCGCACCGGCACCATCGACGTGGCCATCCCGAAACTGCGGTCGGGCTCGTACTTCCCGGACTGGCTCCTGGAACGCCGTAAACGGGCCGAAGCCGCCCTGGTCAGCGTGGTCGCGACCTGCTACCTGCTCGGCGTCTCCACCCGGCGGATGGACAAACTCGTGCAGACCCTCGGGATCACCAGCCTGTCCAAGTCGCAGGTCTCCCGGATGGCCGCCGACCTGGACAAACAAGTCCATGCGTTCCGCACCCGACCGTTGAACGAGTCCGGGCCGTTCACCTTCGTGGCCGCCGACGCGCTGACCATGAAGGTCCGTGAACAGGGCCGGGTCGTCAACGCCGTCGTCCTCGTAGCGACCGGCGTCAACGCCGACGGTCACCGCGAGGTCCTCGGCGTCAAAGTCGCCACCAGCGAGACCAAGCAGGCGTGGAACACGTTCTTCGCCGACCTGGTCGCCCGCGGCCTGACCGGCACCCTGCTGGTCACCTCCGACGCTCACGCCGGCCTGGTCGACGCCATCGCCGCGAACCTGCCCGGCGCGTCGTGGCAAAGATGTCGCACGCACTTCGCCGCGAACCTCATGGCCGTGACCCCGAAGTCCGCGTGGCCGGCGGTCAAGACGATGCTCCACTCGGTCTATGACCAGCCCGACCCGGACTCGGTGCACGCCCAGTTCGACAAGCTCCTCGACTCGGTCGGCAGATCGTTGCCGAAGGTGGCCGCTTACCTCGACGACGCCCGCGCCGACCTGCTCGCCTTCTCCACGTTCCCGCAGCAGATCTGGCGCCAGATCTGGTCCAACAACCCCAACGAACGGCTGAACAAGGAGATCCGCCGCCGCACCGACGTCGTCGGGATCTTCCCCGACCGCGACGCCGTCACCCGCCTCGTCGGCGCGGTCCTGGCCGAACAACACGACGAATGGACCGAAGGCCGCCGCTACTTCGCCCTCGACGTCCTCGAACGCGCCCGCAAATCCACCACCGCCAGCAGCGGCCAACCCGAACTGGAAACCGCCCACAACCTCTGACCAGCACAACTCGAAAGATCAG
>NZ_BOMW01000132.1 GCF_016862395.1 Actinoplanes siamensis | reverse complement strand
CCACGATCTCGGGGTCAACCGGGAGACGCCGCGTAGCTGGGTCCGCGCCGATGACCAGCGCCGTGACGGCGGGTCCGGACGGCCAGCGGCAGCGGCGGTGAAGCCGGAGCCGGGTGCGGTAGAGGCGGAGAACGCCGAGCTGCGCCGGCGGGTCCGGGAGCTGGAGGAGGAACGCGACATTCTGCGGAAGGCGGCCCGGTATTTCGCCGGGGAGACGCGCTGGTGAACCGCTTCCAGTTCGTCGCCGACCACCATGAGCGCTACGGCGTGAAGCGGTTGTGCCTGATCCTGGGCGTGGCCCGGTCGAGTTACTACTACTGGACGTCGACCGCCGAGGCGCGGGCGGCCCGGCAGGCCACCGACACCGTCCTGGCCGGGCAGATCCGCACGGAGCTGGCCTGGCTGCGTAGGGAGAACGCCGAGCTGCGGATGCGGTGGTGTGACGTGCTCAAGCGCAGTCTGGCCTTCTGGGTCGAGGACACGATGGGCCGGTAGCCATGGCCGGGTTCATCGCCGCCTCCACAGAATCCTCGCCCGCTGTCCCGAGCTACGATCCGCCGTCGACCTGGTTCGCTCCTTCGCCGACATGATGACCCACCTGCACGGCGAACGGCTCCCCGCGTGGATCGCCGCGGCCGAACAAGCCGCGCTGCCCGGCATCAGCCGCTTCGCCGCCGGCCTGAACGCCGACCTTGCCGCGGTCACCGCCGGGCTGAACCTGCCCTTCAGCTCCGGACCCGTCGAAGGCAACGTCAACCGCATCAAGATGACCGAACGACAGATGTACGGCCGACCCGGATTCGATCTGCTCAGGAAGCGAATACTCCTGTCATGATTCCCATGCCAGGAACCTCGCACGCTCGAGAGGCTCTGGCGATGGCCCAATCCAGATCCGGTATAAGTACTGCTCGTGGACGTCACCTCATTCGATATGCGCTGGGAGATCGTTGGTTCCGGCTGGGCCAAGCTGACCTGGATCGCTGATGACGACGAGTTGCAGGTGATCACGTCTTACACCGGCCACGGACTTCAGGGCCTCCTTCGGGCCGCAGTCGATCTGCACCTCGGATCCGGGTCCTCCCTCGCCTGGCTGTCCGACGAACCCCATGCTCATGTCTTCCTCTTCACCGGCGCCGCCGAACACGTCTACGTCCAGATCCTTCGACTGCCCGACGAGTACGCGGAGGACCCCTGGATCGGCGCGAAGCGCCGATGGGCTGCCCGGATTCCGGTCCGTGCCTTCATCACAGCCGCAGTGAACATGGCCCAAGCAGTGCTCGATCAATACGGCGAGACCGGCTACAAACAGGCGTGGCGGAACATGTCGTTCCCAAGCCACGAACTGGCCGTTCTACGGAGCGAACGCACATAGTTGTCCCCTGCGGTCAACCGCGCGGCCGGCTTCACGATTTTCGCGCCAGAACCCCGTTCCCACGACCGAAGCCCCCCACGCCTTACTCAG
>NZ_BOMW01000131.1 GCF_016862395.1 Actinoplanes siamensis | reverse complement strand
CCGCCTAATGGGAGCTACCGGGTCAGCCGCTGGCAGACTCGGTGTCTGGTAGCCGCGAGTGGGTGAGCACTCCCGCCGCCTGGACCGATACGAGTCCTGGTGTCAGAACGTGCCCCCGCTCGTGGTCGGGAGACGAACGGCTGATGGGGTGTCGTGCCCGCCGAAATGTTGGCGTGAGCACTGGTCCATTAGGGCGCTGGAGTCTTCCGCGGGCTGCCGGGATGGACCCGTGACAGAGCGGAGAGCTGGAGTGCTGTTCGTCGGTGACGACTGGGCGGAAGACCACCACGACGTGGAGGTTCAGGACGAACACGGCCGGGCGATACGCGCCGCCCGGCTGCCCGAGGGCGTGGACGGGATGACCCGCTTGCACGAGCTCGTCGCTGGGTTCCTGCCCGACGACGCGAAACCGTCGGACGTGCTGGTCTGCATCGAGACCGACCGCGGGCCGTGGGTACGGGCGCTGATCGCGGCCGGCTACCAGGTCTACGGGGTCAACCCGAAACAGGCCGCCCGGCATCGTGAGCTGCTGTCGCTGTCCGGGGCCAAGAGCGACAAGGCCGACGCACACACCCTGGCCGACATGGTCCGAACCCGACGCCACCAGCTGCGGCAGGTCGCCGCGGACTCCGACATCGCCGAAGCCGTCAAGGTCGTGGCCCGGGCCCACCAGACACTGATCTGGGAACGCACCCGGCACACGCTGCGGCTACGGGCAGCGCTACGCGACTACTTCCCCGCGGCGCTGGCGGCCTACCAGCCGTTGACGCTCACCGGCACCGACACCCTGGAACTGCTGGCCAAGGCACCCACCCCGACCTCGGCAGCGAAACTGACCGTCACGCAGATCAGCACCGCATTGAAGAAGGCCCGCCGCCGTGACATCGCAGCCAAGGCCACCGCGATCCAGCAGGCCCTGCGCACCGAACACCTGGGCCAAGCCGACATCGTCGCCGGCGCCTACGCCGCCACCGTCCGTGCCACCGTCGCGATCCTGCAAACCCTCAACACCGAGATCCGCACCCTCGAAGGGCAGGTCGAGGCCCATTTTGGCCAGCACCCGGACGCTGAGGTCTACCTCAGCCAGCCCGGCATCGGCGTGATCCTCGGCGCCCGGGTGCTCGCAGAGTTCGGCGACGCGGCAGGCCGCTACGCCGACGCCAAGTCCCGCAAGAACTACGCCGGCACCGCACCGATCACCCGGCAGTCCGGCAAGTCCAAGACCGTCCACGCCCGGTTCATCCACAACGATCGCCTCGTCGACGCCCTGCACATGCAGGCCGGCGCCGCGATCCTGCACGACCCCGGCGTCCGCGCCTACTACGACGAACTGCGCGGCCGCGAAGTCGGCCACAACGCCGCCCTGCGCCAAGTCGGCAACCGCCTCGTCGGCATCCTCCACGGCTGCCTCAAGACCACCACCCGCTACGACCAGACGACCGCCTGGTCACACCGCACACAACCCGCTGCAGCTTGACATTCAAGAAGCTGGGGTGTCTGA
>NZ_BOMW01000130.1 GCF_016862395.1 Actinoplanes siamensis | reverse complement strand
GGGTAGTAGTTTAGTGATGGGGTGACGCAGGAAGGTAGATGATCCCGGCCGGTGGTTGTGCCGGGGTAAGCGTGTAGGCCGTCATGTAGGCAAATCCGCATGGCATATGGGCTGAGACGTGATGCCGAGCCGTTCTGGTGAAGTCATTGATCCTATGCTGCCGAGAAAAGCCTCTAGCGATGTTCCGAGCGGCCCGTACCCGAAACCGACACAGGTGGTCAGGTAGAGAATACCGAGGCGACGGGTGAACTGTGGTTAAGGAACTCGGCAAATTGCCCCCGTAACTTAGGGAGAAGGGGGGCCGGACGCGTGAAGCCACTTGCTGGTGGAGCGTGGTATGGCCGCAGAGAGCAGGGGGAAGCGACTGTTTACTAAAAACACAGGTCCATGCCAAGTCGTAAGACGATGTATATGGACTGACGCCTGCCCGGTGCTGGAACGTTAAGGGGACCTGTTAGCTCTTCGGGGCGAAGCGGAGAACTTAAGCGCCAGTAAACGGCGGTGGTAACTATAACCATCCTAAGGTAGCGAAATTCCTTGTCGGGTAAGTTCCGACCTGCACGAATGGCGTAACGACTTCCCCACTGTCTCAACCACAGGCCCGGCGAAATTGCAGTACGAGTAAAGATGCTCGTTACGCGCGGCAGGACGGAAAGACCCCGGGACCTTTACTATAGCTTGACATTGGTATCTGAATTCGATTGTGTAGGATAGGTGGGAGCCGGTGAAGCTCGGACGCCAGTTCGGGTGGAGGCGTTGTTGAAATACCACTCTGTTGGGTTTGGGTATCTAACTTGCGGCCCTGATCGGGTCGAGGGACAGTGTCTGGTGGGTAGTTTAACTGGGGCGGTTGCCTCCTAAAGGGTAACGGAGGCGCCCAAAGGTTCCCTCAGCCTGGTTGGCAATCAGGTGTTGAGTGTAAGTGCATAAGGGAGCTTGACTGTGAGACTGACGGGTCGAGCAGGGACGAAAGTCGGGACTAGTGATCCGGCACTTGCGTGTGGAAGCGGTGTCGCTCAACGGATAAAAGGTACCCCGGGGATAACAGGCTGATCTTCCCCAAGAGTCCATATCGACGGGATGGTTTGGCACCTCGATGTCGGCTCGTCGCATCCTGGGGCTGTAGCAGGTCCCAAGGGTTGGGCTGTTCGCCCATTAAAGCGGTACGCGAGCTGGGTTTAGAACGTCGTGAGACAGTTCGGTCCCTATCCGCCGTGCGCGTTGGATACTTGAGAAGGGCTGTCCCTAGTACGAGAGGACCGGGACGGACGAACCTCTGGTGTGCCAGTTGTTCCGCCAGGAGCATGGCTGGTTGGCTACGTTCGGAAGGGATAACCGCTGAAAGCATCTAAGCGGGAAGCTCGCTTCGAGATGAGGTATCCCACCACCTTGAGTGGGTAAGGCTCCCAGCTAGACGACTGGGTTGATAGGCCGGAGATGTAAGCACGGTAACGTGTTGAGTTGACCGGTACTAATAGGCCGAGGGCTTAACCACATCAAATTTTATGCTCGATATGCGTCCACTGTGTGATTCACAGCAAACGAACAACCACCCC
>NZ_BOMW01000129.1 GCF_016862395.1 Actinoplanes siamensis | reverse complement strand
TGGGGTTGTGGGTTGGTCGTTGGTTGAGAATTGCACAGTGGACGCGAGCATCTTGTTTTCTGTGGTTAAGTTGTCAAGGGCGAACGGTGGATGCCTTGGCACCAGGAGCCGATGAAGGACGTGGGAGGCCGCGATAGGCCTGGGGGAGCTGTCAACCTAGCTGTGATCCCAGGGTGTCCGAATGGGGAAACCTGGCACGAGTCATGTCGTGTCATCCGCACCTGAATTCATAGGGTGTGTGAGGGGAACGCGGGGAAGTGAAACATCTCAGTACCCGTAGGAAGAGAAAACAATCGTGATTCCGTGAGTAGTGGCGAGCGAAAGCGGATGTAGCCTAAACCTTTTGCGTGTGATAGCTGTCAGGCGTTGCGCAATGGGGGTCGTGGGACCTGTTCGGGGTTACTGACATTGCCCCAAGGAGTTACAAAGCTAGTTGTTAGTTGAACGGTGTGGGAAAGCCGGCCGTAGAGGGTGAGAGCCCCGTAAGCGAAAGCATCTAGCCTTCTTACAGTGTTCCCGAGTAGCAGCGGACTCCTAGAATCTGCTGTGAATTTGCCAGGACCACCTGGTAAGGCTGAATACTTCCTGGTGACCGATAGCGGACTAGTACCGTGAGGGAATGGTGAAAAGTACCCCGGGAGGGGAGTGAAATAGTACCTGAAACCGTTCGCCTACAATCCGTCAGAGCCTTTCGGGGTGATGGCGTGCCTTTTGAAGAATGAGCCTGCGAGTTAGTGGCATGTGGCGAGGTTAACCCGTGTGGGGTAGCCGTAGCGAAAGCGAGTCTGAATAGGGCGTTTTTAGTCGCATGTTCTAGACCCGAAGCGGGGTGATCTAGCCATGGGCAGGTTGAAGCGTGGGTAAGACTGCGTGGAGGACCGAACCCACCAACGTTGAAAAGTTGGGGGATGACCTGTGGTTAGGGGTGAAAGGCCAATCAAACTCCGTGATAGCTGGTTCTCCCCGAAATGCATTTAGGTGCAGCGTCGTGTGTTTCTTGCCGGAGGTAGAGCACTGGATGGTCTAGGGGGCCTACAAGCTTACTGAAATCAGCCAAACTCCGAATGCCGGTAAGTGAGAGCGCGGCAGTGAGACTGCGGGGGATAAGCTTCGTAGTCGAGAGGGAAACAGCCCAGATCGCCAGCTAAGGCCCCTAAGCGTGTGCTAAGTGGAAAAGGATGTGGGATCGCATGGACAACCAGGAGGTTGGCTTAGAAGCAGCCATCCTTTAAAGAGTGCGTAATAGCTCACTGGTCAAGTGGTTCTGCGCCGACAATGTAGCGGGGCTCAAGCACACCGCCGAAGCTGTGGCATTCATGACTTTGTTGTGGATGGGTAGGGGAGCGTCGTGCAGCGGGTGAAGCGCCGGAGTGATCCAGGTGTGGACGCTGTACGAGTGAGAATGCAGGCATGAGTAGCGAATGAAGGGTGAGAACCCCTTCCGCCGGATGACCAAGGGTTCCAGGGCCAGGCTAATCCGCCCTGGGTGAGTCGGGGCCTAAGGCGAGGCCGAGAGGCGTAGTCGATGGATAACGGGTTGATATTCCCGTACCCGCAAAGGAACGCCCAAGACGAAC
>NZ_BOMW01000127.1 GCF_016862395.1 Actinoplanes siamensis | reverse complement strand
TTGACATCCTCTCCGCCCTAAAGGACGGAGATTCCCTTCACGCTGCGCGTGGAACACGCGGCGTCCGGGTGGGTTACCGCTTCGCTGCGCGGTGCCGGGACGAGTCCCGGTCTTACCTGCGCTCCACGGTCGTTGAGGTCCGCCTGTCCGGCGGCCCTGATGTTCCTGGCAGCGTTGATGTCCCGATCGTGGGTGGTGCCGCAGGGGCACGTCCACTCGCGTACGGATAGGTCCAGCTTGTCGCCGATCCTGCCGCAGTCCGAGCACATCCGGGTGGACGGGAAGAACCTGTCCACCCGGCCGAACGTCCTGCCGTACCGGGCGGCCTTGTATTCCAGCATGCTGGTGAAGGTCGCCCATCCGGCATCGTGCACGCTCTTGGCCAGTCGCGTGCGGCCGAGACCGGCGACGCTCAAGTCCTCCACGAAGATCGCTTGGTTCTCGCGAATCACTTTCGTGGACAGCTTGTGCAGCCAGTCCCGCCGGGTGTCGGCCACCCGCGCGTGAGCGCGAGCGACCTTCACGACGGCCTTCTTGCGGTTGTTGCTGCCCCGCTGCTTGCGGGACAAGTCCTGTTGCAGCCGCTTGAGCTTGCGCGCGGCGCGGCGCAGGAACTTCGGGGCGTCGGTCTTCCGGCCGTCGGACATCACCGCGAAGTGCGTCAGGCCGAGGTCGATGCCGATCTCGGAGTCGACCGGCGGCAGCGTCTCGCCCTGATCGATGGTCACGACGAACGAGGCGAAGTACCGGCCGGTCGCGTCTCGGATGATCGCCACGCTGGATGGGTCCGAGGGCAGTGTCCGCGACCAGCGCACGTCCAGGTCGCCGATCTTCGGCAGCCGCAGGCGGCCGTTGTTCAGGACCTTGAACCGGGAGTTCTTGGTGAAGCGGATGGCCTGCCGGTTGTCCTTGCGTGACCGGAAGCGAGGCGGGGCCACCGTGCGGCCCTTGCGCTTTCCCGTGATCGAGGCGAAGAAGTTGCGGTACGCCGTGTTCAGGTCCGCCAGCGCCTGTTGCAGGACGACGGCGCAGACCTCGTCCAGCCAGGCGCGGGCCTCGGTCGTTTTGGCCTGGGTGATGACCTGCTTGGATAGCTCGGCATCCGAGACGTACGGCAAGCCCTGCTCCCGGGCCTGCTGGCGCAGCCTGAGCCCGTCGTTGAACACCACCCGCGCGCACCCGAACGCCCTGGCCAGCTCGATCTGCTGGCCGGGCGTCGGGTAGACGCGGAACTGGTAACGGAGCTGCACGACAGACACTGTACCTTGTTGGTTTATGGCTGACCTTGCAGGCATCCGCACTGGTAGGCACTGTGTTTTCGCGATGCATGTCCACTTGGTTTTCGTGACGAAGTTCCGGCACAAGGTGTTCTCCGACCGGCACCTGACCCGCATGGAGGCGATCATGCGGGACGTTTGCGCCGACTTCGAGGCCGAGCTGGTCGAGTTCAATGGCGAGAACAACCACGTGCACCTGCTGGTCAACTTCCCGCCCAAGGTGGCCGTGGCCCGGCTGGTCAACAGCCTCAAGGGCGTGTCCTCGCGCCGCCTGCGGCAGGAGTTTCCCGACCTCGTGCGCCACTACTACCAGGCCAACAAGCTGTGGTCGGGCTCATACTTCGCGGGCTCCGTCGGCGGCGCACCGCTGAGCGCCGTGAAGCAGTACATCGAGCAGCAGAACCGTCCCGGTTAAGGCACTGCTCGGGCCTT
>NZ_BOMW01000126.1 GCF_016862395.1 Actinoplanes siamensis | reverse complement strand
ACTGTTCGGGCCGGACGCGACGAGTTCAGGTCTGACGCGGGCCGGGTGAGCGGCCTGCGCCCGGCGTTCGCGGACCTCGCCGTGTTCGCACAGGATCCGGTACATCGTCGACACCGACGCGAGGTAGGCGCCCTCGTCGAGCAGCTCGTGGTAAACCGTTGCCGGCGCTTTGTCGACGTTGCCGGGATGGTTCAGCACCGCCCGCACGCTGGCGCGCTCGGTCTGTGACAACGCCCGCGGCTGCGGCTTGCGCTCGCGCGGTTCCCGCTCGGGTTTCGGGCTCTGCCGGTGCCGGCGGTAGTGGTTGGCCTGCGGACGGCCTGCCGCGGTGCACGCCGCCCGCACCGACCCGAGCACGGCGGTCAGCTCGGCGATCGCCGCGTCGATCAGGGTTTCGGCTCGCTCCCGGAGTCCGGGGCGCTGCTGGTCGCGAGCTGACCCAGCAGCGCGGAGAGTTTTCCCTGCACCTCGATCACCGTCTGCGCCTTCGCCAACTCAGCGGCCAGCCGCTCGTTCTCACGCCGCAGCCCGGCCAACTCCTTGTCCCGCGCATCGGCCGGCGGACGTCCCGCCGGACGGGCCAGGGCCTGCCGGGCACCCCGATCCCGCTGCTGGCGCCACGTCGTGATCAACGACGAGTGCAAGCCCTCCCGCCGCAACAACGCGCCCTTACCCGCCTTGTCGAGGGACTCGTACTCCTCCAAGATCCGCGCCTTGTACGCGGCCGAGTACGTCCGGGACCTTGCCTTCGCCGGAACCTCCGGATCAGGCACCTCACTGTTCGAACCCACCGGTGGTGGTCTCCTCGCTCGCCCTCAACTCAACGTTTCAATAGTAGATCTTGCCTCTCATGATCTTGGCACAGAGGGAAACGGTCGATCAGGCTCGGCTTCCGTCCATGACGCTCCCTGAGCCGTGTCATCTGCTCCGCGAACTCGAAGATCTCACCTTCCCGTACCGCCAGCGCCTGAAGATCCAAAGCAGTGCCACCGCCGCGTCGTAGTCCTTTGGACGCTTCGTCGCGATCAACTCGTCCACCTGGTTCCAAGTGCGGACCGGATCCCGTGCCAACTCGTCCAGACGCTCCTCGCGGGCCGCGGCGGCCGCTTCCTCACGACGCCTTCGTTCGGCTGCCTCCCGCTCCCGAAGCTGCTGCTGCCGCACCGCCCAGCGATCTTCAGCGGCGGCGAGCAGCTCCCCAGCGGTCCGGACTTCTCCGGCAGGTACCTCCGCCGCCGCACCGTGGAACCTCCGCAGCAACTCCGACCGCAGCAACCCGGCATCACCGCGCAGCAAACGCAACAGCACCTCGTCTTTGTCCGCTACTGGCAGGTCCTTCACCCATCGACGGAGAACGGCAGCGGAAGGCGCCACCTCGATCATCGGCCGGCTTGCTGTTGCCGCAGCCTCCAGCAGGTCGGGGTCCAGACGAAGGAAATCTGCCAACGCGCGCAACGGCCCGCTCAGCTTCGCCAACCCGGCCGGGACCGGCGGCTCCAGCTCGCCATCGTCCAGTTCCCGGTTCTGCACACACAGCAGCTAGGCCAGATATAGCAGCCGCCGGTCGCCGCCGGCCAGCTCCGCCCGGACCGGCACGATTCCCGCGAGCCGCCCTTCCTCCTCCCACCATTCATCGTCGCCGTCCTCGTCCTCGCTACGAAGATCGTAGGATCACATGGGTACGAGTCGCCCAGCAGCCGGCCGACTCCCCGACGCAGAATGCCTGCACCGTCTCCGGGGCGAGCGCCGCTTTCGGCAACCGCAGCATGATTCGCCGGGTGCCCCAGTTCGCCAGATACAGGTGCGCGTCGAAATACCGCTCCATCCACTTCGCCGGATCAGCCTTCAGATCGCCCCACTGATAGTCGTTGACGAAACCCGACGACGTGATCCGGCCCCCCGACGAAACCGCCCGCAACTCGCCCTGCTGCTTCGCCGTCAACGCCTGGTCGAGGGCTACGAATTCGTAGTACTGGTACTCGCTCATAAGTCGGCCGCCCATCGCCGGTAGGCCTCGATCCACCGCACGCCATCCGGCGCAGGATCCGGCAACGGCAGGTCCAAAATCCCGATCGCCTGCCGCAGCCGACCACGATGGCAGAGCGCCACGATCCCTGACGAACGCAGATTCACCTTCCGGACCACCACCGGCACACCGAGAACCTCGGTATCGAACGGCACCGCCAGATTCTCCTCGATCATGGCGAAGAGACCACTGAGCTGCTCGTTCTCGTCGTAGCAATCCACGACCGCCTCGGCGACCAAGGCATCAAGCTCGGCATCACTAAGCGAAGACACCCGCGCAGGATAGGCGAACCTGGGCGCGTCGCCGACAGCCCACGACAGCTAATTACCGGCCATAGTTCACATAAAGATCAACATGGCCGGACATTGCATTCATGCGAACCGCACCACGGCCGTCCCCGGCAAGCCGATGTCGGGGCGTTTGACCAGTTCACGGGCAAGAGGCAGCAGCGAGCGACGCTAGCGGACCCGCTCCGCGGATGTCGGATCCGGGCGGGTTCTCAGTACACAGAAGTACTACGCCCGGGTACCATGGACTGCGTGACCTATCGCCTGGAACTCGTCACCGAGGTACGGGAGTGGCTCCATCAGCTTCGCCGCACCGACCGCGCCAGTGCCATCCTGGTCGGCCAGGCGATCAGCGCACTGCTCGAAGAAGGCCCAAGCCTCGGCAGACCCCTGGTCGACCGGATCAAAGGCTCAAACCTGCACAACCTAAAAGAACTTCGCCCCGGCTCTGG
>NZ_BOMW01000125.1 GCF_016862395.1 Actinoplanes siamensis | reverse complement strand
GGTCGGGAGCGCGCGGGCGTGCGGGGGCAGCGCAGGCCGGTCGCCGTGCGAGGGCGGCGCGGGCCGGGCTACGGCGCCGGGCGCGTGAGTGGGCGGCGCGGCGGACGGCCCGGCCTGCCGTTGGGGATCCGGTGCGGCTGGCGGCTAGAGCAGGGTGAGCTGGGTGGACCGGGGCTCGACGGGCTGCGGCTCCGGGGTGGGCACGGTGCGGAACTGGGCGGGGCTGGGACGGTGCAGGCCGTGGCGGCGGGCGGCCATGCGCACCCGGGCGGAGAGCTCCTCCTGGTAGGCCCGGGGCGAGTAGGCGCCCCGGCCGAAGAGCTCCCGGTGGCGGGGGACCAGGGCAGGGTGCTCGCGGGCCAGCCACGCCGCATACCACTCGCGGGCGCCGGGGCGCAGGTGCAACGGGATCGGGGTGACGCTGGTGGCGCCGGCCGCGGCGATGGCGGCGACCGTCTCGTCGATGGACTCCTCGGTGTCGGTGAGTCCGGGCAGGATCGGGGCCAGCAGTACGCCGACCGGGAAGCCGGCGTCGGTCAGCCGGCGCACCGCGTCGAGGCGGCGGCGAGGGCTGGGGGTGCCGGGCTCGGCGGAGCGCCAGACCCGCTCGTCGACGAAACCGACCGAGAAGGCGAGGCCGACCTGGGTGACCGCGGCGGCCTGGCGCAGCAGGTCGAGGTCGCGCAGGATCAGCGTGCCCTTGGTGAGGATGGAGAACGGGTTGGCGTGGTCGCGCAGCGCCGCCAGGATCTCCGGCATCAGCTGGTAGCGGCCCTCGGCGCGCTGGTAGACATCGACGTTGGTGCCCATCGCGATCGGGTCGCCGGCCCATCGGGAGTCGGCGAGCTCGCGGCGGATCAGCTCGCCGGCGTTCACCTTCACCACGATGCGGGAGTCGAAGTCGTGGCCGGGGTCGAGGTCGAGGTATCCGTGTGTGCTGCGGGCGAAGCAGTTGTGGCTGACCACGCCGTCGGCGATGAAGTCGCCGGTGCCGGTGGAGATGTCGAACAGCGGCAGGGTGAGACCGAGGTCCTCGATGTCGGCGACGGCGAGCCGGCGGTCGGCGCGCACTCCCACGCCGGACGCGTCGAGCGGGGCGTCGGGCGCGCCCGTGAGGTGCCGGAAGCGCAGCGCGGACCAGAGATCCCGGCCGGTCTCCACCCGGCCGGGGCGCCCGGCGCGGCAGGGGACCGGGGTGCGGCTGGTCAGGCCGAGGTGGGTGAGCGCGTCGGTGATCCAGCGCAGGTAGATGCGGTCGGTGCCGGCGAAGGCGACGACGAGCCGTTCGGCCCGGCCGACCGCGCCGAACGCGCCTGCCAGAAAGCCCCTGTACCACTCGCCTGAGGGCATCTCGGGCCAGCGCAGCGCGTCGGGGAGGGAGACGTCGCCGAGGTAGCCGTCGGCGCGGACCCAGGCGTCGCCCTCGCGGGCCGTCCGGCTGGCGGCGTCACCGCGGAGCAGGCCGCAGAGGAAGCCGGACTGGTAGTCGGGTGACTCCTTGGGCGGCTCGGCGAAGTGGCCGACGCCGACCATCAGGTCGCCGACGGCGAGAGCCGGGTGGTGCGGCTCGGACGGGCTCACGTAGCGCCAGCCGCGCTCGGTGAGGAACCGGTGGTCGCCGCTGGAGACCAGGCGGGTGCCGTCGGCCAGGGTGACCCGGAAGGCCGGCTTGCTGGTGGCCCAGTGGTCGAGCACGGTGGTCGGCACGTAGCGCCGGTGCGGGCCGGCGCCCATCGTGCCCATCACCGAGTCGCCGGGGCGGAGCTCGGCGAGCCGGCGGGTGGACCCGTCGGCCAGCAGGATCGGGGTGTCGCCGGAGAGGCAATAGGTGCAGGCGTGGGAGCAGCCGCGATAGGGGTTGACGGTCCACTCGAAGGGCACGCGGGAGGCGCCGGGCACCCGGTTGATCAGCGACTTGGCGCGGATCTCGTAGAACGTCATGCCGGCGAAGCCGGGGGTGTCGAACGTGCGGACGGTCGCGCCGGGCAGCGCCAGCGGCAGGGGTGGAGCCGCCGGCGCCGCCCTGTCCGGGAGCGAGCCGTCGTCGGCGCCGGCTGACGGATCGGCACCGGCCGACAGGTGGGACCATCGCATGGCGGCTATTCGAACACACGTACGAGATCATGTCCACCGCTTCGGCCGGCTGTGGACACGTACGGCGTGATCGGTGTGGAAAAGCATCAGGCCCGCGGACCGAACCGGTCCGCGGGCCTGACGTCTGGCCTGGTCAGTTGGCCGCGGCTCCAGCCGCGGCGGGCTTCTCGGTGCCGGCGGCCTTCGGCTCGTGCGCCTTCTTGTGGGCGGCCACCTGCTCGCGCACCTCGTCCATGTCGAGCTGCTCGACCTTCTCGATCAGGCTCTCCAGGGCGGACTCGGGGAGCGCGCCGGGCTGGGCGAACACCACGATGCCGTCGCGGACCGCCATGATGGTCGGGATCGACCGGATGTCGAACTTGGCGGCCAGAGCCTGCTCCGCCTCGGTGTCCACCTTGCCGAAGGTGATCTCCGGGTGCTTCTCCGAGGAACGCTCGTACGTCGGTGCGAAGCGCACACAGGGCCCGCACCAGCTGGCCCAGAAGTCGACCAGGACGATGCCGTCCGAGCTGGTGACCTCGTCGAAGTTCGCTGTGGTCAGCGCAACCGTCGCCATTGATGCCTCCGTCTGCGGGAATCGCTTTCGTCGGGTGAAACTCCTGGCACCTGTTCACCATTCCCGTTCCGTCGGCCGCGACACGTGTCCTACGGCACTCCGGTCCGAGACGGTACGGCGACCTTGAGTCATTATCGTAACTCATAGTAGGCGCGCGGTGTCAGCTTGCCGACACCCTTGGTGTGCGAGTTCTATCCAAGATCACGCAATGTGAGGCATTTGCCCAGCCGGGGCGGCCTCGATGGGAACGGGCCCACGGCGCAAAAAGGAACTGTTAATAAACCTAAGAGTGACATGCGTCACATCCGCAACTTCTTCACGTGGATACGGACGGTGAGGCAAACTCTTTCCCAACAGAGCGTGGGCGGCGGGTGCCGGGGAGGGCCCCGCCGCTCATTGCGTCCCCCTCCGTTTTCTCCCGGAGGGCGAA
>NZ_BOMW01000124.1 GCF_016862395.1 Actinoplanes siamensis | reverse complement strand
GTCGAACTCACCCGGGTCAAGGCGCTGTGCCGGACAGACTTCGCAGCAGGCGTCCGCTCGGTCTGTTTGGTGTTCCAAGCGATGAGCCATGGTTCATTGTCGCCTCGGGTGCCGGTCACGACTCGGAAGCCGGTGTGTCGGCTTATTCGGAGCAAGAGGGCGGGTGGCTCAGGTGGAACTGTCGCCGATGGTGAGGAATCGTGCCCAGGTTGCGGAGGCGGTGGCGAGTTCCCGGTGATGTGGTTCCGGTGACCGGTGCGCCTGTTGCGCGCCGCGTGTGGCGCATGCGTCGGCGAACGCACGCACGGCGTCTGGTGGCGCCGATCGCCATGCCGGTACCTGGCGTGCCCAGTTCGCCGCGGATGCGGGGGTGTGCCCGGCTCGGATGAGGCGGATGGTCATCAGGGCCGTGTCGAGCCAGGCTGCGCCGGCGCAAGGGATAGCCCAGTCCACTACCGCGATGTTGCCGTCGTGGATCAGGAAGTTCTTCGTGGTGACGTCGGTATGGACGAGGGTGTCGCCGTCGACCAGGTCCGGTGGCACCCATTCGGCCCATCGCGCGGTCGCGGGCTGGACCTTGATCGGTGGTTTCGGTGCGGGTGTGGCGGACATGGCGGTCAGAGTCGCCGCCAGCGGGCGGAGATCCGGTGATCCCGGGCTTACGTCGATGTGCCGGCCTGGGGCTCGGTCGAAGCCGAGGATCGACCAGCCGGCCGCTTCGGCCTGCCAGCGCAGCCGCGGTGCGCAGGGCGGCATGTACGGATTGAGCCGGGCCTCGCGTTTCTGCATCCAGGCGCGCGGGTTGTCGTCGCGGATGCCTTTGCAGAAGTACACGGCGGTGGCAGCGTGCACGATCGCCACGGTGTCGGCGACCGAACCCGCGTCGATCGGTTCCACTGCGGTGATGGGGCCGGTGTGCTCGTGGACGACGGCGAGGAGTTCGGCGGGAAGCGACTGCCAGGCGACGTGAGGCACACGGGCAGTCTTCCGGCTCCGCGGGGCGCAGCCAAGACCGGCCACGCCCCGCGGACGGGTGAAAGCTACTTGCGTCCCGGGCTGTCGTGGCAGCCGGCGTGGCACTGCGTGCAGTCCGCCGTGGCGGCGGCCGGCCACAGGTCCCGGTCGACGCGGAACCCTGCGCCGTGGATCGCACGGACGGTGACCTTCAGACCGCCGCGCACCGGCTCCTGCGTGATCGGCTCACCGGCCGCGTTGCGGCACTGCTCCGCCGTCGGCGGTTTGGTGCACTTACAGTTGCCGGTCTCGCAGTCGGCGATCTGCAGCATCCCGGCCTCGCCGCGCGGGATCGCCGTCTCGTCCTCGTTGGGCACGTGGTGGATGAACCGGCCGGCGACGTCGTCGCAGAATCTCGCGTAGTCGACGGTGTAGAGGATGAACGTGTGCCAGCCGATGTCGACGAGCTCGGACGGGCCGATCGGCTGGGTCGTCGTGGCGGTGGCACCGAGGAACGCGAGCGCCTGGTCCATGATCCGGGCCGGCATGTCCGGCGCCAGCTCGGGGTGTTCGGCGGCGATCCGGCGGACCAGCCGGTCGAACATGGCCGTGTCGAGCAGGGTCCGGCCGTCGCGCAGGGTGGGTTGGGTGAGGGTGGACATGGGATCCTCCTTGAGTCAGAGAACGCATCCGGGCCGTTCAGGCTGCTGTGGGGTGCCGCCCGGCGCGCCGTTCGATGCATTCATCAACGCCCATGCCTGCCGGTCACTGGTAGGTGCCGTGCAGCCTTTGACAGCGGTTTGCAAAGCCTGAAAACCGCGAGCGTGCCTCGATCACTCCCAGTCGATACGGTCCCGGGATGGACCCACAGGCTCCGCTCGTCGCGCCGACCCATCACGTGTGGGTGTCCACCGGCCTCGCTGCGGCGGTCCGTGACGACCAGCCCGGGACGGTGATCCGGCTTGCCCGGCAGGCTGCGGGCCTCACCCTCGACCAGCTCGGCAGACTGTACGGCTGCTCCGCGTCAACGATGTCCCGCATCGAACGTGGCGGCCCGCCCGGTGACCAGGTCGACGTCCGCCGGGCGCTCGCCGATCTGCTCGGTATCCCCCACGAGTATGTCGGCCTGGCCCGACACGCGCCGCCCGGCGACCGGCAGCCGGGCCCGGCGGCGGCTACGCTGCGGGCAGGAGGTGGTGATCGGATGCGACGCAGGACCCTGTTCGGTGGGGCCGGGGCAGCAGCGCTCACCACCGTCATCGGCACACCCCCGGCCGTTGCCGGCGGCCCGGTCGACATGGGCGCCCACCTAGAGCGACTGATGCTGGCACCGGCGCGGGCGTCCGTCCCGTTCACCCTGGCGCAGGCCACCGCCGACGTCACCGCGGCCGCCGCCGCGTACCGCAGCGCCCGCTACGGGGTGGTCGCGGCTGCCCTGCCCGATCTGCTGGCCGGGTTGCACGCCACCGCGGCGCACAGCACCGGCCGACCCCGCGACACCGCTGCCGGGCTGCTCGCCCGCGCCTATCAACTGGCGTCGAACGTGGCCACGAAACACGGCGACGACGCGATCGCGTTGACGATGGCGGACCGGGCCCGCACCGAGGCGGCCATGTCCGGTGACCCGCTGATGCTCACCGCGGCAACCCACATTCTGGCGATCACCATGCGCCGCGACGGCCACCACACCGCCGCGCTGGAGCTACTCACCGCGACCGCGCAGCACCTCGACATCGCAGGGTTGGACCCGGCGGTCGTCGCCGCGTACGGCAATCTGCTGTGCACTGCGGCGTACACCAGCGCGCAGGCCGGTGACCCGGGCTCGGCCGACACCTACCTGCGGGAAGCGACGGCCGCGGCCGGACACATCGACGGCCACCACATCCCGGCCAGCGCCCTCCCGTTCTCACCCACCACGGTCGCGATGTACCAGATCAGCGTGCACACCACGCTCGGCAACACCGGAACCGCACTCAAGCACGCTCTCGGCGTGAACCCGGCGCTACTGCCCACCCCGGAGCGGCACGGCCGGTATCTTGTCGACACCGCCCGGGCCTGGGCCCGGCACGGCCGGGCCGACAAAGCGGCGCACGCGGTACTCGCCGCCCACCGCCACGCGCCGGAAGAGGTGAACCGGGCCAGCGTCCGCGACCTGGTCACCACCCTGCTCTACGCGCCAACCCCCACCCCTGCCGCGCTTCGCGACCTGGCCACCCGCATCGGGGTCGGCTA
>NZ_BOMW01000123.1 GCF_016862395.1 Actinoplanes siamensis | reverse complement strand
CCCAACGCTCCCGGCTGACTCGACGCCAGAGGGAAAGGTGCGACACGGCCGGCTGCCGATCACGGTCCCAGCCGTTCCACTTCCATGGAAATGGAACGGGCGGCCCTGACCTCTCTTGGGTGGCCGCTGCGAAATTCTCACGAATGATCTTGGTTGTCGGGTGGTTGTCGCCGAGTGTCTGGCGGCGGTCGGTCGTGTAGCTGCTGCGTGTCGCGGCGCGTTCGCGTAACTGGGGCAGGTCGCGCGTTTGGTTTCGGGTGTTTTCAGGTGTGACGTCGGGTTCTTCGACAAGGCGTCGGGGTGCCGGTGTGGGTTGTTGGCTAGGGCGAGTGAACGATTCGGGGCGGTGGCTCGTCCAGGAGTGGTGGCTAGTGAGAGGGAGCGCCGATGTGGCAGCGGATGCGCCGGCGGCGCGAGGGTCGTCGGCCGTGGGTGGAGGACACCGGGCGGATCCGGGCGGTGTTGTGCCTGGGTGGGGTGCCGTGGCAGGACTTGGACGATGCGGTGCAGCAGGTGCGGGTGAAGGTGCTGGAGCGGCTGGCGGCCGGCGGTGAGCCGGTGTGCGATGCGGACGCGTTCGCGGCGGTGGTGGCGTCGCGGGTGGCGGTGGACTGGCATCGCGGCGAGCAGCGCCAGCAGCGGCTGGCGCAGCGGCTGGTATCGCTGGGGGTCGCGGCTGGGGAGGCGGCGGGGACGGACCGGGATTTGGCGGTGATGGTGGCGCAGCTGCTGGATGATCTTCCGGCGGCGCAGCGTCAGCTGGTGGTGCTGCGGTTCTTCTCGGATCTGTCGGTGCCGCAGATCGCGGAACAGCTGGGTGTCGCGGTCGGGACGGTGAAGAGCCGGTTGCATGCCGTGGTGGCTCAGCTGCGGATGCGGGTGGAGGCGCAGGAGGTGGGTTGGCATGGGTGAGCCGCAAGACGAGAATCGGCCGGGGCCCGAGGACGCGTTGATGTACGCGATCACCGGAGATCCGGTACCGGCGGAACGGGCGCGGGAGCCGAAGTTCGCCGGGGAGCATCAGCGGGCCGAAGCGACCGTTGCCGCGTTGCGGCGTGGTTTGCGGCAGCTGGGCGGTGAACTGACGCGGGAGCCGTCTGTCGTGCCGGCCGGTACGGTCACACCGGTGCCGGTGCCGGTGCCGGTGCCGGTGCCGGTGCCGGTGCGGCGGCGGCCGGCGTGGGCGTGGCCGGTGGCGGCGGGGGTGGCGGCCGTGGCGGCGCTGGCCGCCGGTGTGGGCGTGCTGCGCGGGTCGTCGGATGCCGATGGTGAGGGTGCCAGCAGGAGCCTGCCGGGGGTGGTGGCCTGCGCGGACACGATCGCGGTGGGCACGGTGACCCGGGTGCACCGGCAGGGGGATCGGTGGGAGGTCACCCTCGGTGTGCAGCGCTACCTCAAGCCGGATACCGGGCCGGGGACGTTGACGGTCACCGCGGCGAACGCAGGTCCGTCATCGGGCGGCTGGCAGAGCGGTGTGCGCACCCTGGTGGTGGTGCATGAGCCGGAGAACGGGCTGGTCGACGGGTTCACCGGCGCGGACATCGAAAAGGAATGGGCGTGGATGGCCCAGGCCTTGCCGGCCTCCCGCGATATCGACACGCGCGCCTGCGACCAGCCGGACTGACACCGGGGTCCCCGGCGCGACCCTCAGGGTCTGGCGCCGGGAACCCCGGTTGTCGTTTCAGTTGCTCGGGGTGCTCTCGACCGTGGCGTCGCCGGTCGGCTCGGCCTCAGCCTCTTCGTAGAGCTGCTCGGGGTCGGCGGCCTTCTCCACGTCCGAGGGGATGAGCTCCTCCTGGGACCTGGGGTGGGCAACCCCGTCCTTCCACGAGGCCAGCAGGGCGTCGGCGCCGTCCTCGGGGACCTCGATTGCCTTGAAGTTCGCCGGAATTACGTGCCATCCGTCACGGCCGTTGAGCCGCGTGGCCAGGATGTACGTCTTGCCGGGCTCCAGGTCGGCGACGCCCTGGACGACGACGCGTTCCCGGGTCAGCGGGTCCTCGCCGCCTTCCTGGACCACGCGGACGTCGCCGTTGACCTCGCCTTGCAGGGTGGATTTGACGGTCACGTCGTAGGGGGTCCAGAGCAGGTCGTGGGGGTCACGCTCGGACGGGTCGCGCTCGGTGACCGAGGCGACGAAGACGTCGTCGGCCCACCCGGCGGCCAGGGCCGGGGTGTTCAGTTCTACGACGTAGTCGTGATCGACGGTGGTGGTCCGGTAGGGCAGGTTGAACCACACGCCGGCGCCGATGCCGGCGACGGCCAGGGCGAGGCCGGACGACGCGATGATGCGCTTGATGCTCTTCTTCATGTGTCCTCAGCCCCAGACCTGGTGGTACTTGTTCTTGTCGAGCGTCGCCGGGCCGGTCACGCTCCGGTTGTCGTTGCAGTGCATCAGCGCGCCGCGGTTGTCGAAGTGTCCAAGGCGCATCGCGTGGCCGAGTTCGTGACCGATGACCGCGCGCACCTGGGGGTAGGTGTAGTTCTTCAGGTAGGCGAAGTTGAGCTTGATGTCGTCCGCGCCGGCCGAGGTGGACCAGCGGCCGCTCCAGGTGACCGCGCTGTTGGTCACGTCGCTGACGTCGATGTCGGTGTAGGTCGTCGCCGTGTCGGCCGCGATCTTGATCCGGCCTTCCTTGTTCCACAGGTCGCGGGCCTCGTAGAACTGCTTGCTGTACCGGGTGGACAGGTCGTAGCGCAGCTCGCGCCCGTCGACGGAACCGGCCGTGAGGCCCTCGTTCTTGCACCCGTCGATCGCCTGGGCAGCGGAAGCGGGCACCACGGCACCGGCAGTGATCAACGCGAGGGCGAGTACGCCCTGCACGGCCCTCGTGCCCGTACGGGACTTGATCTTCGACAAAGCCACGAGTCTCCTCGTGAATGCCCTGGCAGGGGGGTCTGCCACGGGTGAGTCACGAGCGTAGGAACGTTAGAAAACGGTTTCAATATGTCTAATCCCACAAATTATCTAAAACGGACATTCGACGCTTGGCGCGATGGGAAGTGCAGGAAGAACCCTCGGTGCTGGCTGCGAACGTGGTAGCCGCACTCGCCAGTGCGGCGATGAATCGACATTCTTCGACGTCTGCCCGGAGCATCAAGATCGACTATTACGCACGGAGACGGGGTCACTTCGCGGCGTAAGGTCGGACGTTTCGTCTGGGCCCTGAGAAATATCGGCCCGAGTTCGACTAAGCATGTGGG
>NZ_BOMW01000122.1 GCF_016862395.1 Actinoplanes siamensis | reverse complement strand
ATTTCTACGTAGCGCAGCCTACCGGGCGCTTCTCGGACCTACCGGACACCGAGACAACTACAGCCAACGACGGGACCGTTGCGCGGAACGTCTCAGTGTGTCGACGTTCGAGGTTGTCTGCACGAGTGACCGAGTTCCTCTGCGTCTCGGCAGCAGCTTCTGTTCGAGCGGGTACCGCTTGACGCCGAAATTGTGACACCCAGCGGCGATGATCTTCACGTGGATACCTACGCCGACCTACTACAACGGCCTGCGGAACGCGCCCACGACGGACACCCCGACGTTCGCGCACCAGTCGATGCGGAGACCGTCCGGCACGTTGAAAGCGAATTCGGCTTCGGCGCTCCACCCGCTGCTGCGCGCCGTCTACACGACGGTTGGCAACGGCGGGTTCGGCCCGGACCATCAACTTCTGCCGTTGGTCGGCGCATCCGGGGAGGAATCTGCCGTGTGCCGTTACCTAACCGCCAGAACGGAAGGTGAAGGAACTGACTGGGCCTGGCCGCAGGCGGTTCTTGCGGTCCTCGACCGGGCGGATCGACTTCCTTCGTCACCTCGGTGCGCCTCCTACATCGCAGGCGTAGCCCACCGAAAGCGGTGAGCACGAGAGCTGGTCGCAGCACATCGACGCCGACTCTTCGTGAACTGATCGTGGAATGGTTGCGGCACAATCGTCGCGGGCACTACCGCCGACTGGCCGGCGGCACAGCCGCCGCAACGTCAGGCAGCATCTGGAGAGGGCGAGCGATGGACGTGGAGAAGGACAGTGACGCGCTGTCCGCGGAGGCGAAGCTCATGCTTCCGGCGGTGATGCCCTCTCCTGCACGGGCCAGCGTGCCCTCGCACGGAGTCGGCGGCTGGCTGCTGCGTCACCGGGTCCACCCGGTCGGGCCGGCCGCCGGTGAGGCGCACGCCGAAGAGCATGCCTGGTGGAAGGTGATGTGTCTGACCGGTGTCGACTACTTCTCCAGCCTGGCGTACGTGCCGGCGATCGCGGTCACCGCCGCCGGAGTGGTCTCTCCCCTGGCCACGCTGCTGATCGTCGGGTTGACGCTGTTCGGTGTGCTGCCGATGTATCGACGGGTCGCGAACGAGAGCCCGCACGGCGCCGGGTCGGTGGCGATGCTGGAACGGTTGCTGCCGTTCTGGCGCGGCAAACTGTTCGTGCTGGTGTTGCTCGGCTTCGTCGCCACCTCGTGGATCATCACGATCACCCTGTCCGCCGCCGACGCCAGCGTGCACGTGGTGGAGAACCCCTTCTTCCCGGAGGCCCTGCACGGGCACGAGGTTGCCCTCACCGTCGGGCTGCTGCTGTTGCTGGGCTTCGTGTTCCTGCTCGGCTTCAGCGAGGCGGTCAGTGTCGCCATTCCGCTGGTGGCGATCTTCCTGCTGCTCAACACCGTCACCATCGGCGCCGGCCTGATCCACGTGGTCACCGAACCCGCCGCCTGGTCACAGTGGACCAGCGCGCTCGGTGACCTCGGCGGCGGGATCGGCGGCCTCGTCCAACCCGCCGTGGTCGCGTTCCCGTTGCTGGTGCTGGGCCTGTCCGGGTTCGAGACCGGGGTGAGCATGATGCCGCTGATCGCCGCCCGGGGCGGTGACGAGAAGCAGCGGCTGCGGGCCCGGATCGGCAACGGCCGCCGGCTGCTGACCACGGCCGCGCTGGTCATGAGCGTGTATCTGCTCGCCGCCAGCGTCGTCACCACCGTGCTGATCCCGGCCGCCGAGTTCGAGCCCGGCGGTCAGGCCAACGGGCGCGCCCTGGCCTGGCTGGCCCACCACTACCTCGGCGAGACGGTCGGCACCGCGTACGACGTCAGCACGATCCTGATTCTGTGGTTCGCCGGCGCGTCCGCGATGGCCGGGCTGGTCAACATCGTTCCCCGGTACCTGCCCGGGTACGGCATGGCCCCGGAGTGGGGTCGCGCGGTGCGACCGGTCGTGCTGGTCTACACCGCGATCAGCGTGGGCATCACCATCGCGTTCGGCGCGGACGTCAACGCCCAGGCCGGCGCGTACGCCACCGGCATCCTGGCCATGATGGTCTCCGGGGCGTTCGCCGTCACGGCTTGGGCGCTGCGGCACCGCCGCCGCCCGGCCACCGCCGGGTTCGGGCTGCTCACCCTCATCCTCGGGTACGCGCTGGCCGCCAACATCATCGAGAAACCGGACGGGATCACCATCTCGGCGCTGTTCATCGCCGGCATCATCGCCGTGTCCCTGATCTCGCGGATCAGCCGCACCACCGAACTGCGCGTCGACCGCATCGAGTTCGACGAGGCGGCCCGCCGGTTCATCACGGACACCATCGCCCACGACGGGCAGATCAACCTGATCGCCAACCGCCGCCAGGCCGGCGACGCCGGCGAGTACCGGGACAAGGAACGCGAACAGCGCCGCGACAACCCCGTCCCCGGCAGCGCCGACATCTTGTTCCTCGAGGTCGACGTCGTGGATCCGTCGGCCTTCAGCGACGTCCTCACCGTCCGCGGTGTCGACGTCGGCGGGTTCCGGGTCCTGCGCGCGTCGGCGCCGGCGGCGCCGAACGCGATCGCGGCGATCCTGCTGGCCTTGCGCGACGCGACAGGCGTACGCCCGCACTGCTACTTCGCCTGGGCCGAGGGCAGCCCTCTGGTCCACATGGTGCGGTACTTCCTGCTCGGCCGCGGCGACACCGCACCGGTCACTCGCGAGATCATCCGCGAGAACGAATCCGACCAGGCCCGGCGGCCCGGCATCCACGTCGGCTCGTGACCTCACCGGCCATGCCCCCGGCTGCCGTCACCGTGGCCGGGAGGGTGGTGCGGGCGGCCCGGCAAGCGCTACCGGCCAGGACCGCCCAGGAAGATCGGGGATGCACGGGGAGACGCCGGCGTCTCAGTGACGACTAGAGCGTGAAGCGGTCGACGACGCGGCGCAGGTCGCCGGACATGCCGGCCAGGTGCGTAGCGGCCCGGTCGGCCTCGGCTACACCGGCGGTGGTCTGTTGCACCGCGGCGGCGACGGCGTTGATGGTGTCGGCGACCCGGGTGCCGGTGCCGGCTGCCTCGCCGACGTTGCGGGTCATCTCGTTGGTGGTGACCGTCTGTTCCTCGACGGCCGAGGCGATGGTGGTCTGGAACTCGTTGATCCGCTCGATGATCTCGCTGATCTCCTCGATCGCGGTGACCGCGCCGGCGGTGTCCGCCTGGATCGCGGCGACCCGCTGA
>NZ_BOMW01000121.1 GCF_016862395.1 Actinoplanes siamensis | reverse complement strand
GGAGCAATAGTCAAGACTTGTGGATGAGTTGGTTGATGATTCAGCGGGTGGTCTCTTCGGATATGGCGACGAGTTCGACCTCGAAGCCGTCGGAGTCTTCCAGGTAGGCGGCGTGGTGGTTCGGTCCGCCGGCGTTCGGATGGCGGTCGGGGAACAGCAGGGCCCAGCCGTGGTAGGGCGCTTGCCGGGTCAGGGCGTCGACGAGGTGGGTGCCGTCCACGTGAAAGGCCAGATGGTTGAGGCCGGGCCGGCGGCGGTCGTGGTCGGCTGCGGTCAAGTCTGGTGATTGCTCGACGACGATGTAGGTCGGGCCCAGCCGCCAGCTGCGTCCGGCGCTCCAGGATTGGAACAAGGTGTAGCCCAGCTCGGACAACAGCCATCCCCAGCTGAGGACGGCTCGGTCCAGGTCAGGCACCCAGATTTCGATGTGGTGGGGTGTGCCCGTGGTCGGCCTGTTCACGCTGCGGCCCTCTCGGTTCGTTCGACGAGTTTGCCTTGTTGGAAGCGGGCGCCGGCGCGGACCAGGGCGACCAGGTGTGGTGCGTTGACCGCCCGCCACCGCTGCTGAGCGGCCTCGATCAGCTTGAACGCCATCGCGAGGCCGGCCGCCTTCGATCCCGGCCCTTTGGTGACCTTGGTGCGGTGCCGGACGGTCGCGAAGGTCGACTCGATGGGGTTCGTGGTGCGCAGATGCACCCAGTGCTCGGCCGGGAAGTCGTAGAAGGCCAGGAGTTCGTCGAAGTCGTCGAGGATCTTCGCGACCGCCTTACCGAACTTCGGGCCGTAGGCCAGCTTGAACGCGGCCACCGCGCGGCGGGCGTGCTCGCGGTCCTCGGCGTTCCAGATCTCGGCGAGGGCCTTCTTCGCCCCGGGATGCGCTGATTTCGGCATGGCGCCGAGGACGTTGGCGATCTTGTGGAACCAGCAGCGCTGCTCCCGGGTGTCCGGGAAGACTTCGCGCAGCGCGTTCCAGAACCCGAGCGCGCCGTCACCGACGGCCAGGACCGGGGCGCGCATCCCGCGGCGTTTGCAGTCGCGTAGCAGGTCCGCCCAGGACTCGGTGGACTCGCGGTAGCCCTCGGCCAGCGCGACCAACTCTTTACGGCCGTCGACGCGGACGCCGACCATGACCAGCAGGCACAGTTTCGTCTCGGCCAGACGCACGTTCAGATGCACACCGTCGGCCCACAGGTAGACGTAGTCAGCCGCGGACAGGTCCCGGGCGGCGAAGGCACGGGCCTCGTCCTGCCACTGCACGGTCAGCCGGGTGATCGTCGGCGCGGACAGCCCGGAACTGGTGCCGAGGAACTGTCGCAACGCGGGCACGAAATCCGACGACGACAGTCCGTGCAGGTAGAGCAGTGGCAGCACCTCGGTGATCTGCGGCGACTTACGGCACCAGGCGGGCAGGATCGCCGAGGCGAACCGCCGCCGCTCGCCGCTGACCTCGTCGATGCGTTTGTCGTTGATCCGCGGCGCCTCGACCTCGACCGCGCCCGCCGAGGTGAGCACCCGCCGCGGCCGGGCGTGACCGTTACGCACGACGAGGCGGCGGCCGTGTTCGTCCAGCTCGCCGGCGTGCGCGGCGATGTAGGCGGCGACCTCGGCTTCCAGCGCTGCGGCGAGCATCCGCCGCGCGCCGTCACGCACGATCTCATCGATCAGCGAGCTGCCGGCCATAGCCGGCTCGGACACGGTCGCTGGCGTGGGCTCTTCCAGGTTGACTACGGTAAGCACGGGCGTGCCCTCCCGGCCCGCGTTGGCGCGCGGGCTCTACTCGATTCCTTGGATATGGAGCTTCGCCGGGAGGGTACGCCTCCCGGCGCTCATCCACAGACATCCGAACTTGCTAGAAGTCAAGCCGCAGCGAGTTCGACGCTCGTAGAACGAGGCGGAAATGCTTTGTTCGCGTCGAAGGTCTGACCGGTCTGTAGGCAGTGGTAGAGGCAGCCGAGGAAGCGGTTGAACACGTTGCGCATCGCTGCGGCGTGCTTGTCGCCGGCGGCTCGGCGGCGATCGTAGAGTTCCTTGACCGGTGGTGACGGCAGCGCCCCGAAGATCCAGATGTAGCCGGCCGCGGCGAGCCGCTGGTTCTTGACCTTGCGGTGGTGCACCAGATGGCTCTTGCCGCTGGCGACCGTGACTGGCGCCGACCCGGCATACGACTTCAGTCCACGAGCGTCGGTGAACCGATGCCGGTCGTCGCCGATTTCGCCGAGGACCCGGGCTCCGGTAAGCGGCCCGATACCGGGGAAGCTCGCCAGGATCTCCGCGTCAGGATGCGCGGCGAACGCCTCGGCGACGGCCTCGCCGAGATCGTCGGCGGCGCGGCAGGCGGCGTCCAATTGCAGGACCAGCGCCTGGGTCTGGCGGCCCATGGCCTGCTCGATCAGGGGCGGTTGGTGCAGGTAATCGCCAGTGAAGATCTCCCGCAGCCGGTCTGCCCACGCCTCGATGTTGCGCTGGCGTCCCGACTTGCGCAGCACCGACCGCAGCTGAAGTTTGGTCAGAGCCGCAGCCAGCATCGGGTTCGGCGCGGCGGCCAGTACCGCGCGTGACTCACGCGAGTCGAGCCCGACACCGCGTACCTGGAACGCCGCTAACGCGGCCGGGAAGTACTGCTTGAGGTGCGAACGCAGCTGGTTCGACAACTGGCTACGGTTCCACACCGCGTCCTGCTGAGCGCGGGCCAGCACCGCGATCGCCTGCACCAGTTCGGAGTCCGCCGGCAGCGGCCGATGCGCATCAGCATCAGTCCGCAGGATGTTAGCCAACGCCATCGCGTCGGCATGGTCCGACTTCGCCCGCGTCACCCGATGGCGCTCCCGATATCGAGCCACCGCCAACGGATTGATCGAATACACCGCGCGGCCGGTCGCACGCAGGCACGCCACCAGCAGGCCCCGCGCTGTCTCGATCGCAACCGGAATCGGCGACTGCGGGCAGTCTCCCGCGGTCGAAAGCAGCTCCAGCAGCTGCCGGTAGCCGGCCGCGTCGTCGCGCACCCGACGCTTGGCTACCAGCTTGCCCGCCTCGTCGACCAGCGCCACGTCATGATGGTTTTCGGCCCAGTCGATACCGCACGTGATCGCCAACGACGTCGTCCTATCCTCGCGTGTCTACCTACGGTTGAGCCCGTGCAGGGTCACGCCGCGCCCTAATAGGAGGGCTCGATGGCCCGACATCCGATGAGCAGTTCGTGGCCCCAGCTCACCGCACGGGCACCAGTCTTTGGACAGAGCTCACCGGCTCGCGTGTCGAGGAGAGGTCACCGTGCGGACGGCTCAGAACACGATCATGGTCGATCCCCTCGCGGGGATGGACATCACCCCACCATCCCCGCGAGGGGCACGGCTCCAGAGCACTCAGCCTGTGGAAAGGAGTCCAGCTCCGAGTTTCGAGTAGGAGTCATCCAGCACCGTACGGCTGCTATTAGGTTTCGAGCATTGCTCTGCGCCAGCTCGTCCGGGATAACCAGATCAGTGCCTCGACGGGCTACGACTACTTGCACGAGGGCATCGACGTGCTCG
>NZ_BOMW01000120.1 GCF_016862395.1 Actinoplanes siamensis | reverse complement strand
GCGCGAACTCCCGGAACACCTGCGGGGTCGCCGTGACCGTGACACCGCCGGCCAGGGCCAGGTCGCACTCGCCCTGGCGCAGCGAGCGCACCGCCTGGTGCACCGTGACCAGCGACGACGAGCACGCCGTGTCGGTGGACACCGCCGGGCCCTCCAGCCCGAGCACGTACGACACCCGGCCGGAGGCCACGCTGATCAGCGAGCCGGTCTGCGCGTACCCCGAGATGACCTCGGGGGTCTCGAAGTGGTTGCCGTACCCGAAGTAAGCGAGGCCGGCGAACACGCCGGTGCGGCTGCCGCGCAGTGTCCGGGGGTCGATGCCGGCCCGCTCCAGGGACTCCCACGCGATCTCCAGGAGCAGCCGCTGCTGCGGGTCGGCGGCGAGCGCCTCGCGCGGGTTGATGTCGAAGAAGTCGGCGTCGAAGTCGCCCGCGTCGGACAGGAAGCCACCGGTACGCGTGTAGCACGTGCCGGGCGTCCCGGGGTCCGGGTCGTACAGGCTGTCGAGGTCCCAGTTGCGGTCGGTCGGGAAGTCCGACATGACGTCCGCGCCCGACTCCACCAGGTCCCAGAGCGCCTCGGGGGTGTTCGCGCCGCCCGGGAAACGGCAGGCCATGCCCACCACCGCGATGGGCTCGCCGGCCGCCTCCGTCAGCTCCCGCAGCCGTTTGCGGGTTTCCATCAGCTCGATCGATGTCCGCTTCAGGTAGTCGAGGACATCGGGGTTGTTGTCGTTGGTCATCGTGCTCCCCTAGCCGAGCTCTTTGTCCAGCAGCGAGAGGAGCTCCCCCGCCGAGGCCGAACTGATCTGGTCGACGATGCCGACCGGTGCTTGCGGGACGGGTGCGCTCACCCGGCCGCGCAACTCGCCGAGCAGACCGGCGATGGTCGCCTGCTCCTCGGGACCGAGCTCGAGCAACGCGTCGTCGAGCCGGCTGCCCAGCGCCTGGATCTGTTTCGCCAGCCGGTCGGCCGTGGAGCCGGCTGCGGCGTCCGGGATGATCCGGGTGGTCAGGAACCTGGTCAGCGCGAGCGGGTTGGGATGGTCGAAGACCATCGTGGTCGGCAGCTTCCGTCCGGTGAGCGCCGAGAGCTTGTTCCGCAGTTCCACCGCGGTGAGCGAGTCGATCCCCAGCTCCTTGAAGGTCGCGGTGGCGCCGGTCGTGCTGCTGTCGGGGTGGCCCAGCACGAGCGCGGTCTGGGTGCGCACGGCATCCAGCAGCACCGTCTCGGCCTCGGCGCGCGGCAGTGCTTTGAGCCGCTGCGCGAGCGCGGCGTCGGCGGGCTCCCCGGCTGCCGCGGTCGCGCTCTCGACCGGCCGGTCGAGCAGATCGCGCAGCAACGGTGAGGTCAGCCGGCCGGCCCCGGGTGTGCCGGGCGCCGCCCGGTGCAGGCGGGCCGGCACGAGCACCGCCCGGTCCCGGCCGAGGGCCGTGTCGAACAGCGCCAGCCCCTCCGGCGAGGAGAGCGGCAGGACGCCTTGGCGCCGCAGCCGTTCCAGGTCCGCGGCGCTGAGGTCGGCCACCATCTCGCTGCGCTCGGCCCAGAAGCCCCAGCACAGCGCGGCGGCGGACAGTCCCTCGGAGCGACGCGCCTCGGCCAGGCCGTTGAGGAAGGCGTTCGCCGCCGCGTAGCCTGCCTGCCCGGCGGTCCCCAGCACACTGGCGATCGACGAGAACAGCACGAAGGCGGACAGGTCCAGGTGCCGGGTCAGCTCGTGCAGATGCCAGGCGCCGCGCACCTTGGACGCCAGCACCGCGTCGATGCGGTCCTCGGTCAGGGCCTCGACGACGCCGTCGTCCAGCACGCCCGCGCAGTGGATCACCGCCCGCAACGGGTGCCCGGCCGGCACCGCCGCGATCAGCGCGGCGACGGACGCCCGGTCGGTGATGTCGCAGGACACCACCTCGACCTGCGTCCCCGCGGTGGTCAGTGCCTCGCGCAGGGCGGCCGCGCCCGGAGCCCGCGGTCCGCGCCGGCTGGCCAGCAGCAGCCGGCGGACGCCGTGCCGCTGCACGAGGTGGCGGGCCAGCATCGCGCCCAGCCCGCCGGTGCCCCCGGTGATCAGGACCGTTCCGTCCCCGAGAGCGGCCCCGCCGGTGCCGGCCGGGGCGCCGGCGGGGGTCAGTCGCGGCGTGCTGACCCGGCCCTGCCGGATCTTGAGCTGGGCCTCCCCGGTCGCGACCGCCGCGGTGACCCGGTCCCACGAGGCGGGCCGGCCGTCGGTGTCGACCAGCGTGATCCGGTCCGGGTTCTCGGTCTGCACACTGCGCACGAGGCCCCAGATCGCGGCCGCGGCGAGGTCCGGACGGGCGACCTGCTCGTCCTGGATCGCGTCGCGCGTCACGAGGGCCAGCCGGGTGCCGGAGCAGCGGTCGTCGGCGAGCCAGTCCTGCACCCAGCGCAGCACCCGGTGCAGGTGCCGCTCGACGGCGGCCGGGGTGCCCTCGGGTGCCTCGTCCTTCGCACCGACCTCGACGACGACGACCGGCGGCAGCCCGGAGCCGGCCAGTTTCTCCAGGCCGACGCGGGTCATCTCGGAGGGCGTCAGCACCACGTGCCGCCCGGTGACCGGCCCGACGGTGACCGGCCCGGTCCAGTCCACCTGGAACAGCAGATCCTGGCCGGGGTCCGGCGCGGCGGCCGAGTCGCGCGGCGTGTCCAGCCAGTAGCGCTGCCGCTGGAAGGCGTAGGTCGGCAAGACGGTCCAGCGGTCCTCGCGGCCGCCGAAGACCGTGCCCCAGGACACCGGCCGGCCGGCCACGAAGACCTCGGCCACCGACCGGAGCAGGCGGGCCAGGCCACCCTCGTCGCGTCGCAGCGTGCCCACCACGGTGGCCTCGGCCTCCGCGCTGTCCAGGGTCTGCTCGACGCCGGACGTCAGGACCGGATGGGCGGACGACTCGACGAAGAAGCGGAAGCCCTCCGCGGCGAGGGCCCGGACGGCCTCCTCGAAGCGGACGGTGCGCCGCAGGTTGGTGTACCAGTACTCGGCGTCCAGCGCGGTGGTGTCCAGCCAGCCGGCCGTGACCGTCGAGAAGAACGGGATCGTGGCAGGGCGCGGGGCGAGTCCGGTCAGCAGCCGGGCCAGCTCGCCGCCCAGGTCCTCGACGTGCGCGGAGTGCGAGGCGTAGTCCACCGGGATGCGGCGGGCCCGCACCCCGTCCCGCTCGCACGCGGCCAGAAGCGCGTCCAGCCCGGCGACGTCACCGGAGACGACCACCGACGACGGCCCGTTGACCGCCGCCACCGCCAGTCCCTCGGTCAGGCGCGCCCGCACCTCGTCCACCGGCAGAGCGACCGACACCATGCCGCCGCGCCCGGACAGGGCCAGCACCGCCTTCGAGCGCAGCGCGACCACCTTCGCCGCGTCCGGCAGGCTCAGCGCGCCGGCCACACAGGCGGCGGCGATCTCACCCTGGGAGTGGCCGACCACGGCCGCGGGCTCGACGCCGTACGAACGCCACACCTCGGCCAGCGACACCATGACGGCCCACAGCACCGGCTGCACGACGTCCACCCGCTGCAGCGCCTCGGCGTCGTCGAGAACGTCGAGCAATGACCATGCGACGTACGGGGAGAGCGCGTCGGCGCACTCCTGCATGCGCCGCGCGAAGACCGGGGAGGACGCCCACAGCTCGCGTCCCATGCCCACCCATTGCGACCCCTGACCGGGAAAGACGAAGACGGTCCTGTCCCCCGGCGCCGCGAGCCCGGTGACCGTCGTGGCCGAGGCGTCCTCGTCGGCTCCGGCGACGGCGGCGAGCCCGGCCAGCAGCTCGTCACGGTCGTGTCCGATG
>NZ_BOMW01000119.1 GCF_016862395.1 Actinoplanes siamensis | reverse complement strand
CGCCCGCCGAAGCGCTCCAGCGCCGAAGCCGTCTCCCGGACCGGGAAGGCGGCTTTTTCGTTTCACCGACAATTCCTTATAGGGGTGTGGCGCAATTCGGTAGCGCAACGGCCTCCAAATCCGAAGGTTGCAGGTTCGAATCCTGTCACCCCTGCTTACTGTCCCCCGCAAAAAATCGCGGGCATGGACTCGTCGAGACCTCGGTCTCGGACATGAGAACTCCACAGTGCGAATGGCATGAGAATCCCCGCCGCCGGCGCCACCACGGGCCCGCCGCGGGGAACCCGACCACGGCCACCGGCCCTGGTCACCTTCACGCGCCGGCCGAGCCTCGGCCCGGCCGGCGCGCCTGGGGCCGTAGCTCAGCAGGAAGAGCGCCGCTGTGGCATGGCGGAGGTCGCCGGTTCGAGTCCGGTCGGTTCCACAGGAAGGGATGCGCCAGCCCCGCCGGCAGGCGGCCGACGGGGCTGGCTGGGGTGCCGGGGTGCGGCGTTGTGGCGCCGACCCCGAGCGGACCGAGCTACTGGCACTGGCGACCAGAACCGTCATCCAGGTGTCGGCACCCCTGAGACGTCGGAGGACCAAGCGACCGCACAGATCCGCGGGAGGGCGCCCTCCGGGACGGAGTTCCCGTACACGCCGCGGGTAGGGAACTCCCGCCACAAGCAAGATCCAGCAGCGCACAATATCGTCGGCTGACCACCGGCGACGCGGCCCATCACCGCGGCCGAGAGGCGTAGAAACGCTGCTGGACGACGTGAGCGACCGGGCCAATACGCCGTGGACGACCACCCGGCGCGCAGGCAGGTCACCGGCGGGCAACAGCCCGCACCCCGGCCGCTCCCGTCACATGCCCACCGAGTTCGGATGGCAGAACACCGGAGTGAAAACCCGGAGGCTCGCGGTTCGACCCCGCGGGTGGGCACGCACCACATGGACCCGTGGAGCAGCGGAACGCTCGTCGCCCCCTCAAGGCGGAGACGCCGGTTCGATCCCGGTCGGGTCTACAAGGTCACGTTGGTCATCCCGCTCCCCCACGCGAGCCGGTGCGGCCCCGGCAGGTACCTGCCGAGCGGGTTCGATCCCCGCAGCCACGTGACCCCTGCGGATGTAGCGCAGCAGGTAGCGCCCCACCTGGCCAGGTACCCGTTCGAGGCCGGGCGTCGGCTCTGGAGATCCCCACCCGTGTGGGACAGGCGGGGTGCAGCACCAAGGGGATCCAAGGCTGTCGCGCCTGCCCGGGCGGCGCGCGGCAGCCGGAAATCTGTCTCGGCTCGCGTTCGTGGCGGAAACGGCAGACGCGCCGGCCTCAGGTGCCGGTCCCGCAAGGGGTGAGGGTTCGACTCCCTCCGAACGTACGCATGGGGTCATAGCTCAGGAGGTAGAGCATCCCGCTCGCACCGGGAAGGTCCGGAGTTCGACTCTCCGTGGCTCCACTGTGGCCGGCACAGCGTGCCATCATGCCGCCGTAGCTCAGAGGGAGGAGCACCCGACTGTCGGTCGGGGGCCGCGGGTTCGAGTCCCGTCGGGGGCGCAAGAAGTACCTGGATACGTCGCCTAGTACGGCAGCCGCCGTTCGTGAGGTGACCTCGGATCCGGGGGGAACGAGGAGGGCCACCGCATGATCGTCTGTGCGTTGTGGACACAACATTCAACCTTGCGGTGGCCGAGAGCCACAGCGTAGAGCCTGCCCGGTGGCGACGAACCATCGACCTGGTGATCGACTCGTTCGCCGGCCGGTTCTGCCGGGTCGAGCCCCGCCGAGCGGCGGCCGGGTTCGTCACCGGACTGCTGGCCGACTTGGAGATCAAGACGTGTTGGCAGGTGGCTGAGCAGGCCGGACATGCCCGGCCGGATGCGATGCAAAGGCTGCTCTACCGAGCCAAGTGGGACGCCGACGCGGTGCGTGACGACATTCGCAAGGTCGTCGTCGACCGGTTCGGTGACCCCGATGGTGTCCTCGTGGTCGACGAGACCGGCGATCTGAAGAAGGGCGTGCACTCGGTCGGCGTCCAGCGCCAATACACCGGGACCGCGGGACGGATCGAGAACGCCCAGGTCGGCGTGTTCCTGGCCTACGCGAGCAGACACGGTCACGCCCTGATCGACCGCCGGGTCTACCTGCCGAAGTCCTGGACCGACGACCGCCAACGATGCCAGCAGGCCGGCGTCCCGGACGACGTCGTCTTCGCCACCCGATCCGAGCTTGCCGACGACATGATCACCGCCGCGGTGAAGGCTCGGGTCCCGGCCCGGTGGGTCGCCGCGGACGAGGCCTACGGCAACAACACCCAGCTACGGGGTGAGCTGCGCAAACTCCGCCTCGGTTACGTCCTGGCGGTCTCCTGCGACCACCTCGCGCCGATCGACGGCGCCAAGGTCCGCTGCCGCGCCGACCGGCTAGCCGCCGACCTGCCCGCCACGGCATGGACCCGGCGCAGCGCCGGCGACGGATCGAAAGGCCCACGGTTCTACGACTGGGCCTGGCTCGCCGACGTCGGCGCTGACGGCGACCCCGACGACAACGGCCGGCACAGCCTGCTGATCCGCCGCAACAACGCCACCGGTGAACTGGCCTTTTACCGCTGCTGGGCGCCGGGCCCAGTCACGCTCGCCCAACTGGTGCGGGTGGCGGGAGTTCGTTGGATCGTGGAAGAGAGTTTTCAGGCCGGAAAGGGCCAGGTCGGTCTCGACCAGCACCAAGTCCGCCGCTGGACGTCCTGGCATCGGTTTACCACCCTCGCGCTGGCCGCCCTCGCCGTCCTCGCGATCTGCACCGCCGACGCCCGCACCCCAGACCGCCGCGCCCAACCCGACATGATCGATCTGACCGTCAACGAGATCCGCCGCCTGATCAACGTCCTGCTGATCCCGCCAACCCGGAGCACCGCCTACCGTTTGCGCTGGTCAAACTGGCGACGCCGACATCAAGCACGCGCCAGACGAGCCCACTACGCCCGCCGCCTCAGCCTCGAAATCCAACCATGATCCCGAATGGCGGCTGCCGTACTAGTGGCTATGGCGCCCGGCTGCTAACCGGATTGGGGATCACCCCTCGCAGGTTCGAGTCCTGTCGTATCCGCGCACGGTCGGGCCTCCCGGGACTCGACAGTGGTAAGGCGCCCCAAGGGGTGGACAGCAGACCGGCCCGAGGAGGCCGGAGACCGCGCCGATCGGATCCGGGCGCCTCGGGCGAGCGTCCGTGACCTTGGCCTGATCAGCCAGGGGAATCCCCGTCTACCTGGTGTAGCTCAGCAGGTTGGAGCGCCCCGCTGATAACGGGAAGGACGGCGGTTCGAGCCCGCCCGCCAGGACGCGAAAAGGACGACCAGGCGGCCGCGCCACCCCACGGGCGTGGAGGAACGTCCGGGCTCCACAGGGCAGGGTGGTTCCTAACGGCAACCCGGAGAGATCCGCGAGCAGTGCAACAGAGAACAGACCGCCTCCGGCCCCGGCCGGCGGTAAGGGTGAAACGGTGCGGTAAGAGCGCACCACCCCGGGTGACCGGGGTGGCTCGGTGAACCTCACCCGGAGCAAGCCCAAGTGCGCCCGCGGCCGGACCGGCCGATCGTGCAAGGTAGGGCGCCAGATCCGGCCGGTGACGGCCGGGCGAGATGGATGGTCGCCACCGCGGTCACCGATCGCGGGACAGAACCCGGCGCATCGGTCGTCCTCGCTCGCATTCATGCCCTCGTAGCGCAGCGGATAGCGCACCGGATTACGGATCCGGGGGTCGGCGGTTCGAATCCGTCCGGGGGCACCAGGCGCGCACCACATCAGGGGATGGAGGTCGGTGGTGCGGATGCCAGACGGGACGTAGTTCAGCCAGGTAGAACGCTGGTCTGGGGGATCAGAGGCCCGCAGGTTCGAATCCTGTCGTCCCGACGAGGCCGGGGAGTCCACCGCGAGCAGGGGCGTGCGGTGGTCAAGACGGAATGCGCTGTTGAATCCGCGCCGTCTGGCCGTCATCTGGGTGTGGCGCAGCTTGGTCAGCGCGCCCGGTTCGGGGCCGGGAGGTTTCGGGGGTTCAAATCCCTCCACCCAGACTCATGGCTGGGCCAGCCGAGGGCAGGCGCCGGCCGCGGTCTCGAAAACCGCTGGGGTAACACCCGTGTCGGTTCGATCCCGACCCCATCCGCCATGACCGCAGCGACCACGGAAAACCGCAAGGCAGCGGTACGGCCACCGGAGAAAGCGCGGACCCCGATCCGCGCGTGGCGTTCCGGGCCAGTGGGAGGTCGCACCCTTGCGCCGGCGGCACTCGGGGAGTAGAGGAACTCGGTCGTCCTCGTCGGCCTCATAAGCCGAAGACCGCCGGTTCTCAAATCCGGCCTCCCCCACGTCCGGCTAGCTCAGCGGGAGAGCG
>NZ_BOMW01000118.1 GCF_016862395.1 Actinoplanes siamensis | reverse complement strand
CGGGATCGCGCAACCCGTGCACCTGGACCACCCACCCCGGGCGACCGCTGGCACGCCGGCCGGGGACGCCATGGCCCCGCATCTGTAACAGTAAGAGATCTCGCACGCGGTACCACGGCAGGAGGCCGGTAACCAGGACCAGTGCGCCGGCGATAGCGATCAACCGGTTGGCCCACGGCCGCGGCCGGCTGTCGGTCACGGTTCCCGTCCGGGACGTCCTGGGTATAGCCGGAGCAAGTAGCGCTCTACGCCACGGAGGTTTTCGTCGATATAGGCGATGGCCTTGGGGACCGGCAGCTTTCCGATCGTTTCGGCGATGGCCTGGTAGGCCGCGACAGCTTCCTCGCGCCCGGCGTAGAAAACCTGCACCGTGTAGTTACCCGGTCCGGCGGGAGCGACGATGTCGTCCAGGCATCGCGCGTCATCGGACAGGATGAGATCGCCGGTGGCACAGCGCAGCGGCAGGATCACCGGACCGAGCCAGTCAGTGCCGGATGGAGGTTCGTCTGGCACGCTGTCCCAGGTTTGGACTTCGACCGCTACCAGCAGCATGTCCTGCGCCCGGACCACCCAGACCTCATAGCCCGTCGAGGCGGCGACTTCTTCCCATGCTCGCTTGATGGCCTTCGACGCGCCAACACCGGCATCGGCATCGACGTCTCTCAGCGTGAACGTGCCGTGTGAAGGACGTAGATCGATCAGGGAGCTGCTGACCAGAGGCAATGCGCGGTTCCTTCCGATGTGCGGCTGGGTGAGGCCAAGGGTAGGACCAATCTGATCATGTTGGAGTACAGCCCGCAGCCGATCACACTGCCTGTTCAGTGGGCGTATGACAGCCTCAAAATACGAGCTGGCTGGCGGTGACAGCCGCGTAGCGAGCGGGAGGCGCAACGACGGTCCGACTTGTCGCAGGGCCGCCCGCCGCCAGGGCGGCACACGCGTCCTGATCTTCACCACCGGCGCACGGGGCGCGGTTGCCCTACGGTGACCGGTATGACTGAGGATCCATCGGCATCGACACGCCGGGCGTGGGTCGGCCGGGTAGCCGCGGTGATCGCGCTGGTGTCGGTGCCACTGGTGTCGCTGCTGTGCTGTGTGCCGGGCTTCGCGGCCATCGGCGGGATGGACTCCAACTGCGGCGCCGACGCCGACCATGCGTGCATGGACCTGTCCCAACCGGTGTTCACCGTCTGGCGGGGGTAGCGCGGGGGAAGTTGCGGCGCCGGCCGCCCCGGCGACGCCCGTCCGTTGCTCACGAAGGGTAATCGGTGGACGTGAGCTGCCGCCCGGATCGCGGCGAAAGAGCGTACTCGCTGGTACCGTGGCCGCGTTTGATCCGGCGCGCGTGACAGGTAGAGCAATGCCCAGGATTCTGCGATTGATGGGTTATTGGGACGGTCCTGAGGCGGCCGGAGGGCTGCCGGACGTCTGCGATTTCGTATCTACCGATGAAAATCCCGATGAAGCACGGGCCGTCGCCGCATATCTGCGGGCCGGTGCCGTATTTGCCGTGGCACTAGGCGTCTCAGTGTGCCGCTTGTGTGGGTCGCTCAACGGTAGTGGCGAGCAAACCGATGGCGAGAACTTCGTATGGCCGCAAGGTTTGGCACACTATGTCGAGAAACATGGTGTACGTCTGCCAAGTGACGTCGTCGCTGTCGCGATGCACGGCTCGGTCTTGCCGGTCGACCTGGAGCGCTTCGAAGACGAACTTCTGAGCACCGGCGAAACGACGATCGATGCCGGCTGGTGGCACAGCCTAGCGCAGACGACCGGCCGAGCACCTACCGCCGACACTCAGATCTCGCATCTCCTGGGCTGCCGGCGGAACCTGAGGGAAGCCAGCTGGAACCTGCCAACCAAGGCAGACATCTACGTCGACCACATACCGTCAGGATCGATCGCTACCCTCGCCGGCGTCCGGCGGCTACTTGGGCTCGCATGGCCGCTGTCGGGCCTGCGTAATCTTCTCGCAACCCAGCCTTTCCTGACCGTCGAGGCCGGAAACCCGCGTACTTTGCGGCATGCCCTGATTTCAGCACAGCAACTACAGCCTCACCTGTTCTACAGCACGAGCGGTGGGCTCAGGCCGGTATGGACGGAAAGATAACGACAAAGCGCCCATATGAGGGTCTACAGGAAGCGCTCGGATCGCGGCAGATGCGGATACCTGCGCTGACGAGCCGCCCATCTCGCGTGACGCCGGCGAGGTGTCTCAGCTGGGATGGTATGGCAGGGTGGCATGGTGATCGACAACGGCGCCGCACTGGACTCCGTGATCGCGCATGGATTACAGGAAGGCGCGATCGATTATGACGAGATCTCCTCGACCGTGGATGCCCTCGCCGGCTCCGGAGACATCAGTCTGGTCCCTCGGCTGCGCCAGGTCCTCGAGCGCTTCCTCGACGAGGAGAACTTCTACGGCAGAGACCTCATTGCCGCAGTGCTGGCCGGCATCGCGGGCGTGGAAGCATTACCTGCCCTCTTGGGAGCCGCAGCCCGTGACCTCGGTGACGACCAGGACGGCCTGCAGGCGGACATCGCCGGGCTGCTGGATGCGGACCCACAGGTCAGCCGACAGAAAATCCTTGAGCTGGTTTATAGCGATGTGCTCGAGCATCGGCGTGTGGGCCTGCTGGCGCTCGGCCAGGTGGCCGAAACCGACGATGTTCCGCTACTGGCCGAGGCCACCCGCCACACCGATCCGGCCGTGCGCCTGATGGTTGTCGACACCCTGCCTGACCTGGCCGGCGAAGACGTGGCACTCCAGGTCCTGACCGCGGCACTCCAGGACTCGGACCAACGAGTACGACTGGCAGCAACCAGCCGACTTGCCGCCACCAGACATTCTCACGCCGTAGAACCACTCGTAGAGCTGCTTACCGATCCCAATCCTCAGGTACGGGCACGCGCGGCATACGCCCTCGGCCGGCTGGGCAACGCGTCCGCGACACCGGCACTGCGAGACCTCCTGCACGACACCGACCGACGCGTACGCGAGCAGGCCCGCGACGCGCTCGGTGAGATCGGCGCAGCCGACGCAGTCGACGCCCTGCTCGCTGAGGCCATCAGCCCAGACCCACGCTTGCGGGCGCAAGCCGCGAAAGCGCTCGCGAACAGCACCCAACGCGACGAACGAGCCGCGCCGCAGCTCATACTGCTGGCACACGACCCTAGTCCGGACGTACGTGCGGCCACTCTCAGCGGGCTCGCAACTGTCGCCGACCAGTCGTCGCGCTGGGCTTCGCTGGCCACCGAACTAGCAAACGACCCCGACCCGATGGTCCGTCAACGCGTCGCAAACGTGGCACGCCACCTCGCGCCGGACGACCTCAGCGGCATCCTTCATCGCCTTGCCGCCGACCCCGAGCCGATCGTGCAACAGGCAGCGACCGCCCAACTCGCCCAACTACTGCGGTAAGAGCACCAACGCACAGCCGACATCATGGAGCCCTCAATCTGCTCCTGCTTTGCGACCTGCTGGCAAGCGCGGATCTCGGCACGAGCGCGCATCGAGGGCGCCGACGCCTGCGTCACAGCGCGTAGCCGCTCCCGCGACCGGCGCGCACGCTCGGCGGCAGAAGAGGACGTGTCGGGCGCCGGCCACCTATCACCGCTCGGCAGGCGGCCTGCCGATATCACCGAGGCTATCCAGCAGCCGCTCGCGGGCGTCATGAAGGCGGCCGGACTAGTCCGGCATGAAGATCTCGACAAGCGACTTATCCAGCGTGCCAGCGATCGCGTACAGCGGAGACCAGACCGCGCGCTCCTCGTTGACGAGGTTATCGAACGCCGCGGTGCCGATCATCCGGTCGAGCCAGTCGGAGAGCACGAGACCCTGGTCTCTGGTGAGTTTGATCGTGAGTTCGTCATCCGGCACCGATGAAGCGTACTGGCCACCAGCCTGGTCGCCCCGCCCGTGCGGGAGCGTGATCAGCGGCATGAGAGTCAACCCAGGGCCAAGCCCGCCGGGACGGACGCTATCGATCCTCACCACCTGGAGTGGCATGCTCGATCCGTGCTGAAGCAGCTGGACGATGGTCTGGAAATCACCGCTGAGCCCGGTCGTGGGCGTGTACGGCTACGCGCCGTCGAAAGGCCGTGGAACGACGAAGTCCTCGACTTCCTGTGCGAAATCGCCGACGCCGGTTTCAGTGCCACTAGGATGGTCCGCACGCTCGGTGGAGACTCGCTGCCCGCCTGGATGGCTGAGCTGGCGGAGTCGTATGCCGGGTGGAAGGGCGTTCGCAGCTGGAATTCGCTGGAGCAGGACCTCCGCATCGAGGCAACCCACGACCGGCGGGCTCATGTCTCACTCCGCTTCGCCGTTCGCGGACCCCGAGGTTACGAGGCGGACGCTTGGGAAGCCTCCGCCTGCGTGCAACTCGATGCCGGCGAGGATATGAAGCGCTTCGCCGCCGAGGTGGCCGCCTTCTTCGCGTAGTCTCCCTGGGCTCATCACTCGGATCGCGGCAAATCCGTGCGCCGTCACAGCAGCCGCATGGCCGGCATGACAAGGCGTCGGTCACTCACCGCCGGCCACCGGCCGCGACGGCGGCGGCCGACCCGAGCGCGGACA
>NZ_BOMW01000117.1 GCF_016862395.1 Actinoplanes siamensis | reverse complement strand
ACCCACCGAGAATGTCTAGTCTCCAGAGGCCAGATTTTCTGGTCGGCTGACTGTGGCTTCTCCCGGCCATGCCGCCGCCCGCGGCACGGTGGTGCGCCCGTCGGGCAGGGGATCAGCATGCGGCTGCGGGCGGTTCGACGGTGACCGTGGCTGGCCGGCTCGATCGCCCTCTCCGGCTTGTCGCTCGTACACCGCAGAGGAACGGGTCGCGCCTCAGACCATCAACAACTACCCGACCCAGCCTGCGAACCTGGATCCTGCCCGCCATGGGCGACCTTTCGCGGGTACGCCGAGTCAGTCCGCGGGGCGGGTCGGCACAGTGATCGCTCCGTCGATGATCTGCTTCTTGAACTGTTCCAAGCGGGGTGCCACGTCGGCGACGCGGCCGCCGGAGGTGGCGTACCCGACGCCGTCCATCTTCAGGTCGAACGTGGTGACGCCGGGCTTGAACCTGTTTTCGACCACGGTCTTGACGAAGTCGAAGACCGCGACGTCCACCCGCTTCACCATCGATGTGATGATTACTTCCCGGAGATTGGGCGGAACGACTTCGTGCTGGTCGCTGTCGACGCCGATGGCCCACCGCCCCTTGGCCTTCGCCGCCTGGAACACGCCGATCCCGGAGCTGCCGGCCGCGTGGTAGACGACGTCGGCGCCACGGTCGTACATCGCTTCCGCCGCGGATCTTCCCGCAGCGGGGGCGTTGAAGCCGGAGCACCCCTGCGCGGGCGTCGACAGATAGTGTGTGTCGATCTCGATGTCGGGCCGGACCGCGCGGGCACCGGCCTCGTACCCGGCCTGGAACCGTTTGATCACATCGACCGCGCAGCCCCCCACGAATCCCACGTGCCCCGCGGGGCTCTTCAACGCCGCCGCCGCGCCGACGAGGAACGAGCCCTGCTCGTCGGCGAAGACGAGGTTGGCCACGTTAGCGGCGGTGACGGACGGGTCGTCGACGATGGCGAATCTGGTGTCCGGGCACTCTCCGGCGGCACGGGCCATCGGTCCCGCAGCAGGGTCTGCGCCAGCGTAAGTGAAACCGACGGCGATCACCGCGTCGTAGCCCGCCTGACAGAGCAGCTTCAGCCGGGCGTACTTCTCCTCCTCGGTCTCCGCCTTCTGTGCCTCGACGTCTTTGGTCTGCACGTCGAGCTCCTGCTTCGCCCGGTCGAGTCCGGCGGCGGCCGCGTCGTTGAAGGACTTGTCACCCCGGCCGCCGATGTCGTAGGCCAGGCCGATCCTCACCGTCGTGCGCGTCGTGCTGTTGGAAGGCGCATCCGTGTCGTCGCCGGACCCGCATGCGGACGTAGCCAGCACGACGGTGGTCACCATGGACGCAACCGCCAGGCTTGTCCGCCAACCGTGCCGCAAGACGCTCTCCTCCGCTTGCCGCCCATCTCGACAGCATCAGCATACGGCCCCATTTATCCGCATTTGGCTGTTCGGCTCGGCGGCCGGTCGATCCGTCGCGGTCGGCGGCATCCGCGTCGCGCGGCCTCCTCAGGTCGCGCCGGCCCGCGCCGATAGCAGCCTGGTAACGCTCGGTCTGCGCTCGATCTGGGGGTCTGATGCGAAACATGCTGCTGGCGATGCTCGCCGGTGCCCTCGTGTTCCTCGCTGGTGGCAGCGGCAGCGCGGTGGCGAGCCGTTCCGAGGCGATCAACACCGAGCAGGCCACGCTGTCCCGCCGGTCCGCGATCGCCGCGCAACTCGTCGGACACACCTTCACCCGGGCCAGCTCCATCATTCAGGTCGCCGCTCGCGACTCCTCGTACCTTGAGTTCTACGGCAGCCGCGCGGACACGTCGCCGTCCGCGGAGGAGCGCTATGCGGCGGTCGAGCGGGTCACCGACCAGTTGGTGCACCTCGGACGGATGTACTCGGAGGGCATCGGCGAGGCGAGCTTCATCGACATCTCCGGTCACGAGAACGTGCGGGTGGTGAACGGCCGGTCCGCCACATCCGGCGAACTGGCCGACGACCGGCGCTCCGGGGCATATTTCGGCCCGACCTTCGCCCTGTCGCCGGGTGTGGTGTACCAATCGGTCCCCTACCGCTCGGCGGCCACCGGCGAGTGGGTCATCTCCAGCGGCACGCAGGTATTGACGCCGGACTGGATCAAGCGCGCGATCGTGCACTTCGAGTTGCCCGTGGAGAGCTTCCGCCGGGAGATCGAGAGCATGGGCGACGGCCACCTGGTGATCGTCGATGCTGGGAGCGGTCGCGTGGTGATCGACACCACCCGCGTCCAGGGCGGCGACGAACCGCTCGGCAACCCCGACAACCACCTGTTGAACCCGCTGGTGCGACAGTGGGGCGAGCACGGGCTGGTCCGCATCGACGGTCGGCTGGCCGCCTACCAGCGCATCCCGGCCGATGTCGGCAACGCCAACAGCTGGTACGCGGTCACTTTCGCCCCGGCGCCGACCGGTCCGCTGACCGGGGTGGGCTGGCTACCCAGCGCGGTGATCCTCACCTCGCTGCTGTTGATCACCTACACCCTGTTCGCGCTGGTGCGCGGCGAGTCAGCCCTGCGTACGGCTGCCAACACCGATCCGCTCACAGGGCTGAGGAACCGTCGCAGCCTGGCCGACGACGTACGGCGACGCATCGGCCGGGCCACCAGCGACAACCCGGTGCTGCTCATCTTGAGCGACCTCAACGGCTTCAAGGCGTACAACGACACGCTCGGGCATCCAGCCGGCGACGCCCTCCTGCTCCGCCTGGCCGCCGCGCTGACCGGGGCGCTGGCGGGGCGGGGGACGGCGTACCGTATCGGCGGCGACGAGTTCTGCGTCGTGGCGCAGCCAGGCGCTACCGGCATGGACGAGTTGATGGACGTCGTCGACCAGGCGCTGCGGGCGGACGCCGATTTGGTACCGGTCTGCGCGTCGCACGGCCTCGTCGTCCTCCCCGACGAGGCCGCCGACTTCTCCACCGCCATGAAACTCGTCGACGAGCGCATGTACGAGCAGAAACGGGCGAGCCGGCAGGCCCGCAGCGGCGGGGGCCAGCCGACCGGCGCCTGAGTGGGGCGGGGTCGGCAACCCGGCAAGGACCTCTCCTGCCATGCCGACGAGTTGTCGAAGTACGCCTGCACACGCGGTACTGACGTGCTGGTGCGCGACGGCAGCTGCTTTCTACGCCTCCTGCAGGAACGGCGTGAGGTGCCTACCGTGGCGCCCGGTTCGACACCAGACATCGATGAACGTGACACTGGAAGAGTCGTGGTCGCCGTCGGAGGCTTGACGCGATCCGGGACAATTCCCGCCATGATCGAGATCCGGGATCTGACGAAGACGTACGGGAAGGTAGCCGCTGTCCGTGACGTCACGTTCACTGCCGCGCCCGGCCGGGTCACCGGCCTGCTCGGGCTCAACGGCTCCGGCAAGAGCACCACGCTGCGGATCCTGCTGGGCCTGACCCGGCCGACCCGGGGCGTCGCGCTGATCAACGGTCGACGCTACCGAGAGCTGGACCATCCGGTACGGCACGTCGGCGCGGTCATCGAGCAGGGCCTGAGCCATCCCGGCCAGTCCGGGTACGCCCACCTGCGCACCCAGGCGCTACTCGGCGGTTTCCCCCGGGAGCGGGTCGGGCGGTTGCTCGAGTACGTGGGCCTGGAGGACGCTGCGACCAAGCGGACCGGCGACTACTCGCTCGGCATGAAGCAGCGCCTGGCGGTGGCGACGGCCCTGCTCGGGGAGCCGTCGGTACTCGTGCTCGACGAGCCGGTCAACGGCTTGGACCCGCCGGGCATGGCCTGGCTGCGCGATCTGCTGATGGCGCACGCGGCGGGCGGCGGAACCGTGCTGATCTCCAGTCATCTGCTCGCCGAGCTGGAGCACTTCGTCGACGACGTGGTGATCATCGGCCAGGGCCGGATCCTGGCGTCGGGAACGCTGGCCGAACTGACCGGTACGGCGCGGCTGCGGGTGCGCGGCGGTGATCCGGAACGACTCGCAGCGGCCTTCGAGCACCACGGCGCGACAGTGGCGCCCGACGGACCGGTGCTGTTCGTCTCGGGGCTCAGCTTGGAGCAGGTGGGCGACATCGCGCTCGCCGCCCGGGTCCCGGTCTACGAGCTGGTGGCCGAGGCCCAGCACTTGGAGGACATCTTCATGAGCGTGTCGGAGGCCCGATGATCGTCGTCGTCCGCAGCGAGCTGTACCGCAGCGTGAGCATCATGTCGTCGTGGCTCGCGCTGATCGGGTTCGCCTTCATGGCGGCTCTGGTCGGCTGGTTCAGCAAGGAGGCCTGGTCGCTCTTCGCCGGGCTGGGCGCCTTCGGCATCGCGGTGACTGTGACCGCCCAGCACTACCAGCACCGGACCATGGTGTCGGTGTATCTGAACCACCCGCACCGCTGGCGGGTCCTGATCGCCCAGTGCGTGTCCGCGGCCGTGCTGGGCACCCTGCTGACCGCCGTCAGCGGGCTGGCGGTGCTGCTCAACGACAACGCCGTCCACTACCGGTCGACGGTCCTGGTGGCGCCGGTGATGGCGGTGTTCGGCACGCTGTGCACGGCCGTGCTGCGGCATCCGATGCGGCTGCTCGCTGTCGTTTTCGCCTGGCTGCTGTTCGCCGAGGGGTTGATCAACCGGATGGGGATCGGGCTGCCGTTCGCCTCGTTCGCGATGGCCTCCGCCGGCAACATCAAGGCGCTGCTGTACGTACTGGCCTGGACCGGCGCGGCGATTCCGGCTGCCGTCTGGGCGATCCACCGGGACCTTTCCAGCGACTGAGACTCGTGGGCCGGAGGAGGCGACCCCGCCGGGGCCAGGCCCGGTGCTGGTCGGGGTAGATGAGGGCCCCGTTCGCAACACGCTGGCATCTGCGCGGGCCGGTCGGGCAGCGTATCGCTCGTGGTCTCGGCGGATGAGGAGCCAGGTGTACGCGCCATGGTGTAACGGTATCGATAACGATGACAGTCAGGATCGTCCTCTAACGGCACGCCCCACGCAGGTGCGGTTGGCCGGCGTGCGACAAGCGGGCCTCTACCGAGCGGCTGCGGTCAGTGCAGTGCTGGCCGCGTCTCTGGGGGGATCGGAGCGAGTTGCCGGCAGCCGTGCCGGTGTCTTCAGTTTCCGCGTTGACGACACGCCGGCCCGGCGGAGACGTCGGTGTCACGATCGATGAACAACTGGCCTGAAAAGGTATGACGTGGGTTACGGCACTTGGTCGAGTCGCCGCCTCGAGTTGCTCCGCCGTGACGGTAGAGGGG
>NZ_BOMW01000116.1 GCF_016862395.1 Actinoplanes siamensis | reverse complement strand
CATCGATTTGACCATGGAGTGCCGGATGCACCTGATCGAGGAGAGAGTCACCAACTTCGCCCGCGAGCACAAGTCTGATGCCGGCTACCTGGACGTGGCGGCCAACGCCCATGGGGCAGAGAAGGGGCAGCTGATGCTGCGCGCGTTGACGCGCCTTCAGCACGCCCGGCCCCGGGTGGTCGAGATCGGGCCCGGCGGTGGCGCCGCGGTCGCCTACCTGGCCGACCAACTCGCCGAGCAGCCCGCCGACAAGCGCAACGTGCGGCTGACGCTGATCGAGGCGCCGGGGGTGGTGTCGCAGTCGCTTTCCGCGGCTGTCGAGCGGTTCGGCCGGGTCGGGGAGTGTGAGCTGCGGTTCGGGTTCGCCCAGGACATCGGCGAGTTGTTGCCGGAGCCGGTCGACGTGGTGTCCGCGTCGGCGCTGATGCACGAGGTGTACTCGTACGGCGACGGCTACGGCGGGCTGCACACGATGATGCGGACCCTGCCGCGGGTGCTGGCGCCGGGCGGGTTCTTCGCCTACCGCGACGTGTACGCCGTGCACGGGCCGACGCTGCACGGGCGGGTGACGCAGGCGTACAGCTCCCGGGCGTGGCTGATGTTCCTGCGGCTGTTCACCCCGCAGTACCTGGCCGAGGGCACCCACCCGTATCACCGGGCCGACGACGAGCTGGTGGCCCGGCAGCACTCGCGGATCGTGGCCGTCGGCGACCTGGACCCCGGTACCCATGCGGTGATCTCGGCGCCGGTCGGGTTGTTCCGGGAGATCCAGCGGCACTACCTGACCCTGCGCGACCACGTGTGGCGTTCCGGGATCCTCGGGTTCGTCCCGCACCTGGACGGCGACCTGGCCGCCGACTGGGTGGACTTCCGCGCCGGGCACAAGCGGGTCCACTTCCGGCTCGACGGCGACGTCGAGTGGCTGCCCGGGCCGCACCGGATGATGCTGCCGGCACTGAGCGAGCCGTACGCCGATCACCGCACGATCGACGGTGACATCTTCGACGCGGTCTCCGATGTGGCGCTGCTGGCGTTTATGGGCGCTGTCGAGTCCGGTGACCGGGCCTGCTGGCGGGTGTGGGAGCAGTGGCTGCTGCGTGAGGGCCGCGAGACGTACGCGTACATGACCCTCGACCAGCTGCTCTGCGCGTTCGTGGTGCATTCGGCCGGCGCGCAGACCGATACCGTGATGCTGCCCGTGCAGGGCGACGACATCACCCGCGTCGACCGGCACTACTACAACCGGTTCCTCACCCGGCAGCTGGCGAACCCGCTGCGCGACGCCAAGCAGCTCGTTCTTCTGCGCAACGTGCCCCGCGACGACGCGGTCACGATGCGCCAGGCGCTCGAAGCGGTGGCCGGCTGGTGCAGCAAGACCAGCCTGGCCCGCATGTACACGGCGATCAACAAGGGAGACAACTGGACGTGAGTGACGTGATCGAGGTCGAACGCAAACGGCAGCTGGACGACGTCGCGGCCCTGCAGGCCCGGCTGCGCGAGGCCGGCTACCGGCCGGCGGGCTCCAGCGTCGAGACCGACACCTACTACAGCCGGCCCGATGTGGACTTCCTGGCCACGGTCGAATGCCTGCGCGTGCGCCAGCGGGACGGCTTCGCGGAGGTGACCTACAAACCGGCGTCGACCACGGCCACCCACACCGCGGCGGACGTCATCGCCAAGCCGGAGACGAACGTGATCCTCGCCGGGCCGGAGCAGGCCGGCGCCGCGACCGCGCTGCTCGACGTGCTCGGCATGGTCCGGCTGTGCCGGGTGGAGAAGACCCGCCAGACGTTCCGGCACCCGCGGCACGAGGCGGTCACGGTGGTCATCGACCACATCACCGGTGTCGGCGCGTTCGCCGAGACCGAGGTGATGGCCACCGACACGGACACGGCCGCGATCCTGCTGGGCCAGGTGGAGCAGCAACTCGGCCTCGACGGCTGCCCCGTGGTCGCTGCGCCCTACCGCGACCTGGTCCTGCACCACCACCAAGTCGAGGCACCGGTGTAGCCCTCCGGCTCACACAGACGAGAAGGGGCCCGCGGGCGTTCGCCCGCGGGCCCCTTCTCATGTGTCGGCTGGTCAGGAACGGGTTTCGTAGGTCAACCAACGGCCCGGCACCGAGCAGGACTCGCCGTACTCGATGACACCGCCCTCGGTGTCGTAGATCCAGTTGCGGCCGATCAGGACCGGCGAGCCGGCCGGAACCGACAGCTCGGCCGCCTGCGCCGCGGTGGCGGCCGCGGCGCTCACCTGCTCCTTGGTACCGCCCAGCGTGCGCCCGGTCCGCTCGGCCACGTAGCCGGGTGTCCCGTTGAGGATCCGCTCGGCGACCAGCAGGTTCGGGCAGCTCTCAGCGAGATCACCCAGCAGGTAGGAGACGCTGGCCGACAACGGCACGTCATCGCTGTTGTGCGTGACCCGGGCGCGCTGAATGATCATGTCGCCGGGCTCGACACCCAGCGCGGCCGCCGGCACGTCCGGCGCCGGCACGAGAGCCGCGCTGGTGATCCGGGCGTACTGGCCCTGCTTGTAGATCTTCCCCGTGCTCTGGATGGTGCGCACGTAGTCGGCCGGGGTCTGCGCCCTCGCCGCCACCACGGTGCCCCCGGTCGCGCCGGTGCTCGTGGTCACGTAGCCCTCGGCCTTGAGCACGCTGATCACCTTGGCGGCCGTGGCGTGCGAGATCTCGGAGCCGGCGGCCAGTTCCCGCACCGACGGCAGATGGTCACCCGGCTTCAGCTCGCCGGCATCGATCTTCTCGCGGTACGTCGTCACAATCCTCAGATAAGGCGGGGAGGCGTTGTCGGGCACCTGGATCGGTCCTTCCTCGGGCACGGCTTCCTACACTCCATGTTCTATAACACCAGAGATTCCGGGTCACGGAATAGGGCACCCGACACGTTCCACGCCCGGCCGCCGCCCATCAACGGCGTCCGCACCGTCATCCCGGGGCCATCGGTCCGGCCCCCCGGCACGCCGGCGTTGCGCCGCTTCACCAGCCGAGCTCGGCGATCACTCAGACCGGAAGCCACGCCCGCGGTCTGACAGTGCAGGTAAAGCTGGGGTTTGTCAGATCCAGGCCGAAGGCGGCCGGGACCGCGACACCGTCCCAAGGGGAGGGACACTCTTCCTCCCCCAAGAGCAGCGTCAGACGCTGTCTCGTGTGCAGGGCAGCCTGGTTCTGAGCGCGAGTAGCGGTCCCGGCTGGGTGGGAGTTTGGGCCCGGGCGCCTTCCGGCGGGTTTCAGCGACCGCGCGCGACGCTGAAGAACAGCAGCATCAGCAGGAAGCCGAACCAGAAGTTCCAGATCGTGTTGAGTCGGTAGTAGCCCTTGACCGGCTTGCCGCCGCGCTGGTGCGGCTTGACGCGAACGGCATGGTGCTCTCCCCAGTGAAGTCGACCACGGTGATCGGGTCATCACGGACGGCCGTCATCCTCGCATCCACGTACGACAATCTCCGGCCCCGTCGCGTTTCCGGGGCCCAGTAGCCGCACCCGGCCGGGCGTTGCCGTCAGGGGCTCGGGCGTGTCCCGGCACCGGATGGGGGGCATCGGGGCCCAGTGGAACGGCTTCGACCACCACGAAGTCGGCTGCGAACTCCTCGGCCTGCCGCAGCACGGACAACAGCCCGTGCACCATGTGGTCGCGATACTCGGGCAGGCAAGCTCCGAGGGTGGCTCTGGTGCCCGCGCCGGTTCCGACCTGCAGCAGCCGCAGTTCCTTGGAGTCTTGCGTGATCATGTACGGGGTGATCTCGGTGATCGTGTCGGAGCGGACGGCGCCGTGGCTCTGTTGTGCCGACTCGTCGCGCATCAGCCAGATGTTGTGTCGTGCAGTCATGCAGTGATGATCTCTGCGCGGTATGACAGAAACGTCCGGCGAAGCGTCGGGGTGGGCGGCGTCGGGGCGGGCGCCGGCGGCGTCGTATCGGCGGCCGGGCCCGGTACGGATTGAGTGGGGGGCCACCATCCCGGTGGCGTCCGCCCATCACCACTAAAGGTCATGGCGGCTCTGGTGGTCATCGATCACGCCTCGCGATGCTGGGTCCGGACCACGCGGACAAGCACCACGGCAGAGTAGAGCATCATCACTATCGCCAGACAGCGACGAAACCAACCGTCACTGCCAGCCAGGAACAGCAGCGCCCCGCAGAAGTAGCCGAGCGGTATCAGCCACTGTTGTCGGCGGCGACGCTCCGCCGGCGTCCGGCGCCTCTTGTCGGTCATCGCGTCTCCTCATCGGCAACTGCTTTCCGGACCGGCCGAGCACCCGGCCTTGAGGCCGCGTACGCCGTTGCAGAAGACCGGGCGGTCCAGCGGAAGCCACGCCAGTCGTTGCAGAAGCCGTCGTGGTACTTCATGCGGCCATCGGCGCCAGCCGCGCTTGCGGACCCCGCCCGGCCGAAGGCCCGCGCCTCACCGACGCTGCTGTAGAAGTTGGGGCTCTCCGGTGCCGAGGAAGGTCATCACCAGAACGGGCTGCAGCCCTCCCCGACCAGCCGGACCGGCCCGCCCTCGAACGATCTTGATGGAGATTCTCGACGAAGTCGTCGACCACCTCGCCTCGCCGCTCTGGGCAAGGCAGAACGGGAGGCTCTGCGGCGCGGCCGCATGATGCGCCGCGGCCAACTTCCGCGCTACAGCCTGCACGTCACCGCCCTGCCCTAGGCCCACCGAGCGCTGCTTCGCGGCCACGTCGACGCCTGCGGCGTGAGCTCCGCCGACCGCAAGACGTACCGCATCCACGCCGGCGGACAACCGTGACAATCCGGCTGCAGCTGCCCACCGCCGGCGCCCAGCCGAGCCAGGTCGCGATGATCACGCAGGCCATTGCACGCGGAGAGCGCCGTCACCAATCGAGACCACGCCGAATCCTAGGCCGAGGCGATCTGACGGCAACTGCCGTCTGCCGAGCCGCTGCCGCCGATCGTCATCGGCCACATGATCACCGACTACACCGGTGATAGGAGGAGACCGGGCCCGGATCGGCCCGCGGCCTTGCGGAGCGGCCGGGACCTTCTGGCCAGATCGATCACCGGCCGCTGAACACCCTTACAGCCCAAGGAGGGTTTCCCCCGTCATAGCCGTCGTCACCAGCACCGGTGTTTTGGTCGCTACCGGCGTTCTGGTCGTTACTGGCGTTTTGGTCGCTGTTGTTGCTGTTGCCGTTACTGTTACCGTTCCCGTTCCCACTGTCGCCACTGTCGCCACTGTCATCGTCATCGTCGTCTTTAATCTGGTACAGGCCCCACTTCTTCTTGTAGGCGGTTCCACTGCTAGAACCCGGCGGATTCAGGCGGTCGTAGCATTTTGATCTTGGCGGATCGGCGGGACAGGATCCCCGCTGTGCGCAACATGCT
>NZ_BOMW01000115.1 GCF_016862395.1 Actinoplanes siamensis | reverse complement strand
TCCCGGACCTGCTGCGCTGACCCGCGGCGACGTCGGGCGGGGCGTCGCACGCCGAGAAGAGGCCGCCCGGTGGGCGGCCTTTTTCGTGTCCGGAAGCCATCGCCGGCCCGAGAACGTCGCGTGTCCGGAAGCCATCGCCGGCCCGAGAACGTCGCGTGTCCGGAAGCCATCGCCCGCCCGAGAACGTCGCGTGCCCGCGATCACCGACGGCCGGCGAGGATGGCGAACGTCGCCCCCTGCGGATCGGCGAGCACCGCGTACCGCCCGATCGCGATCGTCGTCGGCGGGCTCACGATCCGGCCGCCCAGGGCCGACGCGTGCTCGGCGGCCACGTCGCAGTCCCCCGCCGCGAAGTACACCAGCCAGTACGGCGGGACGTCGTCGGCCCACCCCTCGCCGATCATCGGCTGGATGCCGGCGACCGGCCGGTGCCGGCCGTCGCAGAGCAGGTACGGCAGGCCGCCGATCTGCGCCTGCCGGAACGTCCACCCGAAGACCGCGCCGTAGAAGTTCCGCGCCCCGCCGACATCCCGGGTGTTCAGCTCGTTCCAGGTCAGCGCGCCCGGGACGTCGAAGATTTCGGCGCCGCGCATGGTGCCGGGCTGCCAGACGCTGAACGGCGCGCCGGACGGGTCGAGGAACGCCGCCATCCGTCCCTGGTCCATCACGTCGAACGGCGGCACCAGCACCTTCCCGGCGGCCGCCTCGACCCGGGCGGCGATCGCGTCGGCGTCGCCGGTCGCCAGGTACGTGCTCCAGGCGGTCGGCTGCCCCTCGCCGAACAGCGGCCCCGCCCCGGCCACCGGGAGGCCGTTGAGCAGGAACGTCGTGTATCCGCCGAACTCCTGGCCGGACACCTCGGCGGTCCAGCCGAACAGGCTCGTGTAGAACCGGATGGCGCCGTCGAGATCGGACGTGGCCAGATCCACCCAGTTCGGCACCCCGGGCGATGGAACGGTCATTGCCGCATGGTCGCATCCGGTCACCAGCGCCGAGGCCGAACTGTCGGTCTTCTAGCCGAAACGGCCGGGCCGGTGACTCTTCAGCCGCGGAGACAGCTCATCGCCGGCCGGGGGCGCGGTGAGATAAACGGGTCGAGGCGTGGGCGGGGCGGTTCTAGGGTGACCGCCGTGAGCGAACCGATCCTGCGCGTGGCGCGGTCGCCGGAACTGCCGGCGGTCCTGGACTTCTGGCGGACGGCGGCGGAGAACGACAGCCGCCCCCCGGACACCCGCGCGGCGATCGAGGCGCTGCACGCCCACGATCAGGGGGCCTTGATCCTGGCCGTCGACGAGGGACGGATCGTCGGGACGATCATCGCCGGGTGGGACGGCTGGCGCTGCCATCTCTATCGGCTCGCGGTCGCCCCGGATCGCCGCCGGGCCGGCGTCGGCGGGCGCCTGATCGCCGCGGCCGAGGAGCGTTTCCGCAGCCTGGGCGGCACGCGTGTGGACGCCGTGGTGCTCGACGCGAACGAGCGTGCCCACGCCATCTGGTCCGCGTACGGTTATCGCCGGCAGGGCGAGTGGTCCCGCTGGGTGAAACCGCTGAGCTGACGGCCGGCGGCCGCGCTGCGCGCGAAGAGGACAAAAGCCCTTATTGTCTACGAGGTGAGCACGCCTTGTCCGGAGAGTGAGATCCATCCGCAACCGCACAAGGCTTCCGGCGGGACGCTGGACCGGCGAGGATGCTCGATCGTGGATGACCTCCTGGTGGCGCTGGCCGGTAATCCCGCCCTGCCGCCCGCCCTGGTCGACCGCCTGATCGGGCCGGCCGGCGAGGACCTCGCGCACGCTCTCGCCTACCGCACCGACCTGACCACCGCCCAGGTCCGCGCGTTGGCCGTCCGGTCCGAGAGTGCCGCCGTCGTCCTGGCCCGCGACGGCCGGCTGACCGCGGAAGATTTGGAGTCGGTGTTCCCGCACCTGCGGGGGACGGCGGCGTACCTCCAACTGGCTCTGCTCGACGAGGGCCGCGGCCGGCCGGAATGGGCCAGGCGGCTCGCCGCCGAGGCCAACCCGGACATCCGGCAGAAGCTGGCCGCCTGCCCGGACCTACCGCCCGAGATCTCCGAAGTGCTGGCCGCCGACCCGGATCCCGAGGTGGTCGCCGAGCTGGCGCTGCACACCACAGATCCGGAGCTGCTCGCGCGCCTCGCCGGGCACCGGCACGCCGAGGTCCGGATCATGGTGGCGGCGAACCCGGACACCCCACCCGACCGGCTGGCGGCGCTGGTCGCGAACGATTCACCGGCGGAGGCCTGCCTGGTCTGCGACCGGGAGCCGATCCCGTTCGTGCACGCGCCGCACTGCGACCGGGAGGACTGCACGCTGCTGCCCGGGATGTCCTGCGACGGCAGCCACGAATCCGCTGTCCACAGCTTGCGCCAGCGGGCTGTGGATAACTTGGGGACACCGATGTCCGCCCTGGTCGGATTCGCCGACGAACCGTCCATGTCACTGCGCTGGGCGCTCGCGGCGCGGCCCGATCTGCCGCCCGAGGTGGCCGGGCGGCTGGCCGGCGACCCGGTCCCCGGGGTGCGCTACCACCTGGCGGACAACCCGGCGCTGCCGGTCGAGCTGATGCGGCGGCTGGCCGCGGACCCGTCCCACGAGGTGCGGAGGCGGTTGGCGGACAACCCGCGACTGCCGCTCGACGTGCTGGCCGAGGTGGCCCGCACCACCCGGATCGGTCCGGCCCTGCTGCCCCGGATCGCCGCGGCCACCTACGCCGAGGTTCTCGACCTCACGGAAAACCCCGATCCGGAGGTACGGATGCTGCTCGCCGCCCGCCGGGACCTGCCGCCCGAGGTGCGCGACAAGCTGGCCGCCGACCCGGACGCCAAGGTCGTCGCGGCGGTGGCCGGACATCCCGGCCTCGGCGCGGAACTGTTGAGCCGGATGGTGGCGACACACGGCGTACGCGTGCAGAGCAGTGTCGCGGCGAACCCGGACGCGCCCGGCGACCTCCTGCTCGACCTCGCCCGGCGTGATCCGCGGGTGCCGAAGGCGCTCCGCGAGGTCGCGCGGCACCCGAACGCGGAGGCCGGGGCGCTGGAACACTGCCTCGCCGACGAACGGGCCCGGCCGATCGCCGCCGGACATCCGGCCCTGCCGGCGGAGCGGGTCGCCGCGCTGCTCGCCGACCCGGACCCGCAGGTGGCCGAGTCGGCGGCCGGCAACCCGTCGCTGCCGGTCGAGGCGATGGCCCGGCTGATCAGCGACCGAGCGCGGTGAGCGCCGCCCGGACCTGCGGAATCGGGTCCGGACCGAGCGGCCGCAGCACGATCGTCCGCGCGCCGGCGCCGGTCAGCGCCCGCACCTTCCCGGGCACCTCGGCGAGCGGGCCGATCAGCGAGAAGACCTCCGAGGGCGGCACGCCCAGCCCGCTCGCCTGATCCTCGACCATCGGGCCGGTCACCTTCGCGGCGTCCGCCGGATCGTTGTTGACGTGCAGACAGGTGAAGGTGATCAGCTCGTGCGCGTCGGTGGCGCCACCACGGCGGATGTGTGTGAGCGCGGCGGCGAGCTGCTCCGGCCCGTTGCCCTCGGCCAGGATCGTGCCGTCCGCGACCCGGCCGGAGAGCTCCAGCGAACGCGGTCGCACCACGCCGGTGACGATCGGCGGCACCACGGCCGGCGGGTGCACCAGGCGCACGCCGTCGATGTGCACCTCGCGCCCGGCGAGCGTCACCGTCTCGCCGCGCAGCAGGCCCTGCACCGCGACGATCGTCTCCTCCAGCATGGCCAGTTTGGACTTCGCCTCCAGGCCCAGCTGCCGCATCCACTCGGTCACGCCGTGCCCGAGCCCGGCCACCAGCCGGCCCGGATGCACCCGGGCCAGCATGGCCAGCTCCATGGCGAGCAGGGCCGGGCTGCGCAGCGGGGCCGGCGCGATGCCGATGCCCACCCGGATGCGGGAGGTGGCGGCCAGGGCCAGCGCGGCGGTGCTGATCGAGCCGGCCCAGCCGAGGTCCTCGACCACCCAGAGGTCGTCGGCGCCGGCCTCCTCCACGGCGGCGGCGAAGGCGGGCAGATCCTCGGGGGACAGGTCGCGGTCGAACATGACTCCGATGCGGGACATCAGTCGATGTTAAGCGGTCCCGGCAGCGGCTGGGCGTGCAGCACGGAGAGCCGGGTGACCGCCCGGGTGAGCACCACGTAGAGGCGGTTCAGGCCACGCGGCTCGGCGGCCACGATGTCCGCCGGCTCGTGGACGATGACATGGTCGTACTCCAATCCCTTGACCACCGTGGCCGGGACGACCATGACGCGCGCCTCGGCCTCGACGTCGTCGGGCGTCGCGTGCTCGATGCCGGCGGCCGTGAGATGACCGCGAAGCCGGTCCACAGCGGTGTCCGCGGCGATCACCGCGACCGAGCCCTCGTGCTTCAGCGCGGCGCCCACCTCGGCGAGCGTGCGGGCGTCCAGGTCGCCGGGATCGGCCACCGGGATCACCGCGAGGTCACCGTCGCGGCGCAGCGAGACCGCCTCCGGCACGTTCACCCCGAGGGCCGGGAGCAGGCGGTTCGCCAGGGTCACCACCGCTTCCGGCACGCGGAAACCGACAGTCAGCGGTACGACCGACGCCTCCGGCTTGCCCAGGTGCGCCAGGATGTCCCGCCAGTCGGTGGTGGCCCACGGCGCGGTGCCCTGCGCGAGGTCACCGAGCAGCGTGATCGAGCCGTGCTCGCTGCGCCGGGCGATCGCGCGGGCCTGCATGGGTGACAGATCCTGCGCCTCGTCGACGACCACGTGACCGAAACTGTTCTGCCGCTCCAGCAGCCCCGCGGCCTCGTCGAGCAGGACCAGGTCGGCGGCCGTCCACTTCGCTGACTTGACCGTCTTGGGTGGCTTGGCCCAGCGGATGGCGTCCTGCTCCTCCTCGGTCAGCAGCTCACCGGCGGCCGACGGGTCGGTCAACAGGCCTGCGACCAGGGACTCCGGTGTGACGGCGGGCCAGCAGGTCTCCAGGAACTCGGTGACCTGGGCGATCTTGCTCATTTTGCGGAGCCAGGACTCGCTCGGGGAGTTACCGGTGCGGTACTCCGACTGGCGCTGCAACAGGCCCACCACCCGCGCCCGGACCCGCTCCCGGCCGACCGAGTACGGCAACCCCTCGCGGCGCGCCTCGTCGACGATCCGGCGCAGCGGCTCGATGTCTATCCGCCAGCGGTAGGAGCCGTCCGACACCATGATCGAATCGGTGGGCTTGCCGATCCGGCTCCACAGAACTCCGCTCAGCGCCTCAGCCATGCGCACGTCGTTCTTGACCAGGGCGGCAGCGGCCGGGTCGACCGCCTTGACCGGCTGTCTCCCGACCAGTTCGTCCAGCGTGGACTGCTGCACCTCCACCTCGCCCAGGGTCGGCAGGACCGCCGAGATGTACGACAGGAACGCCGTGTTCGGCCCCACGATGAGCACCCCGGACCGGCGCAGCCGCTCGCGGTGCAGGTAGAGCAGGAACGCCGCCCGGTGCAGCCCGACCGCTGTCTTCCCGGTGCCCGGCGCGCCCTGCACGCAGATCGAGTCGCCCAGCTCGGCCCGGACCAGCTCGTCCTGCTCCGGCTGGATGGTGGCGACGATGTCGCGCATCGGCCCGACGCGCGGCCGCTCGATCTCCGCGGTCAGGATCCGGCTGCTGGTGCCCAGCTCCTCGCCGCGGTCCAGGTGCTCGTCCTCGAAACTGGTCAGCTCGCCCTTGACGAACCCGAACCGGCGCCGGGTCGAGACGCCCTGCGGGTCGCGGACGCTGGCCCGGTAGAACGAGCGGGACAGCGGCGCCCGCCAGTCCAGCACCATCGGCTCCCCCC
>NZ_BOMW01000114.1 GCF_016862395.1 Actinoplanes siamensis | reverse complement strand
GCGGGCATCGCGCCCCTCGGAGCCGATGACGAGGCCACCGAAAACGACCACGCTCTGCTGACCGGCGTCGCCTCCGGCTCGCGGGCATCGCGCCCCTCGGAGCCGATGACGAGGCCACCGAAAACGACCACGCTTCGCTAGCCGTTTTCGGAGCCCTCGTCATCGGCGGACGCAATGCGTGGTGGGGTGGGTTACTACTCGGTGGGGGCGCTCGACGGGGTCTCGGCGGGGGCGTCCGGTTCGGTGGTCGTGGTGGCGGACGGGCCGGGGGTGGCCGGGATGGGCTCGGTGGTGGCGGGCGGCTTCGGGGTCTCGCCGGTGCCGGAGGGGATGCCCAGCTGGAAGTTCTTGGTCAGCCAGGGCAGCAGTTCCTTGTAGGCGGCGATGGTGTCCGGCTGGTTGAAGTCGTGCGACAGCACGATCGCGCCCGGCTTCACCTGCTGCTTCACCGACGTGATGACCCGCCTGGTGTGCGCCGCGTCGGACTCGCCGTCCAGGTGCTCCCAGTCGCGCGGGTCGACCTCCCAGTAGAGCGAGGCCATCCCGTCGCCGTGCGCCACCTGCACCAGCTTGTCGTTGAAGTTGCCGCCCGGCGCGCGGAAGAACGGGATCGGCGCGCCGGGCACCGCGGCCCGGATCGCCGCGTTCGTCCTCGCCAGGTCGGCGCGGATCTGCGCGGGCTTCTTCGCGATCGTCAGGTCGTGGTCGAACGTGTGGTTGCACAGCGTGTGCCCGGCCGCCACGATCTGCCGGACCAGCTCCGGGTGCCGCTCCGCCTGCGTTCCGACCAGGCAGAACGTCGCCTTCACCTGGTACTGCTCGAGCATCGCCAGGATCTTCGGGGTCTGCTCCGGGTCCGGCCCGTCGTCGAAGGTCAGCGCGACCTGGTCGGTGCCGGTGGTGAGCAGCGACTTGCCCGGCCCGGCGCCCTGCGCAAGAGGGGCCACCGGGTGGTACTCGGCGGGTTTGCCGGTGACGGTCGCCGACGGCGTGGGCCTGGCGGTGCTGCCGGCCACCGGGTCGGCCGGCGGCTCGCTCTCCCGGGCGCCGTTGTCGCCGGCCTTCTCGCGCTGCTGCGCCGCCTGTGCCGAGGCGGCGGCCTGCGCGGCGGCGGCCAGCTCGCCCGGGTCCTCGCCGCGGCCGGGCTGGGCCAGCGGCACCGCGGTGATCAGCAGGCCGGCCACCACCAGGGTGCCGAGCACTGTCGTCGGCCGGTTCTTGGCCGCCGCCAGCCAGGTCTCCAGCGGCAGCGTGCCGGGCGCGCGGTGCGAGCCGGTGACGGGCCGCTTCGCCCGGGTCTTCGAGCGGGACCGCCGGGGGCCGGCGGAGTGGCGGGCTTCGCCCGGTCCGGTGGTACGAACGGTGCTGTACGAACCCGTGTCGCCGGCGCGGTGGCGGGCCGGCCGGCTCAGCGTCGGGCTCTCCGGGGAGTCCGTGGCGGATCGCAGTGACGGCCCCAGGAAAGCCGAGCGGGGCCGGGCCCACGACATGCTTCCCGAGCCGTCGGCGGAATTCGGCCGACGGTGCCGCCCACCCGTCGCGGCTGCGTCGCCGGAGCTCCTCAATTGCGGCGAGGTGTACGGCGGCATTCGTCATGCCTACCGTGCGACAAGATCAGATGCGATACCAGATCGGTCATCGCATCGTCACTAATTGTTGTTATCGCTGGTCACTCACCGTAAAGCTGTGTGCAATATGTGTCGCAGTTCAACCGAGATTCTCCCCGCGGGTCGTCCGGGCCAGCCAGTCGACCACTCCGGTCACCGGGATGCCCCGCTCCAGCAGCGCCCGCTGCCGGGCCGCGCCGGTCCCGCGTGCCCGCAACCGTTCGAACAGGACCGTCACCAGCTCCGCGTCGCCGTGCCGGTCCAGCTCCGGCCGCACGTAGTCGACCAGCTGCCGCAGCAGGTCCCAGGCGGGCCGCGGCCGCCGGCTCGCGATGTCCAGACCGAGCCCCTCCAGGCCGTCCTTGGCGGCCCGCCAGTGCGCGGCCATCAGCAGCGGGTACGGCACGTCCGGCGCCTCGACCCCGTCGCGCACCTCGTTCAGCAGCGTCGCGACCAGCCCCCGGGTCAGCGCGGCGAGCAGCATCGCGTCGTCCAGGGTGGGCGTCACGTCGCCCATCCGGATCTCCACGGTGGGGTAGCGCGCGGACAGCCGGGCGTACCAGTAGAGCATCCCCTCGTCGAGCATCGCGCCGCTCGTCTCGAGGTCCTCGATCAGCGTCGAATAGTGGTCGTACGACAGCAGGTACGGGGTGGGACCCACGGTCGGCCACCGCTCCCACAGCATCGATCGCCAGCTGGCGTACCCGGTGTCCTGCCCGTCGAACAGCGGCGAGTTCGCCGTCGCCGCCTGCAGCACCGGCAGCCAGGGCCGCAGGTGGTTGAGCACCCGGATGCCGGTCTCCTCGTCCGGGATGCTCACGTGCACGTGCGTGCCGCACAGGCCCTGACCGGGGGAGAGGTCCCCGAAGCGCTTACGCATCTCGTGGTACCGCGGCTTGTCGACCAGCCGCGCGTCCGGCCCGGCCGCGGGCCCGCAGCCGACCGCGAGCAGCCGCGACCCGGCCCGCTCGGCCGCGTCGGCCAGCCCGGAGCGCAGGGTGGTCATCGCCCTCTGCAGCCCGGACAGCTCCAGCTGCGGCGGACTGGCCACCTCGATCTGGCTGCGCAGGTATTCGTGCTGCACGCTGCCTTTGAGTTCCTCGGGCGCCTCGGCCAGCACCGCGTCCGCGGTCTCCACGCCATGTGGTTCCACGGTGTCGACGAGCAGGTATTCCTCTTCGATCCCCAGGGTCAGCAGATCCCGTCGCTCGGCGCGTGCGGCGAGTTGCGGGTCGATAGTCGTCGTGCCCTCGGCAGCAGCGGCTTCCATGGGCCTGGGTTACCCTCCCGGATCTTTCCGGAAACCGCAGCTCACCGGGGGCGTTGACGGGCCTCGGTAGGCTTCGGCCCATGCTGCTTCTGGGGTATTGGGCACTGGCGGGTTCCGCCCTGCTCGAACCCGGTCTGAGCAGCGGCCCGCGCCTGGTCCTGGCGCTCGCCCTGGTCACCGCCGCGCTGTTGCTGGTCGCCGCGGTGGCCGTTCCGGTCCTGGTCCCGGGTCTGGTCCCGGGCATGCGGGCGTTCGCCCGCCGGGCCCGCACGTCCGCGCCCCGGCTGCTGGACCCCGGCGCCGCCGGCCGCCCCCGGCCGCGAGCCCCGGCCGTCCGCCCCGCGGCCGCCTGACGCCCGACCCCGCCGGGGTCCGGGTGTCAGCTGCGCTGCCGCCTCGGTGTCCTGTCAATTTCGGACCTTTGGGGTACGGTCATGTCTCTGTCCAATGTCTTCCACGCGGTGGTCGACGCCGCACACACCGCGATCACCAGCCTCGCCGCCCACCTGACCCCGGTCGCCGGGAGCCTCGCGGCCGCCGTCGCGATCGTCGTCTTCACCCTGCTGGTCCGCGCGTCCCTGGCCCCGCTCGCCTATCTGCAGATCCGCACCGAGCGCCGCCGCGCCGCGCTCGCCCCCGAGCTGGAGCAGCTCCGCAAGAAGCACCAGGATCCGATGGAGCTGGCCACCGCCACCCTCGCCCTGCAGCGCGAGCACGGGATCGGCCCGTTCGCCGGCCTGCTCCCGGCGCTGGCGCAGGCCCCGTTCTTCATGGTCATGTACCGGGTGGCGATGAACCCGCCCAGCGGCGCGATCGCCGGCGTCCCGCTGACCGCGCACCTCTCCGCCGGCCTGCCGGTCTTCGCGGTGCTGCTGGCCCTGTCCGCGGCGATCGCCTGGTGGTCCTCCCGCCGGGCGGCGGACCTGGCGCGGGCGGCGGCCGCCCCGGCCGGCTCCGAGCCCGCCCCGCAGGCCGCCCGGCTGACCGTCGCCACGCTGAAGTATCTGCCCTGGCTGAACGTCCTGGCGGTGGCCTGGCTCCCGCTGGCCGGCGGCCTGTACCTGGTCACCTCCGCCGCGTGGACCGCCGCCGAACAACAGGCCCGCCGCCGCCTGACCACCACCCACCGCTGACCCCGCGACCCCGGGCCGCCCGTCCCGCCCGCGAGCCGCGCGGCTGGTCCGTCCGGCGGCGTGGCCCGCGCTTGCCGGCTGGTCGTGGGCGGTGTCCCGGGGCCGGTGAGGCACCATCGCCACCAGCCGGCGCGGGTGCGCGGCCGGGCGCCGGGGACAGGGCGGATTGCGGGGTCCGGGCGGTGGACGGCGCGAATTGTGACGCCCCGGGGCCGCGGGTGACCGCGCGGGTCCGGGCCGGTGGCGTGGGGGTTCCGGGCGCAGCCGGGGCGGGATATCGACATCCGTTGACAAGTTGTGGAAACAGGCGTGCAATCTTTCTCGTGAGAGCGCTCTCACGTCGCCATCCCCTCCGGAAAGGCGTGTTCCCCATGGCAGCTCCCCGCAGACTCCTCGCGACCGGCGCCGCGGCGCTGGCCGTCCTCGCCTCCGTGACGTTCGTGAACTCGGCCGAGGCGGCAGTGCCCACCCCGCCGGCCGGGATGTCGCTGGTCTTCAGCGACGACTTCACCGGCGCGGCCGGCACTGGGCTGAATCGGTCGAACTGGCTGTACGACATCGGCACCGGATATCCCGGCGGCGCCGCCAACTGGGGCACCGGCGAGATCGAGACGATGACCGACTCCACAGCGAACGTGTACCAGGACGGCGGCGGCAACCTGGTGATCAAGCCGATCCGGGACTCGGCGGGCCGGTGGACGTCCGGCCGGGTGGAGACCCAGCGCACCGACTTCGCGGCCCCGTCCGGCGGCAAGGTCCGGATCGAGGCCCGGCTGCAGCAGCCGAACGTGAGCGGGGCGGCGGCCGCCGGTTACTGGCCGGCGTTCTGGGCACTCGGCGACGCGGCCCGGCCGGTCGGCGCGACGAACTGGCCGGGCATCGGCGAGTGGGACATCATGGAGGACATCAACGGGCGCTCCTCCGTCTTCGCGGCGCTGCACTGCGGGACGAATCCGGGCGGCGTCTGCAACGAGACGACCGGTCTGACCAGCGGTGAGCGGGCGTGTTCCGGCTGCCAGACCGGCTTCCACACGTACGCGATCGAGTTCGACCGCAGCACGTCGCCCGAGCAGCTGCGGTGGTACCTGGACGGCAACAACTACTTCACGCTCAACTCGTCCCAGATCGACGCGACCACCTGGAACAACGCCACCCACCACGGCATGTTCGTGATCCTCAACGTGGCGATGGGCGGTGGCTTCCCGGCGGCGTTCGGCGGCGGGCCGACCTCGGCGACGCAGTCCGGCGTCCCGATGCTCGTCGACTACGTGGCGGTGTACCAGTCGTCCGGCGGCGGCACCACGACGCCGCCGACCACGACGCCGCCGCCGACCGGGACCCGGGACGCGTACTCGGTGATCCAGGCGGAGTCCTACAACGCGTCGGCCGGCGTGCAGGTGGAGACGTGTTCGGAGGGCGGCCAGGACGTCGGCTACATCGGGAACGGCGACTGGCTGCGGTTCGACAACGTGAACTTCGGGACCGGCGGGGTGCGGGACTTCGTGGCCCGGGTGGCGTCCGGAGCCGGCAGCGGGGTCAGCGGCCTGGTCGAGGTGCGCCTGGACAGCCGGGGCAACACCCCGATCGGGAGCTTCGCGCTCGGGTCGACCGGTGGCTGGCAGACCTGGACGTCGATCCCGGGCAACGTGTCGAACGTGACCGGAACGCACACGGTTTACGTGACGTTCACAAGCGGACAGCCCGCGGACTTCATGAACCTGAACTGGATCCAGTTCCGCCGGTAACAATTTTTATCGATGGGTCGTAGCCGCTGACCTGCGGTTGCGGCCCATCGTCGCGTGATGATCACGGATCGAGTTTTAAGGATGTTTAAGGTCCGCACCCTCTTTACATTTACTGTTAACAGTCCTAAAGATTGACGTATCTCACCGGAGGCGCATGGAAGGACAGCTATGAAGCGCTCCCGATCGGTACTTCTCGCGACGGTCACCGCCGTGGCCGCGGCCGGCACGGCGACCTGGTTCGCGGGTGACGCCTCCGCGGCGGCCGCCTGTGCCCCCGCCTGGTCCGCCT
>NZ_BOMW01000113.1 GCF_016862395.1 Actinoplanes siamensis | reverse complement strand
GGCGGCGAACGGGCGTGAGTACAGCGGAGACCAACGGGCACCCGAGGTGTCGGCCTCACATAGTTTTCACGACACTATGAGCAGAACAGTCTGGCTAAGAGGGACCGGCAATAGGTCCAAGATCCGGACTGGCGGGCACCTGCGGGCAGCAAACAGGCACGGGTCCATTGAGCCAAGTCGGCATGGGACGCGGTGTCGGAGCTGCCTCCGGTCCGTTTTCCCATGCCGCTCGCCGAACCCGCCGTGCGATTCTCACCGCAACGGGCTCTCCACGGTGTCTGCCGTTGATGTCACGCAGCCCAGAGGCTGGGGATCTTGTCACCTCGGTACTGGTACCGAGTGATCGGTACTTTGGCCAGGTTGAACAACTCGATCCCGTCCGCCGTCACTGGCTTCCACTGCCCGTTCGGGGTGGTGAAATGGCGGCGGACGTCCTTCCATCTCCAGCGGTGCCGTTGGCTCAGCCATCGGACCACCCGTTGCCATACGAATCTGGCGAGGGTGGACATGGTGTGCTTGCCGACTGCATGCCGGAAATAGTTGGCCCAACCGCGTATGACCTGGTTCAGCCTGGTCAGCACGAACCCGGGATTTCGCTGCGTGGTCCGCCTGGTCAGAGCGCGGACCTTCTCCTTCAGTGACCGGACCGGACGGTCGGCGATGAAGGTGTAGACGTACCACTTCCTCGTGCCGTACTTGCGGCGCCACTGGATGTGGAACCCCAAGAAATCGAACCCGTCACTCATGTGCACGACCCGGGTCTTGGCCGGTGACAGCCGCAGCCCCAACGGTTCGAGCACTCGCGCAACGCGGTCCTGCAACACCTCGACGTCCTCACGGGAGCCGTGCACGAGAACCACGAAGTCATCGGCGTACCGGATGACTCGCCATGTCGGCTGACCCTTGTTACGACGTGCGAAACGGCGGCTGGACGTACTCATCGACCCGTCGGGCTGCCACGGCCCGTGCAGGTCTTCGTCCAGCCCCGTCATGGCGATATTGAAGATCAACGGTGACAGGATCCCGCCCTGCGGCGTGCCGGTGTGACTATCGCGCGCACGCCACGGGCTCAGGTGGAGCACCTCGTGGCGATAGCCAAGCGGCACCAGCGCATTCTCACTCCGCTTGACTCCCAGCTCCGAACCGCGGGCAGACAAATGCAAGTTTGTCGATGGAAACGCTACGCTGACATCAACGGTGACGCCAACCCAGACAGACGATCACGAACAGGCGCGACCACCGACGCATGATTTAGCGATCACCGCCCGCCGTTCACGCGATGGCCACCACTTGCGGGCGTCCGCAACAAATGTCAATCCGCGGTGATGGTAATCCTAAACGGGACACCGTCATCCTCGTGCTTCAGATGCAGCGCGATTACGCCAGAGCGACGCAGCCACCGAGCGGTCATCACCGCATCTAGCTCTTCCGGGAAACCGGCATCGCCGTAGGAGCCGACGAACGAGGGCTCCCCCAACTCGGCGCTACAAGCATCAAGATTTGTTGCGAACCTTTCCTCGAAATCCTTCATCAGGCGCTCTTCGCTATCGAGATCGTCGAGGTCCGGCATTGACAAATCAATCGTCGCTTCAATAAAAGCGGAAGCACCCCGCCCATACTGAGTCACGACCAAATCGCCGTTCTGCCACCGCCGGAGAAGCCCGGCCGACCCGGGCTGGCCCTCATCCCACCCCGCCGAGCGGAGCCTCGCTTCGAGCGACTCACCAGTCTCCACCCGAACGACCTGTTCAAGGGCATGCAGCACTGCAGTCGCAGACGATCCAGTCACCGCCATACTCACATCCCATCTCCTGGAACGTGGAATACCTTAAGGAATCCACTATTCATCTCCTCAGGAAACCATTCCCTGAACAACGTGCGCGTGAAATCAGCACCAGCCCGATTGGATACAGCATAGCGCACGCCCATACTCTTCTGATCACGCCCAAGTGCTATGAGCCGTCTAGCCTGGTCAACAAACTTTTGTTCATCGAAGAAGTTACTCGGGTGATAAGGCGAAGACTCGAATGCCGCATCATTCCGGCCCATCCATTTTGCTTCAACGATGTACTTCCTGGCGCTGCCACCGTCGAGCTGCACGTTTCGGCCATTCAAATTCCAAGTTTCTTCGTAGTCGCGACCTGTAACATGTTCCTGATAGGCCTTCCACGGTCCTGCCTTTTCGGGGAGATTTCTATACCCCTTGAAAGAGGCGTCACCGCTTTCACCGCAGTTGTGGACGAGGACCGGCGCGGTGCCAGCCATCACATAGTACGTGTGGAACAGCTACGACGGTCGCGACGGCGGCATGGTGTGGATCATGGATTTGAGCTGGGAGTCCACTAGAGTCGCCACATGTCCTTCATCGATGGACGTCGCCGTTGACAGCAGCCGTGACAGCAACGTGGGCGTACGTTCGCGCACGGCGGTGCTTCCGATCCGGTTCGGCCGGGGATCGAAGCGGTCAGTGGCTGCCGGTGGTGGTCAGTCGGTTGACGGCGTGGATGCGGCGTTGGAGGCGGACGGAGCCGGCGTCGACGGCGCTGGTGTCGATCTGGTCGAGAGTGTGGCGGGCGGCGTCGTGGTTGCCGGTGCGGGCGTAGCCTTCGGCGAGCCAGGTTTGGTAGAGGCCGACCTCGCGGACATGGTCGGGGTTGTAGTCGGCCAGGGCGCGGGTGAGCAGTGGCTCGGCGGCAGCGGGTTGGCCGAGTTGGATGTGGCAGCGGGCGGCCATGACGTCGATCTCGGCGCGGTTGAGCCAATACACCCATTCCGGTTCGCTGATTCCCGGGCTGCGCTGATCGTAGGCATCGTCGACGGCGTCCAGGGCGCGGCGGCACGTGTCGGGGTCGTGGCAGCGCGCGGCGGCCCAGGCGAGACGTTCCAGCAGCAGCGCCCGTGCGACCGGGGTCGCGTCGACGGCACCAGCGACGGCGGTTTTGGCGATGAGCAGGCCGTCTTCGCGGTTGCCGATGTTGGTGATCTGGTAGGCGAGGCTGGACAGCAGTTGCCCGCCCAGGACCCGGTTGCCGGCGGTGTCGGCTGCGGCAGCGCCGGTGAGGTATGCCTGTTCGGCGTGCCGGTAGTAGCCCGCGTCGGAGGCGATCCAGCCGACCAGTTGGGCAAGTTCGGCGATCACGGTGTGTAGTCGGATGCTGTGCTGGTCGGTGTAGACCGCGTCGTCGGCCAAGCGGCAGACGGCGTCGAGTTCCGCACGCACGACGGGGAGCAGTTCGCGGCTGCCGACGACGTCGTCACGGTGACGTAGCTCGATCACCCGCGCTTCCAGGCGACACAGCTGGGTGGTGCCGAGACGGCGGCCGGTCCTCGGTGGGCGTCCGGCGGGTGGCTGGCTGTTGCAGAGCCATTCGTGGGCGGTGCGGACCGGGTCGCGGGCGACACCGATGGGGACACCGAGGACCTGTTCGTAGCGGTCGACGACCTCGGGGGTGGGCTGACGGTGGCCGGTCTCGACGTGGCCGAGGTACGGCTTGCTGAAGTGGGTCAGCGCGGCCATGGTCGCGAGGCTGTGCCCGGCCGCCTTCCGGGCGACGCGGAGCTGGTTGCCGAGGTCTGCGCTGGGTGGAGACGGTGGCAGACGGCCGTGGTCTTCCATGTTCATCCCTTGGACGCCGATGCTTGGTGTCAGGCCCAGCCGGAACGCGCTCCCACATTGCCGGACCTGTTGGTGCCGATCCGGGGAAGACCGGTCGCGGTGGTCAAGATCCCGTCGTCGATCCGGGTTCTTGACAGCTTCGGTACACGCCGGTCTTCCCCACCATATACCCGCACGCCGAGGGAGCCCGCCGCCGTGTCGATGCATGTCCCGGTCCGTCCGGTGTGGATATGCGCGGCGTGTGGTCAGGCATGGCCGTGCCCGAGCCGGCAGCGGCAACTGTTAGCGGAGTACGCCGAGGCCCGGGTTTCGCTGGCGTTGTTCCTGTCGACGTGTCTCGTACAGGCGTGCGCTGATCTCGCAACGACGCCGGCCGGGGTGCTCTATCGCCGGTTCCTCACCTGGCGCGGCGAGATGCCCATCAACGACACCGATGAAGGTGGATCTCCGCCCGGCCGGTGAGTGCCGGGCGGAGGCCGCAGGTGTCAGCTCTGGGTAGGATCGTCGCTGTCGTCGGGGTCGGGATCTGAGTCGTCGTCGAGGGCGTCGCCCATGGATTCGATGGCGGCGCGTTGGATGCGGAGCCGGACGTGGGAGTACACGTCGGCGGTGGTGTGGATCTGCGCGTGACCGAGCAAATCCTTGATGGTGACCAGGTCCACGCCCTGTTCCAGCAGCAGCGTGGCGCAGGTATGTCTCAGGTCGTGAAACCGGATGTAGCGGACATCGGCGAGGTCGCAGATGTCGGCGTGGTGGCGTTGCAGGGCGGCGGGTTCGAGGGGGCCGCCGGTGCGGTTGGCGAACACGAGCCCGGTTTCGGTCCAGCGGTCGCCGGCTTCGCGTCGGTCGAGGTTCTGCCGCGTGTGGTAGCGCTGGAGGGCGACGACGCAACTGTGCGGGAGAGCGATGCGCCGGGCGGAGCGGTGAGTTTTCACGGGTTGGAAGGTGGGGCCGCCACGGGTCCCGGCCAGGGTGCGCCGCACGTGCAGGTGCCCGGCGTTCAGGTCGATATCGTCCCAGCGCAGCCCGAGCAGTTCGCCGCGCCGCAGCCCGGTGCGCAAGGCGAGTTCGAACAGAGGACCGTGGCGGTGGTAGGCGGCGGCGAGCAGGTAAGGGCGCGCTTCTCCGGCGGTGAAGGGTTGGAAATCGGTGCGTGGCGTCGGTAGCCGCACTGCGGAGGCGACGTTGCGGCCGAGGATGTCCTCGCGGACGCCGTCGGCAAGAGCAACCGACAACACGGCCCGGACGTAGCGCACGGTGGCCGGGCGGATGTGCTTGCCGCAGCACGCGCCGACCGCACAGCAACGCGGACGCCGATCCACCCGCCGGTGGTTCGAATCCCGCTTCGCGTCCCAGCCCCAGGTACAGCACTGGCACACGGTCCCGATCCGGTCGAGGAACGTGCGGACGTCGCGCACGGTCAGGGCGGCGAGCTTGCGGTGGCCGAGGCCGGGGATGAGGAACCGGCGCACCAGCGACTCGTATGTGTCGTACGTGGTAGCCCGCAGGCGGTGTCGGGCGACGCTGGTGAGCCAGGCGGTCAAGCAGTCGCCGACGGTCAGGTTCGCATCGGCGGCCACGACCAGACCCCGGTGGGAGTCGGCGAGTTTCGTGGCGAGTTTGTCGGCCGCTTCGCGGCGGGTGGTGCCGTAGACGTAGATGCGTTTGCGGGTGCCGTCGGCGGCCAGGACGTAGCCGGAGCCGCACCAGCGGCCGTCAGCGCGTTGGAAGATGGTGCCTTCGCCGTTGGCTTTTCTTCTACCGGCCATCGCCGGCCTCCTTGGTCAGCGTGTCGAGGTAAGCGGTGAGCGCGGTGGCAGGGATACGCCGGCAGCGGCCGATAGATACGGAGTGCAGCCGGCGGGTGCGGATCAGGTGGTAGACGGTGTGCCGGCCGATCTGGAGCCGGGCCATCACGTCATCGACGGTCAACAGGTCGACGGCGCTCATGCCGACCACCTGTCCCGGCTGTGGTCGGGGTGGCCGGTGTAACGCCAGTCGGCCACCACCAGCAGCGGCGTACCGGCGGGCAGGCCGAGGCGTTCGACCTGGCCGAGGGTCCTCCAGGTGCGGCGTTCGGCGCGTAGCGCGGCGAAGGTGGTGGAGTAGCCGCGTGACTTCGACGCGAAGTGGCCGTGGAAGCCGAGTTGGTGCGCCCACCGCCGCAGCCCGGCATACTGTGGCTGTCCGCCGAGCCGCCAGCACGTGTCGACCAGCGTGCGGACGTGGCCGGTCAGACGATCGAGCACAATGCCGGGTCGCCGACCGGTTCCGTTGCAGGACCGGCACAGCCTGCCGCCGGAGTGCATGACGCCGCGACCGGTGCAGGTGCGGCAGAACAGTGGCGGGATGTCGATCCCGGCCGCTTCGGTGGACTTGGTCGCGTACTTGGCGACGTACCCGGCCACCGCCACGTCGGACATCCCGCGACCGCCGATACGCCGGATGTCGAGCTGGCGGCCCCACCGCAGCACCCGCGCCGAGGTGATCCGGGAACCGGACACCGTGATCCCTGCTCCGGTGGCGGCGGCGCGGATCGCGGTCGTCAGCCGTCGCAGTGTGGCCCATACGGGTGGTGCCGAGCCCGGCCCATCGGGGCCGTCGAGGCGAACGATGGCGTGCAGGTGCACCACGCCCCGGGTCTGGAACTCGGCGACCTTCGCGAAGACCACCCGCACCTGCACGGCAGCCACCGCCCGAGTCAGACCTGCCGCAGCAGCCAGGTGGCGGCGGACGTCGATGGTGAACCGCGCCCACAGCGCTCCGGCGTGGGCGTTGAACAACACCTGTCCCGGATAGTCGTAGCCGCCCGGATCCATCGCGGTACCGATCGCCGGATCGCCGACGGTGTGCCAGCGCCCGCAACCACCTCGCTGATGACACCGGCGTGGCGAGCCATCGCGCCCGGGGCCGCAGTGCATGCGCCCGAACGACGGCGCGGTCAGCGTGACGAACAGCCGGGGATGATCGGCGACCAAGACCGGGGTGTCCTTGCCGCCGCGTAGGCCGGCGGCGAACACGTGGAACGCGTCCAGCCGATACAGCGCCGAGCACGCCGGGCACACCGCACGACGCCAACGGCATCCGAGGCCGCAGCACCCGAGCCAGCGAAGCCACGCCGCGCCCGCAAGCCGACCAGGTAGCCGCAGCCGGGACCACCATCCAGCACCTACGCAGCGGCCGATTGGCTAAGAAAAGCTATACGTAATCAAGAGAAGCGGCCCGGCACCTGCCGGGCCGCGCGCACGCGCTCAAGGCCTACGGCCCCGCGCGCACGCCAGGCAGAACCACGCCAACGCTCGACTCACCCATGGCCTGGCCGCACACAGAACATCGACGTCCGGCACTCAGCGGGCCCATCCAGCCAGGCATCGATATCCACACATATGCATGATCGAATGACATCAGCCGTGACAGCAACGCAGCCGCACGCCGACGCCCGGACAGGCACCCCAGCGCCAGCCCTCGAAGCACGGAAAGTCCCGTACAACCATTTCCACAACATCATTTGCACATTTTCGGAATCCCGCGATGATCTCTCTCTCGAATCCGTGCCGAGTTGCGAAGATGAGTTGACCTACCACAGAATTTCCGAATATTTAATAATACTTTCACTGACGGAAAAGCGGAAACCTATATAGCACTAAAGCACGCATCACCTGAATCAATATTCGGCGTGCTAATCTGTCAAACTATTTCGATAGCGGACCCACATTCTTTCAATCCAAGGGTTTGATCCTGGCGGCGGCTCAGACGTTACCGGCGGCGACGGGGCCGACTCGATCAGGTGCAGCAGCGTCCAAGCCAGCCCAAAAGAATTATCTTCGCCGAAGGACCCGAGCAATAGATGAGCCTCCTCATCAGTAACAGGCTTCTCGATCGCGTGAAGGGCTTGCTCCATTTCGTCGAATGCCTCATCACCATCTTCGGAGTTGTCGAGTTCCGAGGTCAGCGGGCCAAGACGAACGAAGTTGTAGACCTCATCTCTGATCACGGAACCTATCTTTCCAGAAGGTCGGGATTATTGGAACGGTAATAATTAAGTATACCCTTGATGTCTTCGTTGAAATAACTTGGGTCACCGTACTGCTTCTGCCCGATGCTTCGCAGATCCCACAGATCCCTGGCAACGACCTGCCGATTGGTAAGGCCTGCATCTAGACGCGCGGTCCGCCTTCCCGCTCCGCCATATGTCCGCGTCAGTCGATGATCCGCATCCTTCATCATGTGCGCCGCATAGTCGCGGTAGTTGTCGATACGACCCGACGCGGCTTGCGGAATATGATTCGGGGTGAGGTCATCTCGAACTCGGGACCTACCATCCAGATCACCGAAGCGACCAACTTCATGTTCCTGAACCGCCGGTCGCGGAGACGCACCATTTGCACAGCGGCAGGAATCGGCATGGTCCGGCTCCCTACCGCCACAGTTGTGCACGAGGACCGGCGTTGTGCCGGCGAGC
>NZ_BOMW01000112.1 GCF_016862395.1 Actinoplanes siamensis | reverse complement strand
TTATATAACACCCTCGACCACGCTAAGTGATGTTCTATAACACCGTCTACGGGGCACCGGCATGGTCGTTTGCCGAATGGCGCGCAAAGCCGCTGACGCCCCCCCGCCAGCAGCCCGCCCGGCGCGCGAGACCCTCTCTGGACCCCAGGCGCGGCACTGGCGGCTGGGCCGCGATGTGTCGCCCCAGCCGGCGCCGGGACACGCGAGCCCTGGCGGCAACGCCCGGCCGGGTGCGGCTACCGAGCCCAGGAGACGTGACGGGACCAGAGATTGTCGTACGTGGATGCGAGGATGGCGGCCGTTCGTGATGACCCGCTCACCGTGGTCAACTTCGTTGGGGGGAGCGCCATGCCGTTCGTCAAGCCGCACCAGCGCGGCGGCAAGCCGGTCAAGGGCTACTACCGGCTCAACTCGATCTGGAACTTCTGGTTCGGGTTCCTGCTGATGTTGCTGTTCTTCAGCGTCGCGCGCGGTCGCTGAGCACCGCGGACACGACGCCGGCCGGCCGGTCCACCAGCGCGATCCGGCACTGCCGGGTGACCTGCCGGGCCGGCCCGGTCGAGCGGCCGGTGGTGACCAACAGCGCGACGTCCGCGCCGTAGATGTTGAAAGTGTGCATTGTCATACACGTTGTTACCTGCGGGTATGTGCTCGATAACGCGCTCACCACTACCAGCAGTTCTAGTACAAAATCGATCCACTGCCGTATCTCTAGATTTCCACCATGTGGCGCACCCTCGCTTGCACGATCAGGGGGTATGACTCGGCCAACCTCCGATCCCGCAGGCAGAAACACTGCTACGCCCGCCGTACCAGCTGCATCAAGGCTGGTCTGAGCAGGAAAGACAAGGACCGAAGACAACGCGCGCCGCGGCGGCGCGGCCTGCTGCCAGCGGTGACCGCCGACGTCGCACTCTCACACCGGTCGCTGTCAGCTCCGGCGAACACTCCCGGATACGACGGAACTCTGACGCAGGTCTGACAGCGCTGGCCACGCCTGTTCTGTCAATCTTCATCGCGGGTAATGCATGGCCGTCAGGTAGCCGTACGAGGTCGTACAGACCATCACGGCTACGCCTTACGGCTGGCTCTCCGCTACCACCCGCTGCCGCTCCCGGCGCTCATGGCCGGCGCGTTTGAGCGCTGTCCGCCATCGCCGCTCCTGGGCGCCGGCGTCCGGGGCGGTCTCCGCGTCGGCCACCGTCTGCAGCGCGGCCCGGATCTGCGCCTCGGTCCAGCCGCCGGCCAGCAGTCCGGCGACCTGATGCGCCAGCGCCGACACCCGGCCCCGCGATCGTTTGCGCTGCGCCTCGCTGTCGCCCAGCTGCCACGGCAGCGGATCGACGATGCCATCGGCCGCGGGCAGGAACGCCTTCAGGTCGGGGACAGTTCTCGCCTCAGTCACCGCCCGATCCTCGCGTACTGGGCCGCCGGCGGAGACCACCGCAACGCCGGGACTCTGGCCCGCGACCGACTCGGCCCCGACACCCGGACAGCAGGCTTAGAACAGCTCGATGTTGGCCGCCTCGCCGGTGGGTGCGCTGGCGTCTTCGGTGGGTGGGGCCAGGCTGCGCGCTTTCCCGAGTAGACGAGAGCGACGGAGTGCTGGGCCCGGACATCATCTGCATTCCGGGGTCCGCGCCCACGTAGGCGACCCGCGGATCCGCTGCGGGAGCGGTGCCAGTGTCGCTCATGCGGGGAGAAGGTCCACTGCTTCGGCCGCGAGCCGGTCGATGGCATCGACGGGCACGACGAAAGCGATGTGCCACGTCTCGTCGTCCTCGCCAATCAACGCCGAGACTGTGGCATCGGTGTTGATGCACCAGTGAACCGGGATTCCACCGGCCTCACCGATCTGGAACGCACGCCGGGTGGCCCAGTCCGCGTCACGGATCGACTTCAGCCGGGCGAGGTCGCGCAGCTGGGCCAAGAAGTGAAACTCCCACGTCGGGGCCTGCAGCATCACCACGACGACGGCAGGATCATCTCCGTCAGCCTCGATGGACACGTTCACCACCGCAGCAGGATGGCATGTGGGTCGGGGCCGACCTCCGATGGCCCGGCCGACACCAAGACCAGCACGCCCGACATCGTCCGTGCCGCCTCGACATCTGGACGGGGAGTCCCCGCACCACGGCCACGTGACGTTGCGACGCCGGTGAGCACGCCGAGGCGGTCGCATCGAGGCGACCTTGCCCGATCTCGGATGCGGTCTGAGTTTCGTGGGTTCCGCTCCAGCTGCTCGGCTGCACGAAGGCCGTCAGCTCGTGATCGTCTCGGCGCGTAGGTAGCTGTAGACGGTCTCGCGGCTGATGCCGTACTCCTTGGCGAGGGCGGACTTCTTCTCGCCGGCGGCGACCCGGTCGCGCAGCTGCTGCGCTTGCTCGGCGGTGAGGGCGGGTTTGCGGCCGGTGTAGACGCCACGCTGCTTGGCCGCGGCGATGCCCTCGCGCTGGCGTTCGAGGATCAGGGCGCGCTCGAACTCGGCGAACGCGCCCATCACGCTCAGCAGCAGGGTGGCCATCGGGGAGTCCTCGCCGGTGAAGGTCAGGCCTTCCTTGACGAACTCCACCCGCACGCCCTTGCCGGTCAGCGTCCGGACGAGCCGGCGCAGGTCGTCGAGGTTGCGGGCGAGCCGGTCCATCGAGTGCACCAGGACGGTGTCGCCGTCGCGGACGAACGCGATCATCTCGTCGAGCTTGGGCCGAGCGGTGTCCTTGCCGGACGCCCTGTCACTGAAGATCCGCTCCACCTCGACCCCGTCGAGCTGGCGGACGGTGTTCTGGTCGACGGTGCTGACTCTTTTGTAGCCGACACGCATGTTTTTCGCCTTCCCGACCGCCTTTTGTCGGGTTGGACTCTATGGAGTCACCGGACATGCGTCAAGAAACGCCGCAAGGGACCCTATCCTGACGTCCTTTGGTGCTGGTGGGGATTGTGGTGTTGGGGTGTACCTCAATCGGACACCCTCCCGCATGGTCGACAGTCAGGTGGATCGCCCGAACTGGCGAAACGAAGCCAACTCGCGCGTCAGAACGGCGGTTCGTCGTTGAAGTTCGACGCGGCCGGCCGGGGAGCCGTTGCCCACGGGTCGTCGAAGTTGTTCGGGACCCGCGGGTCAGATGCAGCGGGATCCTCCTCGACTGCCTCCGCCCAGGCCTGCCGGAGGGCGTCCATGTTGCTGAACGGCTCGTTTATGTTGTCGGTCCAGCGCTCCTGCCCAGGCTCCAAGTCCGACGCGGCAAAGAACGCCAACGCGATCGCCTCGACGGTGTGCCACCGCGGCGGCACATGCCCGCGCAGGATCCGCCGGATGGTTTCGGTGCTCGCGGTGCCTTTCAGATCGTCGTTGGCCCGGATCCACTCCTCGATCTCCCGTAGCGCCGGACTGCCCGCCGCCCGGTAGAGCCGGAACATCTCCTCGATGAATCTCCGGCGTTTGGTGCCGTTGCGCACGACGTCGGTGCTCGGCATCCGGATGATCCTCGGCACGGGCTTCTTCCTCGGAGACTCAGGTGAGCGGTGGACACACGAAACCACCGGAAGGCCAGTGATAACACACGTTGGCACTGGGAAGCCACACGGTTCCTCCCACCACCACAGCGTGCACACAGATCAACAAGGGTGAGCAACCCGCCTCTGGCTGGCCCGACACTGAATTCCGTCGTCCATGCCGGACGATGCCGGCAGTCGTGGAAGCCGGGTTCGGGGAGGGAAGAACATGCAATCACCGTTCACTTGGGCCGGGGCCACCGCCGCGGCGTTCGCTCCCGCGTCGATGCCGTGGTGGGTGTCGGCTCTGCTCGCGGCGGCCGTGCTGGCGGTCGCGGTGACTGGCACGGTGCTGGACTACCGGTTGCGGCGCCGCGCGATCGAGAAGGTGCCGGCGCAGCGTGTGGTGGACGTCCTCAACGCGGCCCCGGCCGCCCGTCGAGGCCGCCGTGGCCGATAACCGGGTAGCTCAGGCCGCCGGGGGCGCGTAGCGCCGGGCGAGGTCGTCGAAAAACTGGTACGTGGTCACCGACGTCCTGTCCGAGCACCAAGCGCTCGTCGACGCCACCCTCATCGGGTAGCAACACCACGGTGTTACCACCTGCGGCTGGGTGTTGTCGGAAGCGTTACTACCCGGCGCCCCGCACCCGTAGCGGCTGACCCTCGTCAGGCGTTGCTGCCCAGCTCACGGGGTAGCAACGCCCCGATGTCATCGCCAGGCTTCAGCGTGGGCGGCTGGCGTCCCTCGGATGGCGTACGCGGTGCTGGACCGTGGGTCGTCGGCCCGTCACGATGGGGTGATGAGCGAGGTGCGTCCCCGGTGGGCGAAGCTCCCGCCGGCAGAGCGGGAACGTCGTCTTGCGCAGAGCCTCGCGGACCGGGCACGGGTCCGAGGAGATGCCGCGCCTCTGCTGCCGGAGGCCGAGCGACGGCATCGGCAGTCGCAGAGCGCCGCCGCCCGAGCCCGGGCCGAGCGTTGGGCGGACCTTCCAGAGGATGAGCGGCGCCGCCGGCAGTCGCAGAGTGACGGCGCGCGGGCGGCCGCGGCTCACGAGGCCGCGCTACCGGAGGACGAGCGGCGCCGGCGCCAGGCACAGCGTGCTGCCGCCGTGGCCGAAGCCAGGGCCGAGGGCCGGCGGAGGGCCCAGGGCCGGCGGACCGTGCCGGTCCGTCGCGGTTCTGCCGCCGAGGTGGCCGAGTTGGCGAACGACGAGACGCTTCAGGCGATGTGGAACACGGTCGAGAACGGCGGCTACGACTTCATGTCCAAGGGCGACTGGTGACCCGCGCGGGTGCCAGGCCGTGACGGGCGCTGTACCCAAGTCGGACGTTTCCGCCGGGGTGACGGTCCGCGACGTAACCGCGTCGGCCAAGGCGCGGATGGGCCAGCGAAAGCGTTGGACACCGGTCATAGCCTCGACAGATGACGTCCCAGGTTGACCTTCAGTGGCCCCTCACATTGATCCGAGAGTGCAACTCCTCAGCCACCCTATTCTCTCGTGGACTGGACACCGTGCGGACCATGCGCCACGACTACACAGACTCCGTGGTCGCCATGTCCTTGCTCGCCCTCGGGGCGGAGAAGATGCTCAAGCTGACCATCGGCATGTCCGAACGCGACCAGGGCCGCGACTGGCCGACCAAGAAGGTCATGCGCGAGAACGTGGGTCACCGGGTGCTGAAGGCAGATCAGAACGCCCGAGCCCTGCTCGATGCCCATGCCGGCACCGTGCCGGGGCTACTGGACGGCATGAAGACGCAGGTGGCGGCGGATCCGGTGCTGCCTGTGGTGCTCAACGCCCTCGACGCGTTCGGAGACGCTGGACGCTTCCACTACCTCGACGTGCTGACCGGCGCGACGCCGGACGACGAGTCCCCCCAGACCCTGTGGGGCGAACTGACCACCGCCATGACGGTGGGGGACCCCGCGTTACTGGCGGACATCAAATCGACGGAAAACTACGAGCGAGGGCGGCAACGGCTCAACAAGGAGATCACGGACTCTCTGACCCGCTGGTGGGAGCTGTATATCGCAGCGTGGCGTACCGGCGCCATCGGAGACGAGGCGAAGCGGTACGCCCACGAGTTGGCGTTGGAAGCCCGGGACGCACGATAGGTGGCTACAGCCGATGCGGCCGCCGGGCCCGTTCCACAACCAAGGAAGCGGAACGACTTTCAGCAGCAAAGGGCCAGGCCCCCTCACATGCATCACGTCGAGGGGGCCTGGCCCTTTACTGCTGAGTTACATGAAGTAGGGCGCGGTCGCGGCACCCGACAGGATGGCGATGACGATGATGATCCGGATAGCGACGGCCGTCGGCATCCGAAGGTTCAGCGAGAAGGTCATGGCGTCCATGGGTACACACCTCCCTCCGAAAGCTCAGTCCTCATGCGGTGGACGGTCCAACTTGGTCGACCCTCCCGCGCGAACTACGCACTGCTCGCGGCCGCGTTGGAGGCCGAGGTCGCCGCCTACATCGCCGCGCACGCTGACCAGCTCGACGAGAACGGCCGCCGCCTCGTGGTGCGTAACGGCCACGCGCGGCCGCGGCAGGTGCTCACCAGCTCCGGCGCGGTCGAGGTGGTGGCACCAAGAGTCAATGACAAGCGCATCGACGAGCAGACCGGCGAACGTAAGCGGTTCGCGTCGGCGATCCTGCCCGCCTGGTGCCGCAAGTCCCCGCAGATCAACGAGGTCCTGCCACTGCTCTACCTGCACGGCCTGTCCAGCAGCGATTTCGTGCCCGCGTTGCAGCAGTTCCTCGGCACCAGCTCCGGACTGTCCGCCCCGGTGATCACCCGGCTGACCGTGCAGTGGCAGGACGAGGCCCGCGCGTTCGCCGGCCGGGACCTGTCCGGCGCCGACTACGTCTACCTGTGGGCCGACGGCGTGCACCTCAACGTCCGCCTGGACGAGGCGAAACTGTGCCTACTGGTCATGGTCGGCGTCCGCGTCGACGGCCGCAAAGAGCTGGTCGCGCTCGCCGAGGGCTACCGCGAGTCCACCGCATCGTGGGCGGACCTGCTACGCGACTGCAAACGCCGCGGCATGCGCGCTCCGATCCTCGCGGTCGGTGACGGGGCGCTCGGCTTCTGGAACGGCCTGCGTGAGGTGTTCCCGAACACTCGGGAGCAACGCTGCTGGTTTCACAAGATCGCCAACATCCTCGGGGCCATGCCGAAATCCGCGCATCCCGGCGCGAAAAAGGCCCTCGCGCAGATCTGGAACGCCGAGGACCGCGACCACGCCCGCCGAGCGGTCGCCTCGTTCAAACTCGCCTACGGCGCGAAGTTCGGCAAAGCCGTCGCGAAGATCGTCGACGACCTCGACCAGCTTCTCGCCTTCTACGACTTCCCGGCCGAGCACTGGGTGCACCTGCGGACCACGAACCCGATCGAGTCGACGTTCGCGACCGTCCGGCACCGCACCAAGATCACCAAGGGTCCCGGCTCGAAAGCCGCCGGCCTCGCGATGGCATTCAAGCTAATCGAAGCCGCCCAGCAGCGCTGGCGAGCCGTCAACGCACCACACCTGGTCGCCCTCGTGCGTGCCGGCGCCCGCTTCGAACGCGGCAAACTCGTCGAACGCCCCGCCGCCGAACTGGCCACGATCGAGACCGCAGCCGCCTGATCAAGATTTCTCATCCACAAGTCTTGACTATTGCTCCACAAACCGCGCGTCAGCCTGAAAGCTGAAGCAGCATACGTCCACGAGGATAGCGATCTTGGTTCTGAGCGCGAGTAGCGGTCCCGGCTTGGCGGGAGTTTGGGCCCCGGCGCCTTCCGGCGGGTTTCATTGGGCGTGAGTTTGGGACCCGCTCTGGTCGTGGGTGCTTCCCGTCATCGTCTTGGGTCGTGCACCAGTCGGCAGCGAGCGAACCTCCGAGCGTGCCATGATCACCAGATGGAGGAGGCGTAAGATGGAGGAGGCGTACCGCCCCCACGCTCTTCGCGTGATGGCTGAGTACATTAGCGACGACCCCGTCTGGGACTCGGACCCTGACCATATGGGTCCGGTCGTTCTCCAAGATCTCGGTGTCAGCACGCAGCTTGTCCAACGGTTGCAGGCATGGAACGAGCGCTTCAACGGCATCGCGCTGACGGACTTCGAGTTCACCAGCGTTGATGAGGAGCGAAGCTGGCGGCAGGAAGGGCTGGCGCTCGCTTACGAGTTGCAGAATGAGCTGCCGGACATCGAGATCAGCTATGCCGAGGACACGGACCCGAGGCCCCTCCGCGATCGTCGCGGACCCCGATTGCACTAGATTCCGTGGGCGAGCCAGTGCGGCTCCGGAGGGAATCCGGGATATCGGACCAGCGCAGCCGTGTCAGGTTCATGCCGTGGCACGCTACCGCCGGGCTCCTCCCCAGGCACCGCATTTACGGCGGATGTTCTGACCACAACCCAAGCCTTTAATTCGCATTGACGCACCCGCCTGTCACTCGTCATCATGAGAGAGTGAGTGATCGGCATTCACTCGATCATCCGGAAAAGCGATTGCACCACCCGGGCGCTGCAACTACGGTCGTCCACACAGCCTCACGAACAAGGAGCAAACCGATGCGCCGCTGGCACGCCGAAGCTAACCCGCAGCACCTGCTGCCGGGTTCGGCTGTCTGCGCCTTCGGGACGCACCAAGAGCAGACCCGCAGCATCAAGCCCACCGGGAGGCGCACCTAGTG
>NZ_BOMW01000111.1 GCF_016862395.1 Actinoplanes siamensis | reverse complement strand
CCCCGCCGAGCTCACCGGCGTCCCCGTCGGTGCCGGCGTCCCCGAGCGTGCCGGACTCCCCGAGCCCCAGCACCCCCGCCGGTGACAACCCGTACCAGCGGGGACCGGATCCGACCGTGGCCAGCGTCGCCGCCCAGTACGGGCCCTTCGCCACCGCCCAGATCACGGTGCCGCCCGGCAACGGCTTCAACGGCGGCTTCATCTACTACCCCACCGACACCAGCCACACGTACGGCGCGGTCGCCATCGTGCCCGGCTACACCGCCCTGTTCGCCAATGAGGAAGCCTGGATGGGTCCGCGGCTGGCGTCCTTCGGGTTCGTCGTTATCGGCGTCGAGACCAACAACCGCAACGACTACGACACCGCCCGCGGCACCCAGCTGCTCGCCGCCCTGGACTACCTGACCAACTCCAGCGCGGTACGCGACCGGGTCGACCGCAACCGGCTGTCGGTCATCGGCCACTCGATGGGCGGCGGCGGCGCCCTGTACGCGGCCACCCAGCGCCCGTCGCTGAAGGCCGCCATCGGCCTCGCGCCGTTCAAGCCGTCCGGCAACCTGGCCTCGGACAACGTGCCGACGATGATCATCGGCGGGATCAACGACACCACGGTCACGCCGTCCTACCTCGACGGCCTCTACCCGACCCTTCCGGCGTCGACGCCCGGCGCGTACATCCAGCTCGCCAACGCCGACCACCTCTACTTCACCCGGCCCAACGACATCGAGCTGCGCAGCCAGATCGAGTGGCTGAAGATTTTCGTCGACAACGACACCCGCTACACCCAGTTCCTCTGCCCGAGCATCAAGGACACCACCGGCATCGTCCGGTCGAGCGTCAAATGTTCGACCATCCCGAGCGGCGGTTCGACGCCTCCGTCGAGCCCGTCCGTCCCGCCGTCCAGCCCGCCGTCCGGGCCGCAGCGGATCCTCGGATCGCAGTCGGGTCGGTGCGTCGACGTGCCCAACGCCACCCACGACAACGGCACGCGGGTGCAGCTCTACGACTGCAACGGCCAGGCCAACCAGCAGTGGACCTACACCTCGAGCAAGCAGCTGACGGTGTACGGCAACGTGTGCCTGGACGCGGCCGGCTCCGGCAACGGGTCGGCGGTCCAGATCTACAGCTGTAACGGCCAGCCCAACCAGCAGTGGAACGTCAACGCCAACGGCACCATCACCGGCGTCCAGTCCGGCCGCTGCCTCGACGTGTGGGGCACCGGCAACGGCCAGCAGTTCCAGCTCTGGGACTGCAACGGCCAGGCCAACCAGAGGTTCGGCCTGAGCTGACCGAGCCGGGGTGTGGCGGGCACCTTACCGCCACACCCCGGCCCTCGCACCGCGCCGGCATCCCGTCGTCGAGAAGAAGGTTTGATGAAGCGCGTCTTGAATATCCTGCTCGCGGCCGGCACCGCGCTGGTCGCCGGCCTCGCCGCGATCCTGGTGTCCGGTTCCCCGGCGGCGGCGGCGAGCCTGACCCGGGTGACCAACTTCGGCACCAACCCGACCAACCTCAACATGTACATCTACGTGCCGGCGAACCTCGCGCCTCGGCCTGCGCTGCTGGTGCTGGTGCACTACTGCAGCGGTTCGGCGAGCGCCATCTTCAACGGCAACGGCCACGACTACGTCACCGCCGCCGACCGCTACGGCTACATCATGGTGCTGCCCGAGGCCACCCGCAGCGGCGGCTGCTTCGACGTTTCGACCGCCGCCGGGCTCCGGCGCAACGGCGGCAGCGACTCCACCGGCATCATGTCGATGGTCGACTACGCCCGCTCGCACTACCCGACCATCGACTCCTCCCGCATCGTGGTGTCCGGGTTCTCCTCCGGCGCCATGATGACCAACGTCCTGGCCGCCGAGTACCCGGACGTGTTCAGCGCCGGGTCGGCCTTCTCCGGCGTACCGGCCGGCTGTTTCGCCACCAGCGACGGGTCGATGTGGAACAGCCAGTGCTCCGGCGGCACCGTCATCCGGACGGCCCAGCAGTGGGGCGACACCGCCCGCGCCATGTACCCGGGCTACACCGGCGCCTACCCGCGCATGCAGTTGTGGCACGGCACCACCGACACCACGCTCTCCTACCCCAACTTCGGCGAGGAGATCAAGCAGTGGACCAACCTGCACGGCCTGTCGCAGACGCCGGCGTACACCGACCACCCGCAGTCCACCTGGACCCGGACCCGCTACGGTGACACCGGCACCCAGGCAACCGTCGAGGGAATCAGCATCTCCGGCGTCGGCCACCAGCTTCCGATGAGCGGCCAGATCGCGTACGCGATCTCCTTCCTCGGACTCGACCGGCCGTCGACCCCGCCGTCGTCGACCCCTCCGTCGTCAACCCCGCCGTCGTCGACCCCGCCCTCAGGGGGCGCGAACGAGATCGTGGGGACCCAGTCCGGCCGGTGCATCGACGTGCCGTCCGCGTCGCACACCAACGGGACGCGGGTGCAGCTCTACGACTGCAACGGCCAGGCCAACCAGCAGTGGACCTACACCTCGGGCAAGCAGCTCCAGGTGTACGGCAGCATGTGCCTGGACGCCGCCGGGTCCGGCAACGCGTCGGCGGTGCAGATCTACGCCTGCAACGGCCAGAGCAACCAGCAGTGGAACGTCAACGCCAACGGCACCGTCACCGGCGTACAGTCCGGCCGCTGCCTGGACGTGTGGGGCACCGGCAACGGGCAGCAGGTCCAGATCTACGACTGCAACGGGGGGCCCAACCAGCAGTTCACGCCAGTAGATTAGCCGGGGACAACGCGCGCTTGGTCCTGTCTCTGGCCCGCGCCCCGGCGCGCGAGCCGCAGAACACGTTCAGCCGCCTGCGCCAGGAAGACCGTCAGATTGGCTTCGGCCTGCTCGATCATGGCGCCGTCGACCGGCCGGGAGCCGGGATCGATCATGGCGTGAATCAGCTTGTGAGACTGAAGCGGGCCATCATCAGGTCGTCGAGGGCTGGGCCGAGCTCGAGCACCTCGGCCTCCGCCTCGTCGGCGAGGACCAGTTCGCCCGTGGGAACTTCGGGGCTCAGGCAATACATCGTGCCCGGGCCGTTCGCGGCGATTTGCAGCAGCCGGGTCGACGGGTAGGGCTGGATCTCGTCCCAGAAGTCAATGCCGTCGGGGCTGCCGGCGGTTTCCGCCATGGTCACCATCTCGCTGGGCCGGAACAGGCCGAATGAGTAGTTGTCGTGCGATACGAACCCGGCATGCGTGTGCTGCAGGAAGTCTTGCAACGGCTCCGGGAACGAGTCCCAGAACCGGGGCGTCTCGCCGAATGTGGCGGGGTCGTAACCGAGCCAAGTGACTACTCGGTCGGCGCGGGGGTGGTCGATCACGTACATCAGGGCCGGCACGTCGTTCGCGGACACGATGCGCACGTCGACGAGTCGCGTGTTCAGGATTTCCGCGAACTGCGGGAGCTGTTCCAGCCAAACGGCCGGCCACGCCCGCCGGGTCTCCGCGGCCCGTTCGGCAGAGTCGTCAATGGCCGCGATGGCCATCCACGCCGCCGGCACAGCGTCGCCTGGCAACGCGCCGATCGAGCTGAACGGCAGGGTGGCGGCGAGGGTGGCGTCGTCGATGTCGGGCATCAGTTCTTCCCCTGGCTCTTCAACAGTTTCTGGATTAGCTCTTGGAGTTGCGGGCGGATGCTCTTCTCGAGCGCTACCTGTTCGGCCTGCCACGCGGGGTCGACCTTGGTCATCGCGGCCACGCTACGGGACGACTTGGACAGGTTCGAACTGAAACTCAGCCACTGATAGTTGAGCGGCGCCCGGGTGACCGCGTACATCGAGTCGGGGTTCAGCTTGGTGAACCCCTTCATGTTGATGATCTCCGCGATCGGGATGATGTGGTCCGGAGTGACCGCCGAGCCGCCACCGGCCCGGGACCCGATGGTCCGGCCCGGATAGGCCGGGTCCGGGTCGCCGATCCGCGGCCGGGTCTGCCCCTGCAGCCGGACGTTGCCGAGCTCACCAGGGTTACCCGACCGCAGCGCGTCGTACAGAGGGCGGGTCGGCGAGGTCCTCGGGACCCGCCAGCCGATCTGCGGGGCCGGTTGCGGGCTGGGCTGCCACGACGCGGGGATCTTCTTGACCGCCTCGGCGATCTCCTGGCGCTTGTCCGCGCTGGGCGGGTTCAGCGGCGATTCGGTGGTGTCGTCGGCGGCCAGCGTCGACATCGCATCCAGGCAGGTGTACAGGTTCTTCTGGGCGGCCGCGCCCTGAGTGTTCAGATACCACCTTCGCCGCCAGCAGCGGAGCCTCGTCCCGCGGGAGTTCCTGCTGAGGAGCCTGCTGTCGGGGACCTTCCGCCGACCGACCGCCAGCGCCTGCGGTTGCCGTGGCTGGTCGCGGCCGGCGCCGTCTTGGTCGTCGCTGTCGCCGCGATCGTCATCGTGTTGGTCGTGCGGCGCGGTTCCGCCGACCGGAACAGCATCACCGAGGTCGCCACGACGTTCGCGACCGCGATCGCGAACAGCGACCAGGCGGGCGTGTTGAGCGTGCTGTGCGCCGAGGAGTCGGAGGAGATCACCGAGGACGACGACTACGATCCCAACGCCGCCGCCGGCGCCGGCGACGCAAAACCCCAGGTTTCTGTCTCCGAGTTGAAGGTCGCCGGTGACACCGCATCGGCACAGGTGAGCCAGGACGGCCAGCCTGCCGCCACGCTGTATTTCCGCAAGGAGAGCGGCACGTGGAAGGTGTGCGCGCCTGCCGGCCCTCAGCCAGCAGCCACCTGACTTCTCTCCGCTCGAGTCAGACGTTGGCCTGCTTGCCTCGGCTTCGGCTGCGTGGGCGGGTTGCGGCGCCGGTAGAGCGTTGCTCGCGACAGGCCGGTCAGCCGGCACGCGGGCGCAACACCCCAGAGCACCGTCAGCGCCTGGAACGCTTCGGCGAGGACGGGTTCGGCGTCGGCGCGGCATCCGCGCTCTCGGAGAGCAGTCCCAAGAGCACGCGTGCTTCTCCCATGATCTGCAAAGCGGTCTCGGCTTTGGCCAGCTTGGCCTGCAAGCGGGCGTTCTCGCGCGGAAGACGGGCAAGTTCGGCGTTCTCGGCCTTCTTCGCCGCCCGCGCGGCCGCTTGCCGGCGGTCCGTCAGGTCGGCCGCGGCTCCTGCGGTCAGGCGTACCGCCTTTCGGCCGTCCGGATCCAGGTCGTAACCGGCCCGGGGGCCCGGGACGCATCGCGTTCAGCAATGACCGCCGATGACCGATAGGACCAGAGGACAGTGCCGACCGAAGGTTGAGGCGATGCAGGTCATTCACGCGCGGGCCACCGCCGCCGTCGGCGAGGTGCTGCGGAACCGGATGGTCACCCCCCTGTTCCAGCCGATCGTCGACCTGTCCAGCGGGCTCGTGGTCGGGCTGGAGGCACTCGCCCGCGGACCGGCCGGCACCGAGCTGGAGTTCCCGGACCAACTGTTCGCCGCCGCCCGGGAGGCCGGATTGCTCGCCGAGCTGGACATGCTGTGCTTCGAACGGGCGCTGGAATGCACGGTCGCCGCCCCCGTACCGCCGCCGTTGCTGTTCATCAACGCCGAACCGGCCGTGCTGGACCAGCCGGTGTCATCGCGCGTCATCGAGATGGTGGGCAACGGACTGCCGTTTCGCTACATCCTCGAGTACACCGAACGGGCGCTTCCCACCTCGCCGGGGGTTCTCGTGCATCTCGCCGGCTTCGTGCACGAGTTCGGCAACGGCATCGCCCTGGACGACGTCGGGGTCGACCCGATGTCGCTGGCGTTCCTCCCGGTGCTGGAGCCGGAGGTGATCAAGCTGGACATGAGCCTGCTGCGCGATCCGGACACCGAGCACACCCAGTCGGTGTGCACGGTGGTGGCGGCGGAGGCCCGGCGTACCGGGGCGGTGGTCCTGGCCGAGGGCGTGGAGACCGAGGACGACCTGGTCACCGCCCGCCGATTGGGGGCGCGGTGGGGCCAGGGCTGGTTGTTCGGTCGGCCGGCGCCGATGGGGCAGGTGGAGCACCGGTTCGACCCGGCCGCGGCGACCCGGGTGCCGCCGCCACGTCCGGGTTTCCACCAGGCTGGTGGCACCCCGTTCCAGGTGGCGGCGGGTCACGGTCCGGTCGTCAGCGGGTCCGCGGCCCAGGTGACGGCAGCCCTGGCCCGACTGCGGAACCTGGTCACCGCCGACTCCCACGCAGTGGTCGTGATGTCGGCCGCCGAGACGGGTGTCCCGGCGCTCACGGGGTTGCTGGCCGACGCAACCGCCCGGACCCGCTCGGTGATCGTGCTCGACGATCCGGTGCCGGGCGAGTCCGCCGTCGCCGTCATCGCTCCCGCGTACGGCAGCGCCGCCCTCTGTGTCGAGTCCGCCTCGGGACGCCTGGTGTTCCTCGACCACCTGCCCGCCGTCGCCGACGTGGCCCGGGTCCTGCTCAACCGCCTCGGCCCCGGCCGCCTCGCCGACGTGGTTATCTCCGGGGCTTCGGACACCGGTTGAACGCCACTTCCAGCACCGCGTGATCGCTGTAGGATTTTGTGTCCACGAGTTTCGACACCAGTCGCCGATCTCGTAACTCGATTGGCTCGATCGGTCGAGCTGCATAGGGTGCCTGGATGGCTTCCTCGCGCGCACTACTTCCACGGTCGACACCGGCCGCCTCAGAGGTGTCGTCCCGCGCGATCGCCGAGGTGCTGGATCGCCTCGAAACGCAAGCCGTCGAACTGCACTCCCTGATGGTCCTGCGCCGCGGTCATGTCGTGGCCGAGGGATGGTGGGCGCCGTACTCGGCCGAACGTCCGCACCTGTTGTATTCGCTGACCAAGTCGTTCACCTCGGTCGCTGTGGGACTGGCCGTCGCTGACGGGCTGCTGTCGCTGGATGACCGGGTGGTTGACGTCCTGCCCGATCACGTTCCGCCCGACATCCCACCGCAGGGACGCCAGGTCACCGTTCATCACTTGCTGTCGATGACGAGTGGGCATCGAACGGACAGCCTCGCCGAGGCCTGGCGACTTGAGCCGGGCGACTTGGTGAAGGGCTTCCTGCGCGTTCCGTTCCCGGACCCGGCAGGTTCCCAGCACCTCTACGACAACGCGACCACGGGCGTCCTGGCCCGGATGGTAGAACGGGTAACCGGCCGCGGCCTGCCGGAGTTTCTCGACGAGCGCCTGTTCGAGCCCATGGGCATCGATCACGCGGAGTGGGACAGGCTGGCCAGCGGGGCGGCGTTCGGTTTCCATGGATTGCATCTGACGACTGAGGCCGTCGCCGCGTTCGGCGAGCTGCTGCGATGTGGAGGCCGCTGGGGAGACCGGCAACTGATTCCACGTGACTGGGTCCGGCAAGCGACCAGCCGACGCATCGAGACTCGGCCCGCGCAGGTCGGCGGAGGGCACGCCGATTCGCTTTGCGGGTACGGGTATCAGTTTTGGATGTCGCGTCACGGCTACCGCGGTGACGGCAACAACGGCCAGTTGTGTGTGGTCGTTCCGGAACACGACCTGGTGGTCGCTGTGACCGCCGCCGTCAACTTCTATCAGCCTGTACTGGACGCGATCTGGGAGTGCCTGCTACCCGGTTTAGGGCCTGGCGACAGCACCCGCGACGACGAGGCCCTCGCCGATCGGATGCGGCGGCTATCGCTAGCAGCGGCACCGGGCACGGCCGCCCCAGGCCGCTCGACCCAGGCGAAACTTGACGGTTGCGCCGAAGACGCGCCGCTCCCAGAAGGCACCGCGGTGTTCGTCGATCCTGATGAGAAGGGGTGGCTGCTGCGGTTCGGGTCGTCGCTGATCGTCGAGGTCGGCCATGGCGCATGGCGGGAGAGCTCGCCGCTCGGGCGCCCGGTAGTCTCGGCCGGCGCTTGGCAGGGCGGCACGTTCGTCGCCGACCTCTACGTCATCACCAGCCCGCACCGGGTTCGGCTGGTGGTCGACGCCGACGCCGGCACAGCGGTGGCGACATGGAACACCGTGCCGATGACCACTCCTGATTTGATGTCGCATCTACAATCGCCGCTCATGACTCGCCCCGACGTCGCATAGGTCCTCGGATCGGCTTTGACTTGCGATTTATCCGCCAGTTTCGACACCACGCCTGGTGGACGCTCGATCGGATGGATTCGATGTCCGCGAGTTTCGACACCACGCCTGGTGGTGGGAGCATCGGCTGACCCGAGACGGAGGCCGGCCGATGCCGCGGATGTCGAAGATCGAGTTGTTCGCGGCGATCCGCCGCGATCTTGCTGCGGGGATGTCGGGCCGGGCGCTGAGGCGGAGGTCGATTTTGGCGAAGTCGTGATCAACCTGCGAGGTGAACCCGTCACCTGCATGTTGTTCTCGTTCCGGATGTCGTTCTCCGGCAAAGCGATCCACCGGATCTTCGCCTCCGGCGGTCAGGAGGCGTTCTTCGAGGGCCACGTCCATGCGCTGAAACGGCTCGGCGGGGTGCCGACCGGCAAGGTCCGCTACGACAACCTGCGCTCCGCAGTTGCCAAGGTGCTCGGCTTCAGCCGGCAGTGCATCGAGACCCAGCGCTGGACCGCGTTCCGCTCGCATTAAACCCGTGTTGCCGTGAGTTCCCACGAGCGCATGTCCGCCTTGACCAGCCTGATGACCGGGTTGACCTGGGAC
>NZ_BOMW01000110.1 GCF_016862395.1 Actinoplanes siamensis | reverse complement strand
TTAGTGAAGTCCGGAGGGTAGTGGGTGCAGGCCGCGGGGGAGGTGTTGTCAGCCGACAGCGTCGAGCCGAGCTACGGCCTCGCGCTGTTGATCCGGACACCGTGAGAGGCGCGAGTTGGCGCGGTAGGGCTGATAACTTACGTGTTCGGAGGCTCTTGGTGGAATCCGAAGGGTTGGAGAGCGGCGGCGGCCGCGGTGCAGACCGGTTTCCTGTCGAGGTATACGTCCTGGGTCATGCTCGGGCGGGAGTGGCCGAGTTGATCGGCGATCTCTCGCACGGGTACGTGTGCGTCGTCCATCTGTGTGGCTACGCATTTGCGCAGTAGGTGAGAGGTTCCGCGGTTGAGGCCGGCGAATGTCAGCGCTGCCTTGAGGTCGTGGGAGACGTTGGAGGGATCGCGTAGCGTTCCCGTCGTCGACGGGAACAGGATCGTGATCTCCTCCGTCCAGGATTCTCCCCGTTCCAGCAGTTGCTGTAGCCATGTCGGTGGCCGGCCCCGAGGCCTGCCAGGCCTCGGCACCGTTGTCGGAATGACGAACTCCAGAGTCGCATCGACGGCGACGACCTGTACGGCCATGGAGACGGCGCTGAGAACGTGGGTCTCGACGGTTGTCCATACCCAGTCGGGCAGGGTGAGCGTCCGGCGGCCGGACTCGGTTTTCGGTTTCCGTGTTATAGCGACACCGATACCGGGATAGCGCGCTACAGTGCCTCGTACCTGAACGGTGTGTTTCTCCAGGTCCAAGGCGTCGACGGTTACCGCTAGGCATTCGCCGATTCGCAGGCCGGTAGCGGCCAGGAGGTCGATGATCGCGGGCACGTCCCGATGCACCGCTGGTGGGAAGTAGCTGACGTATGCACGTAGTTGCCGGACCTCGGCGGCGTTCAGGGCTTCTGGGCCGCGCTTTGGCTTGTTCCTGATCCGGGAGGTGTCTCTGACCGGGTTGTGTGTCATGGCGCCGAGCCGGGCCGCGTATCCGCATACGTCGCTCAATACCGTTCGTGCTGTTTTGGCCTGTGGCCGGCCATGTTGCTGTTCTACCTTCCGGAGGAAACGCTCGGCCGTTGCGACGGAGAAGGCGCGGCATTTCGTGTCTCCTACGGTTGGCAGCAGGTGGTTGTCGATGACCTGTCGGTAGGTGAGTTTCGATCCGAGCGATCCTTCTCCGGCGGCGTAACCCTCCCACCATGTCTCCATGACCAGGCGCAGCGTGCTTGCGGGGTTGATGACCGCGTCATCGTGGTGGTGGAGGCGGTCCTTGAGCGCCTGCTTCAGTGCTTGTTGGGCTGCCTTTTTGGCCGGGCGTGCGCGTTGAATTGATCGGATGGCGCCGTCGTGGTCACGGAACTCGCATCGGGCGACCCAGTTCTTCCCGGAGCGGTTGTAGCGGATCTTTCCGGCGGTTGCCGGTGGCAGTGGTGGCCGTCCCATCCGGTGCTCCTCGCCTGACGTGCGTCTCGGTGCCGCTTCTGGTTCCGGCGCGATAGGTGAGGAATGTGAGTCCGTCGTGGACGCCGGGGCCTGTCAATCGGTCTTCTGAGCATCTCCTGGCTTTCGGAGGTGTGGTGTCCCTCAATCGCGTCGCGTCGGTCGATGTGATGACCGTGGTGGTGGCGTACTGGGACGACATCATCCATTGGGGCTGGCGTTAGGTTCATCTGATTGGGTGAGCGGGGTGTCGTGGGCTGGCGGGGAGGATGTCATCGTGACGCGTCTGCCGCGCTCGCCAACGGGTTGAGCCGGTGCGGGGTGAGTATCTGCTGCATCGAGGCCGTCCACGGCCTGGCTCTATTCATCGATGCTGACCTCAATGCGGGCGGCAGGTTTTCCGGCCGCTCGCTCGTGGTCTGCTTCGGGCTGTGTAGAGAGTGTCGGGGATCGGTATCGCTGTGGGCCCGTGTCTGTGTCAGCTCTGGTGGACGAGGACTGATGGCAGTTTCGTGGGTCAGGCGCTGCAGAAGACATCGAATGTGGCTTGCGCGGTTTCGTAGACGTAGACCTCCGCGCAGGCGAGGAGTTGGAGCTGTTGCTGGCTGACCTTCGCGGCCGACAGGCCAGGTTGCACGATCGCGATTTCCAGTCGAGGGCGCAGGTATCGGGCACGGTGCTGGAGGGCTCGGAGCGTAATGTCATTGCCGAGCTCGAAGCCCGTGCGGTTGTGCTCGGAGCGGCGGTGTCGTTCGCGGCGGGTGAGGTGGTCGATGAGTTCGGTGCCGCGTTTCCAGTGCACGGACTTGTGGGCCTGGCCGCAGAGTTCGTAGAGGTCTGCGACGCGGGCGCCGGGTTTCGTCTCGGACGAGTATTTGCAGTGCACCAGGCGGATGAGAAGGGTGTTGTCGTCGAGGATGGCGAGAGCGACGATGTCGGCTGCTTCGCCTGCGCCGTCGTCATCGATGATGAGGTCCCACTCGCGTTCGGCGCGGACCATCTCAATGATCTTGTACTGGATGGAGTCCGGCTGGCGGTGGGCTCCTTGGGACTCCTTCCTGATGTCGGTGCCCGTCCAGTTGAGGATTTGAAGCTTGGTGGGGGAGAACGGCGGGGTGTTTCGGGGTGGGCGGAGCAGGAACCCGCCGTGTTCGATGGTCGTCTCGTCCTCGAAGTAGAACTTGACGCCCCGGTCGTCGAAGAGATCGGTGAGTGTCGTCTGGCTGCGCGGGGCGATCACTGCGACATCGCCGCTGAGGGCCTGGATATCGAGGCCCTCGGGGTGAAACGTCGCCTTGAAGGGGGCGCGCCAGTGCGGTGTGGTGGCTTCGAACAGGATCGGCCCGGTGGTGTTGTGGTCGGTGACCTGTAGCTCGGTGTCGAGTAGGGGGTATGCCTTGCCGTCGTACAGGAGCATGGTTTCGTCGCTGGTGTTGAGGTAGACGTTCAGCGGCCAGTCGACGGCGAGAATGGCCAGCGGGGGGCGTTCGCGGACGAGTTGAGGGCGGATGAAGCCTTTCATGACCTCGTCGATGGAGATGGTGTCGTCGGTCAGTTTCGTGCCGACCTGATCGCACCATTGAACCCATTCGTGGAGGGAGCCGACGGTCTTGGCGCTCCAGATACGGCCTTTGAGCGAGGCGCCGAAGCCAACATGGGTGCCTTGTTCGTAGCCGCGGGCGAAGATGTTGGTTTTCGACTTTGTTTGGGCTTCGGCGGTGGGGAAGCCTTCGGTGACATCGGCGCCGACGTGCATGGAGAACCGGCGTGCTCGGCTGCGGACATCGATGAGGCCGACATTGGTCGGCACCAGCCGGTTGACGTGAGCCATGACGCGATAGACCGCTTCGCCTTGGATGATTTCGGCGTCCGAACCGCTGACAGCCTTGGCGAGCTCCTTGTGGACGCTGTCGGTGTTGGAGCTGTTGAGGTACAGCAGGTTGCGGTCGCGGTCCCAGTACATGATGTACAGGTCGTGGCGGACGTCCTCGACCGTCCTGAGGTTGCCCCACTTGACTTCGCTGTGGTTCTTGATGACGAACCAGGCGAGGTTGCGCTGCCGGTTGAGGGCAATCGGATGGGTCAGCATCCGCTCTTTGCCGAAGACGTGTTCGGCGGCTTCGGGAGTCCAGTCGGTACACCGCGTCTGGTAGACGACCGTGCTGAGTTTCGGCTCGAGCGCACGGAGGGGGATCTCTTCCGGCAGCGAGGATCCGAACCCGGCCTCGAACTCGCTGATCTCCTGCTGCAGGCCGACCGCTGTTTGGGCCAGCTCGCGGATGACGTGGTTCCAGTCGGCGTCGTCGGCGTAAAGCTGGCGCAGGCTCGAGTCGTATTCGGGGTCGGGCCGGTTGACCACGGCGCAGGCTGTTCCGAGGTGGTCGGCCCCGGCTCGGGCGAACCGGCCGATGAACTGCAACGTGATGGGCAGGGTCTTGTGTGCGTCGTGGATGGCGGCGATCTTGAGGGCGGGCAGGTCGTAGCCCTCGCCGAGCATGTCGACGCAGACGATGATCCGGCTGTCCCGGTCGTGGACGGCCCGGAGCGCGGCTGTGCGCTGCTTCCGGGTCGCGCCGCTGTGGATCTTCACTGGTGCCAGGTCGGGGGCGAGTTCTCGGTACAGGGTGATGAGATCGTCGGCGCGGACCTTGGTGTTGACTCGAGCCATCAGCAGGTGGTCGTAGCCGCTGTCCAGGTCCTGTCGCAGGCGTCCGATCGCGGTGACGGCGATGGCTCGGTCGGGGTCGGTGTAGTCGGTGACGGGAATGTAGTCGATCTTCGAGAAGTATCCCTGCCGCTGGGCCTCGCGAAGGGGGAAGGCGAAGATGAGCCGGCCGCCGAGGTGCTTGCCGTCCGCGCGGAAAGGTGTGGCCGTGAACTGGACGACGTGCCGGTCGTCGAAGTAGCCGCGGATCTGATCCCATTGCGTAGCGGCGACGTGGTGGGCCTCGTCGATGAACAGGTGACTGCACTCGTCGACGAGCGCTCGCCGGATCGGTTCGGCGGAGGCCATGAGTGCACTGACCGTCGAGATGATGATGTTGCATCGTCCGGCGAAGTCGATCGCGGCCTGTGCCGAGGAAAATCCGTGCTCGATGGTTCCGACCACGGGACGCAGCGCAGGTTCTTCGAGGACCCCGAGTTCGGGTAGGACACCATAGGTTTCGAGTCGTCGGCCGAGCTGGGTACGCAGCGCGTCGGTCGGCACGATCAGGAGGAGCCGGTCGAGGCGTTTGGCGGCGAAGATGGCGTTCATGGTGTCGGTCTTGCCGGTGGCCGTGGGCATCACCACGGTTGCCGGTTGCGTGGGGGCGGTGGCCCAGTAGCCGGCCACGGCGTGTACGGCACCGAGTTGCGGTATACGCAGACCATCGCGGGAGTCGGGTCCGCTGGCTTCGATGTAGCGGAATCGTCCGTTCAGCGATTCGAGAACCTCGGCGGGGTCGGGAGCAGCCGGTGCCGGTCCCTTCCACTCGACACGTTCGTCACTGCCGATGTGCAGGTGGATGCCTTCGGCGGTCGTTCGTGTAAGCGGCCACCTGCCATGGATGGAGATCGCGCACTCGGCGTCGTCCCGTGTCGCAGTGTGAGCGGGCACGGCGAGGTGGCGAATGTGGTTGTCGTCGATGACGACGGGCCGTGCCCACAGCTGCGGGACCTCGATAGCCGCGATGATGACCAGTGCTCCTTGCCCGCCGGGGCGGTAGACCTGGGGGTGTAGAGGCGGAAGAAGGCGATCGGTATTGCACGCCGGCCCGTTCCGGGCGGCGCCGATCACGGCACAGCAGCCTATTGCCTTCGTCCGCAATTGCCGAGGAATCGCCGACAAGATCGCCCGAACGTGTTATCGGTGATCAGCCCATCGTCGAGCGCAGGCAGTCCTTCATGCCGGGCTACTCGTGATTCCCGCAGTCGGGCGTCTTGTGGGCCGAAGAGGACGAACGACCTCCTTGATCATCGACGCATGCAACAGTCTCCCTTGATCGGTCGCCGCTGAGTGTCGTACCGGTGAGGCATCCTTCTACCGACCGCGATGGAGGGCATGAGGTATGGACTGGGCGACCCGGCTGAGCCGGCGGGAGATCGCGGCTATCGAGTCGCAGCGGGACAACGAGGAGCTGCGGGAGAATTTGCTGAAGAACCTCGACGAGCGCGGCGCCGCGCAGGAGATGGTCCGTCAGCAGTATTCCGGCCGGTACCCGTTCGAGTTGCTGCAGAACGCGAACGATGCGGCGGCCGAGGCCGGGGTGCGCGGCCGTGCGTTCTTCCTCCTTACCGAGGACGCCTTGATCGTGGCCGATGACGGATCAGGCTTCGGCGACCAGCAGGTGAAGGGCATCTGTTCGCTGGGCCGATCGCCGAAACATCCGGGTGCCGCAGTGGGGCACAAGGGCCTGGGCTTCAAATCGGTCGGCGAGATCACCGACCGGCCGCAGATCATCTCCGAGAACACAGCCTTCCAATTCGACAGCGACCGGCTCCGCCGCGAAGTGATTGCACTGCTTGGCCCGCTCCCGGCCGGTCAGCGCCTGCCGGCGTATGCGTTTCCCTTCCCGGTGACAGATGAAGACCTCGGCGCGGACGCGGAAGTGGTAGGGCGACTGCGCGTCGACGGATTCCGGACCGTGATCCGCCTGCCGCTGCGTGACGGCGTGGACCGGCATGCCGTCGCCGAGCGCCTCACGGCCAATCTCCGCCCACGCCTGCTGCTCTTCCTTCCGGGCGTCGAAAAGCTCGAACTGCGCGGGACTGACGCCGACTTCGTGGCGTCGGTCCGGCCCAGCGGAGCCGACACCGACCACGTTGTCCTCGAGACCGAGGACAAGACCGAGCGGTGGCTGCTCTACCGCGGCGAGCAGGAGCCCGACCCGGATACGCTCGTCCCGCTGGGCGACGCCTGGTCGGATCTCAAGAAGGTCCGGTGGGCGGTGGCTGTCCCGCTCGGCGAGACCGGGCTCCCGCGGGCCGACGAGACCTTCCCGCTGCACGTCTACTTCCCCACCGAGGAGAGCCCGGGGCTGCACGTCCTGGTGCACGCCGAGTGGGTTCTCACGATGGACCGCAAGCAGCTCGCCGCGAGCCCCGAGGCACAGCCGTACAACGACCACCTCCAGAACCTGGTGGCGAATTTCCTGGCAGACCGGGTCGTCACCGATCTGGTCCGGCGCAGTAAGGCCGACGCGGCCGCTGTCGCAGTGATCGTCCCCGCATCGGCGGCGCCTGCCGGGGAGGCGGCGACCCGGCTGCGCGTTCTCTGGACTGCGGCGCTGGCTCGTGCCCGGTTCCTTCCGGTCCTCGACGGCACGCTTGCCCGACCCGCCGAGGTGTGCCTTCTCCCCAACCGCCTGCCCGATCTGAGGGCCGCCCACCGGCTGGCCGCCTTCGACCGCACCCGAACGCTGCGTCCCGACATCGAGCAGGCCGCCGCCACGAGAGCATTCCTGTCAAACGGGGCGACCGTCGAGATCATGCCCTTCGCTGAACTCCTGGGCCGGCTGCGGCCGCCCACTCAGGAGACGGTGGCCGACTACTACAGGTTCCTGCTCAGCTGCTGGCAGAAGCTGCCTGATCAGCTGGCGGTGCTACGAAAGACCGCACGGGTACTCACCACCGGCGGACAGACCTTGATCCCCGCCGAACAGCCGGTGTTCCTCCCCCGCAAGCGCGACGACACCTCGATCCCCGACGACATCCCGGTGCCCATCGCCGACATCCCGGCGATCGAGAGAGCCGAGGCACTGCTGCGAGAACTGGGGGTCCGGCCGTTCGAGTGGCGCGACCTGATCCGTGACTATCTGATCAAGATCCTGACCGATGCGGCGGCTGATCCCGGAGAACGGGAGCGGGCGATGGCCGGGTTGAGCGCCTACCACCAGACTCGCCTGGGTGGCAGCGGTGACCTGGCAGCCGTACTGGGCCGCGTCCTGCTGCCAGTCCGATCCGCCGACGGCACCTGTCGAGGGCTACGGGCCGGCGCAACGGCGTATTTCGGCTCCGACTGGACCGGGTCAGCCGATCTGGAGATCCTCTACGGACCATTCGGCAAGGCCGAGTTCCTCGACATCCCTGTGCCGGACGACCCGGATCAACGGCGCACTGACCTCGATTTCTACCGGATGCTCGGCGTCTGCGACCATCCCCGCATCGACGAGGCCACACCGTCGGACTGGTACGGCTACCTGCTCGGCGGCCTGCACCGCCATCCCCACGCAGGCATCGTCTTCCATCAGTGGCGGGCGGCGCCGCCGGCAAGCCAGGCGGCACAGTGCCCACAGGGCCACCCGCAAACGCAGCAGCTGCGAGTCTCCTACCGGCTGGACCGCCACCAGGAGTTGGTGGCCAGCGGGGATCCGCAACGGATGCTCGCGCTCTGGCGTCAGCTCGCCCGGCGGTGGGCGACGGTCTACGAGCCGGCCACCAAGGCTGTCTTCCGGTGCGTCAACAAGCTGCACTCCGGTGAGCGGGACCGTCCTGCCGAGTCGCTGTTCGCCTATCTGTTGCGGACCCGCACGTGGGTGCCGGTGGTCCGGGGAACCGAGGCAGCCCTGGTTCGACCCCGCGACGCCTGGGTGGAGGCCACCGGCACGCCCCGGCACGTGCGCGACCGCATTCCGCACATCACCGAGACGATGTACCAGATGACGGGTGGCAGCACCCTTGTCGCCGCGCTCAAGCTCACCGACACCGGGCGCCCGCGCGTTGCGGACCTGCTCGGCCTGCTCGCCTCCATCGCGGCAGAAGCCGACGGGCTCGGCCACACCACCCGTGACATCGAACTCGCCGCTCGCTACATCCAGCGGCTCCTGCAGAACGTCCTGACCGAGGACCAGACACCGCATCCCGATCCGGGATCCGTGCGGCTGCTGGCCAGCCACAATGGTGCCGGCGTCTTCGTCGCGCAACCGCCGTACGCGGAGGACCCGCTGCTGCGCGACACCTGGGAAGTGCAGCGGCCGGTACTGAGCGCCGAAGCACGGCTGCCCCGGCTGGCGCGCTATCTGAGACTCACCAAGCTCGACGACGTGGTGACAGCCTCCGCCGAGGCATTCGGCCCGCACCCGCCGCACGATCCCGTCCATATCGCCGTGCGCAGACGGCTCGATGAGGTCAAACCGTATCTGATCGCCTTGGTCCGGGCAGAGAACCCGCCCAATGAGCCCGCCGCCCGCAGCGCCCTGCAACGGCTTGAACTGGTCGTCTGCGACAGCCTCGTATTGCGGTACCGGCACGAGGACGTGGACTTCGACCGGGAAGATGCGGTGTGCTTCATCGCCACCCGCACCAGCCGTTACGGCTCGCGGACC
>NZ_BOMW01000109.1 GCF_016862395.1 Actinoplanes siamensis | reverse complement strand
CCTCGCCCTCAGCTCAACGTTTCAAGAGTAGAACTTGCCTCTCATGATCTTGGCACAGAGGGAAGTGGTGTAACGGCTGATCTTTCGAGTTGTGCTGGTCAGAGGGTTCCGGTGGTTTCCAGTTCGGGCTGGTCGGCGCCGCCGTCCGGGATGTTGGTGGAGGCTTTGCGGGCGCGTTCGAGGACGTCGAGCGCGAAGTAGCGGCGGCCTTCGGTCCATTCGTCGTGTTGTTCGGCCAGAACGGCACCGACGAGGCGGATGACGGCGTCACGGTCGGGGAAGATCCCGACGACGTCGGTGCGGCGGCGGATCTCCTTGTTCAAGCGTTCGTTGGGGTTGTTCGACCAGATCTGACGCCAAATCTGCTGCGGGAAGCTGGTGAAGGCGAGCAGGTCAGCGCGGGCGTCGTCGAGGTAGGCGGCCACCTTCGGCAACGATCTGCCGACGGAGTCGAGGAGTTTGTTGAACTGGGCGCGCACCGAGTCCGGGTCGGGCTGGTCGTAGACCGAGTGCAGCATCGTTTTGACTGCTGGCCACGCGGACTTCGGGGTCACTGCCAAGAGGTTCGCGGCGAAGTGCGTGCGGCATCTCTGCCAGCCGGCGCCGGGCAGGTTCGCCGCGATCGCGTCGACCAGGCCGGCGTGGGCGTCACTGGTGACCAGCAGCACGCCGGTCAGGCCGCGGGCGACCAGGTCGGCGAAGAACGCGTTCCAGGCCTGCCGGGTTTCGCTGGTGGCGACTTTGACGCCGAGGATCTCGCGGTGGCCGTCGGCGTTGACGCCGGTCGCTACGAGGACGACCGCGTTGACGACCCGGCCCTGCTCACGGACCTTCATCGTCAACGCGTCGGCCGCCACGAACGTGAACGGTCCCGAGTCGCCTAACGGCCTAGTGCGGAACGCATGCACTTGGGCGTCGAGGTCGCAGACCATCCGCGAGACCTGCGACTTGGACAGGCTGGTGATCCCCAGCGATTGCACGAGTTTGTCCATCCGCCGGGTGGAGACGCCGAGCAGGTAGCAGGTCGCGACCACGCTGACCAGCGCGGCCTCGGCCCGTTTGCGGCGTTCGAGCAGCCATTCGGGGAAGTACGTGCCGGACCGCAGTTTCGGGATGGCCACGTCGATGGTGCCGACGCGGGTGTCGAGCTCGCGGTGCCGGTAGCCGTTGCGGGAGTTGACCCGTTCCGGCGAGGTCATACCGTATTCGGCGCCGCAGACCGCGTCGGCCTCGGCCGACAGCAGCGAGTTGATCACCGTGGACAGCAGGTGACGCATCAGATCCGGTGACGCGTCGGTCAGCGCTTGGCTCAGCAGGCCGGCAGGGTCGATGATGTGTGGTGCGGTCATCGCGATGATTCCCTTTCGAGAGTTCCGTGAGACGTTCACTCGAAAGATCACGCGATGGCCGCGCTCTATACCGGACGGACTGTCCGACGATCACGCCAACCGCGTTACACCACTATCAGGGACTCCACTGGCCGAAAGGTGGAGCACCAGGGCCGAGCTATGTCCATCGATGCCATCATCCGGTAAGCCCATTCCGCGCCACTCGCCGTGACCTCATGATGACGGAGTGGGTTGGGCCAGGCGATACAAGATACGGCTTGTCATCGGCAGCGTCTGTCTGATCATCGCGATGGCACTGTGGACGGGCGTGTTGTCGAGGGTTGCGCAGCTACTGCCGGAGACCATCGGGAGCGCCTCGGACGCCTTTCTGGACGTCGGCGACAAGCTCGGCAGCATCGTGGCAGCGCTGGTCGCCGTGTCCACCGTGGTGAAACCCGTTCGCGCCGCCATACCGGCGCTCGGCACCCCCGTGCGGGCGACAACTGATTCCGGCCCGCACCTGGTGGATCGCGCCGACAATCGCGCCCAGCTGCACCGGGCTCTGCGCAGCCCGCGGACCCGGGTGATCGTGGTCAGCGGTGACGAAGGAGTCGGTAAAACCCAGCTGGTCAACCGCGTGCTGTGGGAGTCGAAGCTCAGGCTCACCGTTCACCCACACGAGGTGACCACGACGTACCACCCTTCGGCGCATACTCTGCTGCGCGACCTCGATGCCGGAGGCGATGATTCAGGTAGCTGGGGCCCGCCCTTCGACGAGTCGACGCTGGGCCGGCTGGAGAAGACCCTGACCCGCTATCGCAAACAACGGGCGATCATCGTCCTGGACAACGCGGAGCTGCTACTCGACCAGGACCGTCATGTGGTGGATCTCGCGCTGGACGAGGCGTTCCAGGCGGTAGCCACGGCCCGCTGCCATCGCGTGAAGATCATTCTGGTGACCAAGGTCCAGCCCCGCAGTGCCGGCACGCACGAGAAGTGGTTGCCCCGCAAGCCGATCAAGGTACTCGGGCTGCCGTTCGACTTCTTCAAGGCGATCGCGCTGGAACGGCCGGGCAACGCGCACCGGATGGCTGCGTCACTCGGCGACGACCAGTTGCGCCGGTTGTGGCGCAACCTGGGCAGGCAGCTGCGGCTGGCAGAGATCTTCGACGCGATCGCCGACACCGCGAAAGGGGTACCAGCGTCGGAGCTTGAGCAGAAGGTGCACGGCTGGGTGCAAGACGATGACACCGTCACTCACATCCGGGACCGCCTGCTCGATCAGCTCCTGACGGCGCTCAACCCGGCGGGAAAGCGCGTGTACGAGGCTCTCGCCGCGTTCGCCTGCCCCGCGGACGCCGACGAGATCACAGCCGTGGTCAACAGCGTAAAGGCCGAGAAGGTCGATCCGGGTGACATCCAGGACGAGCTCGACCGGCTGAACCGTCACGTGGTGCGCTGCGTCGACGGACGGTACTTTCTGCCACACGAGGAGGCGCTACGCGCCCTGCGCTGCGGTGACGACACCGCCCCGGACGAAACCGCCCGGATCAGGTGGCTGCTGCTCTACGCCGCCGACCAGCTCAAGAACCGGCGCCGGCGGCTCGGCCAAGCCCCGCACATCGACCCGGTGGCCTTCTTCCCGGAGGTGGACGCACACCTGCGTGCCGGCTCGTACACCACGGCGTATCGCACCATCCGCGCCATCGACCGTGGCGCCGACACCGGTCGGCCCGACCAGCGGCTGCACGAACGCCGGGAACAGGTCGCCGAGCGGATCCGCCTCGACCTACGGCCCCGTAACTACCTCATCCTCGGCTATCTGAGCCACCGAGCCGGTGACCTCTCCCGCGCGGAGACACACTTTCGCAGTGTCCTGGAACTGGGTGGTGGCATCGCCTCGATCGAAGCCAAGGCCCGGCTGCACCTCGGCTGGATCTCCTGGTCCCGGGGCACAGTCGGCAGCGCAGCCGAGGCGTTCGCCCAAGCCCGCGACCTAGCGCCGCAGGATCCGGTCGTACAGGCCAGCGCGTGGCAGGGCCTCGCACGATGCGCCCGCCGGCAGGCCAGATTCGGCGATGCGGTCACCGCGATGCAGATGGCCTACGACGCCACGGAGGAACTGTCTCCGCAACGAGTCTCGGTGGCAGGCCGGCTTGCCCGCCTATACCTCGACACGCAGCAGACCGACGCCGCTCAGCGTGTCGTCGACGAGGCCCGTGCGCTCGCCGAACGGCATCGCGACGACGCCCTGCGGGCGATCAGCCTCGACGCTCTCGCCGACGTCCGCTTCGCCCAGGGGCATGACGACGACGCGCTCACCTACGCCCGGCAGGCCCTGGAACTGGCGCTGCGCCATCACGACGCGTTCACCGCGCTGCAGGCCCGCCTGACGATCTGCACCGTACGGCTGCGCAAGCAGCAGTGGCACCGCGCGCGGCGCGAAGCGACCCTGGCCGAGCGCTATCGCGACACGGAACGGTCGCTGATGGTGACCGCGCTGCGCGCGGTCGCCTTGCACCGGATGAAACGGCGTGCTGAAGCCCGTCACGCGTTCGACCGAGTCTTCCTCAACGCGAAACTGCGCATTGAGCAGGATCCCAACGATGCCGCCGCCTGGGAACTCGTCGGCCTCGCGCTGTGCGGGCTGTCGCTGCAGCCCGGCGGCCCGTCCATCGACGGCGCGGTGGAGGCGTTCGGAGCCCTGCGGCAGGACGGCCAAGTCCCGGCCGAAGGCCACGCCCGCTACCTCGCCTTCCTGGTCTCGACGATGGCCGGGCCCAGGACCGACCGCGCCCGGCTGCAGCCGGTACTCAGCTCGCTGATCCCGGACTCGGTACTGCCCCCGGTCAGGTGACGCCCGGCTGCTCACTGGTCGGCAGCAGCCAGCCTTGCTGCTGGGCCCGGATGACCGCCTCGATGCGGGTGCGGACGCCGAGCTGGCGGTACAACGCCTGCAACAACCGGAACATCGCTCTCTCCGAGTAGCCAGCCCGGTCCGCGAGCTGCGCCACCGTCATCCCGGCGGCCAGCTGACGCAACCAGCGTTGCTGGTCAGCGGTCAGATGGCGGGTCTCCGGACCGGCGCCGCCGATCAGAGCAGCCAGCACCTCAGCTGGCACCACGGCCTGCCCGGCGCGTGTGGCGTCGACGGTCGCGACCAGCGTTGCCTCATCCATCTGCCGGGCGGCCACGGACTGCGCGCCCGCGCGCACCGCCGTCAAGCCCGCGGCCACCGAATCGTCGGTCAGAACCGCGATGACCGGGCATCCGTCGCCAGCCGAACCCAGCTGGTGAAGCAGATCCCAGCTCGATACCGCGTCCAGCGTCAGCAGCATCATCCTGTCGTCCCGACGGCCCCACGCCAGCGGCTCACCCGGCTGCTCCACGATGTGGCCCGCGGCGGACAGCACCGTGGCGATCCCGCGGCAGTACATCGGTAGTGGATCGACGACCGCGAGCAACATGGCGATGAGCGTAAGAGGACATGGTCATCTCACCCGCGGATGCCAGGCAGAACACCGCCACAAGCTGTCGGAGACTCCCGCGACGCCGTCATGGTTTGTCACGCCGAAGCCGTCCTAGCGTTGACCGGGACAAGCGTGAAAGTGAGGGCCGACGTTGGGCAATGACAGCGACTTCGGGATTCCACCTTTCGCCGCAATCAGTGATCGCGACGAGCAGATCCTGCAAGAGGCGCGTCGCGCACGCATAACAGTCCACCCAGACGACTATGCGACGATCTGGGACGTCATCGAGCAGACAGCCGACTCCGCACCGGCAACCGATGAGGACCACGAGGACCTGGTCATGCAGACCCTGATCGTCGACCACGGCGTCGACGAGGCCGAGTGGGGGCTGCGCGTGCTGGTCGTCATGGCGCAGTGGCGACACGCGGAGGTCAACAACTGATCAGCCGCCGCCGAAGTCCGGGCAACACCACGGGCGGGGACCGTTTTAGGAAGCACCCGATCGTGTGTTCGCCGCTGACGATGCCGGCCGGGCCTGCGGTTCCTGCGCCGAGGCGGGGCGACCTGGACCACAGGCCCAGCGGGAGTGGAAAGTCAGGGAAGATTGCAGAGAGAGGCCACGACCTTCTCCTGAAGGACCTAGGCGGATGCTCTGACCGGCTCACCCCGCCGGCGAGAACACCTGTCGGGAGGTAGCCGCGCAACATTAGAACCGGTCGGATCATCCGGTGTTCACGAGGACGCCCTACTGAGACGCTCCCGGATCTCGGTTACAAGATCCTGCCTGCCGCTCTCGGACAAGGCGCTGATGGCGCGTTCGCCGAAGTAGCGGGCGCCCGGCCGTTTCTCCTCATCCATGATGATGAAAAGACTGCCCGCAGTCCGACCTTCCTGCTGCCGATCGCCGATGTCTTCGAAGATCTCCAGCGCCCCAAGGTGGAACTGGATGGCGTCTTCGACTCGGCCCGTAACATACAGGGCCATGCCGAGGTCCCGTCCCGCCTGCCCTTCGCCGTAGCGGTCGCCGAGTACCTTGAAGAGCTGGCCAGCCTCAGCATGTGCCGTGATGGCCTCGTCGAACCGGCCGAGTCCGGACAATGCGCGGCCGAGCCCGGCCTTGGTCTGCGCACGAGAGAGTGGGTCGCCAAGCTGTTCGAAGATTTTCAGAGCAGTGCTGTAGGCCTCGTGGGACTCACGGTGCTGGCCCAGCCGGTGCCGGGCGGTGCCGAGATTGTTCCAGGCGAGTCCTTCACCGTGGCGTTCACCTACCTTGTGAAAGATGTCCCGTGCACGGATGGCAGCCTCGGCTGCCTCGCCGGGGCGCCCGGCTTCGACCAACGCGAGACTCAGACTGCTCGACGCGGCTGCTTCGCTGTGTGAATCTCCCAGCTCCTGGAAGAGACGGCAAGCGTGTGCCTGCGCTTTTACGGCTTCGTCTGGCTGCCGGTTTCCGGCAAGGGCATCTCCGAGGTTGCCCGACGCCTTGGCTTCACCGTGTTTGTCGCCGGCCACCCGGAGGATGTCGCGGGCGTCGGTGCTCATCTCGATCGCTTTGTCGAGGCGCTGGGTCAAGAGCATGACGATGCCGAAGTCGCTCCATACCCGCCCGATCTGCTGCAGGTCGCCGGCTCCTTCCAACAGGCCAAGGCTGCTTCCGAAAGCCTCGGCGGCTTCCTCGAAGCGCTGTAGTTTGGTGAACGCGAGCCCGAGATGGTTCCAGGCCGCGGCCTCATTCTTCTGTTCGCCAAGCTGTTGGAAGAGTCGCTGAGCATGAGCTGCGGCAGCTGCGGCAGCAGCGAACTCGTCGGCCTGGTAGAGCGCATAGCTCAAGTTGTTCGACGCGATCGCTTCGCTGGACCGCTCCCCGATGCGCTGACTGAGCTCGATGGCCCGGGTGGCGAGCGTGATCCATTCAAGGGAGTAGTGACGCAGGCTCAGGTATTCGCCAAGGAGCATGGCGAGGTCGATGGTCACCTCGGGCATCCGGTGATCCGGGGCGTGTGCTGCCACCGCCATGAGATTTGTGTGTTCGCTGTCCAACCAGGTCAGGGCGTCGTCGCGGCTGGCGAAGGTGCGCGACTCGGCCATCTCTGTCGGGCTTAGGTGGGTATTCGCCGCGGCGACAGACCCGTGGTAGTAGCGATACAGCCGTTCCCGTGCAGGACCAGTCTCGTCGGCGTCCCCGGTGTGTTGATGTTCTGCGGCGTGCAGGCGGAGCAGGTCGTGCATGCTCCAGCGTTCCGGCGCCGGCTCGGTCACCAGGTGTGCCCGATGCAGGTCGGCGAGTAGTTCCGCGGCCCGATGTTCGGGATGCTCAGCGAGGTGGGCGGCGGTGAGAGTAGCGATGTCGGCCCCCGGGTTGATCGGGAGCAGCCGGAACAGACGCGCTTGTGCAGCGGTGAGATGCCGGTAGGACAGTTCGAATGCCGTACGCACGGCTATCTGCTGGCGGGTCAGCCCGGACAGGCGACGCTGGTCGTCGCGCAGCCGGTCGGCCAGCCTCCGGGGTTGCAGTTCGCGCCGGTCGACGAGCAACGCCGCAACGATGCGCAAGGCGAGCGGCAGTCCGGCGCACAGGTCGGCGAGTTCTGTCAACACTTCCCGGCCGCCTTCGCGAACGCGGGGATCGCCAGGTCCGAGACGGGCGCTGATCACTTCGGCCAGCAGGTCGGTGGACGCGTCCTGGCCCAGGATGTCCAGATCATGCAACCGGGCGTCCAGGTCGAGCGTGTGCCGGGAGGTCACCAGCATCGGGATGCTGCCGTCGCTGGGCAGCAGCGGACGGACCTGCTCTTCGCTGTCCACGTTGTCGATGATCAGCAACAGCCGGCGGTCCTGGGTGGTGTAGGCGTCCAAAACGCTGCGCCAGAGCAGGGACAGCCCACTCACGTCCCCCGGAAGACGCTCACCCGGAATCCCTAACGCTGTCAGCCACCCGGCCAGAGCCTCTGCGGCGCTCACCCGGCGATCGGGGTCGTAGCCGAACATGTCGACGAAGAGCACTCCGCCGGGGAACCAACCGTCCGCGACCGCCTGGTGCGCGGTATACAGCACCAGCTCCGTCTTGCCGACCCCGGCCATTCCCGCGACGACCGACACCGACTGGACGCCAGAGGGCGTGTGCCTCAACCCCTCACGAAGAGCGTCGGTGACTTGCTCACGCCCAATAAACACGGGTGAGGCCGGCGGCAACCCGGTCAGGGCTGGCCGGATTTCGGCTGGCAGGGTCACCGAGATGTCCCTCCCCATGATTACCGTACCGAGGAACACTCCTCCGGTGATCTTGTTCGACACCCGATCAAAGATCACTCCGCGGCTCCCGAAATGTGACGCTCACCGGTGGAGGTGGGCGGCAGCGTGATGTCCTCGATGTCCCGCCCCATGATCAACGGTCCGTGAAAGGTGCCGCCCCGCACATGATTGCGCACCTCCGACGGGCTCTGCGTCGCGGACGCCGGGCGAGCGCCCGCGATGTGCACGTCCCGGCCAAGCAAGGCGGGCCCCCGCACCGAGGTGTCGGTGACCGTGTTGTGCACCCGGTCCTTATTACCAGGTACATCGCCGCGTGCCTTGACTGTGCTGTAGACGCTCAGCGCCAGCCCGGCGGTGCCGAGGAACATGCTGATCACGCTGGACCAGCGATCGGCATCCTCCAGGCCGGCTCGCGCTAGTGCCACGGCCACCGCCAACACGCCAAGCCCGGCCACCACACCCGTTATCCACCACGGTTTACCGATGCGCAAAGTCACTGCCGCATTATCGGCCGTCGCTGCTACTACCGCGTTGAGCGCCGCCGGACCGGTGTCAACGACGCCGAGCTGACGAATCTCGACCTGCTCCCCGAATGCATTCACGATGGACGCCTGCAGCAGCCGGACAGGCCGCCGCTACGGCGACCGGCGGATGTTACTGGCCATCGCATCGCTGCAGCGCGCACGCTTCAAGCCGCAGCGATCAGTGATCAAGGCTGCTGATCCAGTTCTCGATGTAGCCGAGCAGCGTGGCGGAGCCGTCCTTCCAACCGCCCAGCGCGCATGACACGCAGCGGGAGTTCCCCGGTGCGGTAGGTCTCGGTGGCGATACCGCGCCGCAGCGAGTACCGCGCCGCCCGC
>NZ_BOMW01000108.1 GCF_016862395.1 Actinoplanes siamensis | reverse complement strand
CCCCCTGCTGTTCGACGGCGGCGGCAACAAGAAGGCCGCGTACACCTCGGTCCTCAACGCCCTCAACGCCGCCGGCCCGGGCACGTCCTCGCCGACCCCGAGCGGCGGCACCGGCTCCCCGTCGCCCTCGCCGTCGGTCACGCCGGGAACGGGCAGCCGGATCGTCGGCGCCCAGTCCGGCCGGTGCCTCGACGTGACGAACGCGTCGCAGAACAACGGCACCCGGGTCCAGCTGTACGACTGCAACGGCCAGGACAACCAGACCTGGACGCTCACCTCGAGCAAGCAGCTGACCGTGTACGGCGGCAGCCGGTGCCTGGACGCCGCCGGGTCCGGCAACGGCGCGGCCGTGCAGATCTACAGCTGCAACGGGCAGGCCAACCAGCAGTGGAACGTGAACAGCAACGGCACCATCAGCGGTGTCCAGTCCGGGCGCTGCCTGGACGTCTGGGGCACCGGCAACGGCCAGCAGGTGCAGATCTACGACTGCAACGGGCAGGCCAACCAGCGGTTCAGCCTGAACTGACCGGGCCGCCCCGGCCGAGCGCGATCGCCGCGCCGGCCGGGGCTCCGCTGCGCGTGGGCCGATGCCGCTCAGGCGGTGGTGGGACGTGCCGATAGGGCTGACGTGAGGGCGATGTCGGCCCGGGCCGGCCTCGACGACCTGCTGCGCGACGGTGGAGTCCACTGCGTCTACCAGCCGTTCGTCGATCTGGATTCGGGCGCCGTGATGGCGCATGAGGCGCTGCTGCGAGGGCCCGCGGGGACGCGGTGGGCGTCCCCCTTGGCGCTGCTGGAGGCCGCCCGCACGGCGGGCCGGCTCGCCGATCTGGAGCGGGCGTCCCTGCGCGCGTCGTTGTCCGACGCGGCGGAGTGCTCCGGCGGCCGGGCGGTGACGTTGTTCGTCAACCTGGAGCCGGGCACGCTGACCCAGCACCTCGACGTCGTGCTCGACGCTCTCCACGAACGCGCCGGCCACGTCCAGGTGGTCGTCGAGATCACCGAGCGGGCCCTGGCGGCCGACCTCGCCGGCGTGCTGGCCGGCGCCGAGCGCCTCCGCGCAGCCGGTTGCGCCATCGCCCTGGACGACGTCGGGGTGGAGCCGGAGTCCCTGGCGTTCATCCCGCTGCTGCGTCCCGAGGTGGTCAAACTCGACCTGGGCCTGCTGCGCACCGTCAAGGATCCGGCCACGGTGACCGTGGCCGGCGCGGTTCGCGCCTATGCCGAGCAGGCCGGCGCCGAGGTCGTGGCCGAGGGCATCGAGACGCCGGAGGATCTGACCCGGGCCCTGGTGCTGGGCGCGACCCTGGGTCAGGGGTGGCTGTGGGGCCGGGGCGAGCGCGGGTTCTCGCCGGCCACGTTCCGCCCGGAGCGGTTCGCCGCCCGGGCGATCGGGGCGGCGCGGCAGGCGACGCCGTACCGGCTGCTCGGACCGCACCGGCGGATCCGGCATGCGCCCAAGCACCTGCTGATCCCGCTGTCGAAGACGCTGGAGCTGATGGCCCTGCAGTCCGCGGTCCCGCCGGTCCTGCTGGCCGCGTTCGAGCACGCGCGGTTCTTCCGACCGTCGACGGTGCGGGACTTCACGAAACTGGCCAGGCGTCTGCCGTTCGTCGGGGCTCTGGGCGTGGACATGCCGGCCAGCCCGGCGCCGGGTGTGCGCGGGGCCCCGCTGTCCGTGCTGGATCCGCTGGCCAGCGAGTGGACCGTGGTGGTTCTCGGCGCGCACGTCTGCGGCGCGTTGATCGCCCGCGACCTGGGCGACACCGGTCCGGACGGCGACCGGCGGTTCGAGTTCGTGGTCAGTTACGACCGGGAGCTGGTCACCAGCGCCGCGCACTCCCTGGCCGGGCGCCTCTCGCCGGGCTGAGGGAGTCCGCGGCGGCATCGGTGGATCAGAGGAGGGCGCAGGTCAGCGCCGGGGTGGCGGTCGCGCTCCCGGACGCGATCAGCCCGAAGGTGGCCCCGGCGCCGGGGGCCACCGACCCGTTGTAGGCCGCGTTGGTGACCGTGGCGGTGCCGCCGGTGACGGTCAGCGAGCCGTTCCAGACCTGGCTGATCGTCTGTCCGGAGGGCAGCGTCCAGCTCACCCGCCATCCCGTGGCGGCCGCCGATCCGGTGTTCGACACGGTGACGTCCGCCTGGAAGCCGCCCTGCCAGCTGTTCACCACGCGGTACGCGGTGGCGCAGGCGCCGGGCGTCGTGGACGGCGAGGTGGACGGCGACGCTGACGGTGAGGTGGACGGCGACGCCGACGGTGAGGTGGAGGGTGGCGTGGTGCTGGGCAGCTGCGAGAAGAAGTTCCAGATCTCGGTGCCGGTCCAGGTACGGGCGCCGCTCGTGGTGGTCGATCCGTCCACCGGTTCCGGGGTGTGGTCGCCGTCGAAGGCGGCCCAGCGCACCGGATAGCCCGCCCGGCAACCCGCGTAGGAGGTCACGAGGTGCGTCAGGCTGCCCCGGGCCGGTTCGGGCGGGTTCTGTGCCGTGCACCCGTTGTTCCGTACGAACGTGTCCCGGATCCCGCGTCCCAGCGAGATGTCCAGCACACTGTCGTGGGTGCCGTGGATGCCCAGGTAGGCGACCGGCTGGGTGCCGCCGGCGCAGCCACTGAGATTGGCTCCGGAGAGCACGGCGACGGCACGGAAGACGGCCGGGCGGGCACACGCGACGGCATAGCTCATCGCGCCGCCGTAACTCCAGCCGAGCGCGAACAGTTGCGAGGTGTCGACGCAGAGGTCACCCTCGATCAGGGCGGTCAGGTCGTCGACCAGGGTCAGGTCCCGGCCCCCGGTGTTGGCCCAGCCGTTGTCGATGCCCTGGGGCGCGACCAGGATCGCGCTGTTGTCCGAAAGCCGCTGCTGGCCGTAGTACGCCCAGGTGGCGCCGGCGGAGCCACCTGTCGCGACGTCACCGGCGGTGCCGTTCAGCCAGTGGAATGCGAAGATCAGTTTGTACGGGCGGTTGCGGTCGTAGCCGTCCGGGATCCGCAGGATGTAGCTGCGGTTCTGGCCGCCGCTGCGGATGGTGCGGCTGCCGCTGGACAACGTCGGCGTCTTGCCGCATCCGGCGGTCCCCGCCGCGGCCGAGGCCTGCGGCGTGGCGCCGAGAATGCCGGTGACCATCGCGGTGACCAGCACCAGTGCGGAAAGAGCCGCGGTCAGGTGGACGCGACCTGGTAGGGACATCAGAAGCTCTTTTCTCCGGCGGGGGACGGGAGCGCTCCCATAAACATCCGCCAATGTTTCAGCGTATTTCCGAGGACTGCAAGGTCCGACCATCGCACCCGAGTCGGCATAACAATTTATTCGTGTAGGGAAAGTGTTATGTGGCCGGCTCCCGCGGAGTCGTATCATCAATTTTTCGGATGGCGCATCGGTTCACGCGGCTTTCCGATCGATGCGTCACCAGCAAGGACCGCCGGAAGAGCCAGATCGGGTGACCCTGTTCGGAGATCGTCCGGCGAACCGACCACAAAGAGCCTCTTGAATGTCCGGAAACATCCTGGCAATCTTCGGACTCAAGTTGTTAGCGCTCCCATCCCGGGTCGGCGTCCCTCTTCGGTCTCGCGTGATCAGCGGGCCGACCGGTGTGAGCGATAACAGCACCCCCTGTTCCAGCCCATCCCCGAGGAGCATCGTCATGCCCAGAAGAAGACGGTGGTTCCGCGCGGCGGTCCTCGCCGCCGCGATGGCCGCCGCCGGTGTCGTCGTCCAGCCCGGCGCCGCCGCCGCGGAATCCAACGGCGGCACCCGCGTGATGCCGCTGGGCGACTCCATCACCGAGGGGACGCAGGTACCCGACGGCTACCGGATCGGCCTGTGGCAGCGGGCGGCGACCGCCGGATACCGGGTCGACCTCGTCGGGTCGCAGTTCAACGGGCCGGCCGCGCTCGGCGACCACGACCACGAAGGCCACCCCGGATGGCGGATCGATCAAATCGACGCCAACGTCGGCGGCTGGCTGCGCGGCACCACCCCGCGCACGGTGCTGCTGCACATCGGCACCAACGACGTGCTGCAGAACTACAACCTGGCGGGCGCGCCGGGCCGGCTGTCCACCCTGATCGACCACATCACCGCCGCCGCGCCCGCGGCAGACGTCTTCGTGGCGACCATCATCCCGCTGGCCAACGCCGGCCAGGAAGCCGCCGCGCGGACCTTCAACGCGGCACTGCCCGGCATCGTCGGGAGCAAGGGCCAGCGGGTCCACCTCGTCGACATGCACGCCGCGCTGACCACCGCCGACCTGATCGACGGCGTCCACCCGACCGCCGGCGGCTACGACAAGATGGCCGCCACCTGGTACGCGGCGCTGCGCTCGGTCCCGGGATCCCTCGGCGACCCGGCCACCGGCACCGGTCAGGCGCTGGTCGGCGCGGCTTCCGGGCGCTGCCTGGACGTCCCGGGTGGCAGCGCCGCCAACGGCACCCAGCCGATCATCTGGGACTGCACCGGCGCCGCGAACCAGCTGTGGGCCTACGACGGCCAGACCGTGCAGTCACTGGGCAAGTGCCTCGACTCACCGACCGGCGCGACTGCGGGCAGCAAGGCCCAACTGTGGGACTGCACCGGCGCCGCGAACCAGCGGTGGACGTTCTCGTCCGGCGGCACGATCCGCAACGCGCAGTCGGGCCTGTGCCTGGACGTCAGCGGCGGCGCCACCGCCAACGGCGCCGCCACCATCCTCTGGACCTGCACCAACGCTGCCAACCAGCTCTGGACGAGGCGATGATGAAGAAGCTCACCACCCTGCTCGCCACGGGCCTGCTGCTGCTCGCCGGCGCCGCGGCGATCCTCCCCGGCTCCGCCGCCCAGGCGCTGGACAACGGCGTGGCCCGCACCCCGCCGATGGGCTGGAACACCTGGAACACCTTCGGCTGCAACATCAGCGAGACCCTGATCCGGCAGATGGCCGACGCGATGGTCAGCAGCGGCATGCGCGACGCCGGCTACCAGTACGTCGTCGTCGACGACTGCTGGTTCAACCCGAACCGCGACAGCGCCGGCAACCTGCAGGGCGACCCGACCCGGTTCCCCAGCGGCATGAAGGCGCTCGGCGACTACCTGCACGGCAGGGGCCTGAAGTTCGGCATCTACCAGGGCCCGCTGGACAAGACCTGCGCCCAGTACTTCAACAGTTATCCCGGCGCCACCGGCAGCCTGGGCCACGAGGCACAGGACGCCCGGCAGTTCGCCGCCTGGGGCGTGGACTACCTCAAGTACGACTGGTGCTCACCGACCGGAACGATCAACGACCAGGTCACCACGTTCGCCAAGATGCGCGACGCGCTCGCCGCGACCGGCCGGCCGATCGTCTACAGCATCAACCCGAACAGCGTGCACGCCAAGACGGGACCGCAGCGCAACTGGGGCGACGTCGCCAACCTGTGGCGCACCACCGAGGACATCACCCTGGCCTGGGACACCGGGCAGACCAACGGCTACCCGATGGGCATCAAGAACATCGTCGACGTCACCGTGCCGCTGGCCGGTTACGCCAAGCCGGGGCAGTTCAACGACCCGGACATGATGGAGGTCGGCCGCGGCACCCTGACCGACACCGAGCAGCGCAGCCACTTCGCGCTCTGGTCGATGATGGCGTCACCGCTGATCGCCGGCAACGACCTGCGCTCGATGAGCGCCGCCACCCAGACCATCCTGAAGAACCCCCGCCTCATCGCGATCAACCAGGACACCCTCGGCCTGCAGGCGAACCAGGTCTCGTACGACGGCACGCGCCGGGTCCTGGCCAAGCGGCTGGCCAACGGTGACGTCGCGGTCGCCCTGTTCAACCAGGGCGGTTCCACCACGACCGTCGCCACCACGGCCGCGGCCATCGGCAAGTCCGGCACCTCGTTCACCCTGCAGGACGCCTGGAGCGGCGCCACCACCAGCAGCACCGGCGGGATCAGCGCGAGCGTTCCCGGCCACGGCACCGTGGTGTACCGGGTCAGCGGCGGGACCAGCACACCGGCGACCACGACGACCATCGTCAGCGCTTCGTCCGGACGATGCCTGGACGTGCCCGACGGCGCCACGGCGAACGGGACCCAACCGGTCGTCTGGGACTGCAACGGCGGCGCCAACCAGCAGTGGACCAGCACCGGGCAGACCCTCCAGGCGCTCGGCAAGTGCCTCGACGCGCCGCTCGGGGCCACCGCCGGCGCGAAGGTCCAGCTCTGGGACTGCAACGGCGGGACCAACCAGCAGTGGACTGTCAACACCGACGGCACCATCCGGGGCGCCGCCTCCGGCCTGTGCCTGGACGTCGATCACAACCTCACCGCGAACGGCACGCCGGTCCTGCTCTGGACCTGCACCGCCGCCGCCAACCAGCGATGGAGTCGTGTCTGATGCGCAGCAGACCCTTCCTCAGCATGCTCTGCACGGCAGCCATGGTGCTGCTGGCAGCCGCGGTCCCGACCGCCGCGCACGCCGACAACCCGATCGTGCAGACCGTCTACACCGCCGACCCGGCGCCGCTGGTCTACAACGGCCGCGTCTACCTCTACACCGGCCACGACGAGGACAACTCCACCTACTTCACGATGAAGGAGTGGCGGCTGTACTCGTCGGCCGACATGGTGAACTGGACCGACCACGGCTCGCCGATGAGCGTGGCCACCTTCAGCTGGGCGAAGTCGGACGCCTGGGCCGGGCAGGTGGTCAATCGCAACGGCAAATTCTACTGGTACGTGCCGGTCACCAACCGCTCCACCGGGCGCATGGCGATCGGTGTGGGGGTGGCGTCCAGCCCGACCGGCCCGTTCACCGACGCGCTCGGGCACCCGCTCGTGGAGAACGGCGAGATCGACCCGACGGTCTTCATCGACGACAACGGTCAGGCCTACCTCTACTGGGGCAACCCGAACCTCTGGTACGTGCGGCTGAACAGCGACATGATCAGCTACTCCGGCGGCGTGAACCAGATCCCGCTGACCACTGCGGGATTCGGCACCCGCACCGGCAACGCGTCGCGCCCGACCCTGTACGAGGAGGGTCCCTGGGTCTACAAGCGCAACGGGATCTACTACAACGTCTTCGCCGCCAAGTGCTGCTCGGAGTTCATCGGTTACTCCACCGCGCCGGGCCCGACCGGCCCGTGGACCTACCGTGGCACCGTGATGCCCACCCAGGGCAGCAGCTTCACCAACCACCCGGGAGTCATCGACTTCAACGGCAACTCGTACTTCTTCTACCACAACGGGGCGCTGCCCGGCGGCGGCGGTTACACCCGCTCGGTGGCCGTGGAGAAGTTCAGCTACAACGCCGACGGCACGATCCCGCAGGTCACCATGACCACCTCCGGCGCGCCGCAGAACGGGACGCTCAACCCGTACGTCCGGCAGGAGGCCGAGACCATCGCCTGGAGCTCGGGCGTGGAGACCGAGCCCTCCACCGAGGGCGGCATGAACGTCGGCTACCTGGAGAACGGCGACTACATCAAGGTGAAAGGCGTCGCGTTCGGATCCGGCGCCACCTCGTTCTCGGCGCGGGTCGCCTCCGGGACCAGCGGCGGCCGGCTGGAACTGCGCCTCGGCGGGCCCACCGGCACACTGGTCGGCACCTGCACGGTCGCGGGCACCGGCGGCTGGCAGACCTGGACCACGGTGACCTGCCCGGTCAGCGGGGCCACCGGCACCCAGGACCTCTACCTGCGGTTCACCGGGGGCAGCGGCTACCTGTTCAACGTCAACTGGTGGCAGTTCGCCGGGGCGGGGAGCGTGCGATGAACGTCCGGTACGCGGTCCGCGCGCTGGCCGCCACCCTCACCGCGATCCTCGCCGCGGCCTTCGTCGTCGCCAGCGGCACCCCGGCGTCGGCCGCCACGATCGACACGAACGCCTGGTACGTGCTGGTCAACCGCAACAGCGGCAAGGCGCTCGACGTGTACAACCAGGCCACCACCGACGGGGCCCGGATCACCCAGTGGACGCGCAACGACCAGGCGCAGCAGCAGTGGCAGTTCGTCGACTCCGGCGGCGGCTACTACCGGTTGCGGTCGAAGAACTCCGGCAAGGTCCTGGACGTCGCCAACAAGTCCACCGCCGACGGCGGCGCGCTCGTGCAGTGGACCGACAACGGCGGGACCAACCAGCAGTTCAGCGTCCAGGACGTCGACGGGTACATCCAGCTGATCAACCGGAACAGCGGCAAGGCCGTCGAGGTGCAGAACGCCGCCACCACCGACGGGGCGGACATCGTGCAGTACGCCGACTGGAACGGCACCAACCAGCAGTGGCAGCTCGTGCCGGTCGGCACCGGCGGCACCCCGTCCACCGGCACCTTCACCAACCCGGTGGTGTGGCAGGACTTCGCCGACGGCGACATCATCCGGGTCGGCGACGCGTACTACTACTCGGCCTCGACCATGCACTACTCGCCGGGAGCCCCGATCCTGCGCTCCTACGACCTGGTGAACTGGGAATACGCCGGCCACTCGGTGCCGCGGCTGGACTTCGACTCGTCCGCCTACGACCTGTCCGGCGGCCGCGCGTACGTCAAGGGCATCTGGGCGTCGGCGTTCAACTACCGGCCGAGCAACAGCACCTACTACTGGCTGGGCTGCACCGAGTTCAACCGCACCTACGTCTACACCGCGTCCGCGGTCGACGGCGCCTGGTCGAAGAAGGCCCGGATCAACAACTGCTACTACGACGCCGGGCTGCTGTTCGACAACGACACCCCGTACGTGGCGTACGGCAACGGCACGATCAGCGTCGCCCAGCTCTCCGCCGACCTCACCTCGCAGGTGCGGGCGCAGACCGTTTACACCACCCCGTCGAGCATCGGCACCCTCGAGGGCAGCCGGATGTACAAGCGCGGCAACTACTACTACATCTGGCTGACCCGCCCGGCCAACGGCCAGTACGTGCTGCGCTCGACCAGCCCGTGGGGCCCGTACGAGCAGAGGCAGGTCCTTCTCGATCTTCCCGGGCCGATCTCCGGGGGAGGCGTGCCCCATCAGGGCGGGCTGGTGCAGACCCAGAACGGCGACTGGTGGTACATGGCCTTCACCGACGCCTACCCCGGCGGGCGGATGCCCACACTGGCGCCGATCACCTGGAGCAACGACTGGCCGGTGCTGACCACTGTCAACGGCCGGTGGGGCGCGACGTACCCGCGGCCGAACATCGCCACCACCCGCACGGTGCAGCCGATGACCGGCCCGGACACCTTCACCGGCAGCACGCTCGGCCCGCGCTGGGAGTGGAACCACAACCCGGACACCAGCCGGTTCAGCGTCGGCAACGGCCTGCGGCTGTCCACCGCGACGGTGACGAACGACCTGTACAACGCCCGGAACACGCTCACCCACCGGATCCAGGGACCGTCCTCGACGGCCACCATCGAACTGGACTACTCGCAGATGGCCAACGGCGACCGGGCCGGGCTGGCGATGCTGCGCGACTCCTCCGCGTGGATCGGCATCCGCAAGGACAACGGCGCCACCCGGGTGTCGATGACCAACGGGCTGACCATGAATTCCAGCTGGGCCACCACCGGCACCGGCACGGAGGCGGCCGGAGCGGGCGTCAGCGGCGGGCGGATCTGGCTCCGGGTCAGCGCCGACATCCGGCCCGGCTCGGGTCGTACCGCCACCTTCTCCTACAGCACCAACGGCAGCACCTTCACCACGCTGGGGCCGGCGTTCACGCTCAACAACGCCTGGCAGTTCTTCATGGGTTACCGCTTCGGCATCTTCGACTACGCCACCCAGGCGCTCGGCGGCGCGGTCACGGTCAACCGCTTCGATCTGACCACCCCCTAGGCATTCGCCGAACCCCCTCCAGGAGAAGTCATGACCAGATCCAGACCGGTCACCGCCGCCCTGGCGTCGGCCGCCCTCACCCTGCTGGCCTCGACAGCTGTCGCCCTGGCGCGGCCGGCGGACGCCGCGGCCGCCGGCTGCTCGGTGAGCTACGCCGTGTCGTCGCAGTGGCAGGACGGGTTCGGCGCCTCGGTGTCCATCACCAACCTCGGCGATCCGTTGGCGAGCTGGACGCTGACCTGGTCGTACGGCGCCGGCCAGACGGTCACGCAGGCGTGGAACGCGACAGTGACGCAGAGCGGCGCGGCGGTGACCGCGAGGAACGTGAGCTACAACGGGGCCATCCCGACGGGCGGCTCGGTGTCGTTCGGCTTCAACGGGTCGTGGACCGGCAGCAACCCCGTCCCGTCCGGCTTCGCGCTGAACGGCGTGAACTGCACCGGCACGACCACCCCGTCCTCACCGTCGGCTCCGCCGTCATCGTCGGCTTCGCCGTCGCCGTCGTCACCCTCGCCCTCGCCCTCGACGCCGGGCGGCACGTGCGCGCTCCCGTCGAACTACCGCTGGACGTCCACCGGCTCACTGGCCAACCCCAGGTCGGGGTGGGTCTCGCTGAAGGACTTCACCAACGTGGTCTACAACGGCAAGCACCTGGTGTACGCGTCGAACGTCTCCGGCTCGTCCTACGGCTCGATGAACTTCGGCCTGTTCGACGACTGGTCCGGCATGGCCTCGGCGGCGCAGAACGGGATGAGCCAGGCGGCCGTGGCGCCCACCCTGTTCTACTTCGCCCCGAAGAACATCTGGGTGCTCGCCTACCAGTGGGGCGCGTGGCCGTTCATCTACCGCACGTCCAGCGACCCGACGAACCCCAACGGCTGGTCGTCGCCGCAGCCGCTGTTCACCGGCAGCGTCTCCGGCTCGGGCACCGGCCCGATCGACCAGACGCTGATCGCCGACGGGCAGAACATGTACCTGTTCTTCGCCGGGG
>NZ_BOMW01000107.1 GCF_016862395.1 Actinoplanes siamensis | reverse complement strand
ACTCAGCCGGGGCAACAGAGATGCGGATCCTGTTCATCTTCGATCCCGCCCGCAATGCGGTCCTCCTTGTCGCCGGAGACAAGGCCGGACAATGGACCGCCTGGTACCGGCAAGCGATCCCCCTCGCCGAGGCGAGGTATGCGACCTACCTGAAGGAGATGGAGGAGTCATGAGCAGCACCCACGGGTACGACCGTGATGCTTTCCTCACCGAATTCTTTCCCGACGCCGAGGATCGCGCCGAGGTCGAGGCCGGAGCTCAGGCCCTCATTCACATCAGTCGAGCCCACCGGCTTACAGAGATGCGCAAACGTCTCGGGCTCACCCAGGCCGAAGTCGCTGAGCGGATGAATGTGCGCCAGGAACGGGTTTCCGCCATCGAACGCGCCAAGGTCGACGCGAGCGAGCTGAGAACCCTTGCTGCTTACATCGCAGCGCTCGGCGGCCGAATGGAGATCGTCGCCGACTTTGGCAGTGAGCGTCTGGTAGTCGGCTGATCGCACGTGGCAGCTCATCTCCTCAGTTGTATGGTCGCCAATAAACCCATAGCGGACTATTAGGCACTTATTTGGCGAAAAGCCAGCCAGTAGATCAAGGACAACCGGGTGCCCTCCGACGGCTGGTGCGACCGTCCGAGATGGCCACGCTCCAGAGCAGCACGACGACGCCAGGACATCTCGGTTGATTTCATCGACCCATGTCGCTCATTGGGAGTACATGCGCACCCTCGGCCGTGATCGATGCACATCGCTGTCGTTGGGTGCGACATGACAGTTGTTCATGACGCCGTTTCCGCGTCAGCCGAGCTGATCGCCGCAACCCGCGCTGACCTCGGGATGAGCCGCGCCGCGTTCGGGGCGATGACGGGCCGCTCGGAGGGAACCATCCGCCGCTACGAGGACCGCGCCAGCCGTCCACCGGCGATTTTCTTCCACAATCTGATCGAGGCTGAGCCCGGATGTGGCCTGCGGTTCAACGACTTCGCCCCGGCTCTGGGTTTCCGTCGCATTGAGTCGATGAACCCGGACGACTACGGGTCGATCCACGAATACTTCCTCGGCGTCAGGGTGCTCCACCGCCGCAGCCGGATGAGTTTCGCGGCGATGCTGTCCGTCTCGGCTACCCACCTCGCGGCGGTGGAGCACCGCATCAAACCCGAGCCCCAGCTGGTACAACGCCTCGCCAGGCTGTTCCTGCGCCCCCACTACAACTACAGCGACCTGGTCCGCCGGTTCCGCACACTCCGGCCCGACCCGCGCGCCACACGGCTCCGCGGCATGTTCCGTGAGCTGCGCGACCCGCAAACCGCAGGTCACGAGCGCTCACGGATACGAGCCGACCTCATCGGCGACAACGCAGATCTCGCCCGCCAACTCGCCAAGCGGGAAGCGCGTTACCTGCCTGACCCCGGTGACGCCGCGAACGCGTGGGCAACAGCCCTGGTCAAGGCCGTGGACGGACACGACCCTCGCTACGGTGACTTCGTACCGTACCTGCGCAAATGGATCATCGGCGAGGTCCGTCACGAAGCCCGGCGTGAATGGCAGTCCGGCACCTCAGCCACCTTGCGGGCAAGCGCCGCCCGTATCAGCCGAGCACGGGACGACCTGCATCAACAGCTACGCCGCGACCCCACTCCCGCCGAGATCGCCACCCATTTACGCCTTCCGGTCACCGCCGTGGCCGACGTCTTGAACGCGCTCGCCGCCCGCCACAGTCGGCCTCTGGAACACGATCTTGCCGCACCCGCCGCGCCCGCGCAGGTAACGGGATTCTCGTCAGCGATGCAAAACCGTCTGGCGCGGCTCCAGGATCGTCAACGCACTGTCATCGAACTCCGCTTCCTTCACGGGCTCGACGACGCCGAGATCGCTGAGTCCCTCACCATCAGCCCCACCTCCGTCCCGGACATCGTCAACACGGCACTCGCGCAGCTCCGAGACTCCATCTCATGAACCCCGGTCGGCTGTGCCGCGGGAGCCGATGGTGTCCGGCGGTGTCGTCGGCGGGTCACTCAACGGGTCGATATCTGCCGCGTACGTGTTCGCCCAGACCAGCCAGGGATCGTCGGTCGACATCCCGGCCGCCACCAGCTGGTCGCCATGGGCACGGATCCGCCGGGCGAGCTTCCACGCCGCGACCTGCTCCCGCAGGACATTGTCTCGACACTTGATGATCTTTCGCTGGCGTTTCGCCTCCAGGAGCTGTTACTCAGCGCGCCGGGTGCGCATCACGCTCGGCGCGAACGGAAACCGCTCGACGTTCCATCTCCGCCAATACCTCGGAGAGATCGTCTTCAATGCGGCGCTGGACATGGTCCACCCACCGTGACGGCCCCTGCCCAGCGCCCCTGATCTCCAGGACCAAGCGCAAGGTCCATCGCTTTCCGGTCTCTTCGACGATCCGGATCTCATGTCGCTGGCCGTCGATCACGACGACGATAAGTGTGTCGTGGTCGCCGGAAGCGACTGTGTTCCCCTTGGCTGACGCCGCGTCCGCGAGAGCCTGACCGCTCATCAAGGTCCGTGACCGGTTCTCTATGAAGGCTGGCAGCAGCTCCGGTTGATCACGCAGGCGATCGACGACCGGATGAGGGTTGACCAGCTCCGCGGGTACGGGGATGGCCGACGCTCTGGCCGGGCCGCGATATTGGGCGGACGGATGCTCTCCCGGCCGCAACTCGATGGTCAGATCTCCTTCGCTGCGGCCTCGATGCAGCAGATGCCAGCCCGGCGGGACCTCACCGCTCTGCCTGACGCGATGCAGCAGCCGTCACCAGGCTGCCCGTACTGCTTTCGGCGGATCTTTCACCTGGACGGCGCCGCCCTCCTCAAGCAGATCGAGCAACCCGGTGGTGGTCGACGGCGGTGTACGCCCGGCCGGCAAACTCAACATGTCGACCATGCTCGATGATCGACGATGGGTGATCCACGACGAGAGTGGCATGTCCCCGAAACGAGCGTCATCTTAGGTCCGCAATCCAGCTGTCGATCGCAGCGGCGAGTAGCCGGGCCGACACTGCCTCCTGCGGGAGGCGCAGACCTCGGAGCAACAGATCTTCGACCGCTGCTGTCGCCGCTGGCTCACCCAGCCAGCTTGCGAGCGCGGCTGCCCGCTCAGTTTCGACGGTAACCTGACCGGCCTGTGGAGTACCGTGATCCAGCAGCAGCCGGTACAGGCCGTGGGCAGGACGTACGGTCGGTAGGTTCTCGGCAGTGGCCGACAGCGCGGCTGAGGCGGGGATGCGCAGTCCGTCTGTGTCGAGGTCGCCGAAGTAGGCGACGTCGCGGACGTGGGGCAGTTCGGCGGTGCTGAGCACCGATGCTTCGAAGGCCGCGCCCGCTCCCCACGCAATGTGTCCGACCCCGCTGGAGGTGGCGGCCAACGTTCGGCGCAGGGAGTCGAAGGTGTCGGCGTTCTCGACGACCAGCAGGATGGGGCCGTCGCCGATGCGGCGAACGGGAAGCGGCGGACGGGAGCGGAACGTCCGCAGCATCGTGAGGGTGAGCCGGCCCGGGCCGAACAAGGCGGTGTTCAGCAGGGTGTCGAGGCGTTTCTCATAGCCGAACAGTTCCAGGGATCGCTCACGAAGGGGTACGACGTCCTGGTCTTTGCCGCGGTCGCGCAGCCAGGTGTTCACGACCTGGAGCACGCCGACCTGCCCGACGGTGAGCCGCGCCGTGGCCGCCCAGGCGAGATCCGGGCGCCACGGCACCGCCAGGGCCAGCGCGGCGGCGGGCATCGTCGCCGTCGGCTGAGGCATCGTCAGCCTCGCGGGCAGCGGCGGTTCAGCCGTACGGTCGAGGTTCCTCGATGCCGTCACCACACCTGCCGTGGCCAGCGCGGCGATTGTGGCGGCGAGGTCAGCTCGGCGGGTCGGCCGCGTGGCCGAGGCCGGGTCGGCGCGGGCGAACAGCGGCCAGATTTCGGCAAGTGTGATGGTGCGCCGGCCCCAAGCTTCAAGTTCGGCAGCGAGCCGCGCGGCGCGCGGGCTCAGCGGCGTGGGGGACGTTCCGAGGCTCATGCCGGTCGACGGTAGACGCGGGTGGCGGTGATAGTGCCCAACGCGGTGTTGTTCGGCGACGGGTCGTCGTCGGGGAACGGTTCGGGCAGTTGTCGGCGTACGATCTCGGCTACGCGAATGTGTTTCAGCCCGGCCCGCAGGTCGGCGTCGTTGCGCATCCTCACCCACAGGGGGAAGGCTGACAAGGCCCGGTCGTCGGACAACCCAGTCGTGTAGACGAGTTGCACGCCGAGCGCCGCCGCGACGCCCTGTTGCAGTTCCAGCAGGTACTCGGCGCTGGCCTTGCCGATCGGGTTGTCCAGGAACAACACGCCGGAGTGCCGCGCCCGTATCTGGCCGCGTTCGTTGGCCCGGAGGGCCGCCATCGTGCAGTAGAGCACGATGGCGGCGGTCAGCTCCTGGCCGCCGGAGAACACCTCGTTCATGTTTTCGATCGGCACTCGTTCGTCGCGCAGGACCGCGTCGGGTTTCAGGATGTCGACGAGAAATCCCTTCGGCACTGCCGCCTCGATGCTGCGCAGCAGCAGAGCAAGGCCATCCCGCTTCGGAGCCGCTGCGCTGCCCGCCCGGCTGGTGACCGTTGCGGACAGTTCGTCCACGACCTCACCGACCCGGGCGGTGAGCAGGCTCGGATCGGGTTCGGCGAAACGAATGCGCAGGAACTCCTTGCCTTCCCACTCGCCGAGCCCCGAAGGCAATTTGGAAAGCCGAGACGCGGTCCGCAGGGTCTTGAGCGCGCCGTCCACGAGCGCGGCCAGCCGGTCGACGATCAGTTTGCGGTGCCGACCGGCAGACTCGAGATCACTGGTTAGGGTGGCCAGGCGCTGTTCGAGTTGGGTGGCGAACTCGCCCGCGCGGGCCGCCAGCTGTTCCCGGTCGAGGCCGACGAGAGCGCGCCGGGCGACATTGGTCATCGCCTCGAACTTCGACTCGCCGGCCAGCCTCACCGCCACGTCAACGAGCCGGATCACTTCCTGATGTGTGCTTCGTTCGGCTGATCCGGTCTGCCGCAGTCTCTCCTGCGCTGCCGCGGCGGCTGCGCGGGCTTGCTCCGCGGTGCCGCCGTACGGCTCAACGGAGCCGGTCTCCAGGCCGGTGTCGGGCTGATCCAGCCGGGCTGCCAGGGGCTCGCCGACTGCGCCGAACGCACGGGTCGCCTCGCCGGCTTCGCCGGCGCGCTGTTGCAGGCGGGTAGCCTCGGCGGATGCGTCCTCGTAGCGTTGCTGGCCAGCGCGCTGTTCAGCGATGGCTGCCGTCAGCAGCTGTCGGCCGTGCTCGACGCCGGTGGGCCGGCGTTCCTCGGGCAGTTGGATCCACACGTTGCGGTTGTCCGACGGTGTCACCGCTTTCAGCTCACCGGTAACCACGCCGATCTTCTCTTTCGCGGCGCTGATAGCTACGTCGCAGCGAGCCTGTTCACGCTTGGTTCGGGCGACGGCCGCCTGGCGACCGGCCGCATCCGCGCCGTCGGGACTTCTCAGCAGCTCCGACGCGCGGGCGATGTCGGCCGGGTCGTGGCCGTCGACGTCGGCGCGGAGTCGGGCCGCTTCGGAGTCCGCGGTGTCGGCTGCGGCGCGCAGGTCGTGGCCGACCTCGACCGCGGCGTATGCGGCTGACGCTGCCTGGTAGGCGGAGCGCAGCAGCGGGATGTCGTCGGTTGGCACCGTCGTGGCGTGCTCGCCGGTGGAGGTGACAACGTCGCCCATCTCGGCACGGTGACGTTCGGCGCGGGCGCTCGCGTTTTCGGCGGCCAGCGCGGCCTCGGTCGCCTGCTCCTGCGCTCGGTTGCGCTGCTGGGTCAGCTCTTCGGCGGTCCGCTCGCCCAGCGCGATCGCGTCATCGATCTCAGGCAGTCGCTTACGCTGCTCTTCGGTCGCCGCCACGGCTGTCGCGAGCCGGTTCAGTTCCCCCGCCTGTTCTGCGGCGGCCCGTTCGATCGGGCGAAGATCACGGAGTTCATCCTCAAGGCGTTCACAGAGAGTCGCGGCCGCCTCGGCCGCTGCGACGGCGATGCCGTCGGCTTCCGCAGCATCTGCCAGCTCCTGGTCACGGGTGATGAGGGTCTCGCGTAGCTCGTCGAGCCGGCCAGCAGGACAGCCCCGCCGCCAAGCGGCCAGCTCAGCCTTGACCTCTCGGAGACTAGTCAGGGTGGCGGTCGAAGAGTTGATCTCGCTGCCGCGGATCTCCATCGTCTCGCGGAGTTCGCCACGTTTAATCTCCGCGGCTTCGGCGTCGAACAGCGCCGGGTTGGGCTCAACGACGAACTGCTCACTAGCGGCCCCGGTCGGTTCGGAAACCGGCTGTTCGGCGGCGGCGGTCAGCATGCGGGCACCCGTGCCGACGGCCACTGCCGCGGTCGGGAGCAGGCGCGCGGCGCTCAGCGCTTGGCGGGCGGCTGTCATGGCACTGGGATCGACGATGACGACGCCGTCAGCCAACTGTGGATGCGCTTCGATCACCTGTCCGCGCTCCGCGGCGGCCACGTTCTCGGCAAGGTACCGCCAGCCGGCGTGCGCCCCCACGCCCGCTGATCGCAGAGCCTCCAGGCTTGCCTCGACCTCGACGCGAGGTGGGAGCAGGCCGCCGTCGCCGAGCGCGTCGAGCAGGCGCTGGTCTTCACGTTGAGCGTCGCGCAGCAAGTCGAGCTGCCGCCCGCGCCCCACGTCGTCGGAGTGCAGTTGCTCGGCCAGGGTGTCGGCGCTGCCGTCCAGCATTTCGACATCGACGGCATCGGCGGACAGCGCCGCCTGGATGAACTCGCTCGCGGTCAGCCGGGCAGCCGGGTCAAGGACTGCCTGAAGATCTCGGTTAGCTTCGTCATGGCGACCGCGAGCGATGCTCAGGGCCTCGCGTGTTTGTTGAGCGGCCTTCGCGGTGTCACTGGCGGTGCTCTTCGCGGCTTCGAGTGCCTTCTCGCCCTGCCGAATCTGCTCGGCGGCGATTCTGGCAGCCGCTTGCGCCTCGGACGCTGCCTCCGCCACGTCCTGGCCCGCTGCGAGCAGGCCTGCTGTGACCGCGGCCTCCACCTTCGCCCGGCTGTCGGCGATCTCTTTCGCGATCGTCTTCTGTTCGGCCCGATGCCGTTCAACCTCGACGAGTGCCTGTCTTCCTTCGTTGTCCAGATCCACGGCTTTGCCCTGGTACGCCACCGCGAGATCGCTCTGTCGATTTCGCTCGGCGCGGGCGGCTGCCGCCTCGGCGTGCAGCTTGCTCAGCAACGCTCCGGCCGCCCGGTCACGTGCGTTCAACGCCGGCCGTGCGTCACGTTCGGCCTGGGTGATCTGCTCGCCGAGCCGAGCCGATTTCTGCTCGGCTGCCGTTTTGCGTTCGATCAAGTCGGCGAGCGCCCATCCGCGCAGGTCGGCGTCGGCGGCATCGCGCCCGGCTTTCGCCTGATCATGCTCTTGCTGGGCGTCGGCGCGTTCCAGGACGAATGTCTGGCGGCGGGTCTCGTTGACGATGTCGCGCGCCCGGTCCCGGTCGCTCTCCCGGGCAGCGGCAGTCGACGCGGCGTCCTTGGCCAGCTGGCGTAGCCGCTGGGTGGCCTCGGCTTCGGCTGCTTCCCGAGCCCTGACACGTAGCAGCAGCGCGGTCCCGTCGTGGACGGCGCGCTCCAGGCTAGTGCGTGCGGCGCGATGACGCTCATGGGCGTTCGCTACCGGCCGCAATGCCGCCACCGCACCAGCAGCGAAGTCACGCTCCAGCAACATCGCGTGCCGGTCGCCGACCGTACGTGCATAGCTGTCGAAGTTTCCCGCGACGCTCACCGCGTCTTCAGCGTCCAGGACGATCTTCAGCAGCCACTCGACGAACTCCCGGCTGGACTTGAACTTGAACGCGCTGGCCGCGTCGCCCTCATCCGCGTTCATCCGCCGCTGGATTCCGAACAGGTCCGGCTCGATCCCGGTGTCCCGCAAATGGTCGGCCCAGGCACCCACCTCCGCGCCGACCCAGGTCAGCTGGGTGATCGGCGCCGCACGGTCGATCTCCTGCAATGCCTCGCGGAAGCCCTCCAACCGCAGCCGCCGGCCGTCGGCCGTGAACGGCAGTGTTTCGATCTCCACGCCGTGGTGCGGGCGCAGCGACCACCAGTGCTCGGCCAGCCGGTCGGCAGCCGAGCCGCTGCGTCGCCGCTGTAACGTCTTGCCGGTGATGACGCGATCGCCGGTGCGCACGTGCATCCACTCCAGGACGACGTGAGCGGCGTCGTCGCCAAGGACGAACTTCTCCATCACCGCGGCCGACCCGCCGACGGCGTTGCGCCGGCCCGGCAGCACGACGGAGAAGAGCAGCTTGAGCAGCACGCTCTTGCCGCCGCCGTTCTCCAACAGCAGCAGGCTGAATGGGCTTGGCCTCCGCACGGTGGTACCGAACAGACTGCCCTGCCCAGCGATGATCTGCCCGACGCCGGACAGGTCCAGCGTGACGTCGGTGTACCGGGCCCCGCGCGGGCCGACGCAGAACAACCGGACGCGATTGAGCTCGTACATCGTCTGTTCTCCCTAAAGCTGCGCCAGCGACTCGGCCGTCCAGCCGACCGTGACGGTTCCGGTGCCGTCGCTGATCTCGGTGATCCCGAGTCGGAGCAATTCGTCGAACATCACCACGCCCGCCTCACGGACCTGGGTGCGGTAGCGGGGTGTGGTGCGGAAGGTGCCCCGGCGTTCATCGCCGGTGCGTACGAGAAGTCCCTGGTCGGCAAGGAAGGTCAGCGCTTTGCTCACGATTCCCGTCGTGCTACTGGCCAGTTTGCGGCCGTCGCCGGTGCTGCCGGTTCGTGCCCGCCGGGTGTAGACACGCCAGGCCGCTTCCAGCCCCGGCTGGTCGGTCGCGACGTCCGCAGTGTCGGTTTCGGCGGCTGCCTCGGCAAGACGGCCGGCCGCTTCACGGACGAACGCCTCGACGCCGTCGACGGTGATCCGACCCAGGTACGTTTCGTTCGCCAGGTCGGCCGGCCGGGGAAAGGCCAATGTCGCGGCTCCCAGGTGGGCCAGGGCGTGCAGGACCCGCTCGGAGGCTTTGCCCTCGCCACCGGTACGGCGGGCGTAGTCGGTCATTCTCACCGCGAAGACGCTGTCCTGGGTGGAACCGAACACGATGCCGCTGCGGTCGCTGATCTCCAGGACGACCAGGTCGAGCCCGGTCGCGACCGCCTGGACCGCTGCCGCGAACTCGTCATCGGCGCGGGCACGCAGGACCAGGTCGCGGTACGTGTCATCGCGGGCCGGCACGAGCTTGGGACGGAACCCGTAACCGATCAGCCTGGCCGCATCAGCCGTGAGCTGCGCTGCGGTTGTCATGCGGCATCGTCCTCCGGTATCGACGTCGAGATCCGAGCAACAGGGCGATCGGCGGCGGACACGCGCTCGATGACGGCGCGAGCCACAAGAAGGTCGGCGCCGCCGTACTCCGGGTCGTGCAGTGGTGTGCCGTCGTCGACGGCGATGAAGACGCCTGCTGCCTGATGGCGAAGCGCCGGGTTAATCTCCTGCGCGGCGAGCGCGATGACCCGCACCACGACGAGCGCGGCGAGTTCCGGATGCAGCGTCCGGGCCTCTTCCAGCAAGCCGGACAGCCTCCGCGGCGCTTCCACGTCCAGATCGAACAGGTCATCGAGCAGGTCGTAGCACTCAGCCGGGAAGGCGGGTTCCTCAACCACCTCGTCGAGATCAGGGTCCTCGATCTCGCCGCCGAGCAGCTCCCGCTCGGTCGGCGCTGTCACCAACGCGGTGAACAGGTCGACCAGCCGCAGAGCCGGCGGAACCCGCACGCCGGAGCCGCGCACGAAATACGCGGCGAGGACCTCGTCTGCATCCGCAACCGGCAGCGCCAACACCGGCGCGAGTAGCTGGGCGTGCAGATCCAGGGCCGCTCCGGCGCTGCCCGGAGCGAATGTCTGCCGGTCCTGCTGTGCCCGGAACCGGCGGCCCGCGCCCTGCAGTGCCGCCTGCAACTGTTCATGCCGGCGCAGGCAGTCGCGGACGACCTCGACCAGTTGGGCGGCCTGCAGCTTGCGGGCCGCGGTGTCGGCGGTGTCCCGCGCCTCGGTGATGTTGACGAGGATCGCGTTCTCTGCCTTGTAGCGTGCCTCGATGTGCTCGATCGCCTCGGCGATGAACTCGGGCATCTCGTGCAGCCAGTCGACGGTGCGAACATCACGTTCGGTCGCTTCCAGCCGCTGGCGCAGCTTCTCCCCGTACTGAATGGTGCGGTAGCGGGCGGCCTGGGCAGCAGCCTGTGCGTCCGACAGCCGGCCGCGCCGGATCAGCGTCTCCAACCGCAGGTCCGCAGCGATCTGTGCCGACTCGATGTCGATTTCGAGCGCGCCGACGAGCACGTTGACCGCCTCGTTCGTGGCCCGCAGGAAGATCTCGCCGTCCGGCCCGGACACCTCTTCCAGCAGCTTGAAGTCGAACGCGTAACGACTGTAGCTGCCATCTCCGCCGGTCATGCCGTACACAGCGCGGAAGCCCCGGTCGGTCGAGCCGACGTTGAGCAGGTTTTCCAGCACCCAGCGGGCGACCCGCAGATGCTCCGCTTCGGTGTGATCGGGTGCTTGGCGGGCGGTGAAACGGGACAACTCGGCCACGATCCGCTCGGGCGGAGCGCCCGCGTCGAAATCCATCGCCAGGGTGACCAGATCGATGGCATTGAGCGCAAGTTCACTCATCTGGTAAACGGAAAAATCTCCGGCCTGGACTTGCGTCTTGCGGTTGTCGAGATCGTGCAACGGAGCTGTGCAGGCCAGCGCCTTAACGCGCTGAGCAAACCCAACATCACTCGCTGTTTCCACCACGGTTCGGGACAGTAGCGCGCGAGTGCGACAGAAACCACAGCCATCGGTTCACATCAGACTTGCGAACGGGACCAATTTTTGGCTTCATCGAGGCCGCCCTCGGCTCGTTCGAGGTGAAGCAGCACTCCTCGCACTTGTTGCGCCGCGCCCGACGCTCTGACCGCGATCGGCTTCGGAGGGGCGAACGGCCAGGGCTTCGCCGGTTCAGCCATAGTGGCGAACGGTATCTCCCGGACTCGCAGCCTCCTGGCTCACGTTCGCGGCCAGGCCAGGCGGGGCCTACTCCCAGCAGCGCGACGTCGCCGCCAACATGACTAAGCGCCTGGCCAGAACTGTTGTCCGTAACCCTCGGGGGGG
>NZ_BOMW01000106.1 GCF_016862395.1 Actinoplanes siamensis | reverse complement strand
CAGGAAACCGCCTTCGCGGGTGTACGAGGTCCCGAGACGGCCCGGATCGGGATCGTACAGGCTTTCCAGGTCCCAGTCGCGGCCGTCGGGGAAGGTGCCGACCACGTCGCGTCCGGCGCTCAGAAGGTCCCAGAAGTCGTCCGGAGTGGCGACGCCGCCCGGCAGCCGGCAGGCCATGCCGACGATCGCGATCGGCTCGTGGGCGCGCTCCTCCAGGTCCTGGACGCGCTGACGGCTCTCCCGCAACTCGAACGTCGCCCGCTTGAGGTAGTCGCGCAGCTTTTGCTCGTTGTCCATGTCTACCTGCCGAGTTCGTTGTCGAGGGCGGCGAAGAGGTCGTCGTCGGTTTCCAGATCGAGGGCCGCGACGGTGGACCCGCCGTCCACCATCCGCAGCAGCCGGCGCAGTCGCGCGGCGACCGTCTCCGCGGAGGCGGTGGCGATGACGGCCTCCAGATCGTCCAGTGCCTTCTGGACGGGGTCGGGCGTCTCGCCGATCAGCTGCCGCCGGAGGTACGCGGCGAGGGCTTCCGTGGTCGGGTGATCGAAGACCAGCGTGCTGGGCAGCCTCAGCTCGGTGGCGGCAGTGAGCCGGTTGCGCAGCTCGACCGCGGTGAGCGAGTCGAAGCCCAGGTCGAGCAGACCACGCCGGACGTCGATGGTCCGCGGCGCCGGGTGGGCCAGCACGATGCCGACCTGCTCGCGGACGAAGGAGAGCAGCAGCGCCTCCTGCTCCGCCTCGCCGAGTCCCGCGAGCCGTTGCGCCAGCGGGACCTCCACCGGCGTGGCTCGCCGTCCGGCTCGGCGCCCGGTACGCACCAGGCCGCGGAACAGCTCAGGCAGCGCGTCCCCGAGCGAGCGCAGCGCGGTGAGGTCGAGCGCCACGGGCGCGAGCACCGGCCGGGAGTCCGCGCCCACGACCATGTCGAGCACCGTGAGCGCCTGCTCGTCCGGCATCGGCAGCACCCCGTTACGCATCAGCCGGGCCCGGTCGGCCTGCCCCAGGTCGTTCGCCATGCCGCCCTCCCACATGCCCCAGGCCAGGGACACCGCGGGCAGCCCGGCCCCACGCCGGTGCTCGGCCAGCGCGTCGAGGAACGTGTTGCCCGCGGCGTAGTTGGCCTGCCCGGCGTTGCCGATCAGGCCGGCGACCGAGGAGAAGAGAACGAAGTCGGTCAGCGGGAGGCCGGCGGTCAGCTCGTGCAGGTTCCAGGCGGCTGTCACCTTGGGCCGCAGGACCCGGGCGAGGCTCTGCTCGCTCATGGCCTGCACGGTGGAGTCGTCGACGACGCCGGCCGCGTGCACCACCGCGGTGAGCGGGTGCTCGCCCGGGATCGAGGCGAGCAGGTCGGCCAGCGCGTCCCGGTCGGCAACGTCGCAGGCCGCGACTCGCACCTCGGCGCCGAGCGCGGTCAGTTCGGCCGCGAGGTCCTCGGCGCCGCCGCGGCGGCTGGTGAGCAGCAGCCGGCGAGCGCCACGGGCGGTCACCAGATGCCGGGCGACCACGGCACCGAGCGCGCCCGTGCCGCCGGTGATCAGCACCGTGCGCTCCGGGTCGAAGCGGTCCTCGGACTCCGGAGGCCGTACCGGCTGCGGCGCCTTCGCCAGCCTGGTGACGAACGCCTGGCCGGCGCGCAGCTCCAGTTGCGGCCGCGGATCGGCGAGAGCCGCCGTACGCAATTCGTCGCTGGCCGGCAGCCCGTCGGTGATCACGTGCTGGAGGCGTCCCGGGTGTTCCGACTCGGCCGCCCGCAGGAGTCCGGACAGCGCGCTGTGTCCCAGTTCCCCGGTGCTCAGCACGGTGAGTCGCGCTCCGGGTGGCGTGTCGGCGCCGAGCCACTGCTGCACCAGCGTCAGCACCTCGCCGGTGACCTGCGCGGTCTCCTGCGGGGTGGCCGGTCGTACCGGCAGGACCACCACGTCGGGAACGGCGGCGGCGTCGGCCAGCAGCCCGGCGAGGTCGTCCGGGCCGAGCACGGCGACGGTGCCGGTGCCGGTGGCGGGAAGGTCCACCGCGGTTCGTTCGACCGCGTACACGTACGGGTCGGAGTGGCCGGCCGGCAGCTCTCGAAGCGTCAGCGCCTCGACGGTGGCGGCGAGCCGTCCCGTGTCGTCGGCGACGCGAACCGCGACGGCGCCGTCCGCACCGGCCGAAAGCCTCACCCGCAACGTGCCGCGCCCGGCTCCCGGCACCTGCACACCGCCGAAGGAGAAGGGCAGCCGGATCTGCGCCCGGTCCTCCAGCAACAGCGCGTGCAGCGCGGCGTCGAACAGCGCCGGATGTAGGGCGAACCCGTCGGCGTCGACGGACGCTCGCACCTCGGCGTAGAAGTCGTCACCCGATCGCCAGGCCGCCTGGAGTCCCTGGAAGGCCGGGCCGTAGCCGTAACCGCGGTCGGCGAGGCGGTCGTACAGGTCCTCGACCGGCTGAGGTTCGGCGCCGGCCGGCGGCCAGGACGCCATCTCGGGTTCGGGGTCCGGGCTTTCGGGAACGGCGGCCACCACGCTTCCGGTGGCATGCCGGGTCCAGGCGTCGCCGTCCTGGTCCCCACGGGAGTGGACGGCCACCGACCTGCGGCCGGATGCGTCGGGGCCGCCCACGGTGATCTGCAGCTTGAGCGCGCCGGTTTCCGGAAGGACCAGAGGTTCCTGCAGGACCAGCTCCTCCAGCCGCTCGCAGCCGACCTCGGCGCCCGCGTGCAGGGCGAGCTCCACCAGGGCCGTCCCCGGCACCAGCGGAATGCCGGCCACGGTGTGGTCCGCGAACCACGGGTGGCTGCGGGCCGAGACCCGGCCGGTGAACAGGACACCGTCGGAATCCGCGAGCGGAACTCCGGCACCGAGCAGCGGGTGGCGCGCGGAGTCCAGCCCCGCCGAGGTGACGTCGCCGCCACCGGGCCCCTCCGTGAGCCAGTAGTGCCGGCGCTGGAACGGGTACGTCGGCAGGTCCACGCTCCGGCCGGCGTTCTCGCCGAACAGGGCCCGCCACCGGACCGGAACGCCTCGCACATGGGCGTGGGCCACGGCGGTGACGACGGTGTGCGGCTCGGGGCGCCCGGCGCGCAGTACCGGCGCCAGCAGTGCCGTCGCGTCGAGGAAGTCCTGTCCCATGGCGCTGAGCACGCCGTCCGGGCCCAACTCCAGGAACGTCCGGACGCCCTCGGCCTGCAGCGCGCGGGCCGCGTCCAGGAACCGGACCGGCTGGCGGACGTGGCGGACCCAGTACTCCGCCGTGGTCAGCTCCTCGGCGACGACCGGCTTGCCGGTCAAGGCGGACACGATCGGGATCGTGGGCGGGGCGAACGCGAACTCCTTCACGATCGCGTGGAACTCGTCCAGCATCGGGTCCATGTGCGGGGAATGGAAGGCGTGGCTGACCCGCAGCCGCTTGGTCCTCCGCCCCTGAGCGGCCAGTTCCGCTCCGACCGCCTCGACGGCGGCCGTGTCGCCCGAGACGACCACGGAGGTGGGGCCGTTGACGGCGGCGATACCCAGCTGGTCCTCCCGTCCCTCGATCAGCCTCAGCACCTCCGTCTCGCCGGCCTCGACGGCGAGCATCGCTCCGCCACCGGGCAGGGCTCGCATCAGCCGGCCTCGGGCCGCGACGAGCTTCGCGGCGTCCGCCAGCGGGAGGACGCCGGCGACGTGCGCGGCAGCCAGCTCACCGATCGAGTGGCCGCCGAGGAAGTCCGGCCGCATCCCCCAGCCTTCGAGGAGCCGGTAGAGCGCCACCTCGGTGGCGAACAGCGCGGGCTGGGCGAAATCCGTCCGGTCCAGCAGCGCGGCGTCGTCACCCCAGAGAACGTCGCGCAGCGGCTTCTCCAGCCACCGGTCGAGCTCGGCGCAGACGGCGTCCAGGGCTTCGGCGTAGCCGGGGTAGACGGCGTACAGCTCCCGGCCCATGCCGAGCCGCTGGCTGCCCTGGCCGGTGAAGAGGAAGGCGGTACGGCCGGCCACCGGCGTGCCCCGCACGCTCAGCGCCGGGAGCCCACCGACCGCCTCCGGGACGGTGGCGGCCACCACCACAGCGCGGTGCTGCAGCGCGGCGCGCCCGGTGACCAGCGTGCCGCCTATCGCAGCCAGGTCCTCGTGCGCGGCCCCGGCGAGGACCGCGCCGATCCGGTCGGCCTGCGCCCGTAGAGCGGCCTCGTTGTACGCGGACAACACCAGCGGCACGACCGGCATCGGCTCCGGCGGCGCGACCGTCTCCGCGGCCGGCGGCTGCTCGACGATGACGTGGGCGTTGGTGCCGCTGATGCCGAACGAGGAGACGCCCGCCCGGCGCGGACGTCCGGCCTCGGGCCATGGCGTCGCCGCGGTGAGCAGCTCCACCTGGCCGGCGGACCAGTCCACGTGCGGGCTGGGCTCGTCGATGTGCAGGCTCTTCGGGACCATCCCGTACCGCATCGCCATGATCATTTTGATGACGCCGGCGACGCCGGAGGCGGCCTGGGAGTGTCCGATGTTCGACTTCAGCGAGCCCATCAGGATCGGGGACCGGCGTTCCCGCCCGTACGTGGCGAGTACCGCCTGGGCCTCGATCGGGTCACCCAGGGTGGTGCCGGTGCCGTGGGCCTCCAGCACGTCGACGTCCGCCGCGGCCAGACCCGCGTTGCCGAGCGCCTGACGGATCACCCTCTCCTGGGAGGGACCGTTGGGCGCGGTGAGACCGTTGCTCGCGCCGTCGTTGTTGACCGCCGTTCCCCGGACCAGGCCGAGGATCCGGCGGCCGTTGCGCCGTGCGTCGGAGAGCCGCTCCAGCAGCAGAACCCCCGCGCCCTCCGCCCACGCCGTCCCGTCCGCCTGCGCGGAGAAGGACTTGCACCGGCCGTCCGGGGCCAGTCCGCGCTGCCGGCTGAACTCGACGAAGAGCGTCGGGGCGGCCAGCACCGTCACGCCGCCGGCCAGCGCCAGCGCGCAGTCCCCGTTGCGCAGCGCCTGGGCGGCGAGGTGGATCGAGACCAGCGACGACGAGCAGGCCGTGTCGACGGTGATCGCGGGTCCCTGCAGGCCGAAGGTGTAGGCGACGCGCCCGGAGGCGACGCTGACCGTGCTGCCGACCGCCAGGTAGCCCTCCAACGCGTCGGGAGCGTCCTTCAGGCGCGCGGCGTAGTCGTTGGCCATGACACCGGCGAACACCCCGGTCTGGCTGCCCTTGAGCGAGGTCGGGTCGATGCCGGCACGCTCGAACGCCTCCCAGCAGATCTCCAGCAGCAGGCGCTGCTGCGGGTCGATGGCCGTGGCCTCGCGCGGACTCACGCCGAAGAGCTCGGGATCGAACCGCGCCGCGTCGTGGAGGAATCCGCCGTGCCGGGTGTACGAGGTGCCCAGGTGATCCGGGTCCGCGTCGTACAAGCCGTCCAGATCCCAGCCGCGGTCGTCCGGGAACGGTCCCATCGCGTCCCGCTCGTCGGCCAGCAGCTTCCACAGCTCCTCCGGCGAGCTGACCTCCCCCGGGTAGCGGCACGCCATGGCCACGATCGCGATCGGCTCGTCCGCGGCGGCGACGACAGGTGCGGCCGCCACCACTTCGGCGGCCGAACCGACGAGCTCGGCCCGCAGGAAGCGCGCCAGCTCGGTCGCGTCGGGGTGGTCGAACACCAGCGTCGCGGGCAGTTTCAGCCCGGACGCCGCGTTCAGGCGGTTGCGCAGTTCCACCGCCTTGAGCGAGTCGAAGCCCAGCTCGCTGAAGGCCCGGTCGGCGGGGACCTGGTCGGCGTCGGCGTACGCCAGCACCGATGCGACCGCCTCGCGAACCAGCTCCAGCACCACGCGTTCCTGTTCCGGGGAGGGCAGGCCGGCCAGTCGCTCCCGCAGTGAGCTCGCACCGGCCCGCTCGCCGGCCGCCACGCGCCGCGCCGGGCGCACCAGTTCGTGGAAGAGGGCGGCGAGCGTGCCGTCCTCGTTGCGCCCGCGCAGTCCGCTGTAGTCCAGCAGCGCCGGCACGAGCACGGGGCGACGGGTCGCCAGGGCCGCGTCGAACAACGCCAGCCCCTGGTCGCCGGTCATCGCGGCGATGCCGCTGCGGGACATCCGGGCCAGATCGGCGTCGGTCAGGTGGGCGGTCATCCCGCTGTCGTCCGCCCACAGGCCCCAGGCGAGCGACGTGCCCGGCAGCCCCAGCGCCCGGCGGTGCAGCGCGAGGGCGTCCAGATAGCTGTTGGCCGCCGCGTAGTTGGCCTGTCCCGGGGTGCCGGCCGTACCGGCCAGCGAGGAGAACAGGATGAACGCGTCCAGGCGCCGGTCGGCCGTGAGCTCGTGCAGGTGCCGGGCGGCGTCGATCTTCGGGCGCAGCACGGTGTCGAGCTGCTCGGGCGTCAGGGCTTGCAGCGTGCCGTCGTCGAGCACGCCGGCGGTGTGGAGCACCGCGGTGAGCGGACGCTCGGCGGGAATGCCCTGCAGAACCGCGGCGATCGCCGCGCGGTCGGCGGCGTCGCAGGCGACCACGGACGCCTCGGCCCCGTGGGCGAGGAGTTCGGCCTCCAGCTCCAGCATGCCCGCGGCCTCGTGTCCGCGGCGGCTCACCAGCAACAGGTGCCGCACGCCGTGCTCGGCGACGAGGTGGCGGGCGAACAGCCGGCCCAGCGTGCCTGTCGCACCCGTGACGAGCACGGTGCCCTCGGGGTTCAGGGCCGGCACGGTGTCGCGCGTCGCGGGCGACCGGACCAGACGCGGTACGAGCAGCGCTCCGTCCCGGAGACTCACCTGTGCTTCCGGGACCGCCAGCGCCCGGCCCAGCTCGTCCGCCGAGAGGGTCCCGGTGGTCACGTCGACCAGGCCGAACCGATCGGGATGCTCGGACATCGCGGTGCGGATCAGGCCCCAGACCGGAGCCGAGCCGAGGCCGGCCTCCGTACCGGCGGTGGTCGCGTCGCGGGTCACGAAGACCAGGCGCGCGCCGGCGAATCGCTCATCCGCGAGCCACTCCTGCGCGAGCCGCAAGGCGCGGTGCGCCACAGCCCCCGGTCCGTCGTCCCCGGCGACGGGGACGACGACGATCTGCGGGACTTCGACGATGCCGGACAGGTCCGGGTAGGTCCCCGCGGGGGCGGGCAGACCGCCGCCGGACCCGTCGAGCACGGCCCACCGGGTAACCGCGGGGCCGTCGGGCGCGGCCGTCCACCGCACCTCGAGAAGCGGTGGGGCCGTGGTGGTCGTGCCGGTCAGCAGCGCGGGGTCGACCGGGCGCAGGCCGAGCGACTTCACCGTCGCGATCGGTGCACCGGCCGCGTCGAAGAGGAACAAGGCGCTGCCCGAGCCGTACGGCGTGAGCCGCACCCGCAGCACGCCGGCGTTCGCCGCGTACAGCCGCACGCCGGTCCAGGCGAACGGCAGCACCAGCCCGCCGTCCCCGGCGAGCGCGAGGGGATGCAGAGCGGCGTCGAGCAGGGCCGGGTGAACCCCGAACTCGTCCGGAGCGACGTCCTTGGGCAGGGCGACCTCGGCGAACATCTCCTTCCCCGCGCGCCACAGCGCCCGCAAGCCCTGGAAGGCCGGGCCGTACTGGAAGCCGCGCTCGGCCAGGGTGTCGTATGCCGCCGCCAGATCGACCGGTTCGGCGCCGGCCGGCGGCCAGGCCGAGACATCCGGCAGCTCCGTACGGGTTTCCGCGGGGCCCAGCGTTCCGGTGGCGTGCCGGACCCACGGGCCGGGCGGCGCGTCGACGGCCGCGGGCTCCGGCCGGGAGTGGATCGACAGGGCGCGCCGGCCCTGCTCGTCCGGAGCGTCGACCACGACCTGGAGCTGCACCGCGCCGCGACCCGGGAGCACCAGCGGCGCCTGCAGCGTCAGCTCGTCGAGCTGGTCGAGACCCGCGTGATCTCCGGCCCGGATGGCGAGGTCCACGAAAGCGGCGCCCGGAAGGAGCACGGTGCCGGCCACGGCGTGGTCCGCCAGCCACGGCTGCCCGTTCAGGGCGATCCGCCCGCTCAGGACCAGCTTGTCCGCGTCGGCGAGCCGCAGCACCGCACCGATGAGCGGGTGGCGCTCGGCGGCCAGGCCGAGAACGCCCGCGTCGCCGGCGGGCGGCCGCCCGTCGAGCCAGCGGCGCTCCCGCTGGAACGGGTACGTGGGCAGGTCGACCGGGACACCGGGCCGCCCGGCAGCGGCCGGCCAGTCGACCGCCACGCCGTGCACGTGTGCCTCCGCGACCGAGGCCAGGAAGCGATCCCGTCCGCCGTCGTCACGGCGCAGCGACCCGACGACGGCGACGCCGCCGACACCGGCCTCGTCCGCCGTGTCGCCGAGGGCCGAGGTGAGGACCGGGTGGGCGCTGACCTCGATGAAGACGCGATGCCCGTCGGCGAGCAGGGCACGGGTGGCCTCCTGCAACTGGACGGTCCGGCGCAGGTTGCGGAACCAGTACGCGCCGTCGAGCTCCGCGCCGTCGAGCTGTTGCCCGGTGACCGTGGAGAAGAACCTGATGTCGCCGGTACGCGGCGTGACGCCGGCCAGCAGCTGCGGCAGCTCGTCCGCGAGCGCGTCGACGTGAGCCGAGTGCGAGGCGTAGTCGACCGGAACGGTGCGGGCGCGGTAACCTTCGGCCTCACCTCGCGCGACGAGTTCGGCCAGCGCCTGCGGGTCGCCGGAGACGACCGTACTGCTCGGGCCGTTGTGTGCGGCGATGTCGATCGCGCCGTCCCAGCGGGCGATGAGCGCGCGAACCTCGTCGGCCGGGAGAGCCACCGACACCATCGCGCCCGTGCCGGCCAGTTTCACGATCGCGCGGCTGCGCAGCGCGACGGTCTTCGCCGCGTCCTCGAGCGACAGTGCGCCCGCGACCACGGCCGCCGCGATCTCACCCTGCGAGTGACCGACCACCGCGTCCGGCTCGACGCCCAGCGAACGCCACAGCGCCGCCAGCGACACCATCACTGCCCACAGCGCGGGCTGCACCACATCCACCCGGTCGAGGCCCGGGGCGCCGTCCACACCGCGCAGCACGTCCAGCAAGGACCAGTCGGTGAACGGCTCCAGTGCGCGCGCGCACTCCGCCAGCCGCCCGGCGAACACCGGGGAGGAGTCGGAGAGCTCGAGCGCCATGCCCGGCCACTGCGAACCTTGACCGGGGAAGACGAACACCGTCTTGCCGGCGCCGACGGCCGTGCCCCGCACCAGATTCGTCGCGGGAGCACCGGCGGCCAGCGCCTGCAGACCGGCCAGCAACTCGTCGCGGTCCGCACCGGAGACGGCCGCGCGGTACGGGAGGTGCGGAGCCCGCGTCGCGAGGGCCGCGGCAACCGCCGCGGCGTCCGCGTCCGGCGTGGCCAGCAGTCCACGGATCTGCCCCGCCCGGGCCGCCAGCGCCGCCTCGCTCCGGGCGGACACCAGCACCGGCAGCCCCGCCACGACCGGCTCCCCGGCGACGGCCGGCTCCGCCCCCTGCTCCAGGATCACGTGCGCGTTCGTGCCGCTGATCCCGAACGACGACACCGAGGCGCGACGGGGCCGGCCGAGTTCCGGCCACTGCCGCGTCTGCGTCAGCAGTCTCACCGTGCCCGCCGACCAGTCGACCTCGGGTGTCGGCTCGGCCGCGTGCAGCGTCGCCGGGAGCTCGCCGTTACGCATCGCCATCAGCATCTTGATGATGCCCGCGACACCGGCGGCGGCCTGGGTGTGGCCGATGTTCGACTTGATGGAGCCGAGCCACAGCGGCTGGTCGCCGGACCGCTCCCGGCCGTACGTCGCCAGAAGCGCCTGCGCCTCGATCGGATCACCCAGCCGGGTGCCGGTGCCGTGCGCCTCCACGGCGTCGACGTCGGCGGCCGCCAGCCCGGCGTTGGCGAGCGCCTGACGAATCACCCGCTGCTGCGAGGGTCCGTTCGGGGCGGTGAGGCCGTTGCTCGCACCGTCCTGGTTGACCGCCGAGCCCTTGATCACGCCGAGGATGTCGTGTCCCAGCCGCCGGGCGTCCGACAGCCGCTCCAGCACCAGCACGCCCGCGCCCTCGGCCCAGCCCGTGCCGTCCGCCGCCGCCGAGAACGCCTTGCACCGGCCGTCCGGCGACAGTCCCCGCTGTCGGGAGAACTCGATGAACGTGTTCGGCGTCGACATCACGGTCACGCCGCCGGCGAGCGCCATCGAGCACTCGCCCCGGCGCAGCGCCTGAGCCGCCAGGTGCACCGCCACCAGCGACGAGGAGCAGGCCGTGTCCAGCGTCACCGCCGGACCCTCCAGGCCGAAGGTGTACGCCACCCGGCCCGACAGCACACTCGCGATCGTGCCCGTCAGCAGATGTCCCTCGAACCCCTCCGGAGCACTGCCCAGCCGCGATCCGTAGTCGTTGTACATCACGCCCGCGTACACGCCGGTCGAGGAGCCGCGCAGCGAGGTGGGATCGATGCCCGCCCGTTCCAGTGCCTCCCAGGCCACCTCCAGCAGCACACGCTGCTGCGGGTCCGTCGCCACCGCCTCACGCGGGCTCAGACCGAAGAACTCGGCGTCGAAATCCGCGGCGTCGTAGAGGAATCCGCCCTTTCGCGTGTACGACTTGCCGACCTTCTCGGGGTCCGGGTCGAAGAGCTCCTCCACGTCCCAGCCGCGGTCCGCCGGGAAATCGTCGATCGCGTCCCGGCCCTCGGCCACCAGCCGCCAGAGATCCTCCGGCGAACCCACCCCGCCCGGATAACGGCATCCCATGCCGACCACGGCGATCGGCTCGTCCGACCCGAGCTCATGGGCGACCACGGACGGGACGGCGGCCGATCCGGACGCCTGGAGCTGATCCAGCAGGAAGTCCGCCACCGCCTGCGGCGACGGGGAGTCGAAGACCAGCGTGCTCGGCAGCCGCAGTCCGGTCAGCTCGTTGAGCCGGTTGCGGAACTCGACAGCGGTCAGCGAATCGAAACCGGCATCCTTGAACGCCCTGCCCGCGGCGACCTCGACGCCGGGCCCGTATCCGAGTACGAGAGCCACGGTCTCCCGTACGGCGTCGAGCACTGCCTGTGCCCGGTCCTGCGCGGGGAGCTGGGCCAGCCGCCGGGCCCAGGACGAACCGGTGTCCGGGTCGGCGCCCGCCGCCTGCCGGCGACGCGCTCGCACCAGGCCGCTGTACAGGGCCGGGACAGCGGTCCCCTCGGCCAGGTCCAGCTCGGCCGGTACCAGCAGCGGCTCCGGCGAGCCGAGCGCGGCGTCGAACAGCGCCATGCCGCGTTCCGGTCCCAGCGGGACGACGCCGCTCCGCCTCCACCGCGCGACGTCCGCCTCCCCGAGGCCGCCGGCCATGCCCTCATCGCTGTCCCACAGACCCCAGGCCAGCGAGGTGGCGGGCAGGTTCCGCGCCCGGCGGTACTGGGCGAGAGCGTCCAGGAACGTGTTCGCGGACGCGTAATTCGCCTGGCCGGCATTGCCCACGAGACCGGCGATGGACGAGAAGACCACGAAGGACGACAACGTACGGTCGCGGGTGAGAAGGTGCAGGTTCCAGGCCGCGTCCGCCTTGGGGCGCAGCACCCGTTCCAGGTGACCGGCCGTCAGCGACCCGATCGTCGCGTCGTCCAGCACACCCGCCGTGTGCACTACGGCGGTCAGCGGGCGTTCGGCGGTCGCCTCGTCCAGCAGGCCGGCCAGCGCGTCGAGATCCGACACGTCGCAGGCGGCCACCGAAGCCCGCGCGCCCAGCTCCGCCAGTTCCGCCACGAACTGCGCGGCACCCGGGGCCGCACCGCCGCGGCGACTCACCAGCAGCAGGTGCCGCACGCCGTGATGCGAGACCAGCCGCCGTGCCACCAGGCGACCCAGCGTGCCCAGGCCGCCGGTCACCAGGACCGTGCCCTCCGGGTCCAGAGCCGGCGCGCCGGCCGTCGCACCTGTCGTCCGGGCCAGCCTCGGCACGAACAGCTCACCGTCGCGCACCGCGACTTCGGGCTCACCCGACGCCAGCACCGCCGGCAGCAGCCGCATCCCGTCCTCGTCGAGGTGAGCCAGAACCAGCCGGCCCGGGTGCTCGGACTGGGCGGCCCGGATCAGGCCCACCAGCGCGGCCGTGTGCAGCGCGCCGTCCGGCAGCGCGAACACCAGGCGGCTCTCGGCGAACTGCGGCGCGGTCAGCCATTCCTGCACCGTCTCCAGACCGCGCACCGCCGCCGTGTGGGTCCGCGGAAGGAGATCGGCCGCCTCTTCCCGATCGCCGATCACGATGAACTCCGGCGCCGGAAGGCCGGCGTCGACGGCGGCACGAAGCGCGCCCAGGCCGGCGTAGGGCGCCTCACCCACTCGGATCCACCGGTGCTCGGCGACGGGCTCGACCGTGGGTACCGGCGTCCAGGCCAGGCGGTACAGGCTTTCAACCGCCGGGCCGGCCGGTACGAGTTGATCGCGGCCGATCGGCAGCAGGGAGACCGCCCCGATCGTCGCGACCGGCGCGCCGGCCCCGTCCGCGACGACGAGGCGCGCGGTGTCCGGACCGGTGTGGGTCCAGCGGACCCGCAGCACGGTGGCGCCGACCGCGTGCACCGCGAAGCCCGAGAACGAGAACGGCAGGCGGATGGTGCTGCCGTCCTGGTCCGCCTCGAGCACCAGGACGAGTGGGTGCAGGGCCGCGTCGAGCAATGCGGGGTGGACACCGAAGCGACCGGCCTCGTCGTGCAGCCGGCCGGGCAGCACGACCTCGGCGAAGAGGTCGTCCCCGGCACGCCAGGCCGCACGGAGGCCGGAGAAGGACGGCCCGTACCCGTAACCCAGATCCTCGAGGCGGTCGTAGACGCCGTCCAGCGGGATGGCGACGCCGCCGGCCGGGGGCCACTGGTCCAGCCGGACCCCGGGCGCGGGGGCGAAGGACGTGAGCAAGCCGGCCGCGTGGGCGGTCCACGGCTGGTCGCCGGTCCTCGAGTACACCGTGAACCGGCGGTCGCCGCGCGCGTCGGCCCGATCGACGGTCAGCCGGATCGAGACGGCGGCGGTTCCGGTCAGGACGAGGGGCGTCTGCAGGGTGAGCTCCTCGACCGTGGCGTATCCGAGTTGCTCGGCGGCCTGGCCCGCCATTTCCAGGAAGGCCGTTCCCGGGACCAGCACCGTCCCGCCGATCGCGTGGTCGGCCAGCCACGGATGCGTCGGCAACGACACCGACCCGGAGAACTGCACGCCGTCACCGTCCGGGTCGGCGATCACCGCGGCCAGGAGGGGATGGTCCACCGTCGCCAGGCCCAGGCCCGACGCGTCACCGGACCGCGGCGCGTCCAGCCAGAAGCGCTCACGCT
>NZ_BOMW01000105.1 GCF_016862395.1 Actinoplanes siamensis | reverse complement strand
GGGTGACGTGGCCAGGGGTGGGCACGTCACCCGCCGTATGCCGTTATTTGGGACCTTCACGACGTATGAGCAGGATTTCCGGGCCGGGGCTCGCGTTTGGTGAGGGGACCTTCTAATCTCCTACCGCCATCGGCGGCGGAGTGAGAGGCCCTGCGAGTTGACGTACGTCGAGACCCGGACCAGCGTCTGGGAAGCATTGGCCGGCCGGGCCCAGGGTGGTCAGGCGCGGCCTGCCGACTCCGGTCTCTGGCATGCCGTCGCCGACCGGCTGAACCCGGCGCGGGCCCGTCCCGAACTGCGCGGCGGCATCGAGGTGCGGCACCGCGTCACGGTCCGCGGCGGGCGGTACGTCATGCTCCGCTCGCCCGCCGACGAGACCGGCCGCGGCTGCTACCTCCGGCTCAGCCCGGAGGAGTACCAGCTGGCCCTGATGATGGACGGCACCTGCACGGTGGCCCGCCTGGTCGCCGAGTTCGCCCGGATCGCCGGCCGGCTCGCCCCCGACCAGGTCCGCCGGGTGGTCGCCGACCTGGCCGGCAACCGGATGCTGGAGGAGCTGCCGGTCGACGCGTTCCGCCCGCTGCGCACGATGCACCGGGAGCCGCTGCCGGGGCTGCTGGCCGTGGCGCGGGGCCGCCGGACGCTAGCCGTGCCTGTCGACGGCGCACTCACCGGCTTCTACAACAGCGTCGGCCGGCTGCTCTTCACCCGTCCCGCGGTCTGGCTCGGTACCCTGCTGGCGCTCGCCGGCGTGGTGCTGTTCGCGCTGTCCTGGCAGCGTGGCGGTCATGCCCTCTTCCTTACGGGTGACTCCTACCTACTCGGCGCCATCACATTGCTGTTACTCAACGTGGTCGCCCTGGGCCTGCACGAGTTCGGGCACGCGCTCGCCGCGAAGCGGGTCGGCCGGGAGGTTCCCTCCGCCGGCCTGATGCTCCGCTTCGGCCTGCCGACGGTCTTCGTCGACACCAGCGACGTGTGGATGGCCGGCCGGCGCGCCCGGATCGCGGTGACCGCTGCCGGCCCGGCGACCGGGCTCGGCCTGGCCGGCCTGGTCCAGGTGATCGGCCTGGCCGTGCCCGGCGCCGGCGGGCTCGCGTTCCAGCTGGCCTTCCTGTTCTACCTGCACACGTTCTTCAACCTGAGCCCGCTGCTGCCGCTGGACGGGCAGTACCTGCTGATGGACTGGCTGGAGATCCCCGACCTGCGGGCCCGCGGCCTGGCCTGGCTGGGCGGCCGGCTGCGCCGCCGCGGCCGGCGCTGGTCGGCGCTGGACCGTGAGGGCCGGCTGATCGCGTTGTACGGCCTGCTCGCTCTCTTCTGGCTGGCCATCGCCGCGGCCCTGGGCTATCGCCTGTGGACCGACCGGGTGTCCGGTCTGGTGCTCGGCCTCTGGTACGAGGGTTTCGCCGCCCACCTGCTGCTCGTCGTGATGCTGCTCGGCCTCGTCGCCCCGCCGCTGTACTTCCTGCTCGGCCGGTTGGGCAGCGGCTGGCGCCGGTGGCGCCGGCGCGCTCAGGAGCGCGACCAGGAGTCCGACATGCCGCACCGGCTGGCCGCGTTCCACGCCTCGGACCTGGGCGGCCTGCCAGAGCCGTCGCTGCAGTCGATGGCCGCCCGGGCCCGCTGGGAGCACCCGCGGGTCGGCCGCCAGCTGGCCCGGGCCGGTGAGCCCCAGGCCACGGTCTACGTGGTGGTCGAGGGCGCCCTGCACGGCCGCCGCCCCGGCGACCCGGGCGGCACCATCCGGCACCATGCCGGTCCGGGCAGCGTGGTCGGCCTGGCCGCCGCGCTGACCGGCCGCACCACCCCGCTGGACTGGCACGCCGCCGGCGGGACCACGCTGCTCGCCGTGCCGGCCTCCACGGTCACCGCGGTGGTCGGCCCGCTGCCCGGCCCGCCGCCGGGGGAGCTGGCCGAGGCCGAGGCGCTGTTCGCCGACACTCCGGCGCTGGCCGCCCTGGAGGAGGACCAGCAGCTCGCGCTGATCGCCGCGGCGCACCCGGTCGATCTGGAGCCGGGCGCCCCGGTGATCCTGCACGGCCCGACCCACGCGGTGGTGGTCGAGTCCGGCGTGATCGCCATGCCGGACGGTGTCGAGTTGCGCCGCGGCACGCTGGTCGGCCCGGTCGGCGACGGCACCCCGGGGATGGTGGCGCAGACCCGTACCCCGGTCCGGCTCTGGATCATCCCGGACGCCTCGGACCTGCCGCCGCTGATCGGCGCCGTCGCCCGCCCCGGCGCGCCGATGCCCAGTCTCCGGCCGGGCCGCCCGCTCTCGGTGCGACCGGGCGCGGTGCACCCGCCGCTGGCGGTCCCGCCCGGCCCGCCGGACGGCGCCGGCGGCTTCGACGTGGACCGGCACTTCGAGCGGCGGATGTGGGTCTTCGTCAGCCTGCTGCTGGTGGTGGCGCTGGGCGGTCTCGCGCTGGACCTCGGCGCCGGCCCGGCCTGGGCCGAGATGCCCGCCGGGAAGGCGCTGCTCACGGTCGAGAGCGGCGCCGCGGCCGTGCGGCACGGCGGTGTCCAGGAGTCGCTGACCGCCGGTGACCGGCGCTATCTGAGATCCGGCACGCAGGTCGAGGCGCCGGACAAGAGCCGCGCCTGGCTGACGTTCCCGGGCGGCGGCGCGCTGATGATCTGCCCGGGCGCCCGCGTCACGCTGAACGCGGCAGGGGTGCGGAGCGGCCGTGAGTCCAGCCCGTCCGGCAGGGTCACCCTGCAGAGCGGCCGGCTGCTCGCCGACACGGCCGGCACGAGCGGGGCGTACCGGCCGCTCGCCCTGACCGTCGTCCGGGTCGCCGGTGACGTGACGAACGAGGGCCGGGCGTGGTACGCGGTCGACCTCGCGGCGATCACCGTGGCGAACGGCACCGTCACCGCCGGCGGTGTCCCGGCCCCGCCCGTCACCAGCATGCTGACCTGCGGCGACGGGAAGAAGGTGAGCCAGCCGGCGACCACCGAGGGCGACGACCCGTCCGAGGAGCCGTTCCCGTCGGACACGACGGACCCGCTGCCCTCCGGGCCGGCGAACCCGAGCCCGGTCCCGGCCAGCTCCGGCCCGGCCGTCACCGCCGACCCGTCGGAGCGGGCCAGCAGCTCGCCGACGCCGAGCCCGACGACCGTGCCGACCGGCGGGGCCACCACCGTCAAGCCGCCGGTGAAGCCCACCAAGCCTCGGCCGAGCACCACCAAACCGACCACGACGCCCACCACTGCGGCGCCGACCACGACGCCCCCGACGACCAACCCGACGAGCGCCCCGGAGAGCACACCGGGCGAGACGGCGACCGCCGGCTGATGTTGTGCTGGTTCTGCGCCGAGAGCGCCCGCGCCACGTGCCGGTTCTGCGGCCGTGGCGTGTGCGCCGAACACGCCCGCTTCGGGCCGTACCTGCTGGAGATCAGCCGGTCGGCGGTCCGGGACCGGGCCGAGGCGCTGGTCGTGGACGACGCCGTGCAGTGCGGCACCTGCCATCCGCGGCCGCAGCCGGTGGCCATGCCGGAGCTCGACTAGAGAGCAGGTCGACGACGGACGGGGCCGCGTCTTCGCGCTGTCCGAGCAGGCCGGCATGGCCTCGGCAGCAGACGGCGGGACGGCGCGGGTCCGGCTAGGAGTTCACGTAGGGCGTGACCGCGTTCTCCAGCGCGGCCCGCAGCACGGACCTGGGCCGCGCCCCGACGATCGACGAGGTCACCACCCCGCCCGCGAAGAACAGCAGGGTGGGCATGGCCAGCACCCGGTGGTCGCGGGTGGTCAGCGGGTTCTCGTCGGCGTCCAGCGTGCCGATCGTGAGCCGGCCGCGGAACTCCGGCGCCAGCTCGGCGAGCACCCGGGACATCGGCCCGCAGGGCGGGCACCACTGTGCCCAGAAGTCGACCACCACCGGCACCGGGGACCGCAGCACCAGCTCGTCGAAGGTGGCGTCGGTGATCGTGATCAAGGTCTCATCCGGCATGGGGACTCCTGTTCCAGAGCTTGGCTCAACTGGTCGTGCAGCCGTTCCCGGACCTCGGTGAGTCGGCCGAGATAGTCGTCCACTTCGGCGATCCTGCGGCGCAACACCGCGACCGCGTCCGGGCAGACGTGGCCGGCGCTGTTGCCGGCCCGCAGGCAGGCCACGAACGGGCGGATGTCGTCCAGCGCGAAGCCGGATGCCAGCCGGGTGCGGATCTCGTGCACCACGCGCAGCTCGCCGTCGTCGTACTGCCGGTAGCCGTTGGCGTCCCGGCGGGCCCGCACCAGCCCGTGCTCCTCGTAGTAGCGCAGCGTGCGCGGGCTCGTCCCGGCCAGTTCCGCGAGCTCCCCGATCAGCATGCCGCCGACGGTACGGCTTGACACCGGCGTCAAGGCAAGCCCGTGCAACGATGGGGCCCATGGTCGACGGTCCGGTGGCGTTCGTGCTCGGCGGTGGCGGTGTGCTCGGCGCGGTCGAGGTGGGCATGCTGCGCGCGCTGTTCCGGGCCGGCTTCCGTCCCGACGTGGTGGTCGGCACGTCGATCGGCGCGGTCAACGGCGCCCTGGTCGCGGCCGAGCCCGGCGAGGCGGTCACCGACCGGCTGGTCCGGCTCTGGGCGTCGCCCGAGGCGGCAGCGGTCTACGGCGACTCGATCGGCCGTCAGCTGCGCCGGTTCGCGGCCCGCACCCACCTGCACTCGCCGCTCCCGCTGCGCCGGCTGCTGGAGGGGGAACTGGGCGAGACGGCCACGTTCGCCGATCTGAAGGTGCCGTTCCACTGCTGCGCGGCCAGCATCGAGCGGGCCGCCGAACACTGGTTCGACAGCGGGCCGCTGGTCGACGCGGTGCTCGCCTCGTCCGCGGTGCCGGGCCTGCTGCCGCCGATGGAGATCGGCGGCGAGCACTATGTGGACGGCGGCATCGTGAACTCGATCCCGATCAGCGAGGCGGTCCGGCTCGGTGCGCGACTGATCTTCGTGCTCCAGGTGGGGCGGGTGGAGCGACAGCTCAGCGTGCCCCGGCGTCCGTGGGAGGTGGCGCAGGTGGCGTTCGAGATCGCGCGCCGGCATCGCTTCGCCCGGGATCTGGCCACCCTGCCGGACGGCGTCCGGGTGCACGTCCTGCCCAGTGGAGGCGGCGAGACCGGCGACGACTCGCCCTGGGCCTATCGGGACATGGCCCGGGTCGGCCGCCGGATCAGCCGGGCCTACACCGCCTCCCGCCGCTATCTGACGGCGAATGTCCACCCGCTCCCGGAACCGGGCGGCCGTTGAGATGAGCCTGCCCCCGGTCTGGGTCCGCCGCCTGGTGATCGCCCCCGCCGTCGTGCTGCTCGCCGTCACGCTGCTCACCACGCTGCCGATCTGGCTGCTGCTCGCGCTCGCGGTGTCCCCGCTGGTGCCCGGCCGGCTGCGGGTGCCCCGGCTGGTCTTCCTGCTGATCGTCTACCTGGTCTGGGACGCCGCCGCGCTGATCGTGCTCGCCGCGCTCTGGGTGGCGTCCGGGTTCGGCAGGTCGATCCGCGGCCCGTCCTTCCAGCGCGCGCACTACGTGGTGACCGGCTGGTTCCTGCGCGCCCTGTTCTGGTTCGCCCGCTGGTCGCTGCACCTGGCGATCGACGTGGTCGGCACCGACCCGGACACCGCGCAGCCTGGCCGCCCGGAGATCGTGGTCAGCCGGCACGCCGGCCCGGGCGACTCGTTCACGCTGATCCACGCGCTGGTCAACTGGTTCGCCCGGGAGCCGCGGATCGTGCTGAAGGCCGCGCTGCAGTGGGATCCCGCGGTGGACGTGCTGCTCAACCGGCTGCCCAACCGCTTCATCACCCCGGGCCGGACGGCCACCGCGACGCTCGAGGAGCAGATCGGCGAGTTGGCCACCGGGCTGGACGACAACGACGCCTTCGTGATCTTCCCGGAGGGCGGCAACTTCACCCCGCGCCGCAAGGTCAAGGCGATCGCCCGGCTGCGGGCCAGCGGCCTGGACGAGATGGCTGTCAAGGCGGAGAACCTGCGCAACCTGCTGCCCCCGAAACCGGGTGGCCTGCTGTCCGCGCTCGACGCGGCCCCGGACGCCGGAGTGATCTTCGTGGCACACACCGGCCTGGACCGGATGGTCACGGTCGGCGACGTGTGGCGTGAGCTGCCGATGGACAAGCGCCTGGTGATGAGGTTCTGGAGCGTGCCGCCGGAGGAGGTGCCGGCCGGTGAGCAGGAGCGGATCGACTGGCTCTACGCCTGGTGGGCCCGGATCGACACGTGGATCGAGGAGAACAAGCCGGCGCCGCGGCCGCTGTGGATGGACCGCGGCGCCGGCTGACGAGAAGCCCTACTTGCCACCGAGCGCCTGGTAGACGCTGTCCGGGGCCTCGGAGATCTGACCGCTCGGCGGCTGCTGGGCGGTCACCGTCTGGCCGTAGTCGCTGTACTTGACGACCAGCGGCTGCGTCTCCCGGTTGTCCACCGCGGGCAGTCGCAGGGTCAGCGTGTCCAGCCGGTCCTGCTGGTCCAGAGTGGCCTCGAACGGCACCCGCTGGGCGTCCGCGCCGTAGCCGTCGACTGTCACCTTGCTGATCCCGGCCACCCCGGCGGCCTTGGTCAGGTCCAGCGTCCCGCCGTACGAACCCTCGCCTGCCTGCCGCACGTCAGTGGTAGCGCCGAGCAGTTCGGCGGTGTTCGCCGGGTCGATCTGGCCGGGCTTGAGGCCGATGTCGGCGCCCTCCGGCAGCCGGGCGATGTCCAGGTGGGTCCAGGTGTCGCCGGTGGTGACGCCGGGGATCCGCGCGTACAGGTCCTGGCCGAGCAGCAGCGTCTTGACGGTCAGCGAGGTGTTGGTCCCCTTGGCCGTCAGGTCCGCGTTGCCGTTGCCCTTGACCGGGTCGACGTCGGCGGTCAGGTCGAAACCGGCGCCGTTCGTCATGGTCATCTTGAAGCTGGTGTTGCCGAGCTTGGCGGCGGCGTCCGACAGCGCCCTGACCGCCGCCGGGTCCGCGCTGCTGGAGGGCGCCGCCGAAACGTCCGCCGAGCCGGAGGCCGACGTCGCGGGCGTGCCGTCCGCGGTGCTGCAGCCGGCCACCGCGAACGCGGCCGAGGCCACCGCGAGGCCGATCCCGGTGAGCCGAGTGGTCCGCATCGCTGTCCTTTCGTCGGGAAACATCGATGAGGAGGTTCCCGATCGTGGGAATCGGCAAACGGACACCGCGGGCGAAGCGTGGCGCGGCGGCCGCCCGGTTCGCCGCCCAGATCATGTCCGGGGCATGATGAACCGGAGGTAATCCGTGCTTGCAGGACAGGGGGAGGACGCGTGAGATTCGAGGTCAGCAAGGTCCTCGACGCGATCGAGGCCCACCTCACCACCGACCCGGCTCTGGCCCGGGCCGTGGTGGATCTGTCGGAGGTGGTGCGTTACGCCGACCTCGACGGCGGCCGCCCGGCCAGCCTGGTCCGGCTGGGCCTGCTGGTCGACGCCCTCGGGCGCTACGCCGCCGAGGAGAACGTCCCGGTCTACGTGATCGCCCCGCGCGGTCTGCTCTCCGACACCGACCTCACCTCCAACGAGCGCATGGTGGTGCGCCGCTGGGCCGACGACGGCAAGGTCGAGGTGGTGCCGCAGATGGGGGACCGGGTGCTGGAGGTGGCCGAGATGCTCGGCGTGCCGGTGCTCACCCGGGACCGGGAGGACCGGTTCCGCGCCAGCCGGCCGTGGGTCGCCGAGCCCGGTCGCCTGCTCGCGCTGGTGTCGCAGCAGGGGGGACCGGCGCTGGTGGCCCGGGTGGGCCGGGGCGAGGTGGTCCCGCCGACGCCGCGGTCGCCGCTGGGCGAGCGGTTGCTCGCGCGCATCTGGAAGTGCCCCGACTTCAACTGCACCACGTTCGGCACCGGCGGCGACTCGGACAGCCCGTTCGCCGACATGCGCACGTTCACCAGCCCGGTCGCCCAGCCGCCGCCAGCCCTGCGCAACGGCGTGCCGACCTGTCCGCGGCACGGTGAGCGGCTCAGGGACGCCGGCCCCCGGCCGCACACCGAGGTGCTCTCGGTCCGCATCGACGGCGTGGTCCGCCAGCGGTTCACCGTCTCCGAGGACCAGCCGGTGGTGGTCGGCCGCGCGCCGGAGGGCGGCGGCATCATGCTGGGCCAGTGGCTCACCGCCGACGCCCGCAAGTGGATCAGCCGCGGTCACGTCCGCTTCGCCCTGCGCGCCGGCGAGATCACCGCGAAGGACATCAGCACCAACGGCACCGGCGTCCGCCCGGGCGGCTCGCCGGACGACGACGCGCGGATCACGCTGCACCGCGACGAGTCCCGGGTCCTCGCGCCGGACGACATAGTGGAGCTCTACGCCGGCGTCCACGTGGGCCGCGCCAAGCTCTGGTCCAACGGCGGCGTCGTCCAGCCCCAGTCGGTCATGGCCGAGGCCCCGACGATGGCCATCCGCCCTCTCGGCCGCTGACCATCAAGATCCGCCCACTGGCGCCGCCGGGTTCCGGCCGGCCCTCAGCGGTGTCTCCGGCCCGCTGAGACACCCGGGCGACCAGCCGGCCTGCCCGGCGTGCGGCCAGCGCGGTCCCGGCGGACGGCCGCACGGGGTGCGGCGAGGCGGCCCGAGCCGGCGGCCGCACGGGGTGCGGTAGGGCAGCCGGAACTGATGGCCGCGCGGGGAGTGCCGTCCGGCGGTCCGAGCCGGCGGACGCGCAGCCGCGCGACCCGGTGGTCCGGGCCGGCGGCTGCGGTGGTGGCGGTCAGGCGGCCAGGACGGCGGCGAGCTGGGCCACCGCATGGTCGAGGTCGGCCTCGCTCACCACCAGAGGCGGAGCGAGCCGGATCGTCGACCCGTGGGTGTCCTTGGCCAGCACGCCCCGCGCCGCGAGCCGTTCGCAGGCGTCCCGCCCGGTCATCAGCGCCGGGTCGATGTCCACCCCGGCCCACAGCCCGCGGCAGCGCACCGCCACCAGCCCCTTGCCGATCAGCGCCGAGAGCCCGGCCTCCAGCCGCGCCCCGAGCCGCGCCGACCGCTCCTGGAACTCCCCGGTCCGCAGCAGGCCGACCACCGCGCTCCCGACCGCACAGGCCAGCGCGTTCCCGCCGAAGGTGGAACCGTGCTCGCCGGGCTTGAGCACCCCGAGCACGTCCCGGTTGGCGGCGACCGCGGAGACCGGCACGATCCCGCCGCCGAGCGCCTTGCCGAGCACGTACATGTCCGGGACCACACCCTCGTACTCGATGGCGAAGGTCTTCCCGGTCCGGCCCAGGCCGGACTGGATCTCGTCGGCGACCAGCAGCACGCCGGCGGCCGTGCAGGCCTCCCGGACCCGGGCGAAGTACCCGGCCGGCGGGATCACCACGCCGCCCTCGCCCTGGATCGGCTCCAGCAGCACCGCCACCGTGTTGGGCGTGATCGCCGCCTCCAGCGCCACGGCGTCGCCGTAGGGCACGACCACGAAGCCGGGAGTGTACGGCCCGAAGTCGGCCCGCGCCTCCGGATCCGTGGAAAAGCTGACGATCGTGGTGGTCCGGCCGTGGAAGTTCCCGTCCGCCACGATGATCTCGGCCTGCCCGTCCGGCACGCCCTTGACCTGGTAACCCCACTTGCGGCCGACCTTCACCGCGGTCTCCACGGCCTCGGCGCCGGTGTTCATCGGCAGCACCAGATCCTTGCCGCACAGTTCGGCCAGCGCCCGGCAGAACGCGCCGAACTGGTCGTGCACGAACGCCCGGCTGGTCAGCGTGAGCCGGTCCAGCTGGGCGTGCGCGGCCGCGATCAGCGCGGGGTGCCGGTGCCCGAAGTTCAGCGCCGAGTACCCGGCCAGCATGTCCAGGTAGCGGCGCCCGTCCACGTCGGTGACCCAGGCGCCCTCGGCCTCCGCCACGACGACCGGCAGCGGGTGGTAGTTGTGCGCCGTCCAGCGCTCCGCGTCGGCGAGGGCTTCCGGCGTACGAAATTCGACAGTGGTCATCGGCGGTGCTCCTTTGCCCTGCTCTCCTGGCTCTCGCCTGCGGCGTCGTCCACCGGGTCGGTCATGGCCGTACCTCCAGCGTGCAGCACTTCGGGCCGCCGCCGGCCTTGCGCAGCTCGGACACATCGACCCCGATCGGGTGGTAGCCGCCCCTGCGCAGCTCCTCGGCCAGGTGGGTGGCCTGCACCGGCAGCACCACGTTGCGGCCGTCGCTGACCGCGTTGAGGCCGAGGACGGCGGCGTCCTCGGGCGTTGCGATGATCGCATTCGGGAACAGCTGCCGGAGCACGGATTGCGAACCCGGCGAGAAGGCCGACGGCAGGTACGCGATGTTCGTCTCGTCCAGCACGCAGAGCGCCGTGTCCAGGTGGTAGTACGCCGGGTCGACGAGCTGCAGCGTGACCACCGGCCGGCGCAGGAACTCCTGGGTCTCGGCGTGCGACGCGTGCGAGGTGCGGAATCCGGTCCCGGCCAGCAGCAGGTCCCCGGCGAGCAGGATGTCGCCCTCGCCCTCGTTGGTGTGCTTGGGCATCGCGACCTCGAAGCCGCTCTCCCGGAACCAGGCGGCGTACGCCGGGGCCTCGTCGGCCCGCTCGGCGTCCCGGAACTGCACCCCGAGCGCGCGCCCGTCGATGATCGTGCCGCCGTTCGCGGCGAAGACCATGTCCGGCAGGCCGGGCAGCGGGTCGATCAGCTCGACGGTGTGGCCCAGGTCGAGGAACGTCTTCCGCAGGGTCTCCCACTGGCGTACGGCGAGCGCGTTGTCGTACGGCGCCGAGGGATCCATCCACGGGTTGATCCGGTAGGTGACGGCGAAGTGGGTGGGCCGGCACATCAGATAACGGCGGGTCATGCAGGAAACGCTAGGGGTGGTTGACCTTCACACACCCTGGTTCAACCTTGCGTACGGCGGCGGATCGTTGCGTGATCGCCACTCGGCGCAGTGATTCGTTGCGTGCACACCACACGGGCGCCGGGAGAGGCGTTCGCACGCAAATCCCGGCGCCCGTGGGGTCGTCCGGCGAACCGCCGGAGCCCGGTCCGGCGAACCGCCGGAGGATTTTCGGGGCGGGCCGACCAGCGGGTCGTCCCGGTTCCGAGGGGTGTGCCCGGCAGCGCATCGCCGCCGGTGTATGTGAGGTACCCGTCAGAAACGGTTCGCAAACTGTGTGTCGAGCCACTCCCGCAGGTCCGACGCCGGGTGCATGTCGGTGCCGAGCCAGCTCAGCTGCCCGTTGAGGGCCAGCACGCCGAGCACGATCGCGCCGATGGCGACGGCGATGCCGATCAGGGCGTCGCCCTTGCCGGCCACGTGCCGCTTGCGGGTGGCGCTCAGGCCGGCCAGCGAGAGGATCAGGCCGAGGGCGGCGACGCCGATGCCCCACCCGGCGAGCGGACCGGAGAGCACCAGCGCGATGCCGGCCACGCTGGCGATCAGGCCGAGGGTGGCCATACCGCTGGCGCGCGGGCGGCGGACGGTGGGGGCGGGCTCGGTGACCGGCTTGGCGGCCGGGCCCTCGGAGTCTGCCGGCCGGTCGGCCGTGACGGACCGCCCGGCGGTGACGGGCCGGTCGGCGCCGGCCGGGCGGCCGATCGCGACGGGCTTGCGCTGCGCCTCGGTCGGCGGGGTGACCGTGCTGGTCCGCGGCGTGGTCATGGTCTGCGTGGTGGCGTCCTCGGTCCGGCGGGGCCGCACCGGAACCCGGGCGGTCTCGTCGGTATCGGTCGTCGCCGTACGCGAGAAGGTAGGCATCCTCACGTCAACACCTCCTGGCGGAACTCGGGGATCGGTATGACAAGGCTCTATACCCGGGCCGCTGGGAAACGACACGAGGGGTGCACAGAACGTGCACCCCTCGGAGGAAAACCGCAGGTCAGACGAGTGACGAGACCGCGTTCACGTCGGAGGCCCGGCTGATCACGTGGTCCACCAGGCCGTAATCCTTGGCCTGCTGGGCGGTGAACCAGCGGTCCCGGTCGGAGTCGCGCTCGATCTCCTCCGGGGTGTGCCCCGAGTGGAACGCGATCCGCTCGTTCATCACCTGCTTGATGTGCAGCATGCTCTCGGCCTGGATGGCGATGTCCGCCGCGGTGCCGCCGATGCCGCCGGAGAGCTGGTGCATCATCACCCGGGCGTGGGGCAGCGCGTACCGCTTGCCGGGGGTGCCGGCGCAGAGCAGGAACTGGCCCATCGAGGCGGCCATGCCCATCGCGATGGTCGCCACGTCGTTCTTGATGTACTGCATGGTGTCGTACACCGCCATCCCGGCGCTGATCGAGCCGCCGGGGGAGTTGATGTACAGCGCGATGTCGCGGTCCGGGTCCTCCGAGGCCAGCAGCAGCATCTGGGCGCAGATGCGGTTGGTCACCTCGTCGTTGACCTCGCTGCCGAGGAAGATGATCCGCTCCCGGAGCAGACGCTCGAAGACCTGGTCGTCGAAGGACGCGCCGCCACCGCGCATGGTCGTGTCAACACTCATGGGTCAACCCTTTCGCATCCGCTCTTCTACGTCTCACACCTTCTCCCACGAGGCGTGTCGAGGCCCAGCGATTCCCCTCAGGGCGAATCCGCTCACGGCAGAATGCGCCCTCGCCCCGGGTGGCACTGATCACGCGCGATCCGTACAAGCGTGTTTCTGCGGATACTTTTGGCGCGTGCCGGAGGGACATACCATTCACCGCCTTGCCACCCGCCACCGCGAGCTGTTCGCCGGTCACCCGGTCGCGGTCTCCAGCCCGCAGGGCCGGTTCACCAGCGGGGCGGCCCTGCTCGACGGGCGGGTGCTGCGCGACACCGAGGCGTACGGCAAGCACCTGCTGCACCACTACGAGGGCGACCGCACGCTGCACGTGCACCTCGGGCTCTACGGCAAGTTCACCGAGGGCGAGCCGCCGCTGCCCGACCCGGTCGGCCAGATCCGGATGCGGATGGCCGGCCCCACCCACTGGCTCGATCTGCGCGGCCCGACCGCGTGCGAGGTGCTCGAGCCGCCGGCCGTGGAGTCCCTGCGCGCGCGGCTCGGCGCCGACCCGCTGCGCGACGACGCGGATCCCGCCCGGTCGTACCAAAGAGTCAGATCTTCGACCAAGCCCCTGTTCGCGCTGCTGCTGGACCAGTCCATCGTGGCCGGCTGCGGCCTGATCTACGCCAACGAGGTGCTGTTCCGTGCCGGGCTCGCGCCGACCACCCCGGGCACCGCGATCGATCGGGAACGCTGGACCGCGCTCTGGGACGACCTGCGCGCCCTGATGAAAGAGGGCGTGGCCCGCGGCCGGATCGACACCGTGCACACCCGGCACACCCCGGAGGCGATGCGGCGGGCGCCGCGCGTCGACCGGCACGGCGGCGAGGTGTACGTCTACCGTCGCGCCGCCCAGCCCTGCCTGGTCTGCGGCACCGCCGTGGCCCGCGGGCCGCTGGCCGGCCGCAACCTGTACTGGTGCCCCACCTGTCAGCGCTGACCGGCCGCGCTGACCGGCGTCGCCTCCGGCTCGCGGGCATCGCGCCCCTCGGAGCCGATGACGAGGCCACCGAAAACGACCACGCTCTGCTGACCGGCGTCGCCTCCGGCTCGCGGGCATCGCGCCCCT
>NZ_BOMW01000104.1 GCF_016862395.1 Actinoplanes siamensis | reverse complement strand
TGCATGTTGCGCACAGCGGGGATCCTGTCCCGCCGATCCGCCAAGATCAAAATGCTACGACCGCCTGAATCCGCCGTGATCTCAGCAAGATCCGGGGCACTGTGCCTCAAAAAGTGTTTTTTTCCTGATTCGCCGGACTTGAGGTCGGGCAGGATGGGCACTATCCTGGAGTCGCGACCCTCAGTGCCAACATAAATGATCTTGCGAATTCCTCTTCCGCTACAGGAGGATTATGCCTGCGGGGCCAAGCGCGAGATCGTTTTGTGTTTCATCTCGGACTGTTATGGCTTCGTCCAGATGCGTGATAAGCATGTACCAGCCATATTTTTCTTGTGGTTTTCCCCCACTGGTCCATGCGACTGTCGCCTCTGCGGCGTTATCCCGGATTGTTGTCGCCAACTCGTCGGCAGTGACGTGGAGGACTAGCGGTGGGTTGAACGTCTCGCCGTCCCACTCGTGTATCAAGACACCACTGTTGGTGCGTTCCAGTCGGCCGTCGCTGCCCGTACGTTCTATCAGCACATCGATGGCGTCACTCATGGCTGCCATGTTACTTGGTCTTCCGGGCTCGGGTGGGCATTGCGGTGATGACGTTCTTGGAGCCGTGGGAGACCGAAGCAAAAAAATACATCACCTTTACGATTTTTCCAGTCCTCTTATCCCTTAGGTAAAGAGTGGCGGTAAACTGGATCGGCAGAAAACTCATTTCTGGGTGATACAGTGAGCCATTCCGCGCAACGGTCCGGTTGCAGGCTGTAGCCGCTGCGATGTCCGGTAGATCCGGGATGCGCCAGATGAGAGCCGCTACATAGAGAAGGCGCAGAACCCCGATAGGAAGGTGGCCTCTCACAGTCAACTTCATAAGGGCCCTGCGCCGACGATGAGTGTCACATACACCGCTGTCCTGCCTGCACGCGAGCACACCGTGGACGTGCTGACCAGGCTGCTCGCTGCCGAACGAGCCCGCCGTGGCCCCCGATCCGGCACCCGCGCGTTGTCATGCCGTGACCAGGCGATCCTGATCCTGCGATGGTTCCTCGACGGCACCCGGATGCGCCAAGTCGCCCGGGACAACAAGATCAGCGCCTCGACCGGCTACGACTACCTGCACGAGGCATCGACGTGCTCGCCGCCCGCTCACCGCGTCTGCACGGGGCTCTGCTCGCGGCGAAGGCCGCCGGTCATGACCATGTGAACATCGACGGGATCCTGGTGGAGACCGACCGCTGCCGCACTCCCGGCCCGACCGCGGGCGTGGATCTGTGGTGGTCCGGCAAACATAACAGCCATGGTGGCAACGTTCAGGTCGTGACCGTTGCCGACGGGTGCCCGATCTGGACCTGCGACGTGCGGCCCGGCCGGGAGCACGACATCACCGCGGTCCGCACCCATCGCGAGGTCCTGTCCGCCCTCATCGCGGCCGGCACGGACCTGCGGACCCTCGGCGACCTGAGCTACGAAGGCGAGTCCGGCACCATCACCGTCGCCTTCAAGAAGCCGAAGAACCGCCGACTCGCCCTCGTTCAGCAACAGCTCAACAAGGCCCACAGCAGCCTCAGAGCCATCGGCGAACGCGGGAACTCCCTGCTCAAGATGACCTTCAGGGCGCTGCGCAACATCAGCCTCAACCCCTGGCGGATCGGTAAGATCGTCGCCGCCGCGCTGGTCATCCTCCACATCGAGCACGACCGCACCACATGACAACGTTCAGTAATCATAGCCTTGCGCGGTAAGGCTCACTCTCAGCCTGTTCTTTAACCTCTGGCCTTGGGCTTGCGGCGGGGCGGGCCGCCCAGCGAGGTTTCGCGTTTGACGGTCTTGCCCACGTCGTAGCGGGTCGCGCGGCGGTGGTTCTTCGATCCCGGCGGCCGTCCGGGGCCAGGGCGTGAAGGTTTCGGTGCTGCCGCCGGGAGAGCCGATGTCGAGCGCAGGTTCCGAAATCCTCGCCGGACCCGGGCCGGGGTGAGCCGGTCGGGCGGTGACGGACGTTCCCAAGGGCGGCGTAGATCGATGGCGAGGGGCCGGGCCAGTCGCAGTTGGGTGTGGGCGGCGATCATGATCCAGATCCACCGGTCGGCTGCTCGCGGGTCGCGTAGCTTCGGCCTGGTCCAGCCGAGAGCCTGCTTGAACAGTCGGAACGTGTGCTCCAGATCGAAGCGCCGATCATCGCCTGCGCGAAGTCCCATGCCTGTGCCGCACGCCGAAGCGTGTGGTTCCGGCGTCCGATTTCTTCAAGACCCGTGCTCGGATGCCTCGTACTGTCGGTGCCGTGGCACCTACCTTCAACGCGATCGGCCTTGCTGTGGCCGACATGACAACGTCCCTTTCCTTCTACCGCCGACTCGGCCTGGAGTTCCCGGCTGGCGCCGAGCTGGACTCGCACGCCGAGGTGACAGTCGCTGGAGGCATCCGGCTCATGTGGGACACGCATACCTCGTTGCAATCCTTCGACCCGGACTACCAGCCGTCTCCGCCCTCTGGCGGCTGGGCATTCCTTTGCTCCAATCCGGCCGAGGTGAACAGCTGCTACGCGGACCTGGTTGCCGCCGGGCATCAGTCGGTCAAAGCGCCCTGGGACGCCCCGTGGGGACAACGTTATGCACAGGTGCGAGATCCCGACGGCAACATCGTGGACCTCTTCGCCTGGGCCAAGTCAGCGGAGTAGCGCGCTCAGCGAAACGCCCGACAGCGCACGCACCTCGCGGGCGAGATGGGCCTGGTCGGCGTAGCCCGCGTCGGCCGACACCGTCGCGAACGGCTGGCCGGCCCGGGCCAGAGCGACGGCCCGCTGTAGCCGCAGGATCCGGTGCAGCGTCTTCGGTCCGTAGCCGACGGCGATATTGCTGCGCCGCTGCAGCTGGCGGGCGCTGAGGCCGCACCATTGGGCGGCCGAGCCTACGGGCAACCCGGCTCGCGCGGCTGCGGCCAAAGCGAGCATCGCGCGGTCGGCGCCCTGCCAGCGCCGGCTCGCGGCCGCGGTCAGTGCGATGACGGGGTCGTCTGCCTCGGCGATGGCCCGTACCTCGGCCGGTGGCCACAGTGCGTCGAGCGGCACACGCCGATCGACCAGCTCGCATGCGGGCACGCCCAACACACCGGGCCCGGTGCCAGCGCCGAACCGCAACGCGGCGTAGCGGCTGCCCGGTGAGGGAAGCCCGACCTGGGCGGTCGTGTCCGGTCCGGCGACGAACACCGTGCCGTCCTGCCAGATCAGGTCAAGACAGCCATCCGGCAGAATGCGTTTCGAAGAACTGCCCGGCGGCGTGACAGATCGCCACGCGACGACGTGCGGCAGGACTGAGTTCCATTCCTCGTACACGCCCCCGACTGTGCCACCCGGGTACGACAAGTCACGATGGGTGCTCGTTTCCGGCTGGAGTTCGACTGCAGGGTCATTGCGTGTTGATGTAACTGCCGGTCACGGCGTCGATGAGGTCGTGTGATCGGCCGTCGGCGCGTCGGTTGGCGCGGGCGATGTTGGTGTCGCCGTTGACACGGTGCCAGCCGATCGCGGTGTTACGCAGGGTGGCCATGACGGCGGGTCCGGTGCCTGTCCGGGCTTGATGTAGATCTTCACGGAACGTGACATCTCTGACGTGTGCGCCGTGAGGCGCTGTTGTCTCGAGCGGAGGTGAGAGACCTTCGCCGCTGACCCTGTCGCAGCAGGGCGGTGGAGCTGAGGGCAGCCTGATCCGGGAGATGCCGGGGAGGGTGGGAGCAGCCCTGACAAAGCCGGGACGTGCCAGAACTGCCAGATGGTGCGGGTTCGGCGAGCGGGATGGAGAGGAGTACGACAGGAACCTGTGTTTACGTCCCTCAAGATGTGACCGGCTCGAACCTGGTGGATATGGGCCGGATGCGGTGCGCACCCTTCGGTCGCAGACCGTAGGGGAACTCCTGGGTGGTTCTACGTCTGACTGCCGGGAGGCCATGGTGAAGTGCTGCGGGGTAGCCGTGGCGATGCCGCTGGGACATAAGCAGGGCTCCTCCTCCGTCGAGCGAACAACAGTGAACACGGGAACCGCCCCGACTCTGTCCGGGACGCGCACTGCCGGTGCGCAGGTCCGGCTGGGTCCATCGTCGACTGATCGGGTTGGGGTGGGGCGGAGCCGTCGTAGTACTCCGAGGCCGGGAGAGCCGGTCACATGGGGAAGGACGGCAGCGGTTGCAGAAGGGAAGGAAACTGCAATGCCGAAAGATCCACCGGGGAATCCCGGCGGTCCGGGCGAGGAGTGGTATCCGTTCGCCAGGGTATCGGAGATGCAGGCCAAGCTTCACCGTTGGGCGGCGGCCGAACCTGGCCGCCGGTTCGATGACCTGTTCAATCTTGTGCACGACCCGGCAACGCTGATCGTGGCGTTCGACCGGGTCGCGGGTAACCGGGGTGCCCGTTCCGCCGGCGTCGACGGCCTGACGGTCGCTGACGTCGAGGAGCGTGTGGGCGTTCCGGGCTTCCTGGACGATCTGCGTTCCCAGTTGAAGACGGGGACGTTCCGGCCTCTTCCGGTTCGGGAGCGCACGATACCCAAGCCGGGTGGGTCGGGAAAGGTCCGCCGCCTCGGGATACCGACGGTGACGGACCGGGTCGTGCAGGCAGCGCTGAAGCTGGTGCTGGAACCGATCTTCGAGGCCGACTTCGAGCCGGTCTCGTATGGATTCCGGCCCCGGCGGCGGGCGCAGGACGCGATTGCTGAGATCCACCTGTTCGGTAGCAAGAGCTACCAGTGGGTGCTGGACGCCGACATCAAGGCGTGTTTCGACGAGATCGATCACGTCGCTTTGATGGACCGGGTCCGGCTGCGGATCAAGGACAAGCGGGTCCTGGTTCTGGTGAAGGCGTTCCTCAAGGCCGGGGTGATGACCGAACTCGGCAATCTTGAGGACACGGCCACGGGAACACCACAGGGCGGAATCTTGTCTCCGCTGCTGGCGAACATCGCGCTGAGCGTGCTCGACGAGCATGTCCATGCGCCGTGGAAGCCGGGCGGGACGATGAGTACCGACGATCGCCGCCGGTATCGACGTCAGAAGGGTTTGCCGAACTGGCGGATCGTCCGTTATGCGGACGATTTTGCGGTTCTGGTCAACGGTGAGCGAGACGACGTCGAGGCTTTGCGCGAGAGTATCGCGAGTGTGCTGGCCACGATCGGGTTACGCCTGTCGGCGGAGAAGACCCGCGTGGTCCACATGGACGAGGGGTTCGACTTCCTCGGCTTCCGCATCCAGCGGCGCCGCAAGCGAGGATCGTCGAAGTGGCACGTGTACACGTTTATCGGCGACCGGCCGATCCGATCGCTGAAGGACAAAGTCCGTGCCCTGACCCACAGGTCATCACAGCAGGACCCGGCAGCCGTGCTGACCCGCCTCGGGCAGGTCCTGCGCGGCTGGTCCACGTACTTCCGACACGCAGTCGCCAAGAACACCTTCGGACGTCTGGCCCACTTCGTGTGGAACAGAATCGTGCGCTGGTGGCGGACGCTGCACCGGTGGACATGGACGCAGTTCCGCCGCCGGTTCACCACCGCGCAAGGGCGGTGGAAGCCGTTGTCGGCGGACGGGGTCGTCCTATTCGACCTCGCAGCGGTCGCGGTCACCCGCTACCGCTATCGAGGCGCGGCGATCCCCAACCCGTGGCTCCGGCTGACTCAACCAGCCTGACGGCAGTGACCGTGGAGAGCCCGTTGCGTTGAGAGGCGCACGGCGGGTTCGGCGAGCGGCCTGGAGAAACGGACCGGGAGCGATCCCGACACCGCGCTCCAGGCCGACTCAACTATGGACCTGATTCTCGATCAGCCACTCCGCCCTCGCCCATATCTGCAGATCAGCAGGCCGGGCGTCGGCGGCGGGCAGGGAGGTGACCAGGTAGACGGTCTCCCTGCTGGTCTTGCCGTCAACGGTGCGGGTCCGGATGATCCGGGCGGCCTGCTCGGCGCGCGGAAAGACAATCCCGCGGTCGCAGGGCTGCTCGACCTGCTTGCGTCACGCGTAGTAGGTCGACTCGCCGATCTGCAAGACCCGTAGCAGGAGCGCGACCGCGAAGCGGCCCGACTGTTCATTAATGAACGTCAGGACCGTCGCCGGGTCGGGTCGAGCTCCGAGGCGAAATACGCGCTCGCGGCCTTCAGGATTTCGTTCGCCCGGCGCAACCCCCGCGTTCTCCTTCAGCAGCCGCCGGCTCTCCTCCAGCATGTCCGTGGTCGGCCGGTCCGAGCGCTCACCGGCGTCGGCCTCGGCCTGCCCGATCCAGTTCCGCAAGGCTTCCGGGCGCACGTTCAACTGCTCCGCGAGCCGCTTGATCACCGGCTTCAGATCCGAGTCACGATACAGTCGAACGGCACGTTGCCGCAGCTCATCGGGGGTACTTCTTCGGTGGTGCCACAGATACTTCCTCCCCACGGCCATCAGACCATGATCAAGAAGCTCCATGAATACGGGGGTGCCTCACCGCACAGTAGCAATCGCGCCGTCCAGCAGTGCCTCACCGACCGCTCCGACCTTGATCATTGGTGCCATCATGCCACCGAGGACGTTCCAGGTCCGACTGACGAAGACTGTCAGGCCACTGCCTGCAAACACCGAAGTGAGCCTGCCGGATGCCTCGTCCACCAGGCGCACATCCGCAACGACGTTGCGCAGCGCCTTCAGCAGTTCATCGCCGGCAGGCAACGCCTCGCTGTAGAATTCGCGCACGAACGGGTAGTCCCGCAGGACTTCGAGCCGGGCATCACATTCTATTAGATTGTCAACCGTAGCGAAGTCCGTTGTATCGTTCTCATCCAGCCCGATCCGGAACGACCCGTCCCCCTCTATATGAGCTCCCGCCAGACTCCCGGTGAAAACGACATAGTCGATCCTCAACGGCTCGGCATCCTCAGGCTCGCACGTCGGGATCATTTGAATGTCTGTATCGAAGAAGTGGCTCGCATACCGTGTGCCACCGTACCGGCTCTGTACGAGGTCCAGCAGCCGCACCACGCTCCTGTCAGCGCGGCCGTGGGCAGCCGAAACCAATTCGTCTCCGGTCAGCCCACGATCATAGGGGACCCTCGTCGCACGGCGGGCCAGGAAGAGCTGCCCCACCGGCGACAGCGAGGAGGAATCTTCGAGAAGATGACAGACTTTGCTCAATTTCAGAACACCTTGAAGCCTCTCGATTGAGTTCCCAGGCGGTCCAGCACTACAACAGCCCTCACCTAGCCATTCCAGTCACTTAGCCGGAACCATTCTTCACCATCCCCCGGGCGCACTCTGGCAGAATCACCAACGCCCAAATCCTCGATCACGCCGAAGACCAGTCGAAGGACTTCCGCGCGATCAGCGTCCGGGTTCACTTCGAGATCCAGATGAGAGCCGGTTGCACTAGTTCCCGCACCGGTAACCTCACCCATGCCTCCAAGCGCCAGCTCGAGGGCATCCTCAACATCGTCACGATCAATACCAATTGGCCGATCGATTACAACCTCGACAAAGTTCACGGTGCTCCCCTAGAGAACAGATCTTCGAAGAATGCGTCCATCATACTGGCCGACTTACGACCTCGCTCGATCTTCGAGAATCCAAGAGGTGGCGAACTCGGGCTATTTAGCAGGTTAGCCCCTCGCTGAGAATAACCCTGGAAGAAGAACTCTTCCGCACCCTTACTCGCATCTTTTGTCTTCTGCACATCTACGACATGGAAAGTGAAGGAAGGATTCGCCTTAGCGATGTCATGCCCACGCGAAAGCCTTCCAGCTAACACCTGGGCTGGGTTTCCGACGCCCTGCGCCCTTCCTACATAACGAACATCGCCAGCCTCGTCTTTGGCAACATATGTGATATGGCTCCGACCGTCAGCACCAGAGACCTTATTCAGATCCAAACCCTCGCCCGGCGTCACGTCGAACTCGTCAAACAAGTCCGGGCAATTATTGTTGTGGACGAGGACTGGCGCAGTGCCGGCGATCACATAGTACGTGTGGCATATTCACCGACGACGCGGAGAGTGACTTATCGGCGCAGGGCTCTCACCTGGTCTTTCGTGGATTGGCTGGGTCTCGGAGGGTGCTGTCGGGTGGTATTGACGGCAACCGTGACGGCAACGTGGGCAGACAACCAGCGTCGTCGGCGACTGTCGGGCGGGTCTGGTGTGGCTATCCGAGGTAGGGCGTGGCGCGGTGCTCGGCGTGGTGGCGGAGGCGGAGCCGGACGGTGTCGTGGATCGGGATGCGGTCGAAGTCGGCCGGGTCGATGAAGCGGACGTCGGTGGACTCGTCGCTGATGGCGAGGGTGCCGCCGGTGACTCTGCCGTAGTAGGTGATGTTGAATTCTTGGCGGACTTCGCCGTCGGCGTAGGCGATGACGTGTTGCGGGTCGGTGTAGATGCCGAGCAGGCCGGTGATCTCGATGTCGAGGCCGGTTTCTTCCTTGACCTCGCGGATCACGCATTCGCTGAGGGTTTCGCCGATGTCCATGGTGCCGCCGGGCAGTGCCCAGTTGCCGGAGTCGGTGCGGCGTTGCAGCAGTACGCGGCCCTGGTCGTCGAGGACGAGGGCGGAGGCGCCGGGAACGAGGTTGTTGGCTGGCGGGGCGGCTGGGTCGTGGTAGTAGTCGCGCCGGCCGCTCACGACGCCGGCTCCGGTGGGTAGGCGGTGGTGGTCTGCCAGACCTGTTCGAACTGGTCGGCGAACGAGGCGAAGATGCCGTACGGGGACAGTTCGCGCAGGTGCAGGGCGGGGTGTTGGTAGCCGCGGGCGCGGTACAGGTGCGGGGTGAGAATCATCTGGTTGTCGAAGCGGAACACCGAGTTGTACAGGTGCACGGTGTGCAGCCCGATCTCGATCCCGTCCACGCTGTGGAGGGGTTCGCAGAAGTTGAGGGCGTTGCGGATGCGGCCGGGCAGGGTGCCGCCGATCTGTTCCAGGGCGTCGCGTTCGGCCACGTGGGTGCTGTCGGGGTCTGCGAAGGCCAGCCGGATGCGGGCCCCGGCGGCGGCTTTGTCGGTCAGCCGTTGCATGGTGTCGGGCAGCAGTTCCAGCACGAACGGGTAGGCGTAGCCGAGGATGTCGATCCGTTCGGTCGCGCCGGACAGCAGCGAAGTCCACAGGCTTTGGGGGATGTCGGCGCGGTGGGCCCAGGCGCCGACGACTTCGGCGGTGGCTTCGGCGCCGGCGGCCAGGTCGGGGCGGGCTTGCGGCCAGAGGGCGGCTTCGGTCTCGCCGAGCAGGTCGGCGACCGTGAGGCGGGTGCGCTGGTGCGGGACGCGGCCGGCGAGCCACCGGTTGACGGTCTTGACGTCCACGCCGGCCGCGGCGGCGAGTCCGGCGGCGTCGAGTTGGGCGCGCAGCATGGCGGTGCGTAGCCGGTGGCTCATAGCCACCACCGTAGTGGACATGGTGGTGACGTTTGAAGTCCATCGTGATGTCCGCCGAAGTGCCGTTCAGGGCGTTTCGATGTCCGCGGATGGCTCGTAGCTTTATCGGTAGTTGCCCTGCCGGTGGGTGCCGCAGGGGTGAGGGACACACTTTGCAGGTCGCACCGGCGCGTCCGGTCGCATGGCTGGCTAGGTGTCCCTCACCTCGGTTCTATCGGTCGGGGTCGGGCTGGTCGGGGTCGAGTGCCTGGTTGAGGGCTTCGATGGCGTCGCGGTGCAGGCGCGGGCGGACGTGGGCGTAGATGTCGGCGGTGACGTGCAGCCGGGCATGCCCGAGTAGCTCTTTGATCGTCACGAGTTCGACGCCCTGTTCCAGCAACAGGGTCGCGCACGAATGCCGCAAATCATGAAAGCGGATGTAGCGGACTTCGGCCAGGTAGCAGATGGTTTCGTGTTGCCGGTGAACGTAGGCGGGGTCGAGCGGACGGCCGGTCGACGAGGCGAACACCAGGTCTTGATCGGTCCACCGGTCGCCGGCTTCACGCCGGTCGAGGTCTTGCCGCTGCCGGTAGCGGCGCAGCGCGGTGATGCAGGCGGCCGGGAGCAGGATCTTGCGTTGGGACGCCTCGGTCTTGGGTGGCTGGAAGGTCATGCCTGCTTTGGTGCGGGCCAGGGTGCGGCGTACGGACAGGTAGCCGCCGTCGAGGTCCAGGTCGGACCATTGCAGGCCGAGTAGTTCCCCGCGCCGCATCCCGGTCCGCAGCGCGAGCTCGTACAGTGGGCCGTGGCGGTGGAACGCGGCGGCGTACAGGTATTTGCGGGCCTCGCCCGCGGTGAACGGCTGGTAGCTGGTGCGGCGTGGGGTCGGCAGCCGGACCGCGGAGGCGACGTTGCGGTGCAGTAGTTCCTCGCGGACGGCGTGGGCGAGCGCGGCGGACAGCACCGCGCGGATGTAGCGGACGGTCGCCGGTTGCACCCGGTGCTGGCAGCAGTTGCCGATCGCGCAGCAGCGGGGGCGGCGGTCCTTGCGTCGATGGGCGGGATCGCGGCGGGCGTCCCAGCCTTGGGCGCAGCATTGGCAGACGGCGGCGATGCCGTCGAGGAAGCTGCGGACGTCGGCGACGGTGAGCGCGGCGAGCCGCAGCCGGCCGAGGCCGGGGATCAGGAACCGCCGGATGTAGGTGTCGTAGTTGGCGTAGGTGGTGGGACGGACCCGGTGCACCGCGACCGTGGTCAGCCACTGCATGAGGTAGCCACCGACGGTCATGTCCGGGGTGACCGGGGTGGGCCGCCCGTGGTGGGAGTCGGCGAGTTTCTCGGTCAGTTTGTCGGCGGCCTGTTTGCGGGTGGCGCCGTAGACCCGGACTCGTTTGCTGGTGCCGTCGGTGGTCAGGACGTAGCCGGCGCCTTCCCACCGGCCGTCGGCGCGCTGGTAGATGGTGCCTTCGCCGTTGGCGCGTTTCTTACCGGCCATGGTCGCCGCCTGTGTCCATGCCGATCTCGCGCAGATAGGCCGCGAGGGCGACGGCGGGGATGCGGCGGCACCGGCCGATCAGGACCGAACGCAACCGTCGGGTGCGGATGAGCTGGTAGACGGTGTGCCGCGACACCTGCAATCGGGCCATCACCTGCGTGACGGTGAGCAGATCAGCGCTCATCCGGCATCACCCCCGGTCGCCAGTCACCGAGCACCGCGACCGCCGCTGGATCGACGCCGGCTTGCAGGGCCAACTGAGCCGAGGCCCAGTGCTGGCGTTCGGCGCGCAGCGCGGTGAAGGTGGTGGAGTAGGCGCGGGACTTGGTGGCGAAGTGGCCGCGGAAGCCGAGCAGGTGCGCGTGATGGCGCAGCCGCAGCGCGGCGAGTTCCGGTTGCCCGCCGAGCCACCAGCACGTTTCGATCAACCAGCGGGTGTGCCCGCTGAGCCGGTCCAGGTCGATGCCGGGTCGCCGCCCGGTGCCGCCGCAGCGATGGCACAGCCGGCCAGCCCGACCGGTGGTGCCGCGCCCGGTACAGGTGCGGCAGAACAGGGGACCTACCTGGGCGCCAGCGGTTTCGGCAGCCTTGGTGGCGTACTTGGCCACGTATCCGGCCACTACTCGCTCGGACATGCCCTCGGTGGTGATAGGGCGGATGTCGAGCTGTGATCCCCAGACCAGACGACGAGCGGTGATCCGGCGGCAGGCCGGGGTACGGACCTCGACCGCCGGTACGGCGATACGGATCGCGGCGGTGAGCAGGCCCGTAGTGGCCCACCGGGCCGGAGTAGTGGTGGGTCCGGCCGGGCCGTCGAGGCGGATGACCGCGTGCAGGTGCACCACACCGCGCGTCTGGAATTCGGCGACCTTGGCGAACACCACCCGCACCTGCTTGGCGGCCGCCGCCCGCGACAATCCGGCACCCGACGCGAGAGCACGGCGGGTCTGGACGGTGAACCGGGCCCACAGCCGTCCGACATGCGCGTTGAACAGGATCTGGCCCGCGTAGTCGTAGCCGTCCACGTCCAGCGGCGTGCCGATCAGCGGGTCACCGGCCGGATGCCAGCGCCCGCACCTCCCGTCGTTCGGGTGACATAGGCGAGGCAGGCCGTGTTCGCCGGGACCGAGATGTACCGGCCCGAACGAGGGTGCGGTCAGGGTGACGAACAGGCGCGGCCGGCCGGCCACCACCGTCGGGGTGTCCTTGCCACCGCACAGTCCGGCGGCGATCAGGTGGAAGGCGTCCAGCCGGTACAGCGCCGCACACGACGGGCACACCGTGGCCCGGCGGCTCCGGCAGCGCACCGTGATCCGGGCCGGGGCCGGATCGTCGAGCAGGCGGCCGGTGTCCCGCTCGACCAGCAGCCGCGTGCCGGACAAATGGATCGGATGCCCGCAGGCACCGGCCCGGCGCACCGCGTCGGTGAAGGCCGCGACCCGCAGCAGCCCACCAGCGTCGACCGGTTGCCCGGGGTGGGGTGGCATCATCGGGGTCGGTTCCTGCTCGTTGCCGGGTCGGGAATCGGGGCCGGGCAGCACGGCGGAGTGTTCTTGGCGGAATGGGCCGCCGAGCTGTCCAGGCTTCCGATCATCGGGATGCGACATCGACCGTCACCTCCCCAGCAGGCAGGAGGGTGAGCGGGTCGCGGACCAGGTGCGCCGTCTGCCGGGCGATCGCATCGGCGACGGCGTCTGGCACGTACGGCGTACGGACCAAGGTGAATCCGGGCCGGCCTTCGGCGACCATCGACGCCACCCCGACATAGGCGGGGTCCTGCAACCGGCGCGGATGTTCGTCGGGCGCGTTCGTGATGTCGGAGCCGAGCACCGCCGTGGCCGCCTCGCTGGTGCGCTGCGCGAAGCTGACCGCGACCTGGCAGTTGTCACGGATCTTCGTCGGGATCGCATCACCGGTCGCCTTCTGCGTCGCCAAGACGACCTGGATGCCCACGTTGCGGCCCTTGCGGATCAACTCTTCCACCAGCCGCGCCGTCTCCCGCGCGAGCGCGTCGAGGCGTTTGGAGTCGGCGTCGTTGCCCTTGGTCTCGTTGAGGAACGTATGCGCCTCATCGATCACCACCAGCACGAGCGGCCACGCCGCAGACGGGCCGACGTGCCACACGTTCTTCACCCCCAGCACGGCACGGATCGACCGCTGCCGGGCGACCATCAGATCCCGGACCTTCGCGAGGTGGTCACGGACCCGGCGCGGGTCGTCCTTGGCGTGTAACCAGGCACGGGTGAACAGGTCGTCGTAGTCCGGGCCACCCTTGCCGTCGATCAACACGAACTGCACCGCCGCGCTCGGGGCGAGCTGGCAGAACCGGGCGTTCAAGAACGACGTCTTGCCGTAACCGGCCAGACCGGCCACCACGATCCCGGACACGCCGGAACTGCGGATCGTCACCGGCTCCGCGTCAGCATCGACACCGGCCGTCCACACTTCCAGCCCGGCGGCCGGCTCGGCCGGTTCAGTCCAGGTAGTCGGCTGGATGAGCGGGTCGTGCAGCAGAGCCCGCAGCCGCACCAGACCCGGCCGGACCTGCGCCACCCGGATCAGCGGCACCCGCCAGGCATCCGCCAGATGCGGTGCGGCGGCGGTCAACTCGTCCACGCCGAGGCGGCCGAGGGTGGACACGTCGACGCGCACACCCCACGGCTCGGCGGCCGTCCGTATCGACGGCACCAACTCGCGGGTGATCACCGTTCCCGGCGGATGGTTGGACCACCACGGCGGGCGGGACCGTTCGATCTGCACCAGACCGACCCGGCGGGCGATACGCCGCCACGTCCATCTGATCCGCCACGCCCGGCGCAGCACCGGCCGCAACCGCCGGCCCGCCCGGAGATACCGGCCAGCCAGCACCGCGCCACGGACCAGCACGATCAGCAGGACGACGGCGAGCACCACTGCCGGAACCAGCCGGACCAAGGTGAGATCGGGAGGACTGGTCATCCCGGCCTCACCGCCGTCAACGCCGACGCCCGGAAGATCTGCCAGGTCCGGCCGTTCTTCTCCCCCGACACGAACGTCAGCCCCGAGGCCCGCACCGTCTGCCCCACCGCCAGATCCTTCGGAACGGCCGGCTGCGGCACCGACACCCGCAACACCTGCGGCTGCCCACCCTCCAGGGTCAACGCGACGGGCACCTCCACCAACGGCGCACCCGAGACCCGGTCGGTCGCCGCTACACCGTTGGCCTTGTCCTTGAACTGCGGCACCGGCTGGGCCAGCACCAGCAGCATGTGGCTGCCATCAACAGGCAACACCAGCATGAGCAACACTCCTTGACTCCGGTCCACGCCATTGCGGCGTGCGTCCCGTGCATCTAAGGTGTCACGTGACACCCATGACGGTCAAGAGGGTTAGGCGAGCAACTGTCACGTGACGCCTATCTCGCATGAGGGCCGTGAGACGCTACGATCCCTTCATGCCACACGACCCCGACGACAAACGCGCCCTGTTCCAACGGGTCGTCGACGACATCCTCGACCAGATCCGCGACGGACGCCTCAACCCCAACGACCCGCTCCCCTCGGCCCGCAAAATGGCCGACCTCTACGGCGTCGCCTCCATGACCGCCCAACGCGCGCTACGCGAACTCCAAAACCGGCGCATCACCTACAGCGTCGCCGGCAAAGGCACCTTCGTACACCCCGACGCCTTCGACCTACTCCGCGGCGCAGTCATGCAAGAACCCATCGCCGACCCCGAGCTACGCACCCGGGTCGCCGCCTACCTCGCCGACCAACAGGCCATCACTCGACGCTTCCACGCCGCGCGCACCGCCGACGACCGCAACGCCGCCCTGAACGACCTGGTTCAGCACGCCGACGCCCACGGTCAGCTCATCGACGACGTGATCAAATACCACGCCGATCACGGCAGCTACGCCAAGCCACCGGCGCACATGCTCCGCGACGACGCCCCCGAGACCGCGGAAGACGAGCCGACCACCGAGCCGCCAACCGCCAAGAGAACCCGCCGCCCTCGCAAGCCGACGACCTGACCACGGACGGCGCTGGTCCAAAACTGCTTCACGTAATCAAGAAGGCGGCCCGGCCGCAGCCGGGCCGCGCGCACGCGCTCAAGGCCTACGGCCCCGCGCGCACGCCCGCCTACGTAGACCGCGCCAGGACCGGATAGCCACACTGGCCAGTCATGCGGGAATCCAGAAATCGATGGATGTCTATCATTCGTCATTCTTGACGGCAGCGATGACGGCAACGCAGCCGCACACCGGCAGGCATCAACGCACGCAGCAACACTCCGGTGACAGAGTGCGACGAACCGGATGCGGCGGCAGGCAGCGGCGAGCGTCAATCTCGTTCGCAGCCGAGCCACTGCACCCGTTCGGATTCGGCGATGCTGGATTGAGTGTTGCCCATAGGCGTCGCCGACAGCATCGAGGACGCGATGTGCTGCATCGGGGGGTCGTGGCAGTGGCGGTATCCACTCATTCATTCGACCGTCAATGCGCGACCAGTCTCAATGCAGGCACCGACGACTACCGCCAAATTCTCAAGAGTAGCAAGCTGATCGAATCTCATTTCCGACTCCGCAGTGCCGGCATATGAGCCCCTGAGCCAGGCAGAAAGTATTTCGTTCAAGCGACTGTGCATCGCCACACACTCTTGAGCAGGCAATTTCCCACTCTTGAATGCATCAAGATCAAATAGCGGTTTTAATGAGGTCCCGATGTCGCGCCATGGGCTGGTGCCGCCATAGCCTGCCATAGTCGTGAGATCTATTCCCTCTTCAGCCGCCAGTAGGCGATTGAAGGCATGGAGATGCGCCCATCCGAACTCGGCCACGAGGTCGTCATGCAGCCAATCAGGCTCGACCCCCCGATCGACCCGGTAGATTGCGCCCATCCTCACCTCTCCCGTAAACCCAGGGGACAGGTAGCCGCCAGAAACCTGACGACTACCGAACTCTAATCGAACGGATTGAAATCCGTCAGATCGAACTCTCGACTATAGAATTTTACTGAACCACTGGATCTGCCTCCACCGCCCACTGCGCGGGCCACCTGTCTGAACTCCCAGCAGGTTGCGCAGGTGAGCGGGAGGCCATTCTTATCAACCTTCGATCCTTCCTTGACAACATTCTGCCAGATCTCGCTTGGCGAACTGCCGTAACGCTTTAAACCATCCAGAGAAATCGCCAGATTGTAGTTCTGAGTGTCATTTACAGCGTTCCTAACTTTACCCATCCATTGCGGATGGAACTCACCCGGAAGAATTTGAGCCAGACTTCGATCATTGTAAGTTTCGACGACACGCCCGGGATTGGCCGAGCGAAGCTCAGTAGCCAACTGCTCGCCGGGAGCATGGACACCCAGAACTGCGGTCTTGCAGGGATCATTGTTGTGTACGAGTACTGGGCTGTTGCCGGCGATT
>NZ_BOMW01000103.1 GCF_016862395.1 Actinoplanes siamensis | reverse complement strand
TCAAGATTCGAATCCCCATCCGGAGAGTCGCTCTTGAGGCAACCATTCAAGCTTACCTGGTCGTTTTCGCTCGGCGGGATCCGGGGATCTCGCTGGCCTCGCCCAAGTGGTTTCCACGATGACATCCGCTGGGAGCGGAAGATTTTGTGGAGGTGATCCATGCAGACCGGCCGACTTGATATCCGCCCGGTGCCCTGCTGGCTGGATCACTCTACCCGGCCAGTTCCGCTTTCGCAAGTCCAATCTCTTGGACCCTCGAAGCCCTGCCCGGCGCTGGAGTCAAGCGTAGCTCGCTCCAACTGCCCCCGAGGACCCGATCCGGATTGTCACTTTCGTGGCCATCCGTACCGGTTTCCCGTTGGCAGAGAAGAAATTACTTGACCGCCCCCGGGTACCGCAAATCGACGAACGTGCCCGCCGGCTCCGGCGCCCTCGCACACAGGGACGGGAAAGCGTGACAGAGTGACCTCATGAGCCCATCCGAGACGCTGGCGGTCGACGCTTTTCTCGGCCTGCTGGTCCCGCTCTGGCAGGTCGTGATCGGCGTGCTTGTGCTGGTGACACTGGTCGTCTCGGTCCGGAAGCTGCTCCTGCGCGGCCCGTCCCGGATGGGCGGGGCCCTGCTGCTGGTCGGGTCCGCGGTCGTGGGGCTGGCCGTCGTCAGCTACCTGCTGCAGAGTCTGTGACGCCGGATACGTTCCGGTCAGAGACGACGATTGGCCAGGCTGGGAAGTTCCTCGCGGACGGTGTCCAGCCGGCCCAGATCCAGGTCGGCGATCACGATCCCCTCGGTGTCCGGCGCCTGCGCGAGCACAGTCCCCCACGGATCGATGATCATGCTCCGGCCGAAACAGGTCCGCCCCGGCTCGTGATCACCGATCTGTCCTGCGGCCAGCACGAAGCACTGGTTCTCGATGGCCCGGGCGCGCAGCAGCACCTCCCAGTGATCCCGGCCGGTGTGCAGCATGAACGCCGCGGGGACCACGAGGATCTTGGCTCCCTCGATCGCGAGTCGCCGGTACAGCTCGGGGAACCGCAGGTCGTAGCAGATGCTCAGGCCGGTCGGCACCCCGTTGATCTCCGCGACGACGGTTTCCTTCCCCGGCGCCACGGTGCGCGACTCCTGGTACGAGACGCGGCCGGCGATCTCCACGTCGTACAGGTGAATCTTGCGATAGCTCGCCGCGAGCGAACCGCCCGGCCGGAAGACCAGCGTGGTGTTGAAGGTCCGGTTCTCCTCCGGGCCGGTCTCGTGGAACGAGCCGGCGTGCACCCAGATGCCCAGCTCGCGCGCGGCCGCGGCGAAGAACTCGGCGAACTCGCCGTCGATCGCCTCCGGTTCGGGGGCGTCCGCCGCCCGGCCCAGGAAGTCGACATACTCCGGCAGGACCGCGAGCTGCGCGCCGCCGGCGGCGGCGCGTTCCAGCAAGGACCTCGCGACGGCGAGATTGTGGGAGCGGTCTTCCCGCGAGTTCAACTGGCAGACGGCGACGCGCATGGATATGAGGGTACGACGTGAGCCCCGTCCGCCGCCGGACCGTCACCGGGCGACGCCAACCGCCGGGCACGCACCGAGCGTCCGGTTCACCAGCCGGCGTTCGACGGCATGAGCAGGACCTCGGAGCCGGCCGGTTGGAAACCGGCGGCCAGCAGCACGCGCAGACTCGCCGAGTTGCCCGGCGCACACTGGGCCCAGATCGGCCGGTCCTCCGGGATCAGATGCCGGGCGGCCCGGGCCAGCAGACGGCCGTGCCCTCTGCCCTGCGCCGCCGGGTCGACCTCGAAGGCCACCTCCCAGCGGCCGCCGAGGCCGCGGCCGACCACCAGCAGGCCGTGCTGGGAGGCCCACAGCCGGACGTCGGTGCGGTACCGGTGCGCACGCCGCGCCCGCGGGTGTTCGCTCGCGTCCAGCGGCGTGAGCGGTAGCGGCGGGCTCCCGGAGAGCCGGCCGGCCAGCAGCGAGACGTCGAACGCCCCGGCGTGCAGGTCGAAGCGGTCCTCCAGGGCGGTCAGGAAGCGCGGGCCGCTGGGCGCCGCGAAGTCCTCACCGCCGAGCTTCTCGGCCCACTCCTGCTCGACGGCGGCCGCGACGACGACATGGCCCGGGAACGACACCACCGCCGCCCGATCGGACGACGGTGGTGGAACGACTTCGAGCCACGGGACCGGCACGTGCCGGTCACCTTTCTCGATGCCGGCGAGGATGCTCGCCAGATCGCGGGAACCGCTCAGGCCGACTTCTCCTCGCGAGCGTGCCGCCGCCGCCCCACGAACTCGCGGGGGACGATCGTGGGGATCACGTTCTCCACGACGACCTCGCGGGTGATCACCACACGGGCCGCGTCGGGGTTGCTGGGGACCTCGAACATCACGTTCTGCAGGACCTCTTCCATGATCGCCCGCAGGCCGCGGGCGCCCGTGCCGCGCAGCATGGCCTGGTCGGCGATCGCCTCCAGCGCGCCCTCGTCGAACTCCAGTTCGACGCCGTCGAGCTCGAAAAGACGCTGGTACTGCTTCACGTAGGCGTTCCGCGGCTCGGTGAGGATCTTGATGAGCGCGTCGCGGTCGAGGTTGCGGACCGTGGTGATCACCGGGAGGCGGCCGATGAACTCGGGGATCAGCCCGAACTTCAGCATGTCCTCGGGCATCACCTTGCTGAAGATGTCGTCGGTGTTCCGCTCCGAGATCGAGCGCAGGCGGGCGCCGAAGCCGACCCCGCTCTGGCCGACGCGCTGCTCGATGATCCGCTCCAGCCCGGCGAACGCACCACCGACGATGAACAGCACGTTCGTCGTGTCGATCTGGATGAACTCCTGGTGCGGGTGCTTGCGGCCGCCCTGGGGCGGAACATTCGCCACCGTGCCCTCGAGGATCTTCAGCAGGGCCTGCTGCACGCCCTCGCCGGAGACGTCCCGGGTGATCGACGGGTTCTCGCTCTTGCGGGCGATCTTGTCGACCTCGTCGATGTAGATGATGCCCTGCTCGGCCCGCTTGACGTCGTAGTCCGCCGCCTGGATCAGCTTGAGCAGGATGTTCTCGACGTCCTCACCGACGTAGCCGGCCTCGGTCAGCGCCGTGGCGTCCGCGATGGCGAACGGCACGTTCAGCATCCGGGCCAGGGTCTGCGCGAGGTGTGTCTTTCCGCAGCCGGTGGGGCCGATGAGCATGATGTTGGACTTGGCCACCTCGACGTCGCTGCCCGCTCCGGGCGCGCCGTTCGACTCGGCCTGGATCCGCTTGTAGTGGTTGTAGACCGCGACGGCGAGCGCCTTCTTCGCCTGTTCCTGGCCCACCACGTAGTTGTCCAGGAACTGGCAGATCTCCATCGGCTTGGGAAGCTCTTCCCACTTCACCTCGCCGGTCTCGGCCAGCTCCTCTTCGATGATCTCGTTACAGAGATCGATGCACTCGTCGCAGATGTAGACCCCGGGGCCCGCGATGAGCTTCTTTACCTGCTTCTGTGACTTCCCACAGAAGGAGCACTTGAGTAGGTCGCCACCGTCACCGATCCGTGCCACCTACGTTCTCCCTGCGCTCAACGACCGGCCACCAGCCAGTCCGTTTCCGAGGACGAATTGCCTCGTTGCCATCTCATCGTCTGCCGACCCGCGTAACTGAGGCTGCTGCCTCGACGTTACCCGCAATGGGGCTGTTCTCCGACCCCCCAAAACGGGCGTGTCAGGGACCGGCCAGTGTAGTGCAACCGGTCCGGCCCCCGACGTCACCCGTCTCAGCTGCCGGCGCCGACCGACTGCAGGCTCTTCTTCCGGCTGACCAGAACCGTGTCGACCAGGCCGTACTCCTTGGTCTCGTCAGCGGTCATGATTTTGTCACGGTCGATGTCCTTGCGCACCTTCTCGACCGACTGGCCGGAGTGGCGAGCCAGCAGCTCCTCGAGCTGGGTGCGCATCCGCATGATCTCCCGGGCCTGGATCTCGATGTCCGAGCCCTGGCCGTAGCCGCCCTCGGTGGCCGGCTGGTGGATGATGATCCGCGAGTGCGGGAGCGCCATCCGCTTGCCCGGCGTGCCGGCCGCCAGCAGCACCGCGGCCGCGCTGGCCGCCTGGCCGAGGCAGACCGTGCTGATGTCGGGACGCACGTACTGCATGGTGTCGTAGATCGCCGTCATCGCGGTGAACGAGCCACCCGGCGAGTTGATGTACATCGTGATGTCGCGGTCCGGGTCGGTGCTCTCCAGCGTCAGCAGCTGGGCCATCACGTCGTTGGCCGACGCGTCGTCCACCTGGACGCCGAGGAAGATGATCCGGTCCTCGAACATCTTGTTGTACGGGTTCGACTCCTTGATGCCCCACGAGGTGCGCTCGGAGAACGAGGGCAGCACGTAGCGGTTGTGCACCGGAGCGAACCCGGGAGGCAGGGAAAGGTCGGTCATGGGTCAGCTCCTCAGTTCAGCGTTCCGGCACCGTCCGGGACCTGGACGGCCCCGGTGATCACCTGGTCGATGAAGCCATAGTCCTTGGCCTCGGCGGCCGTGAACCAGCGGTCCCGGTCGAAGTCGGCCGCGATCTGCTCCGGGGTCTGACCGGTGTGGAACGCGATCCGATCCTGGAACATGCGCTTGGTGTACAGCATCTGCTCCGCCTGGATGGCGATGTCGGCGGCGGTGCCACCCATGCCACCGGACGGCTGGTGCATCATGATGCGGGCGTGCGGCAGGGCGTAACGCTTGCCCGGGGTCCCGGCACAGAGCAGGAACTGCCCCATCGAGGCAGCCATGCCCATCCCGACGGTCGACACGTCGTTGTCGATGAACTGCATCGTGTCGTAGATGGCCATACCCGAGTAGACAGAGCCGCCGGGCGAGTTGATCCAGAGGTGGATGTCCCGCTCGGGGTCCTCGGCGGAGAGCAGCAGGAGCTGCGCGCAGATGCGGTTGGCGACCGCGTCGGTCACCTCGCTGCCCAGGAAGATGATCCGCTCACGCAGCAGGCGGTTGAAGACCGAGTCGTCGAGGTTGCCACTCAGGGAGTCGCCGCCGCGCCGCGACAAGGGCCCGGCAGGGGTGTGGAGATCGGTCATGGCAGCCCTTCACAGCTTGCTGTGTCGGCCGAGGTTCCGGCCGGCAGGTTGTCCGTCGTACGACCAACCTAACTGGTCGATTGCGCATCAGCTTCCCGCTCGGGCAGGTGTTCGCTGACAGCGCACCGGGCCCCGGTCGTACCCGGGAAAAGACAGCGGCCACCGCGCACCGGGACCGGTGCGCGGTGGCCGAGTGACACCGTCTTGATCAGTGGTTGTGGCCGGCGTGCTCGTCCTCGCTGGCGGCGCGCAGGTCGTCCAGGGACAGCACGTTGCCCTCGCTGTCCTTCATCGTGACCTGCTCCATGACCGACGCGAGGGCCTTGCCCCGGCGCACGTCGCCGAAGACGGCGGCCGCGGCGCCCGAGCGGACCAGCTGGTCGTAGTACTGCTGGGGCTGCATCTGGGCGCGCTGCGCCCGGTGCACGATCTCGTGGCCGAACTCGTCGTCGGTGACCTGCACGTCCTCGGCGTCGGCGACGGTGTCGAGCAGCAGCTGGATCCGGACGCCCTCCTGGGCCGCCTCGGTCAGCTCCTGGTCGATCTGCTCCTCGGTCTTCTCCTCGGAGGCCAGGTAGTCCTGCAGGGTCGCGCCGATCCGCTCCAGCTGGTCGGTCATCGCCTGCTTGCGGCCCTCGACCTCGTCCTTGACGATGCCCTCCGGAGCGGGGATCTGGGCCGCCTCGACGAGCTGCTTGAGGGCCTCGTCACGGGCCGCGTAGATCTGCTCGACCTTCTTCGCCCGGGTGACCCGCTCGCGCAGGTCGGCGCGCAGCTCCTCGAGGGTGTCGAACTCGCTCGCCAGCTGGGCGAACTCGTCGTCGATCTCCGGGAGCTGCTTGTCCTTGACGGTGCGCACGACGACCTTGACCTCGGCGTCACGGCCGGCGAAGTCGCCGCCCACGAGCTGGGTGGTGAAGGTGGTCTCGTCGCCGGCGGAGAGGCCGACCAGCACCTCGTCCAGGCCGGGGAGCAGCTGCTTGCTGCCCACCTCGTGGGAGATGTTGCTGGCCGAGCCGCCCGGCACCTCCTCGCCGTCGACTGTCGCGTTCAGGTCGAGCTGGACGTAGTCGCCCTCCGCAGCGGCGCGCTCCACGGTCTTCAGGGTCGCGAAGCGCTCCCGCAGGCCGTTGATCTGCTCGTCGATCTCGTTGTCGCCGATCTCGACGGCCGGCACCTCGACGGTGATCGCGGACAGGTCCGGGATCACGATCTCCGGGCGGACGTCCACCTCGGCCGTGAACTTCAGCGGCGCGTTGTCGGCGAACTCGGTGATCTCCACCTCGGGACGGCCGAGCGTCTTGACGTCGTGCTCCTTGACCGCGGCCACGATCTGCTCCGGGATCGCCTCCTGGACGGCCTCGTTGAGGACCGCGCCACGGCCGACGCGCTGGTCGATGACGGCTGCCGGAACCTTGCCCTTTCGGAAGCCCGGCACCTGAACCTGCGCGCCGATCTCCCGGTACGCCTTCTGCAGGCTCGGCTTGAGCTCGTCGAACGGCACCTCGATGGCGAGCTTCACCCGGGTCGGGCTCAGAGTCTCGACGGTGCTCTTCACAGGCGTACTCCTTGTTGCTGCGGGTAGTTGATGATCAGTCGGGGTGGCGGGATTTGAACCCACGGCCCCTCGCTCCCAAAGCGAGTGCGCTACCAAGCTGCGCCACACCCCGTGGCGACGGCCAGTGTATGCGGTCTGCTTACCCGTGTGTGCGCTGGAGTCACCTGCTGGGGAATCCGGTTCGCGCGGACGGGAGATGATTCAGTAAGCTGTGCACGAGTCCCGGGGTGATCCGGGGTCTCGCGGGCGTAGCTCAATGGTAGAGCCTCAGTCTTCCAAACTGATTACGCGAGTTCGATTCTCGTCGCCCGCTCAGCAACGAAAACCCTGGTCAGAGGTTGCTCCTCCGACCAGGGCCTTCGTCGTTGCCCCGCCCGTATGATCTTGCGGGCCATCAGCTCGTCCCAGTCTTCCCGCGTTTGCCCTTCTTCTTGCCCTTGGGCTTCTCCCCTGACTTCGCGATCCGCCGATCCATGGCCGAGGCGATCTCTCGGTCCCGCTCGCTCGTCGCGTGCTGGTAGATCAGCGCCGCGCGCATCGAGGCGTGGCCCGTCCGGTGCATCAACTCCCGGGTGCTGGCGCCTGATGACGCCGCCAGGGTGTTGCCGGTGTGCCGGAGATCGTGGAAGTAGAAGTCCCCCAGGCCCGGATCGGCTACCGTCTCGCGCCAGCTCGTCGCTCTGCCGAAAGAACTCGATCGCAGCAGCTGCCCCTTGGAGCCGGTGAACACCAGCGACTCCGGACCGGCGGCGACGAACGCCGCCAGGTGCCCGGTCAGCGCGTCGACGGCGGCCGGAAGCCAGACCACGCGTACGCCGGCCGCGGACTTCGGCGGGCCGAACTCCACCCGGCCGTTCAGCACCGCGAGCTTGCGTGCCACCCGCACGATCCCTGCTTCGAGCTCCACGTCGCAGCGCCGCCAACTCACCCCGGCGCAGCCCCGACAACGCCGCTGTCACGACCAACGCCCGGAACCGCGTGGGCGAGCGCGAAGACCTGGGCGACGGTCGCGGTCGGTCGCTCCGGGGTGTGGTATCGGTCATAGCCGGGGATGCGGCACGGGTTCTGCCGAATGATCTCGTCCTCGCGGATGGCGGTGTTGAAGATCGCCCGCAGCAGCGCGTACGCCTTCACCGCCTGTGGCTCCGGGGTGCCGCCGTCGAGCAGCTTGCGCCGCCAGGCCCGGATCCTGGCCGGCTGGACCGCGCCGAGGGTCATCCGGCCTCCGGGCGCGTAGCCGGCGGCCAGCTCGGCGAGGTCGTCGACGGTCGGCGTGTGCTGGCGGGTGATCCCGCGGAGGCGGTCGGCGCGCTGCCGCATCCGCTTGACAGCCTCCTCCAGGACGCCGGCCATCGTGTCCGGGTCGTCGTACGCGAACCGGGCGAACAGCGGCGTGCCGGCCGCCAGTTCCATGCCGCCCTTCGGATCGAATGCCCACACCTCGACCAGGCCGGACGAGATGCCGGTGGCCAGCGAGCGCAGCAGGGACCAGATGACCGAGCCCTTGCCCGAGTTCGTCGCACCGGCGATCAGGACATGCGATCCGGCCAGCCGTAGCAGGTACGGCGTGCCGGCTTCCTGCTTCCCGAACTCCAGCCCGGAGAGGTCGAGCTGGGCGGGCGCCGGCAGTGGACCGACGACGGCGGCCAGCGGGTCGCGGCGGGCGAAGTACAGCACCACCCGGTCCGGGCGGTCCGAGGTGAAGGTCCGCGCTTCGCGGAGGCGTAACGAGTACGCCAGGCGCGGCGCCGCTTTCGCCCAGTCGTCCGGATGTTGGCCGGGCAGCAGGCGGACCGTCACCCGGCCGCCCCACTGGTCCGACCGGACGCCGAGCAGTCTCGGCACCCATCGCTGGCCGTCGTGCGGCGAGGCCAGACCGCAGGCCGTCATCGCGGGAGTCCAGCCCGCCGGTAGATCCACAGCCGTCGGCAGCGGCCCACCAGCGGATACCAGCCCAAACGCATCCAGGAAGCCGGGTGGAAGCGCCACCAGACCGCGATCGCCGCAGCGAGACCGCTCACGACGCTGAGCAGCGCCAACCATCCGTACGTCCGGCCGATCCACCCGGATAGGGCCAGTGGCCCGGTGATCCACCAATACCGCGCCATCAGCGGCCCGAGCGGAACGTCCCGTGGCCGAGGCAAACGAAGACGAGCAGCCAGCCGGGGATGCGCCAGACCGGAAGCCGGGTGTTCAGCGGAGCCGTGGGGATCTTCTCCCCGGGGATCACGTTGACCAGAGGCATACCTATCGCCCCCAGCCGATGCGGCTGGGCCGGGCGAGCGTGCGAACGCAGGTCCGGCAGGCCATGTGCCGGACGTCGTACCGCCGCGGACTCACCCAGTGCTGGCAGCGCGGGCAGAGGGCCGCCCGCGTCACGGCCAAGTGGGACCGACCGGTGATCTGTCGCAGGATCACGATGGACCGGACCACCACTCGGGACAGGGAGGTGTCGAGCAGCTGAGCGTTCCGAACTACGGTGGGCACCAGGCACTCCTTCGTTGATCGAGGGGTGGTCGACGCGCGGGCGGGCCGGGACTCTTGGCGGGGAAACGGCCCGCCCGCGCACTCAGTGAGACCCGTCAGGCAGCGACACCGACGGCTGCCGGACGGATGGCGGTGGCGCGGAGCGAATACGCCATGCGCGCCTTGCAAGGACCCGCGCTCTTGCAGCGCTGGGAGTCCACGTACGGAGTGAGGGTCAGCCCCTCGAACTCGATCGACGGCGGGTAGCCGGGCACGGCCGAGGCCGGCGGCACCGGCTGGTGCGGCGCCGAGATCTTGACCTTGACCTCAGAGGTGCGGCCGAACTTGCCGGCGGCCGGGTCGAGGTCCAGCACGCGGACCACCCAGACCCGCTCGCCGGTCTCCTTGTCGCGCATCTGGTTGTCCGGCTCGTGGCGGCGATCGAAGTCGACCGCGGCCTCCACACCGAGGCACAGCACGCCGGCCGGGAAGACGTAGCCGAACGGGACGGGGACCTTCAGCGTCAGCGGAACCATCCGGACCTCACCTCCTGATCGCTGCGGACATCAACACGACATCCTCTTGTGCTTACAAGCTAGGTCAGCATGTAAGCATAAGCAACGATCTACGTCTGATCTTCAGATGGCGCAACGCCCAATCAGGACAGCGGGTAAGAGTCCTCGATCTCGTGCCGGCTCCCCGGCATGACGATCAGCGAAGTCATGATCGCTTCGCCGGTGGACCGGTGGGCCGTGATGACGACGCTGAGGACCGCTTCGTCGGCGGGCACGTCCAGGGCACCGGCCTCCGCGTCGTCCACCCGCCGGGCAGTAAGCCGCTCGGTCGCGTAGTCGGCGCGTAGCTTCTTCCGGCTCGCGATGTGGTCCAGGAGGCTGCCGGAGATCGGGTCCGGCTTGATCACGTCAGTCCCGACGGCAATGTCCACCGGCACGAACGTCGAGATCAGGTCGATCGGCCCGGACGGCGAGGTGGTACGCCGGCGCCGCTCGTAGACCGGAGTCCCCTCCGGGATCCCCAGCGCGGCCGACACCCAGGGCACGGCCAGAACCGGGCCGACGTGCAGGATCTCCGTCTCGGCGGCCTCATCCAGGTCGATCGCGTCGCGCGCGTACTGCGGCGAGCTGCGCTCGGACGGCGGACGACCGCGTACGAAGCTGCCCTTGCCCTGCTGGGACTCGATCCAGCCGTCCTGCTTGAGAATCCCGAGCGCCTTCAGCACCGTCGGGCGCGAGACATCGAACTCGGCGCACAGTTGGCTCTCGGACGGCAGGCCGGCGCCGGGAGCGTAGGTCCCGTCCTCGATACGGCCGCGAAGCGCGTTCAGCACGTGTAGGTATTTCGGCGTCGGAATCTCGTACGCCATCGGGATCCACCCATCGGGCTCAGCTTGAGATCACAGCATGTCAATACAGGACCATAGGGCCTGTAAGGACGACTGAACAAGATGGGTCAGCCTGTCGGGTCCTCGACGCCGGACGACGCTTGCAACCAGCCGGACCACGCCTTGGGCGTGCCGACCGCTTCCGGTCGCGAGGCACCCGGCCAGCGCCGCGGAAGGCAGCCGTACCGGCCGAAGACCCGCAGCGCGACGCGGCGGGGCGAGCACGGGTCCTCCTCGCCGCAGACCGCGCAGATGCCGTCCGCGCTCGGCGCCACGTGCCGATCGAGCTGGGCTTGCGCGAAGTCCAGTTGCTCACGGACGCCAGCAGACAGGAAGACGCTCACTTCTCACTCCCCATGTTGGAACGACTGGATCGCGGTCGGCAGTGGCGGAGCCCGGCATGCTGCACAAAGACCTCCCGGCGTTCGATCGCCTCGCCCGCGCTGTTCAGCGAGTAGCCCTGGATCCAGATCCAGCCCTCGTAGGTGGGCTTGCCACCGACCGAGATCACCCGGAACATCAGCCAGCGCGTATCGGCGAACTGCACTGACGCTCTGCCGTCGACGATCACGACGTCGCCGGGACGCGGAATCACGGGTCCTCCCCACACCGATTGGGAAGGCACCGAGGCGGGCCGGCGTCAGAGCCGGCACCCGCCCCGGTGCCGGCTCATGAGCCCGTCGCCACCAAGTAGCCACGCCCACCGCAGTCCATGCACGAGCGGCGGGCCGTCACCCGCGAATCCCGGCACGTCTGCGCCACCATCCGCAGCGCGGTCCGATGGGTCGTGTACTTCCAGCCCACGCCAGCGCACGAGCGGCAGGTGGCGGCCGGGGCGGAAGGGCTGAGAACGGTCATGGAGACAGGCTGTGGCCAAAACCGGCCCAGAACCCGGAAAATCGTTCCGGGGTCGCCGATCTCCATACAGGGAGGGTCAGCGGATGCGCGGCATGACCATGAAGTTGACGATTGGCGAGCGAGTCGCCTGGTACCGCCGCAGGCGCGGCCTGTCTCAGGAAGTGCTTGCCGGCCTCATCGGCCGTACCGCGGACTGGCTCGGGAAGATCGAGAACAACCGCATCGAGCTTGACCGCCTGTCGGTGATCAAGTCGCTCGCTGATGTCCTGGACGTGTCGCTCGGCGATCTGCTCGCCGAGCCGTCGCTGGTCGAATGGACCACGGACAGCGGGATGGAGACGGTACCGGCTCTGCGTGCTGCTCTCACGGAATACCGGACGATCACCGCACTCGGCACCCGGAGCGACAGCTCCGTTCCGCCAGACCTGGACAACCTCCGCAAGGAGACTGCGAAGCTCTGGCACGCCTACCAGGCCTCCCGGTTCGGGTTCGTCACCGGTCAGCTTCCACGCCTACTTCGCCAGGCACAGGCCGCCGCCGACGAGCTGGACGGCCGCGATCAGGAAGAAGCTCGGAGCTTGCTCGGCCTCACCTACCAGTTGGCCGCGACGCAGCTCACCAAGCTCGGCGAAAGCGACCTCGCGTGGATCGCGGCCGACCGCGGTCTTTCTGTCGTTCGCCCCGTGGGAGACCCGACGATCACCGGGTCACTGTTCCGCTCGGTCAGCCATGCGCTCCTGTCCACCGGGCGCTATCAGGACGCCGTGCGACTCACCACCTACGCCGCCGACTACCTGGACCAGCACCTCACTGAAGCGGGACCGGAGCTGCTGTCCGTCTACGGGACACTGTTGCTGGGTGGGTCGGTCGCTGCTGCCAGGGCGAACGATGCTGGCACGGCGCGGACTTTCCTCACGGCCGCCGACGAGGCAGCGGGTCGCCTGGGCGGGGATGCCAACCACCTCTGGACGGCGTTCGGACCGACGAACGTCGCGATCCACCGAGTCGCCGCTGCCGGAGAGCTTGGAAACGTCCAGCTCGCGATCGACCTCGGGCCGCGGGTCAACACCGCCGGCCTTCCGATGGAGCGCCGAGTCCGCCACGCCTTGGAGGTGTCCCGGGCCTACGGCGCCTGGAACCGCCAGGACGAAGCGCTGTCCGTCCTGCTCGATGCCGAGCAGATGGCTCCCGAGCAGGTCCGGCACCACTACCTCGGTCGCCAACTCGTACTCACGTGGATCAGGCAGCAGCGCGGCAAGCCGTCTTCAGAGTTGGTTGGGCTGGCACGACGTCTCCGAGTGCTCGACTGATCCAATCGCTCTACTCTGCTTGATGTGACGACTTCCGAGACGCCCCCTATGGCCACTCCGCGCGTCGCCGCCGGCGCACTCTTCTTCGACGAAGCCGGACGCGTCCTGATTGTTAAGCCCACATATAAGGAAGGGTGGGAAATCCCCGGTGGGTACGTCGAGCCGGGCGAGTCGCCCCGGGCCGCCTGTATCCGTGAGGTTCAGGAAGAGCTTGGCCTTTCCGTCGCCATCGGTAGCCACCTTGTAGTTGACTGGGCACCCGCACCGTCCGAGGGCGACAAAATCCTCTTCATCTTCGATGGCGGAATTCTTATCACCGAGACCCTCACGCAAATCAAATTTCGCGATGGCGAATTGGCAGAATGGCGCTTCGTAGGCCATGAAGACCTTGAGATCCACATGCCAGCACGCCTATCACGCCGCATTCGAACAGCCATTGAGGCAAGGAAGTGTGGCGCTCCAGCATACGCCGAGAATGGAAACCGGCCACCCCTAGTCTAGTTGACTTTCATCACCAACAAACAGGGCACTTATCCAAAAATCATAGGGAGTGACCTACAGAACCGACTTCATCACCGGCCACATGCGATCCCTTCTGAAGCGGGGGCGACTTGCCGCCAGATGTATAGCACCCCCGTTTAGTGCCAGAAACTCCCAATTTGATGGACCATCCTCAATGCGACTATTCGTTAAGATAGGGGCATGGGTAAGCTGTCCATGCACTCCGTAGGCAAGATCTTGTTGGTCGCTGGCATGGCCGGACTGGCAGTAGGACTACCAGTTTACGGCTGGATGGTGCGCAACGATGCAAGCGCCTTCGATCAACAAGTCGGCTGGGCCAATATTTGGGCAGCCACGATCGGCGGCATTGGCGTGATCCTCATGATTATCGATCGAGGACGGGTCGATGAGGACACGCAGGTGCGCCAGCATTTGATCGATATCGCCAAGGCACAACGGCTTCGATACGGCCGCGAGCTAGCTGAACTTCTTGGAACCGATACCCTTGAGGCTCGGTCCGCAGACGTCAGATATAGCTTGGTTGATCCGCGAACTGGGAAAGCAAAAAAAGGCAGCCGGACGGTTGGCAAGATCGGGAATATAGCAGACTACTACCACAAACAAGCTTCCGGGAGAATGCTCATCCTAGGGCCTGCTGGCGCCGGAAAAACCGTGCTTGCCACCACTTTGTCTCTTCGAATAACCGAACAGTTTCTTAATCCAAGCCATCCAGTCGAAGGAATTGCCGTCCCAGTCATCTTCAATCTAACCGCATGGCCGAATAAGCCGGATTTGACGAACTGGCTCGCTGAAGATTTATCCTTACGCTTCAGAATTCGATCGAAGACGGCCAGGCGACTAGTCGAAGACGGCCACATACTCCCAGTGCTCGACGGGCTCGACGAAATGGACAGCGAAGGCGATCCTCCCGTGCGAGCCGAATCAACAATCGGGAAGATAAACGACTTCATCGCCACTAACCCATCTCGCGGTTTGATTGTTGTTGGCCGCTCAGGACCCGACTACTATTCGCGCTTCCGCTCGAAACTACGCAACATTCAAGCCGTCTTAATTCATACGCTGAGCACATCCGACGTAGACAGGTATATTGAGGAGCACTGCGGGGAGGAGACGTTAGAGGCCGTACGAAATAAATTCGAAGGCAGCCCAAGGCGCGCCAGGACACTATTCTATTCCGATTCAGCCACCCCGTGGCGCCTCACAATGATGGCAGCATACCTTAACTCAGGCGGCGAGCTCGAGCAGCTATTTCCTCGCGAAGGCGAATCGAGTTCCCAGTACAAAGATCGCCGTAGCATAGTGATGTACGAATCATTCTTAGATGCACGGCTGAAAAATCATGGATACCAGCGCGAGGATGAACGAAAGATCGCCCGTGACTATCTCTCCATAATCGCTCACTTCTGTTCCATCAGCAGAGCCGAATCGAGCGGCACCGACATTGTGCTACATGATTGGTGGCTTCGCTTCGGCCGAGGTCGCGTTAAAGGATGGCAGTCCCGGCTTGCTGTTGCAGCAGCTATGGCGCCCTTTGCCATATCCGTAGACACGCCTCTATCAGACTACGAGCCCAGAGATGGAGCCGGATGGCTAACCTGGGCCATGCCGCTGGGAAACCTCTTGATGCTCGTTTCTATTGCGGTGACCACTCCTTATCGTGCAGCGTCAAGGCCGCTTCGGATCAGTTTTCCGAGACTAACGATAGGCGTCCTATTCCGCGTGACGATCTATATCGCATGCGCCATCGGACTGGGGTACATGTATGCCTCTATTGCCAACGTCGCCTTAGGAATTTGCGCCGGCGCAGGACTTCTATTGATGGCTACAATTATCAGAGTTTTCCTCGCCGACGCAACAGAGGACGCCACGTCTCCGCAGGCGCCAATACGACGAGACTTCGTAGGCTGCATAATGATTGGATTAGGCTTCGGAGTCTTCATGGGAGCATACATGGCCGAGTTGATGGGAGCCGAGGATGGCCTCCGCTTTGGGCTCGGATATTTCTTCGTTGCACTTGCAGTCTTCACATCGGGGCGGTATTTCATTTCTTCATTATTGGGCCCCACCGTGGGACTTCCAGTTCGGCTCGCTCATTTTCTTGACCGGGCAACCTCGGCTGGCCTGTTGAGAGTGTCAGGAATAGGCTACCAATTCCGACACCGAGAGCTCATGGATTATCTGATCATCTCCTCTCCTCCTCCGCGCAAGCCCCCTATCCCAGGGCCACTAGGCATCCCTCTTTGGAAGCAACATCGATGGTGGCCGAAGGTAGAATCGGAATAATAAAGCACAACACTGCCGATTTATTCTCTCTAGGATCAAGGCGCCGCGCGAGCGCGGCGCGGCTGGCCCGCTCGGCCTGCTGGCGGCCTGCGGCCGGCATCGGCCGGCGAGCCGGCTAACTCCAAACCATTCGGCGAGCTGGGCGAGGGCTGCGATCATCCGGCGATGGAGATCTGGTCCCATGGCGGCAAGCGGTACGAGCTGACCTCGATCTACAGCGTCCCCGATGACGCCTGGTACTACGAGCTGCGAGGGCTGACGGAGCCAACCGGCGCTGGGCCGTACCTGACCATCTCGCTGCCCGACGCGACTCCGGATGGTCCGTTCACGCCGAAGCCGGCTCAGCACATCGTGGTCTATGCCGACGGCGGCGTCCTACCCTGGCCGATCCTCGGGAAGCTGATCCACCTGCTCGAATCCAACGGCGATCTCGTGGAGGAGCAACGCGACCTTTCAAGCGGGACGGTTGGGCTTCCGCTGACACTCAACAGTTGGTCGCACGAAGGCCGGCGGTTCGAGGTCAACCAGTTACACCACGGCGACGCCGATTCTTGGTGCTACGAGCTGTACGAGGTCGGCCCGGACAACCCAGAGAGTAACTACATTGAGGTCCGGATCCCCGACGCCTCACCGGAAGCTGGCCCCTTCATCCCGATGCTTGCCGACCACCTGACCCTGACCATGCACGGGCACATGGCACTCCCCTGGCCGGTCTTCCGCCGCTTCCTCGACGCCATCCAGGCCGCCGGAGTCATCCTGGAGGCCACCGGCGACGAACCCCCGCGGCCCTGACGATCGCCGCGGGTGGTTTACCGACCGCCGTGGGG
>NZ_BOMW01000102.1 GCF_016862395.1 Actinoplanes siamensis | reverse complement strand
CTATCGGCGAGCCTCGACCTCGCCGGCAACCCGGGGAAATCGACACTCTCCGGCCTGTCGCGGAGATCCAGTGCCGTCCCGTGTCTTCGCCCATCGACGAGGGATACCGTTCCGTCGTGCACCTGCGTCGAAAGCCGAGTAGCAGATGGTCACGCGATCAGCGTCGCGCGGCCATCGCGGTGTTGCTGTCAGCCGCGATGATCGAAATCCGGGCTCTGGCATCGAGGCCTGACAGGTCGAACCATCCAGAGGGGCACCTTGCCGAGATCAGGCTCATCGCCGACGTTTGTCACAACCTGCCCGGTGCCGACCAGCCCCGGCCAGTCGGCGAGTACGACGGACTCGTCTACACCTGGCAGACCGCCAACGACTTTCAGCGATCCTGGCTGCGCAAGCACTTTGCCCAAGCTGGTATCGATACCGCGTTTCTGGAACAAGCCCCGCTGCTGCCGCGGCCCGCTACAGCGCCTGACACCCGGCCCACCTGGAAGCATTGGCAGTTCCCTCGCGATCCGAAAGCGTTCATCGCGGTCAACTCGATGACCCTTGCCAACCTCGTGCGCCGGGCCCAGGCGGTTGAGCACCACGATCCCACCTACGGGCCCGTGCGCACTGCCTTCATCGAGTGGTTCCTTGATCACCTCCACCCAGACGGGCGGCACATCCTACGGCTGAGCCGCCAAGATGAGACTCAGTTCAGGCCCGACGGCCCAGGTGATCTCCGCCAGTACCGTGCTCTGGTGATCATGAGCGACGGGGCGCTCATTGTCGACCACCCTCGGCTCCGCGCAACGGATGTCGCAGCGCTACCCTCTAACCTTTTCCTGCTGCGTCGACTGCAGCTGGCCGCCGTTCCGCCTCGTGGCCGAGAACGCGATGCTGGACTCTGGGCCCGCCACCATCGCGCCACCCATCCAGCCTGCCGAGACTGGACCGTACTCAATACACCAGACGACGCTTGACGCCTCTAACCTGAACCGACATATCGACTAATCTCGAAGTTCGGATAAGACTGCTTGTCCTCGTCGCCTGCGGGTGCGCGGCGTGGGCGCGCGGTGCGGGCTCGGAAGCAGGCCGGACGTGACGGCCCGATCGCAAGCTATCGCACGGGTACGACATTGTCAGCCTGCGGTCGTTGAGTCGGGTTCCGTGACGGCCGCGGGGGCGAGGTAGTGGTGCTACGAGGTCTTCGGGATGCCGGTCTTGGCGGCGATCACCGCGAGGCTGTCGCCTTGGGCCTTGAGTAGCCGGGCGTGCTCGATCTTTTCGGGCGGGTGCGACCGGGCGGCCGAAAGGCGTTCGACCGTCCAGCGACGACGTACCTGTTCCGGGCGCCGATCGCACTGCACGAGCAGCACGGCTGGTACCGGATCGCGCGGGAGGGCGCGGTGAGATACCCCTCACCGGTGGTGGCAGCTGAAGCGGCAGCCACAGGCTGCGGCCCGACCGGGTCGTCGTGGCAGGACTCGGCGGGGCTACGCTGTTTTCTCGCAGGCGGTCGAACGCTAAAAAGGCTGGTGAGCGGAGCCTACCGCACGTTGGCGACGATCCATGAGCGCAATCCGTCGAACGCCGCAGCTGCGTCCGCTCGGTCGACGGTGGCGGCTTCTCCGTTGATGACGTCGTACAGCATCCGTAGCGGTTCGCCCGAGGCCTGCAGGCGGTTCATCATGTCAGGATTCGGCACCTGCCGGGCCAGGTCCCGGGCGGCGTCCAGGCAGGCGACCAGCCTGGCGGCGACGTCGCCGGGCAGTTCCTCTTCCGAGCGCAGGTCGTTGCCGGCCTGCGCGAAGTCGAGGATCTCGGCGCTGTCGTCCGGGAAACGCTGCCCGTGCGCGAGCGCGTCGCGGATCGCGGTGAACCCGTCGACGCCGGTCAGCGGCCCCGCGCCGTCCTGCGCAACCCTGCTGGTCAGCTCCGGCAGTGATCCGGCGAGTAGGACGGTTCCGCCTGCGTTGGTGAGGAAGTAGTCGATCTCTCCGTCGACGTTGCCGCCCCACAGCGTGAACCCGGAACGCTCGGGCAGGATCAGGTGGACCGGGTAGATCCGGGCCGCGCCGAGCAGATCTGTCAGCGTTCCTGACGTTGTCACGACGATCATCTCCAAGCTGCTCTTCGCTTGTTGTGACGAGCTTGTTCTGTCCGGTCAGGGCCAGCCGAGCCGGCCTGACCGTAACGCGCGACTCCACCGGCAACCCCAACCTCAGCTACGAACGGCGGACTTCGCGTCACTGCGTGACATTCAGGACTTGGCCGATCGCGTCTCGCGCCCGCCGCGACTGGACACCTTGGTCGTCGTACATGCCCACGAAGATCGTGACGCATCTCTACACGCCCCGCAGCACCGTTGTTGAGGGAACCGCCAACGTCGTGCGGCCGATCGAGGCACCGGAGTATGCCGTCACTACGGGCCAGTACCTCAACCGCGCCGACGTCGCCGGGGCGCACGCCCAGGCGTATGACCATGACGCCCGCGCCCGGCTCCGAGCGCTGAGCTGACCGGCACCGCCTTTCCGCAGTTCACACCCGAACGCCGAAGAGACACGGAAGATGAGACCCTACAGTGGCGGATGGTCAGCGCCCATGGGCGGCGACGGGACCGCACGCGCGCTGCTCGCGCCCGGCCAGTGCGTGACAGACGTGATCGTCGCTCAACTTGCCGAGACGAGCAGGATGCGGTCGGTCCGGACGACAAGGACCCTGCCGTCCGGGCTGACAGCCAACGCCTCGCCCGCGTAGACCGAATCGAACGAGTCCATCACCTGACGCTGGCAATGTGACTGATCACAGCGCCATAGCACCTGTTGCCAGCGATCGGGTTGCTCCGGTACGACGTCGGTGCCGATGGTGATGTGCAGCCCCTGCCGGCGTGTCGTTGCCGGTTCGGCCGCTGTCGCGTAGACGCGGCCTCCGGCGACCGCCAGCGCTCCCGACCACGAGGGGACGTCGTTGCTGGACAGCGGCACGAGCTGCTCGCCGATACGCAGTGCGTCCGGCTGGAAGGTGACCAGCGGTTCGGTCGAAGTTGCCGGGGCCACCCACGTACGGCCTGGCTCGCCTGCGAAGACCCAGGTGCTCCTGGCATGGGCGCAGGTGACCGGATCGCAGGTTATCAGCGCAGCCTCAACCCCGGTCCGGATGGTCGCGAGCGGGCGGCCGTCGGCGCCGATCGTCAGCCGCGCGCGCTGCCGATACTCGGCGCTGTCCTCCACGATGCGTTCCATGGTGCCGCCGTCGAACCGCTGTGGCTGGGGGCACCCCACCTTCGCGCACCGGATGAAGCGGATCCGGTAGGTAGCCTTGCCGGCTCTGTCGTCGGCGGAAGGAGTTGCCAGGACGAACCAAATGGCCTGGTCGGGTGCGATGGCGACGGCCAGTTCAGGCCATGCGACGGGCTCCTTGGCCGAGGCGCGGGCAGGCAGCCAGGCCTGGCTGCATCCCGCGCGGGTGCAGCGCCCGTAGTTGATGAACGGTCCGCCGTTGTTTTCTCCGCCGCCAAGGGTCGCCGATACCACGGTGGCGCCGTCCGCGCTGATGGAGGCGTCGCCGCGTCCGTCGATCACGAGCGGTGTGCCGTTGTGGGCGACGTAGCTGTCGCATACGTCGTTGTCGCAGAACCGGGCGCCGTCGATGGTTGCCATCACCGGGTGCTTCCCGGCCGGCCAGGCGATCGCCGCCACGCCGTCCGGGGCGTCGGGGTGCGAGCGCACCGTCGGTGCGCCGAACGGGTTCGCCGCAGCGATACCCCAGGGGGTGAGCACAGCGATCGCCGTCGCCGCGGCCACGATTGCCAACCCCGGCAGGCGCATCGGCCTGCCCGCCAACGCACTTAGCCGGGCGTCGTCGACCGCCGGGCGTGCGGGCTCCTGCTCGCCGGTTCCCGTCGCGTCACGTCGCTGCAGGCAGACGTACGCCAGAATGCCGGCCTGCATGGCGATCAGTGCAATCAACAGCACCGCGTCGATCGTCTGTCCCACGACGGGCACGCGCGCAGCGCCGCCGATCCTGTCGGCCAGATGGGCCAGCACCAGTGGAACGGCGACCCCTCCCAGCAGGAACGCTCCGGCGGTGCCCGCCACCGGCCCGGCAGTCACCGCCCCGCCGGGACCGCCGATGAGGCGCGAGAGCACGCTGATGAGGATCCGCGCTGCGAGTACGCCCGCCACCGCCAGCGCGCCCACGACCAGGACAACGCCGGGCAGTCCGCCGCCGGCCGCACCGGCAAGAGCGGCGGCCATCCACAGCAGCGCGAAGGCGAGGACGGCGGCGGCGCACACGCCGACGGCGAGCGCCGGGAGGTAGCGGACCGCGGCGACGATCGCCTTGAGCGGGCGTACGGTGTGCCCGCGCTTCGCCCCGATCAGGGCAAGCGTCGCGGCGGGAAGCGCGAGCAGCCAGAACGTAGCGATCAGGCCGAGTCTTGCCCAGGACGGCGTCCCACCGTCCGAGCCGTCGATCACCAAGACACTGTTGGTGATCGACGCATGCTCGCGGCCCAGGAGCAGGTCCACCAGGGCCAGCCCGATCAGCGTGGGCGCCAGCACAGGTAACACTACGGTCAGTAGCTGCCGCCGATACTTCGCGGCCAGGCGGTAGCCGGCTCCGGCATTACTGACCAGCCCTTGCAGGGCAGGCGACGATGATGACACAGCGTGAACGATAACTGCCATGATCTTGGCGTGGCTCCGGCCAACGAGGTGATCATGGGTGGCCGTCCGGGCATGAGGTGGTTGAATCGTCCGACCCGACGCCGCGGAGCGCGGGCGAGGACCCGAGCGAGACATCGATTGCCATCACGTTCACTGGTCGTTAGCCGGTGATCCGTGGCCGGCTTCATCGAGGCTCACAAAAGTAAGAGGGACCGGCAGTAGGTCCAAGATCCGGCCAGGCGGGTACAGACCCATCCTGCGAGCGTAGAACCGGCCTTAAGAGCGACCGGCGATAGGTCCAAGATCCGGACAGCGGGGACCGTCAGGCAGCAAACAGGCACGGGTCCATTGACTATCGGAGTTCTCTACGCTTCGTAACCAATGGAGTCCCGTGCCTGCGCTGCCATCTTCGTTGCTCGAACCCGTCTGGGTCCAGTTCGCCGTGCTGTGGCCTGAGCAACCCGAGTTCGACCCGTCGCATCCGTTGGGCTGTCATCGCCGCCGGATCCCGGACCGAGTCGTGTTCGAGCACGTCATCGCTGCTCTGGTACACGGCTCCGGCTATGAACGGGTGGCGTCGCAGTCCTGTCTGGTTACTAGCGTCGAATCGGCTGGCGAGACCGGGCGGCTTAGGAATCGGGCTCATAACCGGAGCCCCGGCTCCAGCACACGGACCCCAGCCAGCTCGACGACACCAACCGCCACAGCGATACCGGCCGCGGACCGTCAGCCCCGGAGCTCGCGGTCGACTCGAGGTGTTCAGGTACAGCTCGGCGCCGTCGAGGACGTCCTGGAACCGCTCCCGGATGAGCCGCGCCGACTTCTCGTCCGACTCCCCGGGCGGAACGGCCGGCCGGCGTGAATGTCGAACCGGCGCACTGCCGGGGCTTCTGGTTCATCTCGACGATGAACGTGCTGGTGTGCGCGTCGAACCGGTAGCCGTGGACCTGCATGACGCCGTACGGCGTCTGCTTGACGTAAAACTTGAAGGCGTCGAAGACCTTGTCCGCGCCGAGCCACATTAGCGGCACTGCCGGGTCTCCAGCGTCGGCCCGAATGCGTCGGCATAGCGGCCGCGCGCGGTCGAGTTGACCCCGTCGCCGGCGACGATGAGGTCGTACGACTCACGCAGCAGTCCGACATCGAGTGCCGGCGCGGCTACGGGGTGTCTCCATCTCAACTCTTCGGCACACCGGTGGTATGGATTCGGTCACTCTTACCCGTGCCGTAACCAGGCGAGGACGGCTTGGCGACTCGGCTGCAACGTGCCGATCTGCAGCGACTTCATCCTGATCCCGTTGCGCTCGGGGTTCGGGAAGTCCTCCAGCGTGGCGTACGGTCCGTCGCCGGGTGTCCCGGTCAGGCTGTACCGGAGCGAATTGGCCCAGTTACAGCTGACGTCGCTCTCAGCGCAGACCGTCCACTTGATGCCGGCGAAGGCAGCGACGCCCGGCTTGACCGTGAAGGTCTTCGCGGGGCCGGGTTGCGCGACCTTCCGGGTCGGCACCACGACCAGCTCGTCGGCTGCGTTGACCGGCGCGATCGACAGCCAGCCGTCGAGGGTGCAGGCGTGCTTGCCGCGGTTCGTCAGGGTGACCATCGCCCGCTGGTTGGTGGGTGTCCCGTTCGGCTGGAGGGTGATCGTGGCCTTCAGATCGGCAGTGCGGCAGGCGGATCCCGTATCGGTCAGAGTGGCGGCCCTGGCCTCAGCCGTGCTGTCGGTCGTGTCCTCCGCCGTGCTGCCGGCCGTGGCCGGCGTGGTCGTCGGGCGCAGGGCGGCGGCCAGGTGGTTCGCCTCGGAGCAGCCCGCCGTCGCGCCGAGCAGGAGCAGGGCGGGGGAGGCGGCCACGAGGACTCGGGCGCGGATGTCACGCATGTCTGTTGTCACCAGATTCCTTGAGCGGATGACTCCGTTGATCCTTACCGATCGTGGAGAACAGCACTGAACCGATTAACCCCATCGGCGCGCATGAAGCAGGAACCGAAGTCCCGGCGTGCTGCCCACGCCGCCATTCCGCCTGGCGGCCGGCGCCGGCTCGACCGCGCCGGATCAAGGGCGACGCGCCGGATCGGGCGCCAGGGTGCCCGGCGCGGCGCACCGGGATCATGGCAATCTTACCGCGACGGTCCCGGCCGGCGTGACGATCTACTGGCACGTCGAACGCAAGAGCGTGTGCGTGTACTCGCAGCTCAAGACGTGTTCCTCGTCCGCGGTCGCGGCGGTGATGGAAGGCCCGATCCGGCACGCCGCCGAGGTCGACGTCTCTCGGATCGAGGCGGACTACACGCGGCGGTTACTGCTGGCGGTGAGCAGACCCGACGGCAGATCCATGACGATGGTCAACGCTGCGACTCCGCGACCTCCCGTGGCAGCCCGGTGTTGTCAGGCCTCTGCCCGAGAACTTCGCTCAGGAACTGCCGCACGAACTCGGTGATGTCACTGCGACCGAACTCAAGCTCACCATGACCGCCGGCGGTGGTCATGGTGTGTACGCGGTGGCCGGCCCGCAACAACGCAGGGCAGGTCTGCAACGAGCGGACGGAAGTCCGGCTGAATCCCGACCACGCTGGTGAAGTCCACGCACGAAACCTTTTGCGCACGTTGTTCCGGACCTGCTCGCCCGGACAAAGCGCCGCGAGGAGCGAACCCCGCCCCAAAGTACCGGTGTTCATCGCTCCGGCAGACTGGCTAGGAAAATGCCAAAAGTTGAGACTGCAGAGTCGAGATTCCCGGAAAACAGCAGGTCAGGTGGCTATCGAATGCCACGGAGGATGAGACCCTACAGCCGACACCTATACCAGCGTCCTGCCCGACTCCCAGCGGCCCTGCGCCGACGCCACTGCCGTTCTGGTGCTGGCCGCCGCCCAGCCCGGTTGCGGTGCATAAGCCGATCAGCAGGTGGCGCCTCGGGGATCTGATCAGCAGTTGTCGATGATGCCAGGGACGTCATAGCCGTAGGTGCCGCCCCAGTTGGCGGTGTCGCCGCCGACGCGATAGGTGATCATCCCGACCGGGTAGTAGATGTCGTAGTGGTACGCGCCGTCGTCGGCGCCGCCCTTGTCGGAGTAGTCGATGTACGAGCACGGCGAAGCGATCGGCGACGGCCACACCCGGATGGTCGCGACCTTCCCATCGCTCTGCTTGTCGGCCACGATGAGGTGTTTCTGACTCTGCTTGTACGGGTCGCCATAAAAAGTGATCTTGAAGTCGGCGAGCCGTCCATAGATGACGCTGTCGTGGTGCCGGAACTCGGTCACGGCGGCGAACGCCTGCGACCCGGTCGCGGCCAGCACGCACATCGACGCGACGACGGCGGCGAGCACGGCACGGCCCACCCGCGTACCAGTGCGGCCGTTAGGCTTGATTTTCACGCTTCGCAGCCTATACCCAGGAGGCATGGCTAGCCGTCTTTCTCCAGAGTGGATGTGTCTCATGAGACGCCCCCGAGCCGACGGTCTTTCACTCGGTACAGCTGACCGGGTCCGCACGCCGACGGCCGCCGCGCTCTGGTCTCGGTGGTGGAACCCGCAGCCGGCGGTGAGAATTCTTCGCCAGACCGCTCTCCTCGCGTCCTCGCGTCCTCGCTGGCCGTGGCGGCGGCGAGCGGAGGCGCCGTCGCCACACCACCCGCGCCGCCCGCCAAGCGCTGCGCCGACACCGTCGCCGAGGTGGCCGCGGCCCAGGTCACCGCACGGCTCTGCGGCAAGCGCGTCGGCGTGTGCGGCGCGACTACCGAGACTGACCTGCTGTTCGTCAACCCGGACGGCACCCGCCCCTGGAGCACCGCTACCGTCCCGTGCGCGTCGAGCGCGACGGCGCGTGGCGCGGCGCCGACGCCACGCTGGTCCGCGGCGCCGACGCCACGCTGGTCCGCGGCGCCGACGGCACGATCAGCCCGGCGGCCGCCGCGCCCGGACCCCTTTACCGATCGCGCTTGACGCGCTCAATAACAAGGCAAACCAGTGTGATGATGGCCGCGGCGAGGTAGAGAACGTCGCCGACGGCGCGAATGATCGAGGTCCAGAACTCCATGACATGCTCCCGTGCTGAACTGGGTGGGTCGCCGGCCGGCTCTCCCGCGGACAAGGACAGCAGCTAACGGTGATCTGGTCGACCACTGTGAACCGCTCTAGGCAGTCCATCCCCAGCTCCGGCATGTTCAGCATGGTGTTGCCCCACTGCACGTTGCCGGCGTTGACATGGACCACCACGAGAACCGTGTTGCTGCTGTTCGCGTCCCGAGGACAGCAGCGAGCCGTTGTCGATCTCGTGGAAGCTCATGTTGCGAGGCCAGCGCAGCGTCGGGTTTTGCTTCCGGATCTGGATGAGCCCGGTGAGAAACGGCGCCAGCGACCGGTCGGTCCGCTCGGCGGCCGCGCAGTCGCGGGTCTTGAGCTTGAACTTCTCGTTGTCGATGTCACCCTCGACGCCGGCACGAGGAACATGCTCGAACACTCGTAGCCGGAGTACAGGCCCCACGGTCGCGTGGGCATGCTCGCCAGGATTGCCTTGATCTTGAACATCGGCGGGCCGCCGTGCTGCAGCGTCTCGTGCAGGACGTTGGAGGTGTTGGGCTAGAAGTTCAGCGGCATCCAGTCCGATCGGCCCCGCGCGGTGACGACGCTTTCAACGCGACGATTCCTCGTAGCGGGCCAGGACCGCCTTGAACCGGCTAGCCCGGTGAAGGGCCACGATTCAACAGGCGCTTAGCGCAATGAAACAAGTAGCCGATGTCCGTGTGGCGTCAGCCAGGGTCGAGAAGTCCGTGGTGGTCGGGCTCATACGAGAAGCCCTCCGGTGGCGCGGATGTTGTGGCCGGTGATCCACGCGGCGTCCGGTCCGGTCAGCCAAGCCACGATCGCGGCGATGTCATCGGGCTCGCCGAGCCGCTGCAAGGCGGTCACAGCGATGGTCTGAGTGAGCGTTTCGGCGTTGTTGGCTGATCGGAGCATGTCGGTGTTGACTGCTCCCGGCGACACCGTGTTGACGGTGATGCCGCGCGGCCCTAGCTCGCGGGACGCGACAGCGGTGGCCTGTTCCAGGGCCCCTTTGCTGATCGTGTAGAGCAGCCGGCCAGGTGCCGGTACGACGGTGTTCAACGTCGACACGTTTACGATCCGCCCGCCGCGCCCCATGCGCTCGGCCGCGGCGCGCATCGCCAGCACGGGCACCTTCGTGTTGACGGTCAGCACCCGGTCGATCTCCTCTGCGGTCACGGTGTCCAGAGGCGTACGGGGATTGATGGCCGCGTTGTTGACGAGGATGTCGAGCCGTTCACCGACGGCATCGAACATCGACCGGACACTGCCGACGTCTTCGTGGTCGGTTCGGATTGCGACGGCGCCGGGCACACCCGGATCTGTGCGGCAGGTGAAGTAGACCTGGGCACCCTCGCGGGTCAACCTTTCCACGATTGCCCGTCCGATACCGCGTGAGCCGCCGCTGACCAACGCGATCCTGCCGTCGAGTGTCATGCCGGGCACGCTATGAGAGGATCGCGGTCGAAGTCTTGAACGATTGCGCAGCATGCAGGTGCTGGCGCAGTTCGGCGGGCGTACATCCGCTCATCGCACGGACTTCGCGAGTCAGATGCGGCTGGTCGGCGTAGCCGCATTCTGCGGCCACCCGGCCGAGTGTGACTTGCCCGGCAAGCATGCCGGCGGCGCGTTGGAAGCGGGCGACACGGGCGACTGATCCCGGCGCGACGCCGACGTACTGCCGGAATGCCTGTTCGAGTCGGCGTCGCCGAACACCGAGCAGCGCCGCTGCCTCGTCGACCCCGGTCGGACCGCTGCGCTGCAACCGTTTCCACGCCGCGACCAGCCGGGTGTCGGCCGGATAGTTTGCCTCGCGTGCCGTCCGCCGCATCCAGCCGTCCAGTATCGCGAACCGAGCCGCCCACGCGTCGGTCGTGGCAAGCATTTCGACCAGGCCAGGTGAATCGAACGGCACGATCGTCTCAGCCACTTCCCCCATCGGCATCCCCAGCACGGCGGCCACGCCCGCCGGAGTCAGCCCGACCGTCACCCCATGACCCCACCGCTCCGCAGCGAGCAGAGCCCTCGTCCGCGGCCCCGTAACGACCGCTTCGCCGCTGTCGACATCGATGACGAGCACGGCCGCGACAGCGGGAAGCACCCGGTGGCGCAGGGCCACGCCGGTCCCAGAGCGAAACCCGCCGTACCCGAGCACGTACCACCCCAAGTCACCGCTGACCGATACCGCTGGGATGGTTGCGCACGGTGCTGGCTGCGGCTCAACCGGCAACGAATGCACCTGCACACCACAAGCCTAGAGCCGCATCACCGGCATTCGTCGGCGGAGCAGGCTCTGGCGTTGGAGTCGGTGCCGCGCAGGGGTACCCGGTGCTGGATGCTGCGCGGCTTTCGGCGTACCAGCACAAACACATCAACCTGCATGGCCACTACACCTTCGCGTTGCCCGCGCTGGACGGTGGCCGGCGGCCGCTGCGCGACCCCGATGCCGTTGAGCAATAGGGTCCAGCCGTAGCTTCCAACGGCCGGAACCGCCCGGTGTCAGACAGCGCGGAGGGCGGTGCGGTGCGGGCGCTCGCGTAGGTGATCCAGCGCTGTGGCGGTGGCGTCATCAGCGGGTAGGAGAAGGATCAGTTGCTGGGCGTCCGAGGCAGGGAGCTCCAGGACTTCCCGGTCCCATCGCAGTTGATGCGCGCGTGGATGAGTCATCCTCAGCGGGACTCGGGCGGGAGGGATGTGGCGGTGCAGCCGCCGCGTGAACTCGGCGCCGGCTACGGTCGCGAAGTCCGCCGTGAACCATTCGAACGTTTCGGTCGAGGGCCCGAGCCACAGGTTGAAGACCTGTTCATCGGCGATCTGGTCCCAGTCGACGAAGGTGGTTCTGGCCTGAGGATGGGTGAAGACATACCTGGTGAGGTTGGGCTCATCGGCGTCCAGCAGGCCGGTGTCGCGCATGACCGTGTCGAAGCCGTCGGTGTGGGCAAGCACGTCACCGAGTCGGTTGGTGATGAAGGCGATGCCCGGCTCTAGAAGGGTGAGTATCTGGCGCACGGCTGGCCGTATGGTGCGCTGAGGCGGTGTCGCCCGAACATGTCCGGCGCACGCACCACCAGTGATCTTGGCGAGGTAGCCCAGATGGGTACGTTCGGCGGTGTCGAGGTTGAACGCGTCGGCGAGCGCGTTGACGACCGAGCGGGACGGGTTGCGGTCGCGGCCTTGCTCGATTCTGGTGAGGTACTCGACGCTGATCCCGGCCCGTGATGCCAACTCCGAACGTCGTAGCCCGGGAGCACGTCGCCGCTGGTGTGCCGGAAGGCCCAAGTCCTCGGGTCGGATGCTGTCGCGTTTGGCCCGGACGAAGTCTCCTAGCGGCGTACCCATGCTGCGAGCCTACGGCCCGGCGCGTACGGCCGGCGGGGTGCAGGGTGGCCCTGTGGGGGCCAGCCTGCACCCGGTCTGGCTGCTCGGCCGGAAATGACAGATCGTCGAGGGCATGAGCGACAAGAGCAGACTCGTGGTCATCGTCGGTAGCGTGCGTGAGGGCCGGTTCGGGCCGGTCGTCGCCTCCTGGGTAGCGGACCAGATTCAGGCACACGGCGGTTTCGACGTCGACCTCGTCGATCTGGCCGGGATAGACATCCCGCTGGCGCTGCCGGCCGCTTCGCCTAAGTTCGCCGGGGAGGACTACCCCCGTCCCGAAGGCATGAAAGAGCTCACCGGGAAGCTGTCGGAGGCCGACGCTTTCATCATCGTCACTCCCGAGTACAACCACAGCTACCCGGCGTCGCTGAAGGCGCTCATCGACTGGCACTTCACCCAGTGGACCGCCAAACCGGTAGCGTTTGTCACTTACGGCGGTGCGGCCGGTGGCCGGCACGCAGTGCTGCACTTGGAGAACGTGCTTACCGAACTGCACGCGGTGACCATCCGCGACGGCCTGGCCTTCCCTAACTACTTCACCGCCTGGCGGGACGGCGCCCCGCTGGACGCCGCGGCGGCCGGCTACGCCAAGATGCTCCTGGAACAACTCTCCTGGTGGGCGCAGGCACTGCGTGCCGCCCGTACCGCTGTCCCGTACCCGGGTGGGGCGTGACGATTGATGGACTACACCACGCTGGGTTCGTCGGACCTGCAAGTGAGCCGGATCGCGCTCGGCTGCATGGTTCTGGCCCAACCCACCGACAGGCACCCATGGACGCTGGACGAGGACACCGCTCAGCCGATCTTCCGGCGAGCGGTTGAACTGGGCATCACGCTTTGGGATACCGCGAACGTCTATGGGCACGGCACCTCCGAGGAGATCCTGGGCCGGGCTGTGCGCCGTTTCGCCCGGCGTGAGGAAGTGGTCATCGCCACGAAGGTCGGCCTACCGATGCACGATGGGCCGACCGGCTCTGGACTGTCCCGTCGGGCGATCATGGAGCAGATCGACGCCTCGCTGCGCAGGCTCGGCACCGACTACGTCGACGTTTATCAGGTCCACCGCTTCGACCCGAAGACCGCCGTCGAGGAGACGATGGAGGCCCTGCACGACGTCGTCGCCGCGGGCAAGGCGCGTTTTCTCGGCGCCTCGTCGATGGCTGCCTGGCAGTTCGCCAAGATGCAACACGCTGCTCAACTACATTCCTGGACCGGGTTCGTCTCGATGCAAAACCAATACAGCCTCGTGCAACGCGAGGAGGAACGGGAGATGTTCGGGCTACTGGCCGATCAGGCCGTATCCAGCCTGCCTTGGTGTCCACTCGCCTCGGGCCGCCTTGCCCGCCCCTACGGCCAGCAGACGTCACGCTCGGTCAACGACCAAATCGGCAGGCATTTCTTCGACGACGCCGACCGCACCATCATCGACGCGGTACAGACCGTCGCGAGCGCCCAAGACGTCACCATGGCACAGGTCGCACTCGCGTGGGTTCTGAGCAACCCGGTCGTGGCCGCACCCATCGTGGGTGCCACCGCGCCACACCACCTCGATGACGCCGCCGCCGCAGCAACGGTCACGCTGGGTGAGCAGGAGCACGACATGCTCACCGCTCCCTACACTCCACGGCGACCGACCGGCTATTAGCTTGTCGTTTAACTTCCCGCTCCAGCCGATGTCGCTGCGGACGAGATCGCTGCGTCGTCAAGGGTGACTACGGTGCGTTCCGGCCAGCACCCTGGGCACGGGCAACGACTGGACCCATCGCGCATTGTCTGCGGCAGATCCGGATATCTAACCAAGACCAGACGTCGCGCCAGCGGCGGGAATGCCCTGCTGGGGCGCCGGGCGCTCTCGACCGGGGCACGGCTCAGCGTCCCCGTAGGCGTGGGGCGCTTCGGAGGAGGGGGCCGGTCACGTCTGGCTGAGCGAACTGAACTGGATCCCCGCGAGTTGCCAGCCTTCGTCGTGTTCGATCCACGTTTGGCTGACACGGACCGTCAACGCCATCTGCTGCCCCTGCCAAGTTGAGCGGCTGCGCTGAATGCATCGGACGATCGCGGCGTGGTCGTAACAGCGCACCTCGACATCGCTGCTGTCCAGAGCCGAGTACGAGAACTCGGCGAACTTGCCGATCCACTGTTCCTTGTCGAGGACGTATCCCTGCTCGCCGATGGACTTGAAGTCGTCAGCCAGCAAGGTTTGCAGGGCGTCGGTGTCGCCGTGCAACTCGGCGGCGTCGAAGGCTTGATGAGGTCGTTGGGCATCGAAGGTCACCGGCAGATCCTGCCCCATCTGGCCACGTGACCGCGAGGTACGAGGGAATGTCCTATCATCGGCCGAATCCGCGCATTCGTAGGGTTGGCCTTCGGTCTGGCCGACGGGGGCCGGATCGACCTGGCCCGGGTGCGGCAGCACTGGCCGGACATCCTGCGCCTGGTCGCCTCGGCGCACAGCGGGGCGGTGTCGGCGTGTGACGCGATGCGGATGCTGCAGCACGGCGGGAACCCGACCCAGCTCGGGCAGGCTCTCGCGCATTTCGGCCGGATTTTCAAGACCCGGCACGTTTTGTCGTACGTCGACGCCTAGTCGTATAGGCGGGCGATCAAACGGATGCGTAACCTGCAAGAAGGGCCCTCGGCCTGGTGATCAACTGCGTCACGTTATGGAGCACCGTCTATCTGGACGCGATCCTCGACCGGCTACGCGGCGACGGGTTCCCGGTGTTGGACGCCGATGTGGCTCGGCTCTCGCCGTACATGTACGCCCACATCAACGTCCACGGGCACTACACCTTCACCGCGCCGGATCTGCGCGGCGGTCGGCGGCCCCTGCGCGATGCTGACGCGACAGCCGAGGGGTAGATGGTTCGTTGCGGGCGATCTAATCTCTGGCAGCAGCGGTGACGGCCCAGGTGATTCCCTGGGCAGGGTCCTCCACTGCTACGTACAGACGGTAGCTGTATTCGGTGGGCCTTCGCCAGGTGACGCACCGCAGCCGTTCGGCAAAGGCGGGCACCGGACCGCCGCCGGCCATCACGCGCAGTGCCCGCCACACGGCGAGTCGGCCCAGCGCCTGGCCGGTCTCGTGCGGCACGGCGTAGGGCCCGGTGCCGGTCGCCAGGTGCACAAGGTGCGGGTATGCCCGGGCGAACGGCACCTCGGCGGCCCGGCACGTCTCCCTGTCGGTTGCCACCGTCGCGGCGGCCTCCCAGGCGGTCCCGCGCAAGGCGTACGCCCTGATCGGCTTGTGGGGGTCGTTCAACCCGTTCAGGACCGGGACCGCGGGGTGTTCCACCTGCTCCACGGTGGCAGCCGGTAGCGGGACGCCGCCGGGTAGATCCTCGATCAGCCAGTTGGGGAAGGACCATTGGTAGCAGCCCGAACAGCCGGTCAGGTCGTATTCGGGAATGTCCCACTCGGGGTCCCAGTAAGCGGACTCCCAAGGCTCCAATCGCAACGGGATCTCCGACTCCACGACCTCACGAAGATCCTCGCCGTGTAAAACCCTGGTCTGAGCGACCAACTCGCGGACACGCGGGTGGGTCAGGTGCGGTGCGAGATCGCGCCACGGCCGGCGGGCGACCACCTCCCACAACGGACCGGGAAAACCGTGGTCCTCGTCGGGGTAGAGCTCGGCCGCGGCGACCGCCAGAGCGGGCGATGCCCCCACCGCGACGGCGTGCGCAAGTTCGCGCCGCTCCTCCGGAGTTGCCTCGTCGCCGTCGACTCGGCCATGGGTGGCCAGAGCGAGAAGATCCGCCCAGCGCCCTGCTTCGATCAACAGCAGATTGTTTCGGTACGAGACGCTCACTGTGGCCACCCGCTCATCCTCGCGGATCGCCCTCCACAGTGCCGATCCCGGTCGGATCAAGGTCGCTGACCTGGAAGGCATCAAGGATCTGCATCATGTCATCAGAGGGACGCCTTCGGTTGTCCGCACTTCACGGGGTGGACTGAGCCGTCGGAGGCGTGGCACGCGTGCGCATTCCGGATGTGCCGTTTCATGATCGCTCACCGGAACACCGCCGAATGGACATCCGCCAACGTCAGACGTGTTCCGTAGAGGTGTTCCGCGTGTCGCTCCGATAAGGGAGCCCTATCCGGAACAGCCGAAGGGATGAACAGCACCCAAGTCGGCTACGCCAGCTGCTCAACCGATGAACAAGACGTGGTCGTCCAGACCGAACAGCTGACCGCCCTCGGCGTCGCCCCCGACCGGCTCTACATCGACCGCGGATTCTCCGGCGCCAGCCGCAAGAACCGCGCCGGCCTCGACCAGGCCATCGCCACCGTCTGGAACGGCAGCATCTTCACCGTCACCAAGTTCGACCGCTTCGCCCGCAACATGACCGAGGCCTGCCATATTCTCACCGACTTGTCCGAGCGTGGCGTGCGCTTCGGGCTCGGTGCCTCGATTCACGACTGGAACGATCCGTCATCGAACGGACGGCATGACGATCCGGAGAAAGGGAGGCGGCTACGCCGCCACTCTTCCCAACCCGCCAAGATCTAAAAACCTCAACATCAAAGTCTCTACGGTTTCAGGGGATTGCCAATGACGGGGGCGTCGGGGTAGGCGTGGAGCAGTTGCTGCAGAAAGTAGCAGAAGACCACGGAGACGTTCTTGACGCTGACGTGGTGATGCACGGCGCCGGGTGGCCAGGTTGATGGCGCCGTGCAGGGTGCGGCGCAGGTTGGTGCCCGGAGTCAGGATCCGGTGCCGGATCCCGGTGGGCATCCATGCGGCGCGGATGCGGGGCAGCAGGTCAAGGTGGGTTTCGTCTTCGGCGGGCACGACCGATCCGGTGGGCAGGGCGGCGATGCGTTGGCGGATATCCGCGCAGATCAGGTCGTGGTTGGGGGCGCTTTTGGCGATCAGTCGGGGCCGTGACCAGCGGGCCTGTTCGCGGATGCGGCGGCGTAGCGCGGACAGGCTGATCTGGGGCCGGCCGACTGAGCGCCAGAGGGCGGTGGTGGTCCAGGCTTTTGGGATCATGAGCAGCCGGTGCATGCGTTCGCCGAGGCGGTGGCTGCCTTTGCGGGATCGTCCGCTGCGGGGTCGGTCGGGTAGTCCGGCGAGTCCTTCGTGCTGGTGGCGGGCGATCCAGGGGCGGACGGTGGCGGGGTCGTAGTGCAGCAGGTCGGCAATTTCCGGCGCGGACCAGCCTGCGGCGGA
>NZ_BOMW01000101.1 GCF_016862395.1 Actinoplanes siamensis | reverse complement strand
ACAGGCGACCAGGTACGGCGTCGTCATGAGGGGGGTCCTTCTCCGGTGCGGCGGCTCCAGTGCTGGCTCTGTGTCCGGCTTTTCTGCCCCGAATGCGAGGCGGGCAACCATCGCATCCGGGCGATAATCGCCCGAGAAGGGCTCCCAAACCGGGACGGAATGTGCGACGGCACCCCGCCACGTCCCCCGATCGGGGACGGACGGGGTGCCTGGTGGTGGGACGGTTACTGCCGCGCTCCCGGCGGATGCCGTCTCGACCCGGCCATGCCGCGTGCGCTCCCCGCGACCGGCTTCCCCAGACGGCTCAGCGGCGTGGCCGGAACTCGCGGGCCAGCACGTACCGGGCGGTCTCGGCGCCGATCCGGAAGCCCTGGACATCTGCCGAGCGGAAGTGGACGCCACCCCAGATCCGGGCCTCCACCACCTCGGCCAGCGCCGCCGAGAAGCTCGGGAAGGAGCGGGTGGTGCCGGAGTCGGCGCTGTACGCGCTCATCGGGATGTCGTCGCGGCCGAAGAACCGCTGCCAGGTGAGCGCGATCGCCGAGAACGAGCAGGTGTGGCCGGACGTGTAGTCCGGAAACGGCGGCGTGACCAGCAGCGGCGTCCAGCCCGGATCCGCGGTGGTCGCCGGGTTGCCGTCGTCGCCGGCCTCCCGCACCGCGGTGACCGGCCGCCAGAAGTTCCAGTGCTTCTTCTCGTTGTAGCAGGCGATCAGCGCGTCGGCGTTGACGATGTCGACCATCGCGAACATCCGTGCGGTCTGCAGCGTGCTCAGGCGCCGCGTCTCGGCGAGCTGCCGCTTCATGGCCCACTCGGTGAGCCGGCGATCGTGCCACCAGATGGCGGACTGCGTCTGGTCCGCCGTGCGGACCGTGCTGGTGGCGCCGCCGATCGCCTGCACCTCGTTGACGTCCCGGGCGTATGCGGCACTGGTCAGCGCCGGCGGCCCGGAGGTGCGGAACATCGCCGGGCCGGGCACGGCGAACGGCCGCAGATCGGCGAACCAGGCGCCGTCCTGCGTGTTCGTCGGCGGGGTCGGCCGCCACTGCCCCGGCACGCTGCTGACGTTCCAGGTGTCGGCGTCGAACGCGCCGTCACCGGCGCGCGCCGCGATCATCGCGCCGGCGGCCTGCCGGCCCACCGCGACACCACCGGTCTCGGCGGGCCCGTCGGGGATCTCGGCGAGGGCGGCGTCGTACTGCTCCCGGATGGTCGCCGCCTGCTCCGGGAAGAGCGAGAGCAGGACCCCGGAGGCGGCCGCGGCCACGGCGGCGTCCGCCGAGGACCCGCGGCGCGCCCGGGGCGCGATCAGATACGGCTGGTACGGCACGCCGGCCACCGCGTTCACCGCGTCGTAGACGGCGCCCTGCACCATCGCGAAGCTGCGCGCCGCGGTGGCCGGCGACTGCCGGGCCACCTCGTAGATCTCGTTCTGCCTCCCCCCACCCTGCGACCCCTGCACCGTCCACACAAGAGTCGATCAGTGCTCACTCACCCCGACGTCCGCCTCGTCCTCGTCTCCGCCCGGGGCGTACGGATCCGTCGGGGTTGCCTGACCCGCGACTACATCAATAGATTGCTGTCCATGCGGAACGCCGACGAGGCCGAGGAGTGGCTGGATTCCTGGGTGTCCGGGGCCGACGCGCGGGCCGCCCGCACCGTGGAGCTGTCCCGCCGGGTCGCCGCGCTGACCGGATCGGCACGCAGCCGGGACGGGTCCATCGCCGTCACGGTCGGATCCGCCGGCCAGCTCGCCTCCCTCGACATCGACGACCAGGCGCTGCGCACGACCGGCCGGGAGCTGAGCCGGCAGATCACCGCCCTGGTCCGGCAGGCGCAGGCGCAACTGACGGCACAGGTCACCGAGCAGGTGCGCCGGACCGTCGGGCTGGACACCGAGACCGGGCAAGCGGTGATCCACTCGTTCGCGACGCGCTTCCCGGTCCCGCCCGACGAGCAGCGGCACGACAGCCGTGCCTGGTGAGCCGCTCCGGTTCCCGGCCGGCGAGGTGCGGCGGCACGCCGAGAGCACGGACGCGGTGGCCGAGGCCATCGAACAGGCCCGGGCGGCGGTACGCGAGGTCGCCATGGACACCCAGGCGTACGGCGAACTGTGCCAGTTCCTGCCCGGCCTGCTGAGCCCGATCTTCGCCTCGGCCGCCGGCGCACTCGCCGAGACCGCCGAGTCGCTGCGGGAGACCGCCCACCACCTGCGCACCGCGGTCACCGGCATCACCGGCGCCGACACCACGGCCGCCGAGACCATCCGCGATCTCAGCGCACCCGGATGACCGGCAACCCGCTGGTGGCCCGGAGCACCGACTCGACCACCGGATACACCGGCCTCGGCCTGATCGAAGACGCCGCCGACATCACCAACGGCATCCGCAACCACAGCTGGATCGACCCCACCCTCGGCAGCCTCGGCGCCGGCCTCGACACGCTCTCCGTGACCATCGACCCCCTCGGAACCCTGGCCTCCTGGGGCGCCGCCTGGCTGATGGAACACGTCGAACCACTCCGACAACCCCTGGACCGGCTCGCCGGCAACGCCGACCAGATCGCCGCGCACGCCACCACCTGGGCCAACGTCGCCGCGTTCACCGAACAGGCCCACCAGCAGTACACCGACCGCCTCCACACCGAGGTCAACGACTGGTTCGGCGCCTCCGGCGACGCCTACCACCGGCACGCCGACGCACATTTGCACGTCATGGCCACCCTCAGCACGGCGGCACACGGAATCTCCTACGCCGTCGAAGGTGCCGGCCTGCTCGTCGCGCTGGTCCGCGGCATCGTCCGCGACCTCATCGCCGAATTCATCGGCACCCTCGCCGCCCGCCTGCCCCAATGGCTCGCCGAAGAAGGACTCACCCTCGGTCTGGCCACCCCCGCCGTCGCCGGCCAGGTCGCCACCCTCGTCGCCACCTGGGTTAACAAAATCCAGCACTTCATCCGAGCCCTGCTCGACAGCCTGCGCCGACTACACCCCAAACTCGACCAACTCGCCGACATCTTCACCAGACTCCGCACCCAAACCCACACCCTCGCCCGCACCAACCCCACCAACCCGGCCACCAGCGAGTTCCGCCCCGACTTCCCCCGCGGCGCCGACTTCATCGACAACGGCGACGGCATCTCCGAACGAGCCGCCCAGGCATACCGGCGCATCCGCAACAGCCCACAGGACACACCCACAGTCGCCGCCAACACCGGCATCGACCCCCGCATCATCGAAGGCATGCGCCAGAACCTGTTCGTGCAACAACACGACGTCCCGCTGGGCCCCAACCGCGTCGAACGCGGCTACTTCACCCCCGAAGAAACTATCGCCGACCTCTGGGACAGCGCCGCTCAAGGCACGCTGAGTCCTGCGAGGGTTGCGGAATTCCGGAACCTGGCGGCCCATGAATATGTCGAGAACAAGCTCATGGAGGCAGGGCTGCCGTACCGATCCGCGCATCCTGCCGCCTTCGACGCCGACGGGGATCGCATAGTCCATCGGGATCATCCAGGCGCTCACGACCTGGCACCGCATCAATACAAGCCCCGTGCACCGCTGGAACATTGGCGCATGTTCGACCTCGACGGCTCCGGACTGCGCTTCGCAGATGACCTTTCGAACCTCGACGAAGTCGTCGACGCTGCTCTGCGAGGATTGCGACGATGACACCCGACGAAGCCGTACGCGGCATGGCCGCCCGCCTTGCCACCATCAACTGGGAGCGTCGCGGCGACAAGACCTGGTCCAAGGTTGTTCTGCTGAAGGAGTACTTCCGCCGTGCGGCACAGTGGGCGGCCGCATACGACTGCGATTCCCGCGTCCCGTTCTTCGACATCGCCCGATGCGTCGACGCCTCCGTCGAGGTGCCGGAAGGTGTGCTCGATGGCCTTCTCGCGACGGTCGAGGCCAACGGCGGAGGACGAAACGTCACCCAGGTGATCCCGTTCATCCTGCGGTGGAGCGCCCTGCAGGCAGCATCCCGCACCCAGGCGCCGCCCTACTTGGAAGACCCGTTCGAGCCGCTGATCCTGTTGTTCGAGCGCGGTGGCGGCTTCCACACCGAGCACGGCGAGGTCGACCTGGAGTGGAAGTCAGTCCGCATGGCGGGGTGGCGCAATCGCGCCGACGACCCACCACTGCCCAGCTTCGACCCGGCTTACCTGGACGAGATCGACCGGGCCGGCTCGACCGCCCAATTCGGCTACGGCATCGAGCCCCTGTAACCGCGGACCTGGATCAGTCCAGCCGGGCACGATCGAAATAGTGATCAGGCTCGGCTTGCGGGCATGCCGCTTCCCGCGGCCGGGTCATCATCAGACTGGATGATATCGTGATATCATCCTCTTTCGGAGGTGCGCCATGCCCAACATCCTCATCCGGGACCTGAGCCAGCAAGCCGTCGACCGCATCGATGCCGCCGCCGCGAACCTCGGCCTGTCACGCAACGAGTATCTGCGCCGCAAATTCGAGGAAGGCGGCAGTCCCACCGGGGAGCAAGCGGTCACCGCGGAGGACTGGCAGCGCTCCGCCGAGGTCTTCGCGGACCTCGCGGACCCATCGGTGATGGAGCAAGCGTGGCGGTGACGAACTGGCTGATCGACAAGTCAGCATACGTTCGACTCCAACTGGGGCAAGCAACCAACCGTGACGAGTGGAGCGCCCGGATCAGCCGCGGACTGGTCCGGGTGTCCACGATCACCCGGCTCGAACTCGGGTTCTCGGCACGCTCCGGAGAGGCCGGACGCCGGGAGTTCGCGTCCCCGCCGCTGTCCCTCATGCCGATCGAGTACCTCACTCCGGCCATCGAGGACCGGGCTTCGGAGGTGCAGATGCTCCTGGCCGACCAGGGCCGGCACCGCGCGCCCTCGATTCCCGATCTTCTGATCGCGGCCACGGCCGAGAAGGCAGGGCTCACCGTCCTCGCCGTGGACAAGGACTTCGAGCTCATCGCCTCGATCACCGGTCAGCCCGTCGAAGTCCTCGGCACGCGGGCCTGACCATTACGCCGGACTCCCACCGGACTTCGGCAGGGTATGACCGGTACGAGAGCGCGACCCTCCATCCGAGGCGGCCACCAAGCGAAACGACTCCGCTGTCCGCCGGTCAGGGCATACGAATCTCATGGAGGAACCGTGACCATTCCCGTGCCACCGAAGCTGCCCGTGCCTCCGGTTCGCGAGATGAGTGCCACCGACCTGGCGGACCTGATCCGTTCCGGTGGGCCGTACCGGGGAAAGGCTGTCTTCGAACTCGCCGACAGAGCCGCGACCGACGACGCCGCGGCAAATCTTCTAGGGGAACTGACACACCTTCCGATGCTTCGCGACGACCGTATTCATGCGATCTCTCTCGCCTGGGCGGCGATCGTCTCGCTACTGGCCGCGCGTACGCCGCATGCGCGGCAGGTGGCATACCGCTCGTTCGCGGCCCTGCCCGGATCCGAGCAGGAGGGGCTGCTCGCCTATCTGCGATGCAGTCGCATAGAGGACGCACAACCGTAGAAGCAGACGGCCAGCGGCGCCGCCACGGGAGCGCATCGAAGCGCATGGCGGGGTGGCGCAATCGCGCCGACGACCCACCACTGCCCAGCTTCGACCCGGCTTATCTGGACGAGATCGACCGGGCCGGCTCGACCGCCCAATTCGGCTACGTCATCGAGCCCCTGTAACCGCGGACCTCCGGGCTACCACCGGCGGCCAGGAACATCTGCACAAAAGAGGCCACGAGGACCCTACGACTCCGCTGTCCGTCAGGACGAGGCGACAGGCACCGACAGTCGCCCAGGAGAGCGAGACGACGATGGCCATATCCGGTACGCAGGTGCGCACCTCGGTGCACGTGGCGGCCAGAAGCTACGTGTACATCGCTAACGAGATCAATCGCATCTTCCTCGAGTCGATCCAGAGCGCCGGGCTCGATCCCACCGCCTACGTGCAGATCCAGCAGACGATCGAGAACGGGCTGCGCACCTGGATCACGATGCAGTACCTGGAGACCGCGCACCTGGAGATCGTCGAGCGGGGCACGCAGCTCGTGCGCAGCCGGATCGATCTCGGGCTCAGCTACGTCAGCAACCCCAGCGACGACCGCTACTCGACAGACATCGACCGGGTCCGCCGGGCGCTGGCCGGCACCCCGCGGATGGCCGGCTGCGAGTACCGCGTGGTGGTGACCCTCAAGGACGGCGCGCCGGACGTCAGCGGCTGGGGTCCCACGTCTCTGGGCAGCGTCGACCACCTGCGGCGGCAGGACGTCGGCGAGGTCGTCAACACCGGCGGCGGCACGCTCCAGATGTTCCAGTACCTGTGAGGAGAACGAGCGACATGCAGATCAACTACCAGGTCGGCGGCGCCACGCACACGTACGATCCCGGGGCGTCGGAGAACCTCGGCGAGATCACCCACCGGGTCGAGGAGCATCTCCGGCAGAGCCATCCCGAGCTGGCCGGCCGTGGGCACCTGGCCGAGAAGATCACCGACGGTCTGCTGAACGCGCTGGCCGGCGACGGCACCGACGTCGAGCTCGGAGAGCTGTCCTGATGGCGGAGGGACCGGCACTCTACGACCTGCACCGGTTCGCGGGGCGGCCCGACGATCGTTCGCAGTTCGCCGCGGACTGGAACGCGATAGTGACGGCGGCCGGGCTGAAGGACACCCTGCTGCGATTCGTCGACACGCTGCACCGGCTCAGCGGCGTACCCCCGCAGTCTCTCGGGTTGCGGCGGGCGGTCCTGCTGTTCGGCCCGCCCGGTTGCGGCAAGACCAGCCTCGCCCGGGGCCTGCCGTACGCCTGGCAGCGGGCCGATCCGCAGCGGCAGGCCGGCTTCCTGCACGTCAACACGCACGCGCTGTTCAGCGGGATGCGCGGCGGCGGGCAGAAGCTGATCCTGCAGCTGTTCCAGGAGATCGGCGAGCAGGCCTCCACCGGCATTCCCCTGTTCGTGCTGGTCGACGAGGTGGAGACGCTCGGCTCGAACCGGGGCGGCATCAGCCTGGAGACGAACCCGCTGGACGCGATGTATCAGGTGACCGCGTTCCTCGAATCGCTCGACATGAGCGTCCGGGACAGCCCCGACGTCACGTTCCTCTTCACCACGAACATTCCGAGAGCAATCGACCGCGCGGTACGCGAACGCGTCGACTTCTCGCTCGAGGTGCCGCCACCCGGCCCCGCCGAGCGGGAGGAGATCATGCAGGCCGCGCTCACCGCGCTCGCAGCCGCGTACGACGTGGGTTCGGTCCGCGCCGCCGCGAAGAACCAGGTCCGCGACTGGCGATGGCTGATCCAGTCGTCGGACGGCATGTCCGGCCGCGCCATCCGGCACGTGTTCGTGCTGGCCGCGACACTGGCCGTCAATTCCGCGGAACTCACGATCGATCATGTCGCCGAGGCCCTGGCCGCGGTCACGGCGACGGAGGCCGGCCTGCAGCACGCCGGCGGCATGTACCTGGAAAGCTTCCAAGGAAGGTGACCCGACAGTGAAGGCAGAGCGTTCCATCACCGCGGCCCGCCACTCGGCCGGCCGGACCATCGACAAACTGTCCGAGTTCGCCGCCGCCGTGCTGACCGCCCGCCACTATCCGCACGCCGACCAGGTGGGCGCCCAGCTGCGGGCGCTGGCCCCGCTGTTCAACCTGCTGCTGGCCAAGCGCACGGTCGGCTCCCCGGCGCTGGTCGTGCGTTCCGGCGACATGCGGATCGGCCTGCGGGTCGAGTACGACATGAACGCCGAGGAGAACCTGTCCGTCCCCTCGATGGACCTGCTCGACGAGCTGCCGGCGGATGCCGAGGTGGAGGTGTCGGTGCTGGCCACCGAGGAGGTCGCGGCGCCCCTGGCCGAACTGGTGAGCAAGGTCGACGGGAAGCCGGCTCTGGTCACGCTGACGGTCGCGGCGCCCGAAGAGGCCGAGCCGTCGAAGCCCGGCACCGACGTCCCGCCGGAGCCGGCCGAGGCGCGAGAGGAGGAGCCCCCGCCGGAGGACACGGTCCCGACGCCGGCCGAGGACGCGACGCGACCGGAGGGGTAGCACGCCGGGGCGGCCGTCGAGCCGCCCCGCTCCGTGCGCTGGTCGTACACTCGCCGGCCGGCGCACTGTCCGGATCCGCGGCGGCCACGGCAATGCGGGCGCACCCTGAAGTCGGGCGTCCTTGTCGGAGAGGCCGACCCCCCACTGGCCGTGGAAATCCGGAAGGTACGGCCGGCACCGCGCCCCCGGCCAACCACCGCCAGCTTGTCCACCAACACACCGCCCGCGAGAGAGATCTGCGCCGTCAGCCTGTGGGGCGTCTGCCCGGCGTAAGCGACGAACCTCCTCGACGACGGCCCTCGGGCCAGTCATTGGCGGACCAGCACAGCGCCTTCCTGAATCACGCTCGCGACATCCGAATCGACGGCGCAGTTGTGCGCGGTCAGCTTCGAAGGATGCCAGCGCCTGGTCGAAGCCGCCATCCTCGGTCTCCCGGTCATGGAGCGGCTGACTCTCGACGAAGATCGAGATACTCGAATGTCAGAAGTGTGCCATCCTCGTCGCGCCCTCGAGGATAGTGGCAGAACTTTGACATCAACCTTCCATGAGCTCTCGCCTGCTTGCAGGGCCCACGCGCTTCGACCGAAGCGATTGCTACAGAGCTGGAACAGTCAAGAAATGTCAGGGTAATGACTCACAGTCAATCTGCTCTCACCTGCAGCAGCCGGCTGAACCTACCGGCCGCACGGGGCGGGGAGCTCGGGACGCCGGCGGCTCGCCCTGGACATCTACATCCGCGCGATCCGCCCGTGCCGCGACCCGGCGTCACGCCCTTCACCGGGAACGGAGTTCTCATATATGTCCACCACCAGCAAGCGGCTGCGCACGCTTACGGCTATGGGCGCCGTCGGGACGACCGTGCTCGTGCTCGCCGGCTGTGGCGCCCGAGCCGGCGACGAAACGGCCGGCAGCAGGACGTCCGCGGCGCCCAGCTGCGTCGACACCTCCGGCGACACCATCAAGCTCGGCTTCCTCAACTCCCTTACCGGCGGCATGGCGATCTCCGAGAAGACCGTCTCCAACGTGCTGCACATGGGAGCCGACGAGATCAACGCCGCCGGCGGCATCCTCGGCAAGAAGATCGCGTACGTCCAGGAGGACGGCGCTACCGACTGGCCCACCTTCGCGGAGAAGACCGAGAAACTGCTCACCCAGGACTGCGTCGCCGCGATCTTCGGCGGCTGGACCTCGTCCTCCCGCAAGGCCGTGAAACCGGTCGTCGAGAAGCACAACGGCCTCTTCTTCTACCCGGTGCAGTACGAGGGCCTCGAGTCGTCGCCGAACATCTACTACACCGGGGCGACCACCAATCAGCAGATCATCCCGGCGATGGACTTCCTCGCCTCCCGGGGGGTGAAGAAGCTGTTCCTCGCCGGCAGCGACTACGTCTTCCCGCGAACCGCGAACGCGATCATCAAGCTGTACGCGGCCAAGCTGGGCATCGAGATCGTCGGGGAGGAGTACGTACCCCTCGACAAGGACGATTGGACCAGCCAGGTGGCGAAGATCGTGGCGGCCAAGCCCGACTTCATCTTCAACACCATCAACGGCTCGTCGAACGTCGGCTTCATCAAGGCGTACTACGACGCCGGCCTCACCGCCGGGACGACGCCGATCATCTCGGTGTCGATCGCCGAGGAGGAGGCGCCGGCAATGGGCCACGAGGTCACCGGCCACTACGCGTCCTGGAACTACTTCCAGTCGCTCAAGACCGACACCAATCCGAAGTTCATCGAGAGCTGGAAGGCCTACCCCAACAGCAGCGGTGTCACCTCCGACCCGATGGAGGCGGCCTACATCTCGCTGTACCTGTACAAGGCCCTCGTCGAGGCAGCAGGCTCCTTCGACGTCGACGCGGTGAACGCCGCAGCGAAGAAGAACACCATCACGTTCGACGCGCCGGAGGGCAAGGTCACGCTCGACGGCGACAACCACCACATCTCGAAGCCCGGCCACATCGGCCAGATCAACTCCAACAACCAGTTCGACATCGCCTGGGCCTCCGACAAGTTCATCGAGCCCGACCCGTACCTCGAAAGCTACGACTGGTTCCCGGCCGACATCCGCAAGCAGCTCGTGGACGCGGCGGGCTGATCGTCCGACCCCCACGCGGACGCGGGGTGCGTGTCGCCTGCGACAGGCAACCCCGCCCGCCCGGACTCCGAACCACGAAAGCCCCTCCCCGCCACAGAGAGCGAGAGCACGTGGACGCACTGATAGCACCACTGCTGAACGGCAGCGCACAGGGTGCGCTGCTACTGCTCGCCGCGCTGGGCCTCTCGCTCACCTTCGGCCAGATGGGCGTGATCAATATGGCCCACGGCGAGTTCCTCATGATCGGCGCCTTCACCGCCTACCTCGTCCAGCAGGTCATCGCCTCCAGCGACCTGTCGATCCCGGTCGCGCTGCCGGTCGCGCTCGTCGTCGCGGGCCTGTTCGGCCTCCTGCTGGAGGTCACCGTCATCCAGTGGATGTACCGCCGGCCCCTGGACACCCTGCTCGTCACGGTCGGTGTCAGCCTGATCCTGCGGCAGGCGGCACTGCAGATCTTCCCGTCCCAGGGCGTCCCGGTGGAGAAGCCCGGCTGGCTCGACGGGCAGCTGAACATCCTCGGCTACGAATGGCCGCTTCGGCAGCTGTTCAGCATCCTGCTCGCGGCCGTCTGCGTCGCCGCACTGGCAGCCTGGCTCAAGTACACCTCGTTCGGCCGCCGCATCCGGGCGACAGTGCACAACCGGGACCTCGCCGAGACCTCGGGAATCTCCACACGCACCGTCGACCGCCTCACCTTCTTCGCCGGCTCGGGTCTGGCCGGGGTAGCCGGCGTGGCCGCGTCGCTCATCGGCGGCACGAACTCCCAGATGGGCGTGCAGTACATCATCGCGGCTTTCCTCGTCGTCGCCGCCGGTGGCATCGGCCAGCTCAAGGGCACCATCATCGCCGCGTGGGCGGTGGGAGTCACCCTCTCGTACTTCGCCTACTGGACGACGGGCAGCCTGGCGCAGGTCCTCGCCTTCATCCTCGTGATCGTCTTCCTGCAGCTCCGCCCGCAGGGGCTGGTCACGGTGCGAACCAGGAGTCTGGTATGACCAAGTCGAAGCCATGGATCTCCCTCAGCGGCATCGGCTTGTTCGCCGTCCTGCTCCTCGCGGTCGCTCCCCTCGTGCTCACCGACCACTGGCTCAACAACCTCGGCAAGTACTGCTGCTGGGCCATCGCCGCCGTCGGCATCGGCCTGGCGTGGGGCCGAGGCGGGATGCTCGTGATGGGGCAGGGGGTGTTCTTCGCCCTCGGCGCCTACTCGATGGCCATGCACCTCACGCTGGAGACCGCCGGCGACCGGATCCCGGGGTTCATGGTGCTCTACGACCCGCTCGCGCCGCTTCCGGTGTTCTGGGAGCCGTTCCGCAGCACGGGGTTCACCCTGCTGGCGATTGTGCTGCTCCCGGTGCTGCTGGCCAGCAGCCTCGGCTACGCGCTGTTCAAGCGCCGCGTGAAGGGCGCGTATTTCGCGATCCTGACGCAGGCGCTCGCCGTCGCGCTGGCCACCCTGATCAGCTCCACGATCCGCGAGACCGGGGGCGACACCGGGCTCAGCGACTTCAAGTACTTCTTCGGCTTCGTGCTGAACGACCCGGCGAACAAGCGCATGGTGTATCTCATCGCGGCCGCGCTTCTCATCGTGTGCCTGTTCGCGGTGTGGCAGCTCTACCGCAGCCGCTTCGGTGAGCTCCTGGTCGCCACCCGGGACGCCGAGGAGCGTGTGCGCTTCCTCGGCTACGACCCGGCCAACGTCAAGCTCGTCGCCTTCGTCGTCTCCGCGCTGATGGCAAGCATCGGCGGAGCGATGTTCGTGCCGATCGTCGGCATCATCACTCCGGCCGAGATCGGCGCCGCCGCCTCGATCCTCATGATCGCGGGCGTCGCCTTCGGCGGCCGCGCCTCGCTCTTCGGCCCCGCGCTCGGCGCGATCGCGGTCGGATGGGGGCAGTCGAGCCTCGGCTCCACCTGGCCCGACGGCTGGACCTACATCCTCGGTCTGCTGTTCATCGTCGTGATCCTCTTCCTGCCGAACGGGCTGTCGTCACTGCCGGCCAGATTCACCGCGGCGCGCCGGAGTCCTGACCGACAGCCCGCCCCGGCGATCGTTGCCGCGGAGCTCGAAGAGGCGAGGCCATGACCGACGCTTCGCTCGTTGTCACGGACCTGCACGTCGAGTTCTCGGGCTTCGTCGCGGTCGGCGGCGTCTCCTTCGACGCACACCCCGGCGAGGTCCGGTTCCTCATCGGCCCGAACGGCGCCGGCAAGACCACCTGCATCGACGCCATCACGGGGCTGACCAGGGCCACCGGGTCGGCGAGACTCGGCGGGAAAGAGCTGCTCGGCCGGCCAGTGCACAAGATCGTCCGGCTCGGGGTAGGCCGCACGTTCCAGACCGCGAGCGTCTTCGACGAGCTCACCGTGTTGCAGAACCTCGACATCGCCGCCGGGCGCCACCGTCGTTCGGCCTCGCTGCTGCGGGCCCGGCGGGGCACCGACGGGTCGATCGAGCAGGCGCTGGAGGAGACCGGACTCGCCGGCGAGTTCGCCACGCCGTCCGGCATCCTGTCGCACGGCCAGAAGCAGTGGCTGGAGATCGCGATGCTCCTCGTGCAGGACGCGAAGGTGCTGCTGCTCGACGAGCCCGTCGCCGGCATGAGCCAGGACGAGCGCACCGCGACCGGCGAGCTCCTCCAACGCATCGCGGCGAAGCGGATCGTGCTCGTGGTGGAGCACGACATGGACTTCATGCGCCGCTTCGCCACCCGCGTGACAGTGCTGCACCAGGGCAGGGTGCTCTCGCAGGGCGCGGTGGCCGAGGTACAGGCCGATCCCAAGGTGCAGGAGGTCTACCTCGGCACCGCGGGCGCCGCCACGACGGCCGCCATGTCGGTCGTGCCCGAAGCGGCGGCCGGGACGCACCAGCGGAAGGAGGACTGACATGCTGGAGCTCACCGACATCGAGGCCGGTTACGGGCGTACGCGGGTGCTGCACGGCGTGACGGTGCCGTCCGGCAACGTGGTGGCCGTGCTCGGCCACAACGGTGCCGGCAAATCGACCCTGCTGCGTCTCGCGATCGGCCTCATCAAGCCGTCGAAGGGCCGGGTGGGGTTCGACGGCGAGGACATCACGTCGCTCGCCCCCAACCAGCGCGTTGCTCGCGGCATGGCGTACGTGCCGCAGGGTCAGCAGTCGTTCGGCCAGCTCACGACGCTGGAGAATCTGCAGCTGGTCGCCGACGGGCGCCGGCGCGGCAAGGCCCTCATCGACGCGCAGATGGCTCGCTTCCCCGCGCTGGAGCAGTTCGCCGCCCGGAAGGCGGGCCTGCTCTCCGGCGGGCAGCGCCAGCAGCTCGCGATCGCCCGCGCCCTCATCACCGAGCCGAAGCTGCTCATCCTCGACGAGCCGACCGAGGGCATCCAGCCCACGATCGTCGCCGAGATCGAGCAGACCATCATGCGGCTGGCCGAGGAGGGCATGAATGTGCTGCTCGTCGAGCAGCACATCGGCTTCGCCCTGGAGGCCGCCGAGCGCTACGTCGTGCTCGCCTCGGGCCACGTCACACAGACCGGAGAGGGTGGCAAGGCGGCCACCTCCACGGTGCGAGCCGCCATGGCGATCTGAGCCGGCATGACCCACGCCCGCAATGCCGTCGTAACACCGGACAGCGACGATGCCCCCACGCAAGGTGCCTTAGGGGATGTCACTGTGTCGACGGACAACGCGCGCGCGGCCGCAGAGGACAGCTTGGAGGACTACGCCTTCCGCTACGTGCCGCGCACCTTCCGGCGCTGGAGCGCGACCTCCGTCGGAGCGACCGCCCTCGGGTCCATCGCGTTCCTCGCCGACTTCTCGATCGGCGCGAGCATCGGCATCGACCACGGCACCGCCAACGCCGTGCTCGGCATCGTGTTCGCGTCGGTCGTCATCGTCATCGTCGGCGTGCCCGTCGCCTACTACGCCGCCCGCTACAACCTGGACCTCGATCTCATCGCCCGTGGCTCGGGATTCGGCTACTACGGCTCCATCGTCACGACCGTGGTCTTCGCGGGCTTCACCTGCATCTTCTTCGCGCTGGAGGGCGCCATCATGGCGCAGGGTCTCCAGGTGGCGACGGGGATGCCGCTGTGGCTCGGCTATCTCGTGTCGACAGTCGTCGTGATCCCGATCGTCATCTACGGCATGCGTGCGCTGGAGCGCCTGCAGTTCTGGACCACGCCCCTGTGGCTCGCCCTCGCCCTGCTGCCGTTGCTATGGATCCTCGTCACCGACCCCGAGGTGGTGCGCGCCTTCACGTCGTTCACCGGCAATTCCGACGGCTCGATCAGCTTCGGCGCCGTGGTCTCGGGTGCGGCCGTGTGCTTCGCCCTCACCCCGCAGCTGGCGGAGCAGATCGACTACCTCCGCGCCATGCCGCCGCGCACGCCGTCGAACGCCCGCTCGTGGTGGACGTCGTTCGCGTTCGCCGGCCCGGGATGGGTCGTCTTCAGCGGCACCAAGCAGGCGATCGGGGTGTTTCTCGCCGTCTACCTCCTCGTAGCGGTCGAACCCACTCTCGGGCGCCAGGCGACCGAACCGGTCAAGCAATTCGTCGTGATGTACCAGACCCTCCTCCCCGACTGGCTCGCGATCGTTCTCGCCCTGCTGCTCATCGTGGTCGCACAGGTGAAGATCAACGTGACGAACGCGTACTCGGGCTCGCTCGCGTGGTCGAACGTCTTCACCCGGGTGGCGAAGCACTACACCGGCCGCACGATCTTCGTGCTGTTCAACCTCGTGATCGCATACGTGCTCATGATGCTGGACGTCTTCACCTTCATCTCCTCCGTGCTGGGCCTCTACGCGAACGTCGTCATGGCATGGCTCGTGACGATCGCCACCGACATCGCGATCAACAAGCGGGTGCTGCGCATCTCGCCGCGCTTCCCCGAGTTCCGCCGCGGCATGCTGCACGACTGGAACCCGGTCGGGCTCGTGTCGGTAGGGCTCGCCTCGGTGCTGTCGCTGCTCGCGTTCGCCGGTATGTTCGGCACCGCCGTCAAGCCGTTCTCGGTGCTCATCGCGATCGGCGTCGCGGTCGTGGCCACGCCGGCCATGGCCCTCGCCACGCGAGGGCGCTACTACCTGCGCCGCCGCTCCGACGGCATCGACTCCCCCCGGTTCGACGACAACGGCAACCCCTCGGGCGAGCGGCTCCGCTGCCATGTCACCGGCTACACGTTCGAACGGCCGGATATGCTGGCCTCGGCCGAGAGAGGACCGCACGGCGAAGTGCAGTACGTCTCGTCGCTGGCGCTCACGCTCGACGATTCCGATCACTACGTGCTCCCGCCGGAAGTCACCGGGCCCCCGCACCGGGCGGCCGCCCGAAAGAGGGAGACGTGATGGAGGAGCCGGTCGACACCGCGACCGCGATTCTCGCGAGCGCGGCGGTGCTGCTGCGCGAGCGCGCGTTCGACGACATCTCCTATCGCGCCCTCGCCGACGAGGTCGGCATCTCGGAGCGCACGATCTACCGCCAGTACCCCACGCGCGCGCACCTGCTCGCCGCACTCTCGAACTGGATCGAGCAGACCTGTTTTCCGCTGCCGCCGTTCGTGACCGTGTCCGATTTCTGCACAGCCGTGCATGAGCGCTTCCGCGCCTTCGACGCGTCGCCCGCGTACGCGTACGTCGGCGCGCGGGCGTCCGCGATCTCGCCGACGCTCGACACCGAGCCGGCCTACATCACGCGTGCGATCGAGGCGATGCTCGACGTGGCGGCGCCGACGCTCAACCGACGGGATCGGCGGCGGGTCGCGGCATCCCTGCGCCACTTCTCGTCGGCGATGTTCTGGGCTCGACTGCGCACGGGCTTCGACCTGGATGCCGGCGAGATCTGCGACGCGTTCGACCGGGCGGTGGGCCCCGTGCTCGCGAGGCTGCCCGACGCGACGTGGGCGAAGCCGTGACCGGGTCGGCGGCAGTCCCGGCGCTGACCGGCACGCAACAGGCGATCCTCGCCGCCTACACCGAACTGATCGAGGAGCTCGGCAGCGACGACGTATCGAACCGGGTCATCGCGCGCCGGGCCGGCATCGCCGAGCGCACGGTGTTCCGCAACTATCCCACGCGCGTCGACCTGCTGCTGGCGACCGCAGCGTGGATAGAGGCGACGCTGTTCGCCCGCGAGGAGTCGCACTCGATCTTCGACATCCCCCTCGCGATCCGAGACGCGATGCAGCGGTACGACGCGCGGCCGGAGCTCGCACACGTCGTCGCCGAGACGGCGATGCGCGGCGCGAACGGCGCGGCGCCGTCGCCGGGCCGGGCGCAGCTCGAGCGACTGCTGGATGCCGAGGTGCCATCCCTCGACGCGGCGCAGCGCAGGGCGGTCATCGCGGCGCTGTCGCACCTCGACTCCGTCGGGACCTGGGTGACGTTTCGCCGCGAGTTCGGTATGGACCGGCGAGACATCGCCGACGCCGCCGCGTGGGCGGCGGAGGCGGTGCTCGACAGCATCCGCGACCGCGTCGCCCCGTAGCGGGACGCACAAGCCCAGCTCGCGGAGGTGTTCCGCCGAGCGAGCCGGCCCTGGCACAGCACCCTGGAAATCCAGGCGAGCGATATCATCGGCGCTCTCGACGACTTCGACCGGCACTCCCGAAATCAACGCCGGCCATTTCGGCACAGCGCTGAACGGTGTCCACGGTTCGCGGCAAACCGACATTCTGGCCGCCAGTGAGTCGGCCGTGATCAGTTCGCCCGCACTCTGCCGATGGCGGCGCGGCCGAAGTCGTTGACGATCGTGTAGTCGCCGGCACCCACCACCGGATCGGTCACGAGAACAACTACCACATATCGTCCCACCGCAGCGACGAGATAGGCGGCCCACCGGTCGCCTTCGTCGTACTGCCGGATGAACAGCACCGTGTTCGGTCCGGCGGTATCTTCGGCGATGCCGCGAAAGCCCGTGTCGTCGCCGCCGGCCCGGCACCGGGCCAGCTGGTCCTTCAGCGCGGCCAGGTAGGCCCGGGCGCCACCAGGCCGGTAACGGCCCACATTTTCGTACACTCGGTGCCGCGGATCGTAGTCTGCCGCCAGACTCCGCTGTGCGATCGGCTGCGGCACCGGTGCATCCGCGCATGGCTGCGGCAGCAACGGGTGGATCAGATCGGGCTCGACCGGACCAGGCTGCGCCCCACCAAGATCCGCCGACTGCAACATCACGGCCTCGGGTACGGGACGAGGCGCGGCCTGGGCTGGGGAAACGGCCACCGCTGCGCCGAGCAACCCGGCAACGAGAGTCGAAACGTATCGATTCATGGCTGTATTATGTCAATGCCGCGCAAAGGGAGCGTCAGAGACGACGTAGAGTCCGGCGCCGCCTGTTGGCTCCTGACAACGCACTGCCGTGGGGATCGCGAAGGCGCACTCTTCTGCCACGATTCGCGCACGCCGTCCCCTCGCCATCCGGCTGAGGTTGCCTACACCCGTGGCCGGGATGGTTCACTCTGGTCCGATTTGTCCATACTGGCACGGGGCGTCCGGCAGTCGCGCACGGCGCGACGTGCCGATCGGCCAGTGTCACGGTGG
>NZ_BOMW01000100.1 GCF_016862395.1 Actinoplanes siamensis | reverse complement strand
CGTGCCAGAAAAGCGGCCCATGGCCGGGCCCGGTCTGCGGGGAATGCAGGCCGGGCCAGGCGGATTCCTGCGGTCAAGCGGGAAGTCCGGCCACCTGCACCGGGGTCAGGCGCTGTGTCGTGGTGCCGTCGCCGAGCTGGGCATTCGCGTTGTTGCCCCAGCACCACAGGCCGCCGTCGGTCCGCGATCCGCAGCTGTGGTAGCCGGTGACGAAGTCCTGGGTCCAGGTCGTGCCGGTGCTGACCCGGACCGGGGTGCCGCGGTTGGTGGTGGAGTTGTCGCCGATCTGGCCGGACATGTTGTTGCCCCAGCACCACAGGCTGCCGTCGGTCCGTGAGGCGCAAGCGGTGTTGAAGCCGGCGTCCACCTGGTTCCACGTCGTCACGCCGCCGACCTGGACCGGGGCGGTCTGGAAGGTGGTCCCGGTGCCGAGCTGGCCGTAGCCGTTGTCACCCCAGCACCACAGGCTGCCCCCGGTCTGGGTGGCGCAGTTGAAGGCGTACCCGGCGGCCACATCCGCCCAGCTGGTCCCGGTGCCGACCTGGGCCGGCGCGGTGGACGCCAGCCGGCTGCCGAGGCCGAGTTGGCCGTCGCCGTTGTCGCCCCAGCACCACAGCGTGCCGTCGGTGCGGACGCCGCAGGTGTGGCCGAAACCGGCCGAGACGCGTGCCCAGTTGGAGGCGGTGCCGACCCGCAGGGGGCTGGTGGCGGTGTAGACCGTGGACGGGTCGGTGCCCAGCTGGCCGAGCCGGTTGAAACCCCAGCACCAGAGGCTTCCGTCGGTACGCACGCCGCAGGTGTGACTGTCGCCGGCGCTCACGTTCGCCCAGGTGGTGGCGGTGCCGACGCGTACCGGGGCGGTCCGGCTGGTGGTGGTGCCGTCGCCGAGCTGGCCGCGGCTGTTGCTGCCCCAGCACCACAGCGAGCCGTCGGTCTGCGTGCCGCAGGCGTAGCTGGTGCCGGCGTCGACGGCGGACCAGTTCGAGGCGGTGCCCACCCGGGCCGGGGTGCCGGAGCCGTTGCCCCAGCACCACAGCGCGCCGCTGCGAACCGTGCAGGTCTGTGCGTATCCGGCGCCGACCGCGCCGGCCGGGGCCGCGACCGCGAGCACGCCCAGGACGGCGGTCAGCAGTGTTGCGAAGAGAGCTTTCACGTGTCTCCCCAAAGTCTGCGGGAGCGCTCCCACGGCGCCCCGACAAATTTCGTACCACAAATTTTCATGGTCGTAAATGTGTTGTAACGTCTACTGGGAGCGCTCCCATGCCTCGAAAGGAGCTCCCCATGAGACGCGCACTCCTCGCCCTCGGCCTACTGGCCACCACGGGTGTCACCGGGCTCGCCCTGGCGCAACCCGCGCAGGCCGACACCCAGATCTGCGAGCAGTACGGCTCGACCACTGTCGGCGGCCGCTACACGGTGATGAACAACCGCTGGGGCACCAGTGCCCAGCAGTGCATCAACGTGACGAGCAGCGGCTTCTCCATCACCAGCCAACAGGGTACCGGCAACACCAGCGGCGCCCCGGTCTCCTACCCGGCGATCTACTACGGCTGCCACTACACCAACTGCTCGCCCGGGACCAACCTGCCGATGCAGGTGTCCGCGATCAGCAGCGCCACCAGCAGCATCAGCTACAACTACGTCTCCGGCGCCACCTACGACGCGGCGTACGACATCTGGCTCGACCCGTCGCCGCGCAAGGACGGCGTCAACGCGCAGGAGATCATGATCTGGTTCAACCGGCAGGGCTCGATCCAGCCGATCGGGTCGCGGGTCGGCAGCGCCACGATCGGCGGCCGCACCTGGGACGTGTGGCAGGGCAGCAACGGCTCGAACGCGGTCGTCTCCTACGTGGCGCCGTCGCCGATCACCAGCTGGAGCTTCAGCGTCCTCGATTTCATAAACGACGTGAAGAACCGCGGCGCGATCACCAGCTCGTGGTACCTGACCAGCATCCAGGCCGGATTCGAGCCGTGGATCGGCGGCGCCGGGCTGGCCGTCACGAACTTCTCCGCGGCGGTCAACGGCGGTGGCGGTGGCGGGACCAGCTCGCCGCCCCCGCCCACCGGCAACACGGCCTGCCGGGTCACCTACGGCACCAGCGTCTGGAACAACGGTTTCACCGCCACGGTGACCGTGGCCAACACCGGCAGCAGCGCGATCAACGGCTGGAGCCTCGGCTTCACGCTGCCCGGCGGCCAGTCCATCACCGGCTCCTGGAATGCCGCGCTGACCGGCTCGTCCGGCGCGATCACGGCACGCAACGCGGCGCACAACGCCGCCATCCCGGCCGGCGGCAGCACGTCGTTCGGCTTCCAGGGCACCTACAGCGGGTCGTTCGCCAGCCCGTCGGCGTTCACCCTGAACGGCACGGCCTGCAGCCGGGGCTGAGACGGGGCCGGGCCCGGCGAGCCGCCGGGCCCGGCCCACACCGGGTCAGAGCCTGCCGGCCCGGTTGCCCTGAGACGTCCGCCGGAAACGGAACAGCGTGTCCGGCGGCGGCCGGACCGGCACGTTCGACAGCGGCTGAGTGGGTATGGGCAGACGGTGCCCGATCTTCGATTCCACAGCCGCCGCGTGACGGCCCGCGGCGTACCCACGCACGATCTTCATTCCGACGGGCCCGGCGGCCCGCCGATCGTGCTGATCCACGGCCTCGCGGTCTCGCACCGCTACCTGATGCCCGTCGCCCGCGCGCTCGCCGGCCGGCATCCGGTTCTGATCCCCGACCTGCCGGGCTTCGGAAAATCCGGAAAACCCGATCGGGCGTACGACGTGAGCCGGCACGCCGAACACCTGGCCGCCTGGCTGGACGTGCTGGGACTGCCCCGGGTCTGCGTCGCCGGCCACTCGTTCGGCGCCGAGGTGGCGGCCCGCCTCGCCGTGCTGCGTCCGGATCTGATCGCGGCGATCGTGCTGGCGAGCCCCACCACCGACCCGGCCGGCCGCTCCCGGCGGGCGCTGATCGGCCGCTTCGCCGTGGACCTGCTCGTGGAACAACCGTGGCAGGCGCCGGTGCTCGCCCGGGACGTGGCGGATGCGCGGCCGTGGCGGGTGCTGGCCACGGTCGGCCACTCGGTGCGCAACGCGATCGAGGACGACCTGCGCCGGCTTCCGGTCCCGCCGCTGGTCCTGGGTGGTGCGCTGGACCCGATCACGCCGCTGCGCTGGCGCGCCGAGGTCGCGGCGATGTCCGGCGGCGTGTCCGTGACCATCCCGTCCGCGGCGCACAACGTGCTGACCACCTCCGCGCGTCGCTCGGCCGCGGCGATCACCCGGCATCTGCGTGCGACCACCCGGGAGTGGGCCCGGTCTGGCACGCTGCCATTCGCATGACATTCGGTTGGAGGTCCGACTTTGATCAGCACCGGAGCACCCATCAGCGGGGACCGGTCGGCGGCGTCGTTGCTGTCCCTGCTCGACCTGATCGTCGCGACGTCGCCCGGCGCCTGGGCGCGCTCCGGCCGCAACGGCGACCGCCTGATCTCCAGCGGAGCCACGCTGGGCACCTGCAACGGCGTGTTCCCGGTCGGTCCCGAGGCGGATCCGGCGGACGTCGCGGAGTTCGCGGCGCTGGGCCATGACCGGCCGTGGAGCGTCTTCTGCCGCCGCGAGCCCAGCCCGTCGCTGCGGGCCGCCGCGGCGGCACACGGGCTGACCGCCGCGTACCGCTCCCCGGTGCTCGGCCTCGGCGCCCACCCGATCTCCCTGCCACCCGGCGGCCCGGTGGTCCGCCGGATCAGCGGCGCGGACCGGTCGTTCTACCTGGACGCGCTGGCCGGTGCGTTCCAGGCGCCCCGGGAACTGTTCGGCGGCATCATGTCCGCCGCGGTGCTGGGCGCGCCGGAGATCAGCGCCTACGTCGTGCAGGACCGGGGCGTGCCGGTCGCGACGTCGCTGGGCTTCCTGGTGGACGGCCTGGTCGGCGTCTACAACGTGGCCACCGTGCCGGCGGCCCGCCGGCGGGGGTACGGCCGCCTGGCGACCCGGGTGGTGCTGCGGGACGCGTTCGCCGCGGGGGCGGACGGGGCGTATCTGGTGTCCAGCGAGGAGGGGCTGCCGTTGTACGCCTCGATGGGCTTCCAGCACATCGAGGACTGGGTCTACCTGACCGCGGAATCGTGACCGTCGTAGTCGGCAAGATAGCCTCCTAGGAAGCGAGCGGCGGTGCGATCGACCGGCGAGGCCGCCGCGGACCGGATTGCGCCGCGGCGGGGGAGCCGACGCCGGAGGGGACCGGTGTGCCGTGGCTTCCTCCAGCGGGACCCCGGCGCAGGCCGGGGCCCTGGTCGCGGGATTTTCGTCAGGCGAAGTGCAGTTCCGGGTCGGTGACGTCGTCGGCGCGCAGCAGCTTCACGTCGGAGTGGTAGTTCATCGAGGTGAGCCACGGCATCCGGTCGCCCTGCCGGGGCAGCTGGTCGACCGCCCGCCGGATGTAGCCGGCGCCGAAGTCGAGGAACGGGCGGGTCGGCATCGCCGGGTCGCCGACCTCGGGGCGGCACACGGTGTGCCCGTTGTCCCGCATGTGGCGCAGGATGCGGCAGAAGTGCTCGCAGAGCAGCCCGATCTTGAGTGTCCAGGAGGAGTTGGTGTAGCCGATCGCGAAGGCGAAGTTCGGCACGCCGGAGAGCATCATGCCCTTGTACGCGACGGTGTCGGCGAGCCGGACCGGAACGCCGTTCACCTCGATCGGGACGCCGCCGAAGGCCTGCACGTTGAGTCCCGTGGCGGTCACGACGAGGTCCGCCTCGAGGTGTCGCCCGGACTCCAGCCGGATGCCGTCCTCGGTGAAGTGCGCGATCCGGTCGGTGACCACCGAGGCCTTGCCGTCGCGGATGGCGCGGAACAGGTCGCCGTCGGGGACGGCGCACAGCCGCTGGTCCCACGGGTCGTACGGCGGGTGGAAATGCTCGTCCACCGGGAAGCCGGCGGGCAGTTGCCGGGCGTTGACCCGCCGGATGAGCTTGCGGGCGGCGCCCGGGAACCGGCGGCAGAACGACCAGAAGGCCTTCTGCTGGGCGATGTTCTTGCGCCGGGTCAGGGCGTAGCCGCGCCGCGGGCCGAGCCATTTCCGCAGAGCGTTGGCGATCGGGTCGTGGCGGGGGACCGGCATGATGTACGTCGGTGTCCGCTGCAGCATCGTCACGTGTTGCGCGGCGCCGGTCATCGCGGGGACGATCGTGACGGCGGTGGCGCCGCTGCCGATCACCACGACGCGTTTGCCGGTGTGGTCGAGATCCTCGGGCCAGTGCTGCGGGTGCACGACCGTGCCGCGGAAGCGGTCGCGGCCCTCGAAGTGCGGCGTGAAGCCCTCGTCGTAGCGGTAGTAGCCGCCGGCCGAGAAGATCCATCCGCAGGTCAGGGTGATCGGCTCGCCGTCGCGCAGCACCTCGACGGTCCAGCGGGCGTGCTCGCTGGACCAGGACACCCCGGTGACCTTGTGGTGGTAGCGGATGTGCTGGTCGAGGCCGTTCTCGGTGGCTGTCTCGCGCAGGTAGGCGAGGATCCGCGGCGCGTCGGCGATGGCCTGCTCGTCGCGCCAGGGTTTGAACTCGTACCCGAAGGTGTGCAGGTCGGAATCGGACCGGATGCCGGGGTAGCGGAAGAGGTCCCAGGTGCCGCCGGAGGCGGCGCGGGCCTCCAGGACGGCGAAGCTGGTGTCCGGGAGTTCGGTCTTCAGGTAGCGCCCGGCGCCGATGCCGGAGATCCCGGCTCCGATGATCAGCACGTCCAGATGCTCGGTCACCACGTCCAGATGCTCAGTCACGTAGTACAGGATCGGTGTCCCGGACGGGTTGCGCCAGCGCGAAACGCACCAGCATCATCACCTGATGGTGCACAATGCCGCATGGCCGCCGGTCTCCGCGCGGGTCGCCGAGCTGTTCCGGCGGGGCGCCGAGGCCGCGCTGGAGCCGCCCGCCGACTGGCTGGAAGGGCTGCACGCGGCCTCGTTGAGCGGGGATCGGATGCGGCCGGTCGCGGACGATCCGGTGCTGGTCGCGGCGGTGCGGCGGAGCAATGTGGCGAATCTGCGGCAGTGGACGGCGGCGAACGTGCGGCAGCCGGGGGTGCGGGTGCCGGCGCATCTGGGGCCGGAGGTGTTGGACACCGCGCGGGATCTGGTGCGGCGGGGTCTGGACCAGCGGGCGCTGGACTCGTACCGGACCGGGCAGGCGGTGGCGTGGCGGCGGTGGATGCAGATCTGTTTCGGGCTCGGCGCCGGTGCGCAGGAGTTGCAGGAGTTGCTGGACGTCTCGTCGCTGTCGATCTCGACGTTCATCGAGGACACGATCGCCGCGGTGTCGGAGCGGATGGAGGCCGAGCGTGCTGAGCTGACGCGTGGGGCGCACGCCGAGCGGCGGGCCGTGGTGACGTTGCTGCTGGAGGGTGCGCCGATCGGCCGGGCGCGGGCGGAGGCGCAGTTGGGGTACCGGTTGACCGGGCCGCACACGGCGGCCATCGTCTGGGACGCGGCGGCGGACCGGTTGGAGGCCGCCGCGGAGTCGTTGATGCGGGCGAGCGGCGCCGGTCACCGCCTGACGATCGTGGCGGGGTCGGCGGCGTTGTGGCTGTGGCTGCCGGTGGAGGCGGTGCCGGACGTGGCGGATCCGTCGGTGCGGATCGCGATCGGCCGGCCGGGCGCCGACGTCGACGGGTTCCGCCGCAGTCACCTGGACGCGGTGCTCACCCAGCGCATGCTGACCCGGCTCACCTCGCCGCGGCGCCTGGCGCGGTACAGCGACGTGCAGTTGGTGGCGTTGCTGACCGCGGAGCCGGCGCAGACCGACGAGTTCCTCGCGGACACGCTGGGCGCGTTGCGGCACGCGGACGCGGAGACGCGCGAGACGGTGGCGGTCTACGTCGGGGAGCAGTGCAGCACGAGCCGTACGGCGCAGCGCCTGTTCACCCACCGCAACACGGTCCTGCGCCGGCTGGCGCGGGCGGATCGGTTGCTGCCGCGGCCGCTGGCCGAGAACGTCCTGGGGGTGGCCGCGGCGCTGGAGGTGCTGCGCTGGCGTGGCTGACGGCCGGTCCGGTGCGGGGTGATCCGTCCGAAGACGACAGTAGTGAAAGTCACGCACAGGAATGAATCGAGCACGTAGGGGTACGATGCATGCACCGGCGGCGCGGGGGCTGAGCTTGGCGGCCAGACGCCGTAGCCGCCGGTCCTACGTTCCCGGGTGCCGGGTCAGGGCAGGTCGGCGGGGCGTGCCAGATGGTAGCCCTGGCCGTAGGCGATGCCGATCTCGGTCAGCCGGTCCAGTTCCTGGACGGTCTCGATGCCCTCGGCGACCAGATGGGCGCCGATGCCGGTGGCGAAGTCGTTCAGGCAGCGGGCCAGCGCGGTCTTGACCACGTCGGTGTCGACGTCGCGGACCAGGCTGATGTCGAGCTTGATCAGGTCGGGGCGCAGCCGCAGGATGTGCCGCAGGCTGGCGAACCCGGCGCCGGCGTCGTCGACGCTGAGCCGGATGCCGGCCTGGCGCAGCGCGCGCAGCGCTCCGGTGAGCTGGTCGTAGTCGCTGACCTGCACGTGTTCGGTGACCTCGACGTTGAGCCGCGGGCCGGCGTGCGCCAGCAGGGTGTCCAGCACCTCGGCGTCGAGCAGTGCGTCGGCGGACAGGTTGACCGCCAGCCAGGCGTCCGGCGGCAGGTCGGGCAGGCGGGCCAGGGACTGGCGCAGGGCCAGCAGTTCCAGTGGCACGTCCAGGCCGCACAGCGACGCCGCGGCGAACGCGCGGTCCGGGCCGGCGAAAGCGTCGAAGCGGGCGAGCGCCTCGTAGCCCACGGTGGTCCGGTTACGCAGGCGCACGATCGGCTGGAACACCATGCGGACGGCGCAGTGGTCCAGGATGTCCTGCACGGTGCGGCGGGCCGAGGCGACGGTGTGCCGCTGTGCGGCGAGCGGCCCGCTCATCTGGTCGCTGATCAGGTCGGCGATCAGGCCGAGGTAGCGTACGGCCTGCTGGTCCAGTGCCGGGTCGGGGTGGCGGCTGGCGCAGCAGAGCATGCCGGCGGTGGTGCCGTCCGGCGAGCGCCACGGCACGCCGGCGTACGAGCCGATCGCCAGGTCGAGGGCGGCCGGCAGGTCGCGGGTGACCGGATTGCGCCGCACGTCGCCGACCACGTCGGGCAGCGTGCCGGCCAGCACCCGGACGCAGAACGAGGTCAGCAGGTCGGCGCCGCCGCCCAGGGGCAGGTTCATCTCGGCGACCGCGCCGGTGGCCGCCCAGATCCGCAGTTCCTCGGCGCCGATCGCGGACACCCAGGCGGTTTCCACCCCGAGGTGGTCCCGCACTTTGTCCAGCAGCCGGTCGACCTCGGTCAGTCCGGTCCCGTCCGGCCGGTCCGTCGTCGTCGCGCTGGTGGATTCGGCTGCTCGTACCATCGTCTCTCCTTGCCCGGCACGCCTTGCGGCTGGCTGCTCCTTCGGCGCGACCGGGGCGAGCCTGAGAAGAATCCGACGCCGAATGCGATCACCGGATGTGCTGGTGGCGTCGTTCGATCGGGGTGACCGCGCGCCCTCGGGACGGGAGCTGCCGGAGGATCGTGCTGCCGGCGGTGGCCGGCGTGGGATCAGCGCGCGAGCGGCAGGGCGACGCCGCCGGCGCATGTCTGGTTGCGCGGCCGGGTCCGTGCCGTGTTCGCCGACGCGCCGGGCGGTCGGGCCGGGGTTGTCACGGCTGGTAGAACAGGTCCAGGAACCTTTCCGTCGCCGTCGCCATGATGCGCCGGGCCTGCTCCTCGCCGATGCCGCCGGTCAGCGTCACCCGGACCACCAGGCACAGGTCACGCTCGCAGAAGTGGGCCAGCGCCACCGCGGGCCGCTCGCGGTAGAGCACGCCGCCGTTGTCGATGTCGGTCGCCGGTGGCGAGAAGTAGGTGGTCGCGTGCCGTACGCCGGAGCGGTCCGTGACGGTCGGGCAGTCGCGGCCGCGCGTGCGCACGGCGGTGATGAGGTCGTCCGGGACGGGCCCGCCCGGGCCGATCGCCACCTGGACGGTGGGCGCGCCGGGTCCCGCGGCGAAGGCGCGGTACGCCGCGGACGCCGGGACGGGGAAGCGTACCGGGTTGCCGGAGCAGTCGTACTCGGTGAAGGACCCGGGCCCGGTCACCACGTGGTGCCCGGCCGGCAGGTCGGCGGCGCTGATCAGGCCCCGCCGCAGTTCCCGGGCGGTCAGCGGGGCGCTGATCCGGGCCAGTTTCCGTGCCGCGGCCTGGACGATCTTGACGAACCGGGCCTGGTTGCCGCCGTCCTGGGTGACCACCAGTGACACGTCCCCGGCGGCGGCCGCGGCCGCCAGCCGGCGCGGCACGGCGCCGGTCGCCGAACGGCTGCGGGTCACGACGCCCGCCGCGGCGCCGCCGAGCCCGGGCAGCGCCAGCCGGGACTGGGTGGTGGTCCAGCCGCCGGAGGTGCGCGACGGGCAGGTGGCCGGCGCGCCGGCCACCAGGCCGACGATCTCGCGGGCCCGCTGGGATCCGACGGCGGCGATCGCGACGGTGGTGACGCTGCCGTCGGTGTGCCGGAACGTGCGCCGGCTGGTGGTGACCGGTCCCGGGATCTCCTGCGGCATCGCGCCGCACAGGTCGGTGCCGAAGACCGGGAACTGCTGCTGCTGCCCGGCGCTCTGCCCGGCGACGGTGTAGCCGGGCGGCAGGTCGGCGGCGCTGATCAGCCCCCGGGTCAGCTGCGCGGAGGTGAAGTAGTCATCGCCCAGCGGCGGGGACGCGGCCGGCGCCGGGACCGCCGGGCCGGCGGACGCGTCGCCGGGCCCGGCCAGCCCGGCGAACAGGACCGGGACGGCGCAGGCCGCCGCGATGATTCGTCTCACCGGCTCAAGGTAGGCGGCCGCCGGTCAGCATGTGCGCGGATAGCGAACTTTCAGCGCCCGGCGGCGGGCGCCGCCGATCTGATCGGCGGGCCGCGAGCGTCCGTAAGGTTGGCACATGGGTATCGACTTCGCCCCATCGATCAGATCGCGTCTAGGGATCGAGTGGGAGATCGCCTGCGTCGACCACCGCAGTGGTGAGCTGGCGCCGGCGGCCCCGGAGCTGCTGTCGGAATTCGGCGCCGCGGAAAGGTATCCGCTGGTGACGAGCGAGTTGCTGACCAACACGGTGGAGCTGGTCAGCGCGCCGCACCACCGGGTCCGCGACGCCGTCGCGGACCTGGTCCACCTCGTCGAGCGCGTCGGCGCCGTCGCCGAACCGCGCGGCGTCGACCTCATCTCGTCCGGCACGCACCCGTTCAGCCAGTGGTTCCAGCAGCAGGTCACGCCGGGCAAGCCCCGTTACGACACGCTCATCGACCGCACCCGCTGGTGGGGCCGGCAGATGATGATCTGGGGCGTGCACGTGCACGTGGCTGTCGAGGACCGCCGCAAGGTGCTGCCGATCATCGACGGGCTGCTCACCTACGTGCCGCACTTCCAGGCGCTGAGCGCGTCCAGCCCGTTCTGGGCGGGGGAGAACACCGGGTACGCGTCGAACCGGGCGCTGATGTTCCAGCAGCTACCGACCGCGGGGCTGCCGCCGCAGTTCAGCGAGTGGGCGCAGTACGAGGCGATGGTCGCCGACCTGACCCGCACCGGGGTCATCGAGGAGCTCAACGAGCTGCGCTGGGACATCCGGCCGTCGCCGAAGTGGGGCACGATCGAGGTCCGTACCTTCGACGGGATTCCCACCGCCCGCGAGATCGGCGCCGTCGCGGCCCTGACCCAGTGCCTGGTCGAGCACCTGTCCCGCGAACTGGACGCCGGCCGCGAGGTGCCGCGGATGCAGCCGTGGTTCGTGCGGGAGAACAAGTGGCGGGCCGCCCGCTACGGCCTGGAGGCGATCATCATCCAGAACGCGGCCGGCGACGAACGCCTGGTCACCAGGGATCTTGAGGAGCTGCTGCCGGCGCTGGCGCCGATCGCCGAGGCGCTGGGCTGCGCGGCCGAGCTGCAGAGCGTGCGCGAGGTCGTCGAGCGCGGCGCGAGCTATCAGCGGCAGCTCGGTGTCGCCGCGGCCCACCAGGGAAGTCTCAAGGCGGTGGTCTCCTCGCTGGTGCGCGAGCTGCGCGAGGGGAAGCCACGCTGACGGCGTACCCGCGGAGCGTCTTCCGGCTCGGTGGAAACCGGGACCGATCAAGCGGCATCGATCTCGCCCATGGCCTCGGCGAGCCGGTCGCCGTATCCTGTTAACGACCCGCCCGGCTCGGCGCGATCATGGCTGCTGAGCTGGGATGTTAACGCTCACCCCGGCCATCGCCGGCCGCTACGCTTGAGGTAGAAACATGACCATGACGGATACGGGTGAGCGGCCGCGGGCCGGCGTGCGTGAGGCGATCGAGCAGGGGCGCACCGCGCTCGGGATCGAACTGGGATCGACCCGGATCAAGGCGGTGCTGATCGGCCCTGACCACGCGGCGATCGCGACCGGCGCGCACGACTGGGAGAACCAGTTCGTCGACCGGGTCTGGACCTACTCGCTGGACGCGGTCTGGTCCGGCCTGCAGGCGTGTTTCACCGCCCTCGCCGCGCAGGTCCGCGAGCGCTACGGCGTCGAGCTGCGCACCGTCGGCGTGCTCGGCGTCTCCGCGATGATGCACGGCTACCTGGCCTTCGACGGCGACGGTGAGCTGCTGACCCCGTTCCGCACCTGGCGCAACACCAACACCGGCGCCGCCTCCGAGCAGCTCAGCGAGCTGTTCGGGCACAACGTCCCGCACCGCTGGAGCATCGCCCACCTCTACCAGGCGATCCTCGACGGCGAGGAGCACATCGGCCGCCTGGCGCACCTGACCACGCTCGCCGGCTACGTGCACTGGAAGCTGACCGGCCGCCAGGTTCTCGGCGTCGGCGACGCCAGCGGCATGTTCCCCATCGACGTCAGCACCGGCGGTTACGACGCGCGCATGCTGGCCCGGTTCGACGAACTGGTCGCCGGCCGGGGCGTGCCGCTGAAGCTGGCCGACCTGCTCCCGGCCGTGCTGCCCGCGGGCGAGCCGGCCGGCACGCTCACCGCCGGCGGCGCCGCGCTGCTCGACCCGAGCGGCACGCTGCAGCCGGGCGCCGCGCTCTGCCCGCCCGAGGGCGACGCCGGCACCGGCATGGTCGCCACCAACTCGGTCGCCCGGCGCACCGGCAACGTCAGCGCCGGCACCAGCATCTTCGCCATGATCGTCCTGGACGGCCCGCTGAGCCGGATGCACCCCGAGGTCGACCTGGTCACCACCCCGGCCGGCGATCTGGTCGCCATGGTGCACTGCAACAACGGCGCCAGCGAGCTGAACTCCTGGGCCGGCCTGTTCGCCGAGTTCGCCGCAGCGCTCGGCGTGCGGGCCGACAACAACACGATCTTCGAGACGCTGTTCCGCTCGGCGCTGGCCGGCGCCCCGGACGGCGGCGGCCTGATGGCTTTCAACTACCTCTCCGGCGAGCCGATCACCAAGCTGCACGAGGGGCGGCCGCTGTTCCTGCGCGAGCCCGGCAGCACCCTGGACCTCGCCACCTTCATGCGCACCCAGCTCTACTCCGCGCTGGCCACGCTGCGCATCGGCATGGACGTCCTGCAGAAGGCCGAGTCGGTCCAGCTGGACCGGATGTTCGCCCACGGCGGCCTGTTCAAGACCGCCGGCGTCGCCCAGAACCTGCTCGCCGCGGCCATCAACACGCCGGTGTCGGTGGGCGACCTGGCCGCCGAGGGCGGCGCCTGGGGGATCGCGATCCTCGCCGCGTTCCTCACCGAACGCAATGGCCGCACCCTTGACGAGTTCCTCACCCAGTCGGTCTTCGCCGACGCCCGGCTGGACACCGCCGCGCCCGATCCCGCCGACGTCGCCGGCTTCGAGGCGTTCATGCGCCGCTACCGGGCCGCCCTGCCGATCGAGCAGGCCGCCGTGGAGCACAGCTAGCCCGGCTCCGGTGAAAGGCGGCGGGCCAGGATCCGCGAGTCCCGGCCCGCCGCCTCGGTCCTCCTCCGCGCGCTGCTTCTCCGCGTCGCCCCCCATCGCCAGGTCCAGGGCCAGCACACTGCTGATGATCAGGAGCGGGCCGACGCCGCCGGCCCGAAAACCTCGGGAAGCGTCGCCGCCGGTCGATAGAGGGGGGTCACCCGCCAGAAGGGAGGTCACCATGCTTGCCGAGTCGTCTGCAGCCAGTGCCACCACTCACCCCGTCGACTGGTGGCGGCAGTTCCAGACCGCGTCCGAGCGGTTCGACGAGGCGATCCTCACCACCGGCCTGACCGAGCTGCTGCTGCCGAAGATCACCTCACAACTGCTGCAGCGGGAAGCGGACATCGCCGCCGACGTCACGATCCTGTACCGCAACAAGCCGGCCAGCGAAGGCATCCGCGACCGTTACGAGGGCGCCCGCAACCGGCTCCGCGAGACGATCAGCCGGCTGGAGGAGCGCGACGTCGACCGGGCCGTGCTGCTGGAGGCCGAGGCGGTCTGCTGGGTGATCGACGGCGACTACGCCCGCGCCGCCGCCGAGGTGGAGCCGCGGGTCGGCGGCGTCGTGCTGCTGCGCGTCTTCGTGGCCGCGCTGCGGGTCGCCCACCTCGACGTCAACGTGACCGCCCAGCTGCTCAACTCCGGCCGCACGCCGGCCGAGGCCATCTACGCCGGCAAGATCGTCGGCAAGTACGGCTACTGGCCGGACTGGCTGCGCGACCTGGTCGTCGAGCACGCCCAGGCGGGCACGCTGACCGACGAGTTCGTCGCCGCGCTGGACCTGTGCGCGTTCGCGACGCTGCGCTCCACACAGGCCCGGCTGGCCCGGCAGCTGCTGCGCCGCGAGCCGGCCGCGATCCGGTCGGCGGCGCGGATCCTGGAGGCCGTCGGCGAGGCCGACATCGCGGTCCGGCTGCGGGAGGGCGACATGGGCGCGGTCGCCTTCGCCGCGCGGTTCGCCTCGGTGTGAGGCCCCGGTGTGGCCGCGCCGGTCGATATGCCGCGCGGCGCGGATCCGGACGAGGCGCCGCGCCGGCCACGACCGTACCCCCCATCGGCCTTCTGATTGTTGCGGCACGCCTGCGGGGTCACCCCGGCGTGATCGAGGATGATCGAATGTGCCCATGAAAACGAGAACGTTGTGGGGGGCCCTCGCGCTGCTCGTGTCGATGCTGGTGGCACCGACCGCCGCGCGGGCCGCCCCACCGGCGCTGCCCGGGGGCAAGGCCAACTGGGTCGTCTCGGTCGGGGGACTGAACAACAACTACGATCCGCGCAACTGGGTGCGGCTGGGCTACTACGTCTTCAACGCCGACGGCACCGCGGAGACCAACTTCTGGTCGTGGAACGAGGCGGACAGCCCGGAGCGGATCAACACGGTGAAGGCGAACTGCGACGGCGCCGTCCCGCACTGTTACATCCGTACCGTCGAGGACTTCGACGGCAGCCCGACCGGCGGCTTGCGGGGCAGCTTCGACTACGACGCGTCCGGTCGCCTGGTGGTGACCTGGAAGACCGACAAGAGCGGTGCGGACATCACCGACCTGCGGGAGACCTGGAACCTGCAGACCGGCCTGGTGGGCGGCAAACTGGCCCGCATCACCAGCCCGACCTACTACACCAACTCGGGCACGGCCTCGGACCCGGACGTGCCGGACCCGGTGGCCGGCGAGTTCAGCAGCTACAGCGCGACGTTCGGGATCGGGTACGGCAGCACCACCGGCTTCGGCTCGGACACCCGCGCCAGCATGAGCGACCTGGTCAACGACAGCCGGTACAACACCGTGCCGTACCGCGGCACGTTCGTACGGGTCAACAACGGGTCGCTGGACCGGGAAGGGACCGGCGGCAACTGGACCTTCAGCGGCGCGCAGGGCGACAACAACGCCAACCCGTGGCAGAAGTGCGCCGGCGCGGAGTGCCTGGGCTTCGTCCAGCACGCGACGTCCTGCCGCAGCACCGAGGACCCGCCGAACGCCGACAAGGACCGGGCCCGGTACCTCGCGGAGATCGGCGGCGGGCGGCGCAACACCGAGGAGTACTGGTGCATGCTGCTGGCCTCCGGCGCGGACTGCTACGTCTACAACTCGCACCCGCGCCCGATGCTGCAGATCATCGACGACGACGGCACGTTCCAGGGCTGGGTGGGCGCCGAGGCGTTCAGCCACGTGAGTACGTCGACGGGCAAGCCCGACGAGGCGTGGAACCAGTACTACTGGGGCATCTTCGACACGGTGTCCCCGGACGCGCAGCCGGCGATTCCGCCCAGCGGCTGGAACGGCAGCCAGGCGGTGCCCCGGTTCACCGTGCCGGACGGCGCGAACGTCGCCACCGGCGACCTGCTGTGGGCCACCGGCGCCCTGCACTTCTCCGGCCGGAACTTTGTCGCCGGCGGCTGCCACTACGTCGAACTGCTGGCGGTCGGGACGGACGGGACGAGGCAGCGGGGCACCTCCAGCCCGCTGTGCGCGGGCGTGGAAGCCGACGGAACACGGGCCTTCCGGGGATCGTTGAGCTTCGCCCAGAACCCGGCGAGCGTCGTCATCACCTACTGGAACGCCGGCAGCAGCGGCGCCAGCTACTCGCCCGGAAGCACGCTGAACTGCACACCGGCCGGCTGCACCAGCGCCGACCGCAAGCCGTTCCGGATCGTCTACGGCGCCAACGTGGCCTCCGGATCGGTGACCTGGATCGGCCCCACCGTCCAGTTCGAGGGCAACAACCACGTCGCCAGCGAATGCCGGTACGTGGAGCTGACCGCCACCGGCTCCGACGGCACCGCCCGCAAGGCCAGCTCCAGCAAGTTCTGCGCGAGCGGCGGCGACCGCACGTTCGGCCCGCAGGTGATCGCCGACGTCGCGGAGGGCACCGACGTCCAGATCACCTACTGGCAGGGCGCGACCGCCACCGGCCCGTTCACGCTGAAGGCCTCGGCCACCTGCCGGCCGACCGGCTGTCAGTAGCCTCCGTGTGCCGCCCGGCGCCTCGTACCGACATCGGACGACGGCGCCGGGCCGCGCCGGAGTGATCGCAGGGGACTTGGATCCCGACTCGTTCGCGGTACGGATCTGCAGCCTTTACGCTATTGAGCGCGCCGGGCGGCAGGCCCGATTCGTGAGGTTCTCCCCAAGCGATGTCCGTCGCCCGGCGCCCGGACCGCTACACGAGAGATCAGGCATGCTATCGGCGGCAAATGCGTGCACCCCTAAACGCGGATGGCACGAAATGCGTAGCCGAGACTTACCCTGTGGTCAGGTTCGTGACGAGTGTACGTAGCCATGGCTGGCTAAGCGCGGGGTCTCGGCCGATGGCATGGGAGACGGCCCCCACCTGCTCGGCCGTCCCCGAAGATCCCGCCCGTCCGGCTGCGCCGGCCTGCTTCTCCGGCACGCCGCCGATCGCTCCCGAGCCGCGACTGCTGCTCCAACCGAAAAGTCGACCGGACGGCCGTCGGCACCGGCCCGGGCAGGCGCCGGAACCGCACGTCCTCAGATGCCGGCCGGCTGCCCGCCGTCCGTAGCCGGGGAAACTGGCATCGAGAGTACGGACGTGGGCTTCGAGAAGCACAAACGCTGGGTGCAGGTGGGCTCGGTCGATGGCCACGGGAGCACAGTTCCGGCGCGGTCGAGGGCAAGGTGAATCGGATCATGATGCTTAGAAGGCATGTACGGGCGAGCCGGGTTCGACCTGCTCCCCGGCCAGGCCGAGATCCGGTACCCGGACAGACAACTTGCTGCCCATATCCCTCTGTGCCAGACGCGACCGGGCCGGTATCGGCGACGACGTGCGGCACCGAGCGAAATGGCGCCTCCCGCTGGACATGCTCGATGAGATGACCGGCACCTGGGGGCTGCCGAAGCTGCCCGTGGTCGCCGGCTCCGGCTACGGCGATTGCGCCCTGTTCAGGCACGGCCTGGCGAAACGGGGCCTGCACTATGTGGTCCAGATCGACCCGGCCGCCACCGCGCATCCCGCGCCGGCGACCCCCGCCACCGCGCCGTACGCCGGACGCGGCCGGCCACCGCGACCCGCCTACCCCGACCGGCCCGTCACGGTCAAACAGCTTGTGCTGGCCGCCGGCCGTGCCGGCGCCCGACCGGTGACCTGGCACCACGGGAGCCGACGCACCAAGAGCAACACCACCGCAGGGATGCGTTCACATTTCCTACGGTTGCGGATCCGTCCCACCGACCGCGACGGCGGCACCCTGCCCGACTGCTGGCTGATCGCCGAGTGGCCACCCGAGGCCGACGAACCCGTCAACTACTGGCTGTCGAACATGAGCGCCCGCGCCAGCCTGAAATCCCTCACCCGGTACGCGAAGCTGCGCTGGCGCGTCGAACACGACTACCGAGAACTCAGAACAGGCCTCGGGATCGACCACTTCGAAGGCCGCTCCTTCATCGGCTGGCACCGCCACGTCACCCTAACCGTCCTGGCCCAGGCCTTCTGCGCCCTGCTACGCCTGGACCTGAAAGCGGATGCGCCAGGTGTTTCGTAGTGCATCGGTGTTGCGGGCGTGGCGTCGGGTTCAAGATGTCGTGCCGTGATCGACAGTTATCGATCGAAAGCGCCACAGCAGGAGAAGGTCGTAGGTCGCCTTGGCCGCTCCGGCGAGTACGAGCGGTGCAGCAAGGTTGCCGTTGGCGAGCAGCCAGCCGGCGAGCGCGGGTGTCGCGGCCGACGCCAGGCTGCGGGGCACGTTGGTGACGCTCGCCGCAGCGGCCCGCTCTTCGGAAGGGACGGCGGCCATGACGAGTGCTTGCCGGGCCGGCACGTCCATCTGAGACAGCACCGATCGCAGCAGCAAGAACCCGATGGCGATCCCGGCGTGTGGCGCGAGGGCGGCGAGGACAAGGAAGCAGTTGGCCGGGAGATGGGTGTAGACCATGGTGCGGACCAGCCCGACGCGCCGGGACAGGCGAGGTGCGAGGAACTGTGAGAACGCGGCGAGAGACCCGGCGCAGAAGAACAGGGTGGCTGTCGAGGTGGTGGAGAAGTCGAACTTGAGGTGCAGCCAGACGACGAGCAGTGACTGGATGACGAGGCCTCCGCCGGCGGCGTCCAGGCTGAACAGGGCGGCGAGCTGAACGACGACCGTCCGTGAGCGTTCGAGGGGTTTGGTGTGGGTGGACGGTCGCGGCTCGTGACGAGGCAGGCCCCGGTAGACCAGAGCGGCGACCGCGGCGACCGCGACGTAGAGCAGGAAGCCGACGCGACCGGTGATGGCACCGGATACGAGCGCGCCGAGCGCGCCGGCGAGGTTGCCGCCGACGTTGTAGAAGGCGTACAGACGGGTACGGGCAGTGCCGGTGGCGTGGCCCGCGAGGAACGCTTGCTCGGTGGGGAGGAACACGCTGACGTCGCCGGCGGACGGGTTCAGGGTGCCGACGACCGCGATCACCAGGAGAGGGACTAAGGCGGTGACCGCGAAAAAGCCCAGTCCGGTCGCGGCCATGAGCGCGCTGGCGGCGAGCAGGAGGGTGCGGAAGCCGACCCGCACGCCGGTGAGACCGACCAGGAGCGTCAGCGCGGCCGAACCGACCAGGGTGCCGGTGACGATGACGCCGACTTGCAGCGGCGTGAATCCGAGCGTCACGAGATGGTGGGCGAGCAGGATGCTCACGAACCCGTCGGCAAAGCCCCGCAACGTTCGTACGACCACCACGCGACGAGCGTCGGGATGCATCCACCTCAGCCGGCTACGCAGTTCCCGCCGGGTACGACCATTGACCCCAGCCCCATTCGAGATCACCTGATCCACCCTCTCACACCGTTCGTCTTCCGGCCCGGTGCGGCGGGCGCTACGCCGTACGGATGAACCGGTCAGGTGATGGCGGCGTCGGATATGTGCGCGGCGGCTATGGGGCTGCGGGCCGTCCAGAGCACGACCATCGAGTGGTCACTGCCC
>NZ_BOMW01000099.1 GCF_016862395.1 Actinoplanes siamensis | reverse complement strand
GGGCCGACTCGATGGTGGCGTTCAACGCGAGCAGGTTGGTCTGCTCGGCGATCGCGGTGATGGTCTTGACCACCTCGCTGATCTCGGCGGACGACTCGCCCAGCTTGGCCATCACCGCGCTGGTGTTCGCGGTGACCTCGACCGCCCGGTTGGCGACCTGGACCGCCTGGGTGGCGCTCTCGCTGATCTCCCGGATCGACACGCCCATCTCCTCGGAGCCGGCCGCCACGGTCTGGATGTTGCGCGACATGGAGGCCGCCGAGTCCGCGACCGTCGCGGCCTGCTCGGCGCCGTGCTCGGCGCTGGTCGCGGACTGCCGGCTGGTCTCGGCGAGCGCGCCGGCCTCGGTGGCCAGCGAGTCGGAGTGCGTGGTCAGGTCCGTGACGGTCTGCCGGAGGGAGGTGGTGGCGGCCCGCAGCGAGTCCGCCATGTGACCGAGCTCGTCGCGCTGGTGCACGTCCGGATCGCCGGTCAGGTCGCCGTCGGCCACCTGGTCCAGCACCCCGCTGACCTTGCGCAGCGGCACGATGATCAGCCGGGAGACGAAGAGCGCGCCGGCCACCCCGAGCAGCACGGCGAGGCCCAGCCCCACCAGCGCCTCGACGCGGGTGCGGTCGGCGGTGGCGTCGAAGCCCGCGCCGGCCTGCAGCTCCTCGTTGGTGGCGTCGATCTCGGCGGTGATCATCGCCTCGTACGCCGTGCGCAGGTCCCGGTTGGCGCCCAGCGCGACCGCCGTCGCCGCCTCGGGACGGCTCGCGAACTGCTCGAACTCGGTGGACACCGCGGTGAACCAGGCGTCGCTGGCGGTCCGGATCCCCTCGATGTCCGCGGCCTGCGCGCCGTCCGCCGCCTTGGCCGCGGTGAGCGCGGTGTCCACGGTGTCCCGGGCGGCGATCGCCGCGTCGCGGAACTTGGTGTCGCCGGAGAGCAGGTAGCCGCGCTCGTCGTTGGCGGCCGCCTTGAGGGCGAGCGCCGCGGCGTTCAGATTCCTGACGTACGGCAGCATCCGGTTGATCTCGGTATCCCGGGTCTGCTTCAGGTCGCCGATGCCGGTCACGCTCAGCACACCGGTGACCACGGTCCCGGCGATCGCCACGCCGGCGACCGCGAGCACCTTGGTCGAGACCTTCCGATCCCGGCACCACTGCCCCAGCCCACGATTTCCGGCCATGTCCGTCCTCTCCTCGGTACCGACTCATTCGGCATCGCCGAGGGCGAGTTGACCCGCGGCGGCCGCCCGTTTCCGCAGCGCACGCCGTTCGGCGTCGGAACCGGCCAGCTCGGCGGCGCGGCGGAACAGCCCGGCGGCGGCCGCCGGGTCGCCGGCCCGGGCGGTGAGGTCGGCCTCGGCGGCCAGCGCCGGGGCGTAGCCGGCGACCGCCTCGCGGACCGTGGCCAGCAGTCCCAGTCCGGCCGCCGGGCCGTGGGCGTAGCCGTGCGCGACCGCCCGGTTCACCTCGACCACCGGGGACGGATGGATCCGGGCGAGCTGGTCGTACCAGGCCGCGATGGTCGGCCAGTCGGTCGCGGCGAAGTCGGTCGCGATCGCGTGGCCGGCGGCGATGTGCGCCTGAACGGCGTACGGTCCGGTCACCGGCCGCCCGGCGAGCAGTCCCACGGCCTCGGCGATCCCCGCGTGGTCCCAGCGCGACCGGTCCTGGGCGTCCAGGGTGACCAGTTCGCCGCCCTCGTCCCGGCGGGCCGCGCGCCGGGAGTGCTGCAGCAGGCAGAGCGCGAGCAACGCGGTGACCTCGGGCTCGTCCGGCATCAGCTGGGCCAGCAGCCGGACCAGCCAGATCGCCTCGTCCGCGCGTTCCGGCGAGCTGTCGTAGCCGTTGGTGAACAGCAGGTACAGCACCGCGAGCACGCCCGGCAGCCGCTCGGTGAGCGCCGGGCCGGACGGCACCCGGTACGGGATCCGGGCCTGCGCGATCTTGGCTTTGGCCCGGGTCAGCCGCTTGGCCATGGCCGGCTCGCCGACCAGGAACAGGCGCGCGATCTGCGCGGTGGGAACCCCGGCGACGGTACGCAGGGTGAGCGCCACCCGCGATTCCATCGCCAGCGCCGGATGGCAGCAGGTGAAGATCAGCCGGAGCCGGTCGTCCCCTTCCGGCTCCGGCCGCGGCTGCTCCAGCGGCGCCAGCTCGCGCAGCCTCCGCTCGGCCACGGCGGCACGCCGGAGCTGGTCCACGGCCCGGTTCCGGGCGACAGTCATCAGCCACCCGCCCGGATTCGCCGGCTCCCCGTCGCGCGGCCACCGCTGCAGCGCCGCCTCGACCGCGTCCATGGCGCAGTCCTCGGCGAGGGTCCAGTCGCCGGTGAGCCGGATCAGCGTGGCGACGATCCGGCCGTAGGCCTCCCGGAAGATCGGCTCACTCATCGTGGAACGGTCGCAGCTCCACCCGGCCGGCCCAGGACATCGGGTGCGCCCGGGCCACCTCGATCGCCTCGTCCAGGTCGGCGCACTCCAGGATGTCGAAGCCCACGATCACCTCCTTGGTCTCGGCGAACGGGCCGTCGGTGAGCAGCAGCTCGCCACCCCGGACCCGGACCGTGGTGGCCGCCGACGGGCTCGCCAGCTGCGAGCCGAGCGCCCGCCGGCCGTTGGCGTCGTTCTCGGCCACCCACGTGTCGATGTCGGGCGCCGCCAGCTCGGTCTCCGGCTCGGTGTCGGTGCAGACGAACATCATGTACTTCATCGGTTCTCCTCCTCGGTCCTCACCACCATGACGAACGGCGATGCCGGTTCAGGACACCGGCGCGCGCTTTCCGGTCACGTAGTCTTCTGGTTCGTGCGCGTGATCTCCCGCCAGGCCGACGCCGGCATCGAAATCTTCGACGAGAACCTGGAGCCGTTGCGGATCCTGCCGGCGCCGCCGGAGGTCGAGGGCTGGGCGGTGAGCTCGACCCGGGACGGGCTGGTCTACGCGACCGGCGGCGCGGTGGTCCGGATCGGCCCGCACGGCGACGAGCTGTGGCGCTTCGATCTGGGGCCGAACGCCGGGAACGCCCGGACCGACGTCACGTTCTCCGCGGACGACGCGCTGGTCTGGGTGTACGCGCCGAACGTGTACGCCGGCCGGGCCGCCCAGGACGAGTGGATCGTGCTGGACGCGGCCACCGGCGCGGTCCGGTCCCGCCGGGCGCTGCCGTCGAGCGGGCACGGTGGCGCCCAGTTCCCGCTGCGCGACGGGCGGATGCTGCTCGACGTCGGCGAGGGTCGGGACGGCTCGCAGATCTACCTGGCCGCGGCGGCCTCGGAGATCCACGACTTCGGCTGGGGCGACCGGGTGCTGATCGACGTCTCCCCCGGGCAGACCCGGTTCCTGACGGTGCACCACGAGCAGGAGGACGTGGCCGTCCACGACTTCCCGGGCGGCGGGGTCCGCTTCCGGCTCACCCCCGCCGATTTCGGATTCGACGAGGACAGCGGCGTCGTCGTGGAATGGTCCGGCGGCTTCCTCGACGACCGCACCGTGGTGGTCGTGCTGACCGCCGAGGACGAGGAAACCGAACAGGAGTGGTGGCGGCACTTCCGGGTCGACGCGGGCACCGGCGAGGTCCTCGGCGACCTGGGCATCGTCACCATCCACGGATACGATCTGCGGCCGCTGGGCGATGGGACATATGTCATCACGGATACCGACGGCACGCTCAGACGCATGTGATCAAGCGACGAACGCGATAAAGTAGCTTCGCTGATCCGAGAGGCGCTGCAACGGACTCTGTGCTTGCGACTGCTCAGCGTCCGCCACGCTCGGAGCGGCGTCGTTGACGTAAGGGCGCCTCCTGAGAGGGAGGAGCCCTCTTTTCATGAGCGACAAACTTCGATCCGTCAACGGTCTCGACTTCGCGATCGCCGACATCAACCTCGCCGAGGCGGGCCGCCACCAGCTGCGGCTCGCCGAGCACGAGATGCCGGGCCTGATGTCGCTGCGCGCCGAGTTCGGTGAGTCCAAGCCGCTGACCGGCGCCCGGATCGCCGGCTCGCTGCACATGACCGTGCAGACCGCGGTGCTGATCGAGACGCTGGTCGCGCTCGGCGCCGAGGTGCGCTGGGTGTCCTGCAACATCTTCTCCACCCAGGACGAGGCGGCCGCCGCGGTCGTCGTCGGCCGCGACGGCACCGTCGACGCCCCCACCGGCGTCCCGGTCTTCGCCTGGAAGGGCGAGTCGCTGGAGGAGTACTGGTGGGCCACCACCCAGCTGTTCGACTTCGGCGGCGGCCGGGGCCCGAACATGATCCTCGACGACGGCGGCGACGCCACCCTGCTGGTGCACAAGGGCGTCGAGTTCGAGGCGGCCGGCGCGGTGCCGCAGGCCACCGAGGCCGACTCGCACGAGTACTCGATCATCCTGGACACCCTGCGCGCCAGCCTGGCGTCGGACCCGCAGCGGTTCACCCGGATCGCGTCCGAGATCCGGGGCGTGACCGAGGAGACCACCACCGGCGTGGCCCGGCTCTACAAGCTGGCCAAGGAGGGCACGCTGCTCTTCCCGGCGATCAACGTCAACGACGCGGTCACCAAGAGCAAGTTCGACAACAAGTACGGCATCCGCCACTCGCTGGTCGACGGCCTGAACCGGGCCACCGACGTCATGCTGGGCGGCAAGCTGGCCCTGGTCTGCGGTTACGGTGACGTCGGCAAGGGCGCGGCGGAGACGCTGCGCGGGCAGGGCGCCCGCGTCGTGGTGACCGAGGTCGACCCGATCTGCGCGCTGCAGGCGGCGATGGACGGCCTGCAGGTCGCCCGGATCGAGGACGTGGTCGGCGAGGCCGACATCTTCGTGACCACCACCGGCGGCACCGACATCATCACTGTCGAGCACCTGTCGGCGATGAAGCACAACGCGATCGTCGGCAACGTCGGCCACTTCGACGACGAGATCGACATGGCCGGCCTGAACAAGGTGCCGGGCATCGAGAAGATCGAGATCAAGCCGCAGGTCCACGAGTGGCGCTTCCCGGACGGCCACTCGGTGATCGTGCTCTCCGAGGGCCGGCTGATGAACCTGGGCAACGCCACCGGCCACCCCAGCTTCGTGATGTCCGCGTCCTTCACCAACCAGGTGATGGCCCAGATCGAGCTCTGGACCAAGCCGGGCGAGTACGAGAAGCAGGTCTTCGTCCTGCCGAAGCACCTGGACGAGAAGGTCGCGCGCCTGCACCTGGACGCGCTCGGCGTGAAGCTGACCACGCTGACCAAGAAGCAGGCGGAGTACCTGGGCGTCGACGTCGAGGGCCCGTACAAGCCGGAGCACTACCGCTACTGAGCTATAACTAGCCGATAGTCCCCCTATGTCGGATTCCCGTGGATAGTCTGCGGGTTCCGACATAGGGGGATTTTCTATGCTCATGCGACGTCTCGTGACAGTCCTCGGCGTGGTCGCCGCACTGGTCGCACCCGCCTCCGTGGCCCAGGCGACGGACCCGACAACCCCGGCGGCCCGGCGCCTCGATCCGGACGCCGCCTTCCTGCGCACCGTCCACCAGGGCAACCTGGCCCAGATCGCGCTCGGCCGGATCGCCGCACGCAAGGGCGGCACCCCGGAGATCCGCCGCCTCGGCGCCCGGTTCGCCGCGGACAGCGCCCGCCTCGACGCCGCGGTGCGCAACGCCGCCGGGTCGATGCGGGTCACGCTGGCCACCGAGCCGAACACCACCGTCCAGCAGAGCGTGCGGACGTACCGGGCAGCCGGCCAGGCCGATTTCGATCAGCTCTTCCTGAGCAGTCAGGCGACGCTGCACGCCAAGGCCGTCCGGCTGATCCGCGCGGAGCTGGCGGACGGCGACGAGCCCACGGTGCGGCGAATCGCCCAGGGCGCGTTGCCGATGGTCAAGCGCCACCGTGCGGCGCTTGCGGTGGCTGCCCGGCGATAGCGTTTCGTGATCTCCCGATCATGTCATCGACCTGCTACAACGGCGTGATCGGGAGTAGCGAAGAATAAGTGGATGAGCCACGAGGAGACCCTTCTTTTCGGTCTGGGGGCCATCGCGATCATCGTGCTGGTCCACTGGATCACCGGGAAGACCGGCCTACCCGCCGCCGTCCTGCTGACCGTCGCCGGAATCGTCTACGCCTTCCTGCCCGGTGACAACTTCGAGATCGACCCGCACCTCATTCTCACGTTCATCGTTCCGCCGCTGCTCTACAACGCGGCGCTGGACTCGTCGTTGATCGACATCCGGCGCAACCTGCGTACGGTGATCAGCCTGTCGGTGGCGCTGGTGATCGCCACGGCGTTCCTGGTCGGCCTGGGGCTGTCGCTTGTGGTCGGCGGCGTCACGCTGGCCGCCGGGATCGCCCTGGGCGCGGCGGTGGCCCCGCCGGACCCGGTCGCCGCGCTGGCCGTGGGCCGCAAGGCCGGGCTGCCGCCCCGGCTGATCACCCTGATCCAGGGCGAGGGCCTGCTCAACGACGCGACCGCGCTGACCATCCTGCTGGTCGCTCAGCAGGTCGCCATCGGCAAGGAGGAGTTCACCTTCACCAACACGGCCGGCCGGTTCGTGCTCATGGCCGCCGGTGGCGTGGTGGTGGGCGTCGCGGTCGCCTACCTGGTCCGCTTCCTGCGGGTGCTGCGGGCCGACCCGCTCAATGCCAACGCGATCTCGCTGATCACCCCGATGGCCGCGTACCTGCTGGCCGAGGGGATCCACGTCTCCGGCGTGCTGGCGGTCGTGGTGGCCGGTCTGATCATCGGGCACGACACCCCGCGGTACGCGACGGGCGCCAGCCGCCTGCAGACCGCCGCGGTCTGGCGGCTCATCGACTTCCTGCTGGAGGGCGCGGTCTTCCTGCTGATCGGCGTCCAGATGCGCAAGGTGCTGGAGGAGCTCAGCGAGTACCGGACCGCCACCATAGTGGTCGCGGTGAGCGTCACGCTCGGCGTGGTGCTGCTGCTGCGCCCGCTCTGGCTGTTCCTCACCCAGCTGCTGCCCCGCTCGCTGCACACCCGCCTGGGCGGCGAGGACGAGGACGAGGGTGAGGACCTGCCGAAGGGCAAGCGTCGGGAGAGGTCGCTCGGCGGCCGCGAGTCGATCGCGCTGAGCTGGGCGGGCACCCGAGGCGTGATCACGCTGGCCGCGGTCTACAGCTTGAACAGCAACTTTCCCAACCGCGGCCTGCTCGCGTTCTGCGCGTTCGCGGTGGTGCTGGTGACCCTGATCGGCCAGGGCCTGACGTTCGCGCCGCTGGTGCGATGGCTGGGCCTGCGCGCCAACCAGACCGACAAGGCGCGGCTGCGCAACGAGGCCCGCTCGGCAGCCGTCCGCGCCGCGCTGAACCGGCTCGACGACATCCAGGGCGAGCAGCACGACAACATCGAGGACGAGGCCATGGAGACCATGCGCAAGCAGCTCCAGATCCGCCTCGACCGCTATCGGCACCGGCTCGACCTGCTGGAACAGGTCGACACCCCGGAGCTGCCGCCGTCCCCGCAGTACGAGGCGGCGCTGATGGTGCGGCAGGCGGTGATCGACGCCGAACGCGAGGAGCTGCTGCGCTGGCGCGACGCGGGCCGGCTGGACGACGAGAACCTGCGGGTGCTCAACCGCGAGCTCGACCACGAGGAGCTGGTACTGCCGAAACGCGGCAAGAGCCATTGACGGATCGGCCGGCGGCGCAAGCCGCCGGCCGATCTCCGGCTAGGCGGGGACGTCGCGGCGGCGCAGGCCGGCCAGCCCGGCCGCGGCCAGGGCGGTGGCGATCAGGATCAGGACGATTTCCGGTACGGCGGTGAAGCTCGCCGCCGGCAGTTGCGGCACATGGGTGAACGGCGACGCGTCGAGCACCCACCGCGGCAGCTCCAGGAGCGGCCCGACCAGCAGCAACAGCAGGCAGACGGCCACCGCGCCCCAGGCCGCGGCGGAGAACCGTGGCAACACGCCGATCAGCAGCACGGCCACCGCGCCCAGCACCCAGACCGCCGGCAGCTGGGCCGTCGAGGCGGCCAGCACCGGGCCCACGTCGCCGAACGTCGCCCCGGCCAGCGCGCCCTCGGCGACCATCGCCACGGCCGGCCCGAGCAGCGCGAACAGCAGGTGGCCGGCGGCCCACGAGGCGCGCCCCACGGCCGCGCTCAGGACCAGCTCGGCGTGCCCGTTCTGCTCCTCGTCCCGGATCCGCAGGGCGGCCTGGATCGCGTAGATCGACACGACCAGCCCGCAGATCCCGGCGGTGGTGGCGAAGTACGCGTCGGTGACCGTCCCGGCGCCACCGAGCTTGTTGAACACGTCGCTCACCGACCTGCTGTCCTCGGCGATCTGGGCCATGCTGGTGCCGACCCCGCCGAAGACCAGGCCGAGCGCGGCGAACCCGGCCACCCAGCCGGCCAGCAGCCCGCGGTGCAGCCGCCAGGCCAGACCGAGCGGCGAGGACAGCCCGGCGCCGGCGCGGGGCGGGCCCGGCCGCGCGGCGAGCAGGCCGGCGGCCAGGTCGCGCCGGGTCAGCAGGTGGCCGCCGACGGCCACGGTCACCACCACGGCCAGCAGCGCCAGCGCCGCCGGGGCCCAGTCGTCCGCCCCGTACGGGCTGATCTTCTGCACCCAGCCCAGCGGCGACAGCCAGGCGAGCCAGTCCAGCCGGCCGTCCCCGACCGCGGAGATGTCCCCGCCCACGCGCAGCACGTAGGACACGCCGAGCACCAGGACGGCGATCATCCGGGCGCCCCGGGCGCCGCTGGTGAGTTGCGCGGCGATCGCGGCCACCCCCGCGAAGAGCCAACCGCTGAGCGTGAACAGCGCGCCGAACGCCACCGAGCCCTCGGCCGGCTCCCCCGCGACGATCATCGAAGCCGTCACGATCAGGCCCAGCACCAGACAGCCCAGCGTCGTGGCGAGCAGGGCGGCGGCCGGCTGGGCCCAGCGGCCGACGACGGTGGCGCGGATCAGGTCGCTGCGCCCGGCCTCCTCCTCGGCCCGGGTGTGCCGGATCACGGTGAGCAGCGCGGCCAGGCCGATCATCACCGGGACGAACCCGGCCCGCCAGACCACCAGCTCGCCGAGGCTGTCCCCGGACAACCGGCCGTAGAGCCCGGCGAAGCCCGCGTTGGACGCGCTGACCCGGGCGTACTCCAGGCGGTCCGCGTCGGTGGCGAACACGCTCTGGAAGCTGGCGAGGTAGACCTGCGGCAACAGGCCGAGCAGGAGCACCCAGAGCGGCAGCACCACCCGGTCGCGACGCAGGATCAGCCGGAGCAGGCTCCCGGTGCCCGTCACCGCTCGCTCCCGGTGTAGTGCCGCAGGAACAGCTCCTCCAGCGACGGCGGCTGGCTGACCAGGCTGCGCACCCCGGCCGTGACCAGCGTCCGCAGCGCCGGCTCCAGCGCGTCGGCGTCCACGTCGAACGCCACCCGCCCGTCGGCGGTGGTCAGGTCGTGCACGCCGGAGATCGTGCCGAGGCCGTCGATCGGGCCGGTCAGCTCGGCGCGGATCGTGGTGCGGGTCAGGTGCCGCAGGTCGTCGAGGGTGCCGGTCTCCACCGAGCGGCCGTCCCGGATGATCGTCAGCCGGTCACAGAGCGCCTCGACCTCGGCGAGGATGTGGCTGGAGAGCAGCACGGTCCGGTCGCCGCGGCTCTTCTCCTGCTGGATCACCTCGCGGAAGACCTCCTCCATCAGCGGGTCCAGCCCCGAGGTGGGCTCGTCCAGAAGCAGCAGCTCGACGTCGGAGGCCAGCGCGGCGATCAGCGCCACCTTCTGCCGGTTGCCCTTCGAGTACGTCCGGCCCTTCTTCCGCGGATCCAGCTGGAACCGCTCGATCAGGTCGTCGCGGCGCCGCGGGTCGAGGCCGCCACGCAGCCGCCCGAGCAGGTCGATCACCTCGCCGCCGGTGAGGGTGGGCCAGAAGGTGACGTCGCCGGGCACGTACGCCAGGCGCTTGTGCAGTCTCGTGGCCTCCGCCCACGGATCGCCGTCGAGCAGACGCACGCTGCCGCCGTCGCGCCGCATCAGCCCCAGCAGGATCCGGATGGCCGTGGTCTTGCCGGCGCCGTTGGGACCGAGGAACCCGTGCACCTCCCCGGTCCGCACCCGCAGGTCGAGCCCGTCCAGGGCGGTGACCTTGCCGAACCGTTTGACCAGCCCCTCCGCCGCGATAGCTTCGGTCATGGCCGCTCCCCTTCGTGGAGTGAGATCCGATCCAGGGCCCGCATGGCCTGGTCGGCCTGTTCCGGGGTGAGCAGTGGCTGCCGGAAGATCTCGATCGACGCCCGCAGGATGCGCAGATATCCCGGCGGCACGCCGACGTCCTCGCCGAGCACCGCGGAGAGCTGGTCGCGCATCAGGAACATGCCCATCTTCATCGCGCCGACCACCGCCACGAACGCCCGCAGGTCGCCGGTCTCCACCTTGAGGTCGCCGAGCAGGTGTTCGCCCTGGTCGACGGCCCGCCGGAACATCTCGGTGCTGCGCGGCGAGCCGTCCATCAGCGCACGGACGAGGTACTGCTGCAGGGGGAGGACGTCGGGCGGGATGGGACCGAGCATCTGACTCCCGACGAACCGGGTCTGCACCTGGGCGATGCGGGCCAGCGCGAACTCGTCGCAGGCGTCGCGCAGCCCCTCCTTGGAGCCGAAGTGGTGCCGCAGCAGGCCCGAGGAGACGCCGGCGGCCTGCGCGATGTCCCGGATGGTGGCGCCGGCGATGCCGCGCTCGGTGAAGAGCGCGATAGCGGCGTCCCGGATCCGGGCGCGGGCGGTCAGGTCGCTGTCACTACTCACATGTATAGGCTACTACACGCACGTGTAGCCCCCATGCCTGTCGATCTCTCAAGGCTGTGGAAAACTCGCCCGATCCTGTGGATAACGCTGTGGAAACCGGCGACTGCGACAAAAAACTTTACGCCCGCTTCCGGGCATGGAGTGCACATCGGACGCACGCGGACGATGCGTCGCCGCTGCTTTCCCTATGCTCCAAGCGCCCTCGACGACATTCGGTACAGCCATCGACTCGCTCGGTACAGCATCGACTCGCTCGGTACAGCCATCGACTCGGAGGACCGCCATGCCAACTCATCCGGCCCGGCGCCTGCTCGCCGTCCTGGCCGCCGCGGGCGCGGCGACCCTGGGCCTGGCGGCTCCGGCGGACGCCGCTCCCGCCAGCAGACTCGACGTGGCCGACGCGCTCGTCGTCAGCGGATTCCGGACCAACGTCCGGCCCAAACTGATCACCACCCAGGACGTCGCGTTCGGCCGGGCCCGGTTGACCGTCGAACTGTCCGGGGATCTGACCGGGGTGCGCCTGGTCCCCGCCGAGGACGGGCCCTGGACCTGCACCAGCACGCCGGCGACCGCCCTGACCTGTGACGCGCGGGAGCCGTTCACCGTCGACCCGCTCGGCTGGATCCCCACCGCGGCCGTGCTGACGGCCGGCGACACGGCGGTGCTCGGCGCGACCGGCGCCGTCAAGGTGACACTCACCGACCCAGGCAAGCAGACGCTCACCGACACCGGCCGGGTGCGCGTGGCCGAGGGCGTCGACCTGCAGGCCGGCATCCCGCCCTACCCGCTGACCGGCCGGCCCGGCGGGCGGGTCGACGTGCCGCTGCAGGTGAGCAGCCCGCGCCGGACGGTGCACGGGGTCGCGCTGGTGGTCGACAAGCCGTACGCGTACGCGGCCGAGCCCTTCGAGCGGTACGAGAACTGCGCCTACGACGACGGCAAGCTGGTGTACTGCGTCTTCGACGACGCGGAGCTGCAGCCCGATGTGCCGTACCGGGTCCGCCTGCCGTTCCGCCTGCGCGGGGACACCTACGCGCCGAACACGGTCATCGTCGACTTCGAGTGGCAGACGCTCACCGACTTCCAGGGCGGCGCCGGGGAGGACGGGCCGAACCAGTTCCCGGCTCTGCGCAGCGGCCCCACCCTGCGGCTGGAGCCCGCGCCCGCCGAGCGCGCCGCCGCGTCCGTCCCGCAGACCGAGGTCAACCGGGACACCAACCTGCAGTCGGTGACCATCGACGTGCTCGGCTCGCAGGGCGCCGACCCGGCCGCGATCGGCGCGAAGGTCTCCGGCGCGGCGGGCAAGGTGGTCCACGCGCGGGTCGGCGTGCGCAACAACGGCCCGGCCGCGCTGAACACCATCCCCGGGCAGCCGGCACGGATCGCCGTCGTCACCATCCCGGAGGGGGCCCAGGTCGCCACCGTCCCGGCCGGCTGCGAACCGGTGACCGGCGGCCGGCTCGCCACGAACCCGAAAGCCGTCCAGTACGCCTGCTCCACCGGCAGCGTGCTGCCCGTCGGCAAACCGGTGACCTGGAACATCGGGCTGCGGATCCGCAGGGTCGTGCCGAACGCCACAGGCGCGGTCGAGGTCGTCCCGGGCCTCCCGGACGACCCGCAGACGGCCGGCAACGACAAGTCCAACGACAAGGCGGCGCTGATCCTCAACCCGGCCGGCGGCACCGGCGGTAGCGGTGGTAGCGGCGGCGGCGAACCCGGCCTGCCGATCACCGGTCCGGCGGCCGGCTCGATCGCCGGCGTCGGCGTGGTCCTCGTGGCGCTCGGTGTGCTGGCCCTGGTGCTGACCCGCCGCCGGCGTACCTCTCTCGACGGCTAGGACGCCCATGGTCCGTGGCGGCCGATGCCGCCGCGTACCGCCACCTCCACCGGAGGAATCGCATGCCACTCCGCTCGGCCCGGCGCCTGCTCGCCGGCCTGGCCGCCGCCGGCGCGGCGAGCTTCGGCCTGGTCGCTCCCGCCTACGCCGCCCCGCCCACCCCCGAGCTTCGCCTCGCCGACACGTTCCTGGGGGTGAACTCGGCGGAGATCCTCGATCCGCGGCTCGTCACCGGGGCCGGCGGCGAGGTGAGCTATCCCGGCGCCACCCTGACGCTCGAGCTGTCCAGCGACCTCACCGGGTTCCGCCTGGAACGGGCCAGCGACCCGTGGTGGGCCTGCGGCAACCCGTCCGGGGTCAAGCTGACCTGCGCCTATCAGCCGGCCAGCGGGCTGATTGTCGGCGCCGACGGGAACCTCCGCCTCGGACCGTGGTTGAAGACCGACGAGACCGCGGTGGCCGGCGCCACCGGCACCCTGCGCGCGACCTTCTCCGCCGGCGGCATCACCCCGGTGACCAGGACCGTCAACGTCGCGGTCGCCGAGGACGTCGATCTGAGGGCCGGTTTCATCCCGGACGTCCGGGTCCGGGCCGGTGACAGTTTCGACGTCCGGGTCCCGGTCACCAACGAGTCCAGGTCCGGCCGCACCGTGCACGGAACAGTGCTGGCCTTCCTGGACCCGCCGTTCGCTGTCGAGACCCCGGAGCGGTTCGCCAACTGCCTCTACTTCGATGACAAGCTGAAGAGCTGCCACTTCGACACCGAGCTCCCGCCCGGAGCGACCTTCGCGGCGGTGGTGCCGTTGCGGCTGCGCCAGGACGTCTTCGCGCCAGGTGGGGAGGCAGCCGGCTTCCGGTGGTGGACTGTCGACGACTTCGGGAAGGGCGGCGACGGTCGTGGCACGGCGGGCACCGGGCCGGTCCTGCGGCTCACCCCGGTGGCCGCCACGCGGTCCATTCCGCAGACCGACACGACTCCGGGCAACACCACGGTCGTGTCGGTGCGGATCCAGGGCACCAACCCCGCCGACCTCGCCGCGGTCGGCGCGACCGTGACCGGCGGAGCCGGTGACGTGGTGACCGCGAGGGTGGGCCTGCACAACAACGGCCCGGCGACACTGGACCGGTTCCCCGACACCGTCGCCGAAGCCACCGTCACCCTGCCGCCGGGCACGGTGATCGCCGACGTCACCAGAGTGCCGAACGGCTGCTCGTCGATGGGTTCCGGAATCCCCGCCAAAGCCACCAGGTGGCACTGCCTGACCGGCGGCTTCCTGCCGGCAGGCAGGACGTTCAGCTGGGAGCTGCCGCTGCGCGTCGTCGAGGTGGTGCCGAACGCGACCGGCTCCATCGTGCTCACCAAGGCGTACTCGAACACCGACAAGAGCAACGACAAGGCCGCGCTCGTCGCCAACCCGTCCGGCGACGAGGGCGGCGGCCTGCCGATCACCGGCCCGCGGACCGGCCCGCTCGCGGCCGGCGGCGCGTCGATCGTCGCGCTCGGTGTGCTCGGTCTGCTCCTGGCCCGTCGCCGGCGCACCCGTTTCGAGGCCTAGCGCCAGGCCGCGCACGCCGCCTCCGCCACATCGAGCGCCGTTGTCCCGGAGTAGACGCCCCGAGCGTCCGCGATGTCGACATGCCGCCGAACCGTGGTCGGAGAAAGGGATCGGGGGCCGCCGACGGCGACCCCCGATCCTCTACTCAGCGGTTCAGTTGAAACTGTTCAGATAGACCGGCACGGTCGCCGTCCCCTGCGCCGCGGCGCCGGTGTTGTTGACCACGTGGTCGATCACGCCGTTGCCACCGAGCGACACGGTGAGCAGGTTGTGCAGCTTGACCCCGGAGTTCACCGGCACCTCGAAGCCGTTGTTGGAGTGGATGCCCGGGTTCACGTTGAAGTAGCAGTAGCTGCCCAGGGCCCACGCCTCGTGACTGGTCACCGAGTCGGCCACCTTGTACGCGGCGTAGCCGTTGGCGCCGGTCCGCCACGCCGCCTGCGTCGGCGGGTCGTACGGCTGCTCGTTCTGCAGGAAGTAGGTCCGTCCGCCGTTGCCGTTCCAGATGACCTCGTACTTCTGGTAGTGCTCGACGAACAGGCCGTACGCGGTCACGTTCTGACCGTTCACGATCAGGCCGCTGTCCGCGGTGTTGACGGTCCAGCCGTAGGTGCCGGCGTTGCCGTGGTCGGCGCGCCACGCCCAGATGTGGTCGATGATCGTGTTGTTGCTGTTCACCAGCAGGCTGTTGGTGGCCTTTCCGGCGATCGAGCCGCCGATCCGGAAGAACACGTCCTGGACCGTGGTCGGGTTCGCCGCGTGGTTGGCCGACGCGCCGTTGGGGCCGATCACCAGCAGGTTCGCCGAGTTGGTGGTGCCCGCGTCGAAGAGCAGGCCGGCGATCTTCACACCGTCCACGTCGGCCACCTGCATCGGGGTGACGCCGTTGTCCGGGATGATCGTCGCGTAGCCGAGGCCCATCACCACGGTGTTCGCCCGGGTCACGTTGATCGTCTGGTTCACGTGGTAGACACCCGGCTGGAAGATCAGGTTCAGGCCCTGCGCGAGCGCCTGATTGATCGTCGCCGCGCTGTCGCCCGGCTTGGCCACGTAGAACTGGCTCAGCGGGATGCCGGTGCCCGGAGTGTTGCCGTTCGCCCAGGTCACACCGGACGAGTTGGTCTGCAGGCTGGGCACGAAGACGGCGTAGTTGCCGCCGTTGAGGTACAGGTAGGGCTTCTCCCGGATCACCGGGGTCTGCGCGATCGTGGTGTACGGCGGGTTCGGGAAGCTGCTCGCCGGAGCGCCCTGCACACCGACGAACGTCTGGTTCCAGACGGCGTTGGTGTTCGAGCCGATCTGGCTGTTCCGGGTGAACCACTGCTGCTGCGAGTACTGCCCCTCGGAGCCGCTGATCCGCGAGTCGGCGATGTAGCCGCCGGACGCCCAGCCGTAGCCGTTCGGCGCGAGGTTCAGGTCACCGTGCACGTCCATCCGGCGGAACGGCGCGGCCTGCGAAACCGCCCAGCGGTCGGCGCCGGACACCGGGTAGAGCGAGATGTTCTCGACCGACCGCCAGAAGTTCTGGGTGGCGTTGCCCTGGAACCAGCCGGCGTCCACGGTGATGTCCCCGTTGATCCGCACATCCTGCGGGTTCTGGCCGAGACCGATCACCGAGGTGTTGAACCCGACCTGGATGTTCAGGCCGTTGTAGGTGCCCGGCTTGAACGCGATCAGGTTGCGCTGGGTGCCGAACTGGTTCGTCTCCTGCTGCTTGAAGATCGCGTCGGCCTGGGCCTGGATCGTCGCGCTGGACATGCTCGGGTCGAAGACGGTGACCTGGGCTCCGAGGCTTCCGCCGCCGGGCAGGTTCGGGCCGCTCGGGGGCGGCGTGGTGGGGTTGCCGCCGCCGGTGGAGCCGAAGACCTTGAACTCCCACAGCGAGTAGCCGTAGCCGGTGGTCCGCTGGGTGCCGTACATCCGGACGTACCGGCCCGAGCCGTTCACGGTCAGGTTCTGGTCGCCACCGGTCGACGTCGTGGTCGAGTAGATCGACGTCCAGCTGGAGGCGTTGTCCGAGACCTGGATCTGGAACGCCTTGGCGGCCGCGGTCTCCCAGCTCAGCTCGACCCGGCTGATGGTGCTGGTGGCGCCCAGGTCGACCTGCAGCCACTGCGGGTCGGAGAAGGCGGACGCCCAGCGGGTGCCGGTGTTGCCGTCGACGGCTTCCGAGGCTTGGTAGGCGCCGGCCGCCTCGGTGGACGACGCGGTCGCGGGCTTGCCCTGCGACAGCAGCGTCTCGGCGGCCGAGGCGCCGGTCATGGTGATCGCGGCATAACCGGCGACGACAGCGGCCGTGAGGCCGACTATCGCGCCGCTCCGCCAGCGGGAGCGACTCATAAGGGTCTCCTAGTGGGACGGGAGGAGGACTAGGACGTGGCAGTGGGAGAGCGCTCACCCAAGTGCCACGACGCTAAGAGTCGTTACATATCGATGTCCAGGATGTTGCGAGGTTCCGGAACCGGTACCGGCGAGACCGCACCATCCGCGCCGGATTTTTGCGCCGCCTGGTTTCCGCAGCTCACAGCAACGTGGCAGCCGGTCTGACGTGTTTCACCAGAACCGATAACACGTCATCCGAAACCGGTTCCGCCGACGTCAGCGACAACTCGCATATGACTCCAACAATGACAATCACCTCACCAGGGCCGTGCTCTGCCTCCCGCGGCCGGACACACCCGTCAGTGGCAGCCCGCCGCACCCAGAGGTCCGTCCCGCGGCCGGACACACCGGTCACTGCCAGCCCGCCGCACCCGGAGATCCGTCACACGGCCGGACACACCCTCACCGCCGACCCGCCGCTGTCGACCGGCGGCCAGAGGTCCGTCACGCGGCCGCAGAGACCTCTGGCTGCCAGCTCGGCGGTGCCTGCTGACCTTCGCGGGGGTGCCTTGCGGTGGCGAGGCGTACCGGGAGGGGTGGGCTGACGGGATCGGGGAAGTATGAGGTCGTGCGACTGGTGCTGATCAGTGACACCCATCTGCCGAAGCGCGCCCGTGATCTGCCGGCCCCGGTGTGGGCGGCCGTCGAGCAGGCGGACGTGGTGCTGCACGCCGGGGACTGGGTGGAGGCCGGGCTGCTCGACTCGCTGGCCGAGCGCTCGGCGCGGCTGATCGGCTGTCACGGGAACAACGATTTCGGCGCGCTCCGCGAGCAGCTGCCCGAGGTCGCCCGGGTCGAGCTGGAGGGGGTGCGGTTCGCGGTGGTGCACGAAACCGGGCCGGCGAGCGGCCGGGAGAAACGCTGCGCGGAGCGGTTCCCGGACGTGGACGTGCTGGTGTTCGGCCATTCGCACATCCCGTGGGACAGCACCGCGGCGAACGGGCTGCGCCTGCTCAACCCCGGGTCGCCCACCGACCGCCGCCGGCAGCCGTACGCCACCTACATGACCGCCGAGGTCGCCGCCGGCGAGTTGGGCGAGGTGACCCTGCACAGACTGCCGCCCCGTAGATGAAGAACCCACCGGGCGGCGTCTCGAACCGGGTGGCCGTCGCGGTGCCGAACGACCACCCGGAATGGAACACGAGACCAGGCCACCGGCGACCGCCGGGGAAGCACCCGGCCAGGCGCATTGGCGGCGGCCCGGGAAGCACCAGGCCAGGCGGACCGGCGCGGCTCGGGGAACGCCAGACCCGGGGTGGCCGACAGCCACCCCGGGGACGGTCAGGCGAGGCTGACCGACGGGTAGAGCGGGAACGGGGCGAGCAGCTCCGAGGCCTGCTTCGACACGCGGTCGGACAGGCCGGCGTCGAGGGTGAACTTGGCCTTCGACGTGGCGTCCGGCGTGGTGCCGGCCAGTACGGTGTGGATCAGCTCGGCGATCTGGTCCATCTCGGCGACGCCGAGGCCGCGAGAGGTGAGGGCCGGGGTGCCGATCCGGATGCCGGAGGTGTACCAGGCGCCGTTCGGGTCGGACGGGATCGCGTTGCGGTTAGTCACGATGCCGCTGTCCAGCAGGGCCTGCTCGGCCTGGCGGCCGGTCAGCCCGAACGGGTGCACGTCGATCAGGACCAGGTGGTTGTCGGTGCCGCCGGAGACCAGCTGGACGCCGCGCCTGGACAGACCCTCGGCGAGCGCCTGGCTGTTGTTGACGATCTGCCGGGCGTACGTCGCGAACTCGGGCCGGCGGGCCTCGGCGAACGCGATCGCCTTGGCGGCCATCACGTGCGGCAGCGGGCCGCCGAGCACCATCGGGCAACCGCGGTCGACCTGCGACGACAGCTCCGGCTGGCAGAACACCGCGCCACCGCGCGGACCGCGCAGGCTCTTGTGGGTGGTGGTGGTGACGATGTGCGCGTGCGGGATCGGGTTGAAGTCCCCGGTGAACACGCCGCCGGCGACCAGACCGGCGAAGTGCGCCATGTCCACCATGAAGGTGGCGCCGACCTCGTCGGCGATCTCCCGCATCTTCGCGAAGTTCACCTTGCGGGGGTACGCCGAATACCCGCCGACGATCACGGCCGGCTTGAACTCCCTGGCCGTCTCTCGCAGCGCCGCGTAGTCGATCTGACCGGTCGCCGGGTCGACGCCGTAGCTGCGCTGATCGAACATCTTGCCGGAGATGTTCGGCCGGAAACCGTGGGTCAGGTGGCCGCCGGCGTCCAGCGACATGCCGAGCAGCCGCTGGTTGCCGAACGCCTGCCGCAGCTCGGCCCACTCGGCGTCGGTCAGGTCGTTGATCTGCCGCTTCTCGAACCTCTTCAGGTACGGCACCTCGACCCGGTCGGCAAGGATCGCCCAGTACGCCACCAGGTTGGCGTCGATGCCGGAGTGCGGCTGAACATACGCGTACGGAGCGTCGAAGAGTGCTTTGGCGTGCTCCACCGCTACCGACTCGACGGTGTCCACGTTCTGGCAGCCGGCGTAGAAGCGGCGGCCGATGGTGCCCTCAGCGTACTTGTCGGAGAGCCAGTTACCCATGGCGAGCAGGACGGCCGGAGAAGCGTAGTTCTCACTCGCGATCAGCTTCAGTGACTCGCGCTGGTCGGTCAGCTCCTTCGCGATCGCGTCGGCGATGCGCGGCTCGACGGACCGGACCACCTCGAGGGCGGAGCGGAAAGCGATCGATTCGGCGTTGAGCTCAGTCATGAGGACCTCCCTATCAGATAGTGAAGAGGCCCAGGCGCACGGCATGTCGTCGTCTCGACGAGGCCGCTCCCCGATGGTCAACCATCCGAACGCGCCAGTCACGGCCCGCCGCCCAGCATACCGGGGATCTCGCACCGGGCAAAAAGAAAGGCCCATCCCGT
>NZ_BOMW01000098.1 GCF_016862395.1 Actinoplanes siamensis | reverse complement strand
GGCGGGAGCAGCGCCCCGGGCAGGCGAAAGGCCCCCGCCGCAACCGGCGAGGGCCTCCCGAACACCAGGAACTACTTGTTGATCTTCTGGTTCCAGACGAACCCGGCCGACGTGTTGCCGGCCTTGTCCACCGCGCTGTAGCTGACCCGCAGCGTGCCCGTGGTGACCCCGGGCAGCCGGACGGACCAGGCGGTGCCACCGACCGCGGCGTTCAGCAGGTCGGCTCGGGAGATCGCGGCCTCCTTCGTCGCCGACTTCCACCAGGTGCCCTGGTGGAAGAAGTACCACTTGCCGTCCACGCGGTACTCCACGGCCTTGGCCCGCACGCTGGCCACGCCGGCACCCTGGTCGGTGACGTTGCCGTGCAGCTTGGACCAGGACGCCGGCACGTTCGCCGGGTCCGGCACGATCAGGGTCGGCACCGGCGCGTAGACGTCCTCGAGGACCTGGACGACGCCGGCGGTCGCCGTGGCGCCCGCACCGATCGCGTTCACCGGCGTCACCTTGACGGTGTACGTCCCCGGCTTGGTGTAGGCGTGCGCCACCATGATGTTGGCCGACGCCTCGCCGGTGAACCCGTCACCCCAGTTGATCTTCACGGCGTCGCCGTTCACACCGTTCACCCACACCGTGACGGCCTGGGTCTCCCAGATCGAGGTGCGGTTCAGCTGGTACGTGCCCGCCTGGTCGGCGACGACCACGGTGCCGGCGTCGACGGTGGCCGAGTTGCCCGCCTCGTCGGTGACCGTCACCTTGATCGCGTGGGCGCCCGTCGTCGCGAACTTGTGCGCGACGGTCTTGGCGCCGGCCTCCAGCGTCTGCGCGCCGGTGCCGTCGCCCCAGTTCACCACCTGGGCGATCTTCGCCGGGTCGGTGGTGTCGTCGGTCAGCGCCTCGCGGGTCAGCGTGACGCTCTGGCCGGTCCAGATGCTGCCCGCGTTCACCTCGTACGACCCGCTCGGCGCGGTGGTGTCGGCCGGCGCCTGGTACACCTTGGTGCGGGGCTCCTGGTCGGCCTTGACCGGCGAGTGCGTCCGGAAGTAGTTGACCAGCATGGTCAGGTCGTTGTCACCGGTGGTGACCTTGTCGGTGCCCTTGCCCAGGGTGGCGAAGTTGTCGCCGCCCCCGGCCAGGAACGAGTTCGACGTGACCCGGTACGAGGCGTCCGGGTCGATCACGACCCCGTTCAGCTTCAGCGTGGACGCGATGACGTGCGAACCGCGCGGCGCCTTCGGGTCGTACTCGTAGGTCAGACCCTTCGACGAGCCCAGGTGCAGGATCGGCCGGGACGCGGTGTCCGGCTGCCACTGCTCCTCCAGGACCTGCTTGATCTGCGAGCCCTTGAGGGTCTGGGTGACCACGTCGTTGGCGAACGGCTGCACCGCGAAGGCCGCCGAGTAGGTGACCGTCCCGTCCGTGCCGCGGGCCAGGTCGGCGCGGAGGCCGCCCGGGTTCATGAAGGCGATCTGTGCCCCGCCCCGGCCCGGGTCGCTGGTCTGGTCGAGCTGCACGTCGGCGATGAAGTTGCCCATCGGGGACTCGGCGCCGCGGTTCTCGGCGCCGTCGGCGGTGTACGCCCGCTTGATGTCCGCGGTGATCGTGCCGAGCTTCTCCTTGCCCAGGACCTCGGCGTTCGCCTTCGCCTTGGTGACGATGTCGGCGACCGCCGCGTTCGCCGGCTGGCCGGTCACGTTGATCAGCTCGGCGGTCGAGCTCACCACAGTCCTGGTCGCCGGGTCGTACTTCAGGGTCGCCCGGCCCAGCTTGACGCCGTAGTCCTCGGCCTGGATCACCGGACGCTCGCGGTCGGTGCCCGGAACCGCGATCTCGAACGCGTACGGCTGGTGGGTGTGCCCGCCGAAGACCACGTCGATGTTCGCGTCGACCTTGGTGAACTCCCCGAAGACCGGGTCGTTCCGCAGGGCCTCGGCGGAGGCGATGTTCTCGGTCGCCGCGCCCTCGTGGGCCAGCAGCACGATCACGTCGGCCTCGCCGTTGGCCTCGTCGCCGTCGGACAGCTCGCCGGCGACCCGGTTGGCCTCCAGCACCGGGTCGTGGAACTCCACGCCCTTGATGCCGTCCGGGCTGACCAGCGTGGAGGTCTGCTCGGTGACGACGCCGACGTAGCCGACCCGGACGCCGTTCACGGTCTTGACCGAGTACGCCGGCAGCGCCCGCTTGCCGCCCTGGTAGACGTTCGCGCCCAGGTAGGGGAAGTCGGCCCGGTCGGTCACGCGGCCGGTCAGGTCGGCGATGCCCTTGTCGAACTCGTGGTTGCCGACCGCGGAGACGGCCAGGCCGCCCGCGTTGAGCGCGTCGATCGTCGGCTTGTCGTTGTCGATCGCCGAGATGAACGTCGACGCGCCGATGTTGTCACCGGCCGAGCTGAACACCGTGTTCGGGTTCTCCGCACGCAGCTTGTCGACCAGGCCGACCAGCTGAGCCGCCCCGCCGACGCCGGTCGAGGGGGCCTCCAGGCGGCCGTGGAAGTCGTTGATGTTCAGCAGCTGCAGGTCGATCGGCTTCGGCGCGCCGGTGTCCAGGCCGATCACGACCGGGTCGTGGTCGCTGGCCCGGTACGGGTCGGCGTTGTAGAACGGCGCCCAGCCGTCGTACTGGTACGCGTACGACTCGACCGAGTTGATGTTCCAGATGTCCACGCCGGTGACCCGCTCGGTCAGCGACGGCGTGGTCAGCGCGTGGTCGAGCGAGCCGGACTCGCCGCCGAAGACGTACGAGTTCTTGGCGGGCGCCTTGGTGGTGTGCACGTCGGTGTAGCCGGCGTCGTAGAGGACCTGCATCGGGTCCTCCTGGGTGTAGGAGTTGAAATCCCCGAGCAGGATCACCTTGTCGGTGCCGCTGTCCTTCTCCACCCCCTTGACGAAGTTCACCAGCGACGCCGCCTGCCGCTTGCGGTCGCCGTTGTACGAGCCCTGCCCGTCCCCGGTGTCCACGTTGTCGCCGGTCGGGGTCACCGAGGCGCCCTTGGACTTCAGGTGGTTGGCGACCACTGTGAAGTCGATGCTGCCCGAGGTGAACGTCTGCGCGATCGGCTCACGCGCGTTCGCCCACACCGTCTCGTCGCTGATCGACCGGGACGGGCCCTTCGGTGTGACCGTGGCGGGCTTGAAGATGATCGCGGTGGTGATGAGGTCCTGCTGCTCGGCGCCGGGCAGCTCGGCCGGCGTCCGGACGTAGTCCCAGGTGCCCGCGCCGTCCTTCGCGTTCAGCGCGGCGACCAGGGTCTTCAGCGCCACCTGCGGGTCGTTCGGCTCGAAGCGGACCGAATTCTCGATCTCCATGAGCGCTACCACGTCGGAGTCCAGCGCGGAGATCGCCGAGACGATCTTCGCCTGCTGCTTGGCCAGCGCGGCCGCGTCCTTGGCGCCGCGGGCCTCGCCACCGAAGTGGACGAAGTAGTTCAGCACGTTGAAGCTGGCCACCTTGATGTCGCCGCCCACGGCCGCAGGCTTGGCGGTCCGCGGGTTGGCGTCGTCGAAGGTGGTGCGATTCGCGGCGGAGGTCTCCGCGGTGACCGGGGTGGTCGGCTCGAGCAGCCAGTCGCCGTACGCGTAGTCGAGCACCACCGGCCCGAACGAGGCGACCCGGTCACCAGCCCGGACCGGCGCGTCCGCGGTCAGGTACGGCGGGGCGATGCCGGCCGTGGAGAGCGTGGTGGTCCGGGCGTCGTCCAGCAGGATCCGGCCGGCCCGGTTCGCCTCCTTGAGCGCCTTCGCCTCGTCGCTGCCCGCCTTGGCCACGTCGGTCGGCACCTTCGCGACCTTGGTGCCGGCGTTCAGCACGACCTCGCCGTACTGGGTGAGGTAGTACGGGTCGGACACCGTGTAGTCACCGACCGGCGCGACCAGCATGCCCTCGAGCGACTCACGGACCGCGTCCGGGGCCGGGAGGGTCAGCGGTGAGGCGCCCGGCAGCTTCGCGTCGTGCGCGCACACCTGGGTGTCGGCCTTGGCGGCGAGGGTGAGCTCGGTGAGCGTGTTGGACTCGCTGACCGTGCCGGTGACCCGGACCTGGTCGCCGATCGCGACGCCGGGCAGGGTGGCCGCGGAGCCGAACACGAAGATCGCGTCGGAGGCGACGCCCTCGGCGGCCGGGTGGCCGCTCCCCGCGGTCTGGATGTAGAAACCACTGAAGCCACCCGTGCGGTGATCGGCGGTGACGACGCCCTCGACGGTGACCTTCTTGCCGGCCAACGGGGACGCGGCGCCGGTGCCCTGCACCTCGGCGATGGTGTTGGTGACCTCGGTGGCGCAGCCGGTGCCCGGCTCCTGGGGGCCGGTCCCCCCGCCGCCGGCCTTGTTGACGGCGCCGAACGAGTTCTCCGCGGCGGGCTGCCACTTGCCATCGATCTTCTGCAGCGACTGCCCGACCGGGACCGCGACCTCGGTGACGCCGATGTCGGTGCTGGTCCGGCCGGCGGCCGGGCCGTTGGCCGCGGTCAGCACGCCGCCGTAGCTGATGAACTCGGTGACCGTGCCGTCCGGCTTGACCAGGGCGATGCCGTCCGGGTTGCCGTTCTGGACGCCGTTGGCGGGGTAGGTCTGCACGACCACGCCGGCCGCCGGCACGACGCCGGAAAGCGTCTTGGTGTCGTACGACGCGTTGCCGCTGCCGTTGTAGAGAACGATCTTCCAGCCGGTCAGGTCGAAGTCGACCGGAGCCTGGATCTCGATCGCCTCACCGGAGTCGGCGCCGGCGTTGTCGTAGTGGATCTCGCTGATGAATGGGATCTGAGCCTCGGCCGCGAACGCCGGCCCGGAGAAGCCCAACCCCAGCGCGGTCGCGAGGGCCGCGGCGCCGAGTGCTCGAAGAGCCTGCGGGCTCGCAGCGGCGCTGACGCTGCGTAGATATGGACGCATCGAAACAGGTCCTCCGATGGAAGTGAATGCGCCGCAGAGTAGGGATGCCCGGTGACGATTTCTTCTCTTCCAGGTAACGGAAAGGGATTGGACCCACAAAGGACGTGGGTGAATCCCCCCTTAACGTCCGCTCATCGAGATCATACGTGAGCTTCGGGCCGTCCATTACGGACCGTCACCTGTCGGCTGTCTATACAGCGAGTGACGAAACGTCCCCGTTCTGACGCTGAGGTCCGCGCCCGACTGCCGATCTGGACCGGGACAACCACGCGGCGGGCCGCCTGCCCACCAGTGATTCGTTTCCGTTCACACGGTCACGGAAGTGGCTGGGCCGCGGGTCGAGCTCGCCACGTGTCTCCCGGTCCGGCTATCAGATCCGGAGCCCTTCATCCGCGCGCGCCGCCCGTCGCGGTCCCTCTTGTCGGGTCGGCCGGAATGAGCGGCTTCGGCGCCGATCGCGATCGGGCAGGACCGGAAAGTATGAGATCAGGTGTTAGGTGGATCAGGTCCGTTCTGTCAGGGTAAGGACGGCTTTGGGTAGTGACAGAAGGGATCGATGATGCAGAAGACCATGCGCGGACTGGCGCTGGCGGGCCTCGGCATGCTGGCCGGCCTGGCAGTGGCGAGCGCTCCGGCCTCGGCGGCGCCCGCGGCCGGGCAGCCGGGCGGCGGCGCATCGGCCGACCAGCAACGGAACACGTGGGACGACGACGAGGTGGTGGGCTACTACCGCGACTTCTGGTCCTGCGAGCGGGCCGGGATGGTGGGCCAGCGGTTGCGCTCCTGGAGCGACCACGAGTGCCTGCGGGTCCGGCACGGGATCCGCCGCGGGGCGTTCGCCCTGATCGTGGACCGCAACGACAGGAACGACAGGTGGGACGGCCGGTGGCGGCCGGGGAACTGGCCGGCGGACTGGCCGTACCGCCCGCAGTGGCCGGGCGCCGGCCGCCCGGCCCCGGACCGCCCCGACGGCCCGGACCGTCCCGATCGGCCGGGCCCCGGCGGCGCGGGTCGCCCGGACCGGCCCGGCAACGGCGGCCCGGGTGGCGGCGGACCTCGCACCACCCGCTGACGTCGACGGCACGACCACGGGCCGGGCGCGGGCCGGGCCGTACCGGATCGTGCTTTCAGGATTTTCGGGTTGACCAGGCGCGGAAGGCTCCCACCGCGACCACCGCGATGATGAAAAGCGGGCACAGAAGTACGGCGGTCAGCCCACCGGTGCGGGCCTGCACCTCGCTGGCCGTGCCGCTCGTGGCGTCCGCCTCCACATGGGACCCCGCAGGCAGCTCGGAGCTGGACCGGAAGCTCACCTGCCGGACCGGTCCGTCCCCGTCCGGGGTGAAATCACCGGCGCAGGTCCACTGGATCCGCTGGGCGCCACCGCCCGCCGGGTTGCAGACGGTGACGACGACTGTGCCGGACTGGCCGAACAGGCGCGCCCGGAAGGTGGACGGCGGCATCCACACCAGGCCGGCACAGACGAGCACCAGCAGGATCCCGGCCAGCAGGGGCAGGGGTCGCCTACTTGTCATGATCGGTCCTCGGCGCGGCGGGGGCGGCCGGTGAGCCGCCCCCGTCCGGTCAGCTGAAGTACTGCGCCCACACCCCTCCCCCACAGTCGTCGTCGCAGGCGTACGACGCGCTCCACACCAGCATCCGGCCGTCGGCGGTCAAGTCGAAGCTCAGGTCGTAGAACCCCGGCTTGTCCGAGGGCCGGCCGATCTTCGCCGACGTGCCGAGTGAGGCACTGTAGACGAACCCCGTCTCCAGTTCGGTGCCCTGAGAATAGGCCAGCGTGCGGCCGTCGGCCGAGAGCTCGTCGGCGGCCACCTGGTTGCCGGCGGGCGGGGTCAGGACGATGTCCGTCACGCTCACCCGGGCGCCGCCGACCGGCTTGATCACGATGCCGGTCTTCTTGGCCGCGGTGGAACTGGGGTCGGTGTAGCTGAACGAGATCGTCGTGCCGTCGCCCGAGATGGCCGGCCGCCAGGACTCCTCCTTGGCCCGCGGGGTGGCGGTCAGGTCGGTGGTGGCGCCGGTGGACGCGTCCCAGAGCAGGGCGTGGCGCTGGGCCACTCCACTGACCAGGGCGGCGTCCTCGTACGCGATCCGCGTCCCGGAACCGGACATCGAGAACCAGCCGACCTTGCGGATGTCCGGGCTGGCCGTGCAGGACGACTGCAGGAAACAGTTGTCGATCTGCTGGGCGGCGCCGCCCGGGACCCGGCGGTAGATGTGCGCGGTGACGTCGCCGTACGCGAAGGCCACCACCGTGCCGTCGTCGCTGAGCCGGGGCGCGCCGGGGTAGCCGCCGGCGGCCAGCCCGGCGGTGGCGTTCCAGGTCGCCTTGGTGCTGACGTTGTGCACGTAGAGCGACCCGAACCCGGAGCCGGTGGCGTAGGCGACCACCGAGCCGTCGTAGTTGCTGGTGAACCCGGGCGGCAGCGCGCTCGTGCTGCCCGGCATCCGGACGAATCCGCCGGCCGTGACCGGGGTGCGCCCGTCCAGCGCCCGGGACACCACCACGATCTCGCCTGTGGTGAGGTCCTTGCGCACCAGGTACTGCACCGCGCTGCCGGCCACGTAGATCTCCGGCGGCGCCAGGTTGCTCTGCGCCTCCACCAGGAAGAACGCGAACCGGCCGCTGCCCGAGACGGCGACGCCGTGCGCGCCGGCCATGGCCCGTACGTCCGGCTTGCCGAGCTCGTCGACAGCCACGTTCGTGCGGTAGCCGATCTGGACCGGGCTCTCGGCGGGCACGACCGCGTTGGAGACCGCGGGCGGTCCGGCGCCGCGGTCGTTGGTGGCACGGACATAGACGAGGTACGAGACCCCGGGCGCCAGCCCGCGCACCCGCGCCGTGGTGGCCGGTCCCTCGACGCGGGTGGTGGCCGTCGGCGGATAGGTGGTCAGCACGTAGCCGTTGACCGGGTGACCGCCGTCGTTCCCGGCCGGCGTCCACTTGACGTTCGCGGACAGCGGTCCGGCCGTGGCCGTGGGGGCGCCGGGCGCGCCGGGTGGGCCGCCGCCGACGATCGCGCTGCCCCGGGCGTACAGGTCGGGGTGGAAGATGTCGGCGGGACTGTACGCCTCGACGGTGGCCACGCCGTTGCGGTCGGAGGTGAACCGGCCGTCGCTGTCGATCGTCCCGGGCCCCTCCACGACGCGCCAGTGGATCGGGGTGTCGTCCGGATAGCCGGTGATCGACACGTTGAAGTCGAGCGGCGTGTTCACCTCGACGTTCTGGCTGGTCGGTGTGACCAGCAGGCCGATGAACGGCCCACCCGAGTTCTTCAGCGTGTAGAAGGCGTCGAGCAGATGGTCGTTACGCCAGTCGATCTCCTTGCCGAAGAACCGTTTGGACTTCACGAACGCGCCGAGCTCGGCCCCGGCCCGCACCTCCCACCACGGGTTCTGCGTGGTGTCCGCCTTGACCTGCAAATACGGGCGGGCCACGATGCCCGGGCCGGCGGCGCCGTAGAAGAACAGCGTGCACTCGACCGGGATCAGCAGTTTGGCCTGCGCCTCGCCGTACAGTCGCAGATCCGACGAGCCGGAGCCACCGTCGTCGATCTTCGTGGCGGTGACCGTGGTGTTCTTCGTGCTGATCTCGGCGCCGAACTCGCGCTTGTAGTCGGCGGCGAGCGTGACGCCGACCGAGCCGTCCAGCTCGAACCGGATCTTCACGTCGAACTCGAGGCAGATGATCACCGGGACCGGGCCGAGCTGCACGTCGAAGCAGCGGCCCTTGATCTTGGCGATCGTCCATTCCTTGTCGTACTCGCGGAACGCGCCCGCCTTGAACCGGGTCTCGATGCGGGTGGCGGCGGTGAGCCGGAACTTGGTGTTGATGCCGGAGCTGGTGATGTCGACGTCGGCCGAGCCCTTCGGGGTCAGCTCGAACTGGGTCTCCGCCTTGCCGCCGTTGCCGTCGACGTTGCGGCCGATGTCGTACGCCAGCTCGACGACCAGCGTGCCGTCCCGCAGGCCGACGTTGGGCGCGGAGGACGCCGCGGGGGCGCCGGCGGCCAGCGTCCGGCCGTGCAGGGTGGGCTCGCGCAGCCGTACGCCGGGCACCAGCGGCACGAAACTCTGCACGTCCGAGGTGTCGAGCACGGAGTTGAGCGCGAGCGAGCCGTCCGTGTAGATCTCGTCGAGGCCGGCTTCGACGGTGGAGACCGCGGTGAGCCCGCCGGACGTGCTCACCCCGGTCGCCCGCAGCAGCATGCCGCGTTCGGCCAGCGGCGTCGGCGGGACCACGAACACGTCACCCTCGTAGACCGGCGCATCGTCCCCGTCGAAGATCAGCGTGCCGTCCTGGTGGACGCTGCGGATGGCGGCCGCCTGCTCGGCGGTCAGCACGGTGAACGCGTCCTTGTAGGTGAGCTTGGGCAGCACCGGCTGGGTCGCCGTGCTGGCCACGCTTGCGCCGGCCGCGTTGGTGGCGGTGACCGTGAACGTGTAGTTGGTGGTCGCGGTCAGACCGGTCAGCAGCGCGCTGGTGCCGGTGGTGGTGGCGGTGACCGTGCCCGGGGCCGCCTTGACGGTGTACCCGGTGATCGCGCTGGTGCCGACGTCCTGCGGCGGCGTCCAGGTGACCCGCACCTGACCCTGGTCGGCGACGGCGGCGCGGACGTCGGTGGGCGCGGCCGGCGCGCGGGCCGCCACCGGCGTGGCCGGTTCGAACGTGGCCGGCGCGCCGGTTCCGGCGGCGTTGGTGGCGGTGACGCTGATCGTGTACGCCGTGCCGTTTGTCAGCCCGGTGATGCCGGCGACGGTGGTGTCCCCGGGGATCGCGATGGTCCGGCCGCCGGGCTGGACCGTGACGGTGTACCCGGTGATCGCCGAGCCTCCGTCGGTGGGCGCGGTCCACTGGGCGTCGATCCGGCCGTTGAGCCGGACCAGCGGGCCCAGCGACGGCTTGAGCGGCACCGACGCGGCGACCGGCCGCACCGGGTCGGACGGCGGCGAGGCCGCTCCGGCGCCGATGCCGTTGACAGCGGTGACGGTGAACGTGTAAGCCGTGCCGTTGGTCAGCCCGGACACGATCGCCTCGGTGGCCGAGCCGTCCGCCTCGGCGGTGGCGCCGCCCGGGGCCGCGGTGACCACGTACCTGGTGACGCCGGTGGCGCCGGTGTCCGGCGGGCTCCAGCTGACCCGCACGGCCGTGTCCCGGGCGTAGGTGTCCGTCACGTACGGCGCGCCGGGCACCCGGGGCTGCGCCGGCGTGACCCGGTCGGAGGGGGCGGAGGCCGGCGAGTTGCCGACCGCGTTCGTGGCGACCACAGCGAACGTGTACTCGGTGCCGTTGTCCAGTCCGTCGACGACGGTGCTGGTGCCGGTCACCGGCACGCGGCGGCCGCCCGGGCTGACGATGACCGTGTAACCGGTCACCGCGGCCCCACCGTCACCGCCGTTGGCCCAGCTCACGGCGGCCTGGCCGGCGCCCGGCACGGCGCTGACCCGGATCGGCGCGGAGGGCGTCCTGGCCTTCACGAACAGCCCGCGCTGCAGCACCTCGACGGTGGCCGCGGCTGACGACTTGACGGAGAAGGTGCCGTTCGCGGCGACCCGGATGTGGCTGAAGTCGTGCTCCGGCGTGGAGGTGTTGTAGAGCAGGCTGGCGTCGACCGGCGCGGTGCCGCTCGGCCAGGTCTGCACCGTGCCGGCCGCGGTGGCGTTGATCGCGGAGATCCGCGCCGCCACCGCCACCACGTCGCTGGCCGGGTTCCCGCCGAGGGCCGCGGTAGCCGTCTTGGTGGCGCCCGCGGTGTAGGCCGCGCTGTGGATGTACGACCGGTACGACTCCCGGAACGTCGCGCCGGCCAGCGGCCCGGTGGGCTTCTGGTAGTAGCCCTGCAGGTACACGGTGACGTTGCTGGCCGCCGAGCTCTTCACGGTGATGCTGCCGTCCGCGCCGACCGGGATGACGTGCGCCTGGGAGCGTTGCTCGCCGGTGGCGTAGTAGAGGGCGGCGGTGCTCTCGGCGACGGTGGCGCCGGTCGGGTACGCCTGCACGTAACCGGCCGCCGCGGCGGACGTCTCGGCCACCACCACGTTGACCGCAGACACGTCTGCCGTGGCGCCCACCCCGTTCGCGCCGGCGATCGGCACCACGGTGGTGGCGCCCGCGTTCAGCCGGGCGGCGTTGAGCACCCGGACCGGGGCCAGCGGCAGGTAGGTGGCGCCCGCGGTGGCCGGTAGCGGGTCCCACCCGGAGTACCAGCCCACCACCACGATGCGCAGCTTCACCGCCGTGCTGGCGACGAAGGTGAGCTTGCCGCCGGTCGAGGTGGGCAGCTCGTCCATCGTGGAGGCGTTCTTGCCGTTGGTGTAGTTGAGTAGCGTGACCGACTCGGTGGTGGAGCCGGGCGGGTACACCCGCACGTTGCCGTTGGCGGTGTGCCCGGAGACCCGCACCTGGGCCAGCACGCCGAGGTACTCGGTGTTCGGCACCTCGCCGATGCCGACCAGCTTGATGTCCTTGGGCGTGTTGGCGGTCAGCGCCACGTCGGCCGAGGCGACGACCGGCTGGACGGGATAGAACTGGCCGGTCGCGGGCGCCAGCTCCCCGACGGGCGTGGACGCGGCCGCGGCCTTCGCCGCGGGCGGCTGGGGCGGCTGGGGCGCGCGCCGCGACGGCGCGGCGCCGGCCGGGCCGACCGGCAGGAGCAGGAGTGTCAGCAGTGCCGCCAGCAGGACGGCAAGGCGTGATCGTGTTATCAAGTTGTCCCCCGTGATACGTCGTTGCGGGCATCACCCTAGGCGCATCAGCGAGGCATGTCTATGTATCTATAGAGCGGTGGGGAGGATCTTGGCGGTGATGGCCCGGAGCTGATCCACCTCGTCCGGCGACAGGTGATCGAAGATCAGGCGGCGGACCTCCGCCACGTGCCCCGGCGCGGCGGTCTCCAGCAGACGCGCGCCCGGCTCGGTCAGCGTCGCGATCTGGCCGCGCTTGTCGAACGCGCACGCCCTGCGGCACACCCAGCCACGCTGCTCCAGGCTGGCGACCGCGTGCGACAGCCGGCTCGTGGTCGTGCCGACCCGGCGGGCCAGCTCGGTCATCCGCATCGAACGGCCCGGCTCGGCGCTGAGCATGGCGAGAATCTGGTAGTACGCGTGCGGGATGCCGGCGTCGTCCCGCAGCTGCCGGTCGAGCGCGCTGGGCAGCAGCATCAGCAACTGGGTCAGGTTCAGCCAGGCGGCCATCTCCGGGTCGCTGAGCCAGCGGGGCTCGGTCACGACGGCGTCCTGGGTCATGTCGTCTGCATCCCCATGACGTGGGCGTTGATGTCCCGGACCGCCTCGCCGAGCTCCGGGATCTCGGCCACCTCGACGCCGTGGCCGAGCAGGGTCTCCACCCCGGTGCAGTCGGCGAAGCGCAGCGGCTCGCGCAGCGCCAGCACCACCCGGCGGATGCCGGACGCCAGGATCAGCTCGGTGCAGGAGACCGGGCGGGACTTTCGGACGGTGCACGGCTCCAGCGACGTGTACATGGTCACGCCGGTCAGGTCGAGGCCGCGCCCGGCCAGCTTGGCCAGCGCCTCTTCCTCGGCGTGGAAGTGCGGGTCGGTCTCGCCGGTGTACCCGGTGGCCATCGGGTTGCCGGACGGGCCGACCACCACCGCGCCGACGGCATAGTGCGTCGGCGACGGCGGGGAAAGCCGGGAGAGGTCGATGGCCGAGCGGGTCCAGAATCGGTCGGCCTCGGTGGAAAGCGTCATGCGGCACCGGTCAGATCGAGGGTGTGCGCGGTGTGGTCGCGCTTGGCGGCGAGATAACGGGCGTTCGCCGCGGACAGGTGCACACCCGTCCGGACCTGCTCGGTCACCTCGACACCGAGGGTATCGAGCTGCCCGGCCTTGTCGGGGTTGTTGCTCAGCAGGCGGATCCGCTCGACCCCGAGCGCCTGCAGCATCTGGGCGGCGGCGGTGTAGTCCCGCTCGTCCTCGCCGTGGCCGAGAGCGAGATTCGCCTGGTACGTGTCGAGGCCGGTGTCCTGCAGGGCGTAGGCGTCGAGCTTCGCGTACAGCCCGATGCCACGGCCCTCCTGGCGCAGGTAGAGCAGGACGCCGCCGGCCTCGGTGATCCGCTCGGCGGCCTCGCGCAGCTGCGGGCCGCAGTCGCAGCGCTGGCTGCCGAAGACGTCGCCGGTCAGGCACTCGCTGTGCGGCCGGACCAGCGGGTCGGTCGCGTTCCGCCAGTCGCCGAGGCCGAGTGCCAGGTGCTCGCGCCCATCGGCCAGGCCGATGAAGGTGAACACCTCGGCCGTGGTGCGGTAGCCGTCCGGAAACTCCAGCGGCACCGTGACCCGGGTGCGAATTCGTGCCGCCGGAGGCCTCACCCGCGCCGTCGACCGACCGATCGTCACCGTCATCGCAACCCCCATGGTTGTTGAAGTTTCACCGACACTATTCGCCTGTTGCTCTTGAAACTTCAACAAGCCAACGAGTGGGCTACATCACCCGGCAGGCTCGACTCGATCAAAGCATGGGCAAACTTCCCATTACCTGCTATTCGGACGGTACGGGTGGTTCGTACAGCTCCATGGATCAACCGGGTCGGGGGATTCCGCGACGTACACGCATCGCCGAAGGTGGGGTTGTCACCCCAGGTGACCATCGGGTCGACACCGTGGATGCCCAGAGAGGCCCGATCATGATCAACCGCTCGCTCTCCCGGGTCCTCGCGCTGACCGCGCTGCTGGTCACCACGCTGGGCGCGGTGGTCGCCGCCGGCCCGCCGACCTCCGCGGCGACCCGCCCGCCGCGGATCTTCAAGAATGTGGCGTACGCCGAGGCGCAACCCGCCGGCACGCACGGTCACCTGCTCGACCTCTACCTGCCGGCCCAGCCGGCCACCACCCCGCGACCGCTTCTGATCGTGATGGGCGGCAGCGGCTGGTTCGCCGACGACGGCAAGGGGTACGCCCCGGCCCTGGCCCCCTACTTCACGGCGCACGGCTTCGTGGTGGCCGGCGTCTCCACCCGCTCCAGCCAGCAGGCGAAGTTCCCGGCGCAGGTGCAGGACGTGCGGGCGGCCATCCGGTGGCTGGGCGCCAACGCCGGCCGCTTCGAGTTCGACCCCGGGCGGATGGCCGCGCTCGGCGACTCGTCGGGCGGGTGGACCGCCCTGATGGCCGGAGTCGGCGGCACCGGGGTGCGCGCGGTCGTCGACCTGTACGCGCCGATCGACTTCCTGCGGATGGACGAGCACATGCTGCCCGGCGCGTGCGCGGCCTTCAACCGGACATTCCACCTGGACGCGTGCCACGCATCCGCGATGTCCCCGGAGTCGGCACTGCTCGGCTGTCCGATCCTGATCTGCCCTGAGCGGGTCGCCTCGGCCAACCCGCTGAACCGGCTGACCCCGGCGGCGCCGCCGGTCCTGATCATTCACGGCACGCAGGACGGTCTGGTTCCCCTGCAACAGAGCCGGCAACTCTTCGACGGGTTGGCGGCGGCCGGGGTGCCGACGACCTTCTACACCGTGCCGGGAGTCGGCCACAACCGCAACATCGTCTCGGCTGACGCGGGGCGGGCCACGGTGCGGGTCGCCGGGGAGCGGCTGATCCCGGACGCCGCGCACCCGACGTACGCCGTCATCGAGTCATTCCTGCGGGCCGCCCTCCTCCGCGGCGAAGCATCCTCGCTTCCGCACCGCTGAGCCTCTTCCGCTCACGACTGTCGGCGCGCGGCAGGGGGCGGGTCGCGGTGTCCCCTGTTCAATCCCGGGATCGCTCCGAGGATCCACCAGTGCCCGCCCCCGGTAGCCGCGCTGTCCCACACGGGATTGCCCTGACCGGCCAACCGCGCCGCACCGTAACCGGCCGGTACGACATCGCGGCCCGTCCACGGCGCCGGTGAGCGACGCCGCCGGCTGGTGTCAGCCGAAGAGGGCGGCGGGGATGTCGGCGTAGAACAGGGCGGGGTCGCGGGAGAGGGACGCCTTGACGTTGGCGGTGGGCCCGTCCGCGATCACCTCCAGCTTGCCGGCCTCCAGCCCGTCCAGAGCCATGCCGACCACCTCGTGGGGTGGGAGTTTGGGGATGTCGTAGCCGGCCATCATGTCGGTGTCGGCGATAGCCAGGGCCAAGGCGGTGACCTGGGTCTTCTGGCCGGCCAGCTCGAGCCTGACGCCGTTGGTGAGAGACCATTCCGCGGCCTTGGAGGCGGCGTAGCCGTTGCTGGCGGGGGCGAAGGCGTACCAGCTCAACGCGGAGATGACGTTGAGGATGGCGCCGCCGGCAAGCCTCGGGGCGAAGGCGCGGGTGACGTTGAGGGTGCCCCAGAAATTGGTGTCGAACTCGCGGCGGATGTTGTCCGTGGACGGACCGAGGAGCGGGGCGTCCGTGGAAATGCCCGCGTTGTTGACGAGAATGTCGAGGTCGCCCACCTCGGCTGCCGCGGCGTCGATGGAAGCCGGGTCGGTGATGTCCAGCCGGAGGGGGACGACGCCGGGGATGTCGACGCGGTCGGGGCGGCGGGCGGTGGCGTAGACGGTGGTGGCGCCGCGGGCGAGAAGAGCCTCGGCGAAGGCCTTGCCCAGACCACGGTTGGCGCCGGTCACGAGAGCTTTTGTGCCGTTGATCTGCATGCCGCTACGCTAAAACCTCACGTTGACGTCAGAGGCAAGTGTTGCGAGGTAGGTCACTGTGCGGATCGGGGATCTGGCGACCAGCACGCGGGTGAGTGTGCGGGCGCTGCGGTACTACGAGGAGCAGGGGCTGCTGACCTCGGCGCGCAGTGAGAGCGGGCAGCGGCTCTATGGAAGCGCGGCGGTCGACCGGGTGCGGCTGATCCAGCAGTTGTACGGCGCCGGGCTGTCGAGCAAGACGATCCTGGAGCTCTTGCCGTGCGTGGACGCCAAGGTGAGCACGCCGGAGTCGCGGGAACGCCTGGTGGCGGAACGGGACCGGATCACCGCGCAGATCGCCGAGCTGGTCGTCGCCCGGGACCGGCTCAACGACATCATCGACATGACGTCGAGGCCGAACCCGCAGTGCGACTACGCGTGAGGGTGAGGTCGACCTCGGATCCGCGGCGCGGTGGGCGTGCTGGGCGGCTGCGCACCGCCGCGCGTCGAGGATCCTGCTCGCCCGGATCAGGACAGGCACAGCCGCGCACATCGTCTGCACGGTGGACGCCGCCGTCCACTTTGTAGCCGCAGTAGCGTACGACGCTCGCAACCATATGTCTTGCCCCGGCGAACTCCCGCAGCGGAACGTGCCGGCGATTGGCCCAAGCTCCACTGACGAACGTTGATTAAATCATCGACTGAAGCGGGGATGGTTCTTGGCGGCCCAGCTGAGCAAACTTGCCGTGCACACAGTTACGCACAGTTGCCCGAAGGGTTCTATCAGTGAGTTACAGCGCCCCGCCGCCCCCCGGCGACCCAATCATGCAGCCACAGCAGCCGCCGAAGAAGTCCAACATGAAGCTGATCATCGGAGCAGTTGTCGGCGGCGTCCTGGTGCTCTGCTGCGGCGGAGTGACCATCGCCGCGGCGGTCGGCGGCGATGACCCGCCTCCCGCAAAAACGGCCGCCGTGGAGACAAACGCCGCACCGACCACCCCGGCGGAAAGCACCACGGCACCGACAGCGGAAACCACCACCGCAGCACCGACCAGCGCAGCGGCGACCACCGCAGCACCGAAACCGAAGACCCCCACCAAGGCGCCGGCCGAGCCGGAGCTGTCCGTTGAGCAGCAGAACGCCATCAAGACCGCTTCCGACTACCTGGAATATCAAGCGTTCTCCCGCTCGGGCCTGATCAAACAGTTGGAGTTCGAGGGCTACCCGAGAAAGACTGCGACCAAGGCCGTGGATTCCTTGAAAGTCGACTACAAGAAACAGGCTGCCAAGACGGCGAAGAGTTACCTCGAAAACCAGGCGTTTTCCCGCTCGGGCCTGATCAAGCAGTTGGAGTTCGAGGAGTACACGCACGCCCAGGCCGTCTACGGTGTCGATCAGGTGATGTGAGAAGCGCGTGCGACGCCTGATGCGGCTTTGTCCCATGGCGGATGACGGAACGATGGATGACCCCGCGTCCCTGTACCGCTGGTCGCCGCCGCACTTGCCCCGTCAGCCATCCCGTCCGCCGTCGACCCGCCCACCGGGGAGCGGGCATGGTCCCGGGCGCCAAGGTGGAGCGCCCAACCGCACGGTCGCGTTGACGCCAGACCGGGTTGGCACGCCGCTGGCCGGTCGCCAGTACGTGCGGCACGCCGGAGTGTTCCTGTGGCTCAACGCCGGGGTGCCCGCCGCGGACGTTGCTGACCGCGCTGAACACCCCGTCGATGTCTTGCTCGAGGTCTATGCCAAGTGCCTCGACGGTGATCGGGAGCGGTTCAACTCTCGAATCAAGGCTGCGCCGGATGTCTGAATTCCGGGCGCCGGCCTGCGGAAACACTCCAAGATCCATTGCGCGCATTTTGCACGACTGGCGACAAACGGCGGCTTTTGGAGGCATACAGCCGCACATCCACGATCTTGTATCCGCGCAGCTCAGCGGACGCTCTGGTGACCGATAGAGTGCCCCCGGTAGGAATCGAACCTACGACCTGCGGTTTAGGAAACCGTCGCTCTATCCCCTGAGCTACGAGGGCGCAAGTGGTGATCCTACCTGACCAGCGGTGACCACCAGCACCCGATAACACCCACCGCTGACCAGCGGCGCCGTGGCGAGGGCGATCCGGTCGCCGGACCGCATCCGGAGCAACGCGATCGCCACGCGGCCGGTCCGATGGCCACCCATGCGCGGCGCGGACCGCCGTTGCCCACCGGTGACCAAGCGTCTCCGAGCAGTCTCAGAGCAAACCGGGCGACGGCACCGGAGGTTGCGAGGCGTCGCCTTCGCGGAAAGCGACGATGTCCGCCCGTAGCTCATCGTCGTCGACCTCCTCCAGTTCGACGGTGGCGACCAGAGCACGCAGGCGAGCCGACTCGCTGGGGTGGTCGGCCCAGTACTCCGCCGGGACGCGGCTCAGAACGGCGTTCAGTAAGTCGCCCGGGTAGTAGTCGCCCTCGGCCAACGGGTCGCGCTCGAGAATGTCAAGCGCCCGCGGCACCAGCACCGGAACACCTTCACGCTGGCCGAGCAGGACTCTGAGGTCTTCGACCTCAAGCGAGCCGATCGGCTTGCGGCGCAACTCATGAATCGTGGCGATGAGCTTGGTGGCGTCGGCTGGCGCATCGCCCCAGGCGTCGCCTTCAACCTCTTCGAGGGACTGCTCTCGTACGTCGATCATGGCATTTCCCTCTCAGTTGGCGACTCGCGGTACGAACTGCTCGGAGTGATCCAGCAGTCGGCTGGCCTCGCCCAACTCATCCTGCGCGGCAGAGCGCTGTTCCTCGGACAGGCGAGCGTCGCCGACCTCGCGCTTCAACTGCCGGATACGGTTGATCAAGCCTCGCTGCGCGTTGCGAACCTCATCGACATGGTCCCACGGCGTGCCGTCCGACTTACGGGCTACCACTTCCCCGTCAAGCTCACGCCGCGCACCGTCGAGATCCTTCTCGGTAAGGTGTTCCTTCAACCGATCGGTCTTTCGCGGCACTCTTCTCGATGGCTGACTGCCCTGCATCGGCGAGACCGCATCGTCACTCGCCGCGTGCTGCATCAACGATGCCCCGGCCGCCGTGGTCATAGTGGCGCCGGCGGCCAAGCCCGCGGCCGAGACGACGTTGAGCGGAACTCCAACGACGGCGCCCGCGCCCGTCGCGTCGAGAGCCACGCCGAGACCTTCTCCTCCGGAGCTCAGCAGCATCAGCCCGATACCGGCTGCCGCCGTTGCTACCTCACCCGGATGGTGGATCACCGCGTTGCCCGTCGAGGCCAGGGTGTTGACCGCGTCGGCACCGACGTTCTTGAGGAAGTCTCCCGCTTCGTCGAGCCAGGACGACTTGTCAGGTGCCGCGGCCGCTTCGTTGTTCAGGAAGCTTGCCGCTTGGCTACCAGCCCTGCTGACCTGCCCTCGCGCGTAGTTGAGAACATCCTGCGCAGCTTGCCGCCCCGGCTCCCCGGCGTCCACGAACGGCGCGACCTCCTGACCAGGAGCCGCGTACGCGATCGCCTGGTCATGTTCCTGCCGGGCCTGATTGGTGCGGCCTTCAGCTTCGTCCCAAAGGCGGATCGCCTCTCTGGCCTGCTTCTGCGCCCACTCCAGCACGTCGACGTAAATCGACAACGCGTCAGCTGCTGTCTGTAGCGAACTGGCTGCGTCGAACCACTTGGTGGGTTCGTAGCTGAATTTCTCGCGGAAAGCATCGCCAGACTCGCCGACCCAGGCGCCGGTGTCGATGTCGATCAAGCCGTCGCCCGCTGCTTCAGCGCTGGCCGCACGGACTCGAAGTGCACCTACGTTGGCACGGACTGTGGCGAGGTCGCCTGGAACGAGTTCCGTCGCGCTTTGCGTCTCGCCGAGCTCAGCCACTGATGACCTGCGCTCCCGGATCACCACGGAGGCTTGCCGCATTGGTGTTGTCGACAGCTCGGTAGGCCGTCGCTGCTCGTCCGAGGATGTCGCTGACCTTCTTCGCATCCTCGACCAGCAGATCGAGCCCGTCGTTCCAACGGTCGCAGAAGTGCTTCATCGCCCGATGAACGCTGACGTCCCCATAGGCATCTGGCCCGGCATAGACGTCCTTGAGCCGGTGTTTCTCCTGGTCGTTGACGCTGCGTGCGATACCGCTGCTGGCCTGCTCCAGCGACTCGATGTCGACGTGAAATCCAGGACCGTCCATGAATGTAATCCTGCACTACCGCCGCCACCCGGACCATCCTCGAACAGGCGATGCGCCCGGCGTGAGGTCGCAACCTCGCACCT
>NZ_BOMW01000097.1 GCF_016862395.1 Actinoplanes siamensis | reverse complement strand
CTCTACGTTACTCGGCCCGTCCGGCGTTGTCAACCGGTTAATCCCGGTTGGTGCCGATCTGACCTAGTACGGCCACCCTGAAGCGAGCCCACGACGATGCCGCGGTCTCGTGATCAGAGGATTTGGCAGGACGGCCGCTGCGGATCTCTCCGCGAGCACGCCCGTTTCCCTGCCGGCCCGAAGAACATTACCCGCTGGTTTCCGGCTCCTCCAAACCGGGGTCCAGTGTCCCGCGTCCCCCGAGGTCAGCGCAGCCAAACCAGGAAAGACGCGGAACTTCGGAAGCGGCGTCAGGCAAGTGGCTTCAGTGCCTCGCCCAGCCCCCGGTGGAAAGTCGGGTACGCCCAGATCTGGCTGAGCAGGGTCGACACCGGCACCTCGGCGTGCACGGCGACGGCCACCGCCCCGATCATCTCGCCGCCAGCCTGCCCGGCAGTGGTCCCGCCGACCAGCACCCCGCGATCGTGATCCGCCACCAGCTTGAGGAACCCCTCGTTGCCCGGCCCGTGGATGAACCCCCGGGAGGTCTGGTTCAACGGCACGTAGCCGACCCGCACGTTCAGCCCCGCGGCCCGGGCCTGCTGCTCGGTCATGCCGACCGCGCCGATCTCCGGGTCCAGGAAGGTGACCCGGGGCCGGGCGCGGTAGTCCGCCCCCGGCCCGCCCTGCCCGAGGATGTCCCGCACCGCGATGTCCGCCTCGTACATCGCCATGTGGGTGAAGGCGCCGTTCCCCGTGACGTCGCCGACCGCCCAGATCCCGTCGCCGGCACGCATCCGCTCGTCGGTGGCGAGAAAGCGGGCGGACGGGTCCAGCCCCACGTTCTCCAGCCCGAGCGAGCCGAGCCGGGCCGCCCGCCCGGTGGCGACGAGCAGTTCGTCCCCGGTCAGCTCGGTCCCGTCGGTGAGGGTCACCCGGAACGAGCCGTCGTGCGCGACGTCGCGCGCCCGGACCCCGGTGAGCACGCGGACGCCGTCGGCGGCCAGGGCTGCCCCGGCCACCTGGGACGACTCCGGCTCCTCCATCGCGAGCAGCCGGGGCGACCCCTCGATCACTGTCACCTCGACACCGAACCGGGCGTACGCCTGGGCCAGTTCGCAACCGATCGCGCCGCCGCCGAGCACCAGCAGCGACCGCGGCAGCGTGGCGGCTTCGACCGCGTCCCGGTTCGTCCAGTACGGCGTACCCGCAAGTCCTTCGACGGGCGGGATCACCGCGACCGTCCCGGTGGCGACGACCACCCCGCGGCCCGCCTGGAATTCCTGGTCGCCGACCCGCACCCGGCCGGGGCCGGTGATCCTCGCCGTGCCCCGCACGAACGTCCCGCCCTTGCCGGTGAGCCGGTCCACGGCGACCTTGTCGTTCCAGTTGTCGGTGGCCTGGTCCCGGATCTTCTTCGCCACCGGCGCCCAGTCGGCCTCCACTGTGGACGTTCCGGCGAGGCCGGGAATCCGGCGGGCCTCGGCCAGGGCGTTCCCGGCCCGGACCATGATCTTGGTGGGGATACAGCCCCAGTACGGGCACTCGCCGCCGACCAGCCGTTCTTCGACACCGACCACGTTCAGCCCGGCCGCGGCCAGACGACCGGCGACCTCCTCACCGCCGACACCGAGCCCGACGACCACCACGTCCACTTGCCGTGTTTCAGCCATGGGGTCAGCTAAGCAGAATCCCGGGCGGAAGAGGCCGAGCGTTCTCTCAGGTGTCCGGCGCCGCCGCCGATCCTGAACCCACGCGGAAGCGGAACACCGAGGAACGGGCGGTCATGAGGGGGCGGTGGCGGGCGCCGGACGGCGTTCGCCATCCTCATGGCCGCCTTCCCCGCAACCTCCCGGGAGCGCTCCCAAGTCATCGTTTCGCGGTTCGGCGCGTCGGGTAAACCGGGCGGGGTCCACCGGTGAGGACGTTTGACGGACGCAACCAGCCGGTGGACCCCTGCTCTCAGTCCCGCAGCCAGACCGCCTCGTCCCGCTGCGACTCCAGCGGACCGGGATAGTGGAGACCGCGGCGGACCGGCTCGGGAAGACGCCACGGCTGGTGCACCGCCACGCCGTCGACGCCTCTGAGCTCCGGTACGTAGCGACGAACGTACACGCCCTCCGGATCGAACCGCTGAGCCTGCCGGATCGGGTTGAACCTGCGGTACGGACGTGTGTCGTTCCCGGTTCCGGCGGTCCACTGCCAGTTGCCGGAGTTGTTCGGCACGTCACCGTCGATCAGCCAGCGGAAGAACCACTTCAGCCCGGCCCGCCAGTCGATGCCCAGATGCTTGGTCAGGAAGGCCGCGGTGATCAGCCGGGCCCGGTTGTGCATCCATCCCTCGGCGCGCAGCTGGCGCATCCCGGCGTCCACGATCGGCACGCCGGTCAGCCCGTCCTGCCAGTGCCGCAACGCGTCGTCGTCGTAGCGCCAGCCGGTGTCGGCCGCCGGACGCATGGCCACCGTGGAGATCCCCGGGAACGCCGCGGTCACCTGGTAGTAGAAGTCGCGCCAGGCGAGTTGCCGCAGGTAAGCGTGTGCGCCCGGGGAGTCGTCGGACTTTGCCGCGACCGCGACCTCCAGGGGCGAGAGGCAGCCGAACCGCAGATCGGCGCTCAACCGGCTGGTGTGGTCCGCGGCCAGGTTGTCGTGCTCCTCGTCGTACCGCGACATCCGCAGCGACCAGTCGCGAAGCCGGCGGCGAGCCTCGGTCTCCCCGCCGGGCAGCGCGCCGGGCGAGTCGCCGGCGGGCGTCTCGGGCAGGTTGCCCGGCGCGATGCCGGCCGGCATCGCGATCTTCCCCGGGGTTGCGGCGGGGGCGCGCCACGCGGCCCGCTCCCAGGCTTTGAAGTACGGCGTGAACACCCGGTACGAATCGGCGCCGCCACCCGGCCGCACCGCTCCGGGCGGCAGCACCGTCACTCCCGGGGTGACCCGCACCGGCAACCGCTCGTCGCGGAGCCGCCGCTCCCGCCGTTGTGCGTAATCGGTCACGTCCCCGGCCACCACGACCGCCGAGGCGTCCACCTCCCGGGCCAGCCGCACCGTCTCGGCGGCCGGGTCCCCCTCGCGGACCACCAGGTCGGCGCCCCGCTCCCGGAGGTTTCCGCGCAGGTCGGCGAGGCTCTGGTGCAGGAAGCGCTGCCGGTTCGGGGAGAGCCCGGCCAGGCGCGGGTCGAGCACGAACAGCGGGACGACCTCACCCGGGCCGCTGAGCAGCGGATTGTCGTGGATCCGCAGGTCCCGGGTGAACAGCGCGATCCGGGCGCCCATCTCAGGCCGCCGGTCGGACCGGGGTGCCGGGCCGGGTGAGCAGGCTGCGGACGGCGACCGCGGCCCGGCGGCGGTGGGGCACCGTGGCCCGGCGGACGAAGACGTCGTGGCCGGCCGCCTCGATCTCGTCGAGGATGCCGCCGTAGAGCTGGAAGGCGGTACGCATGCAGGCCTGCGAGGCCGGTTCGAGCATCGGGATACCGGGCGCCGCGGCCACGTAGTGCTCGCGGGCCCGAGCCACCTCGGCCTTGATCAGCGCGCGGATCGCCGGTGTGGCCACCCCGGCGCGCAGGTCCTCGACCGTCACGCCGAACTCGTCGAGATGTTCCGCGGGCAGGTACACCCGGCCCCGGGCGAGGTCCTCGGCGACGTCCCGGATGAAGTTGGTGAGCTGGAAGGCGAAGCCGAGCTGGCGGGCCGGCTCGCGGGCGGCGGCCGGGTCGGACGAGCCGAGTATCGGCAGCATCATCGTGCCGATCACCGCTGCCGAGCCCTCCATGTATCCGAGTAGATCTTCGTAGGTCGGGTAGCCGGTGACGGTGAGATCCATCTCCATGCTGCGCAGGAACTTCTCGAAGTCCTCCGGGTCCAGCCCGAAGACCGCGATGGTGTGCAGCACGGCCGGCAGCAACGGGTCCTCGACCGGTTCGCCCCGCAGGCCGGCCAGGAAGCCGGTCGACCAGGCGTGCAGTTCGGCGGCGCGCCGGGTGGGCGGCAGGGATTCGGTCCGATCGACGATCTCGTCCGCGAATCGGGTGAATCCATACAGAGCGTGCACGTGACGCCGTTTCCAGGCAGGTAGCAACCGAGTCGCCAGGTAATACGTGCGCCCATGCTCGCGATGCAGTTCACGGCACCGCGCATAGGCGGCGGCCAGATCGGTTTCCATCCCGGTCCTCCCGGTAATCGACGCACGAATCGACGCAGGTTCCGAAAGTTAGGGTACGGTACTGAACGTGGCCAATGACACCCTCACGGGAAATCGCGTGACCGCGATACCCCGTCAGCCGGTCTCGCACGCCGGCCTGATCAACGCCGTCGAGGGGACGCTTGCCGACTTCCTCGCCTCCCAGATAGCCGCGCTGGACGCGGTCGACCCCTCCCTCGGCGGATTCGCCCGAACCGCCCGTGACCTGGTCCTGGCCGGCGGAAAGCGGCTCCGGCCGACGTTCGCCTACTGGGGGTGGCGGGGCGTCGCCGGGCCCGCCGCCGACTCCGAGCCGCTGCTGCCGGCACTCGGCGCGCTGGAGCTGATGCACACCTTCGCCCTGGTCCACGACGACCTGATGGACGACTCGGCGACCCGGCGCGGCCGTCCGACCGCTCACCGGATCTTCGCGGGCCAGCACGGCGCCCGCTTCGGCTCCTCGGCCGCGGTGCTGGTCGGCGACCTCTGCCTGGTCTGGGCGGACCAGTTGCTGGCGCGCACCCCGATGCCGCCGGCCACCCTGCTCGAGGTGCGCGCGCGGTACGACCGGATGCGCGTCGAGGCGGTCGCCGGGCAGTACCTGGACGTGCTCGGCGAGACCGATCCGCGGTCCTGGTCGGTGGAGCGCGCGCTGCTGGTGGCCCGGCACAAGACGGCCAGCTACACCGTGCAGTGGCCGCTCGACTTCGGGCTCGCGCTGGCCGCCGCCGACGAGCCCGAGGTGGCCGAGGCCTACCGGGTCTACGGCATCACCATCGGGGAGGCCTTCCAGCTGCGCGACGACCTGCTGGGCGTCTACGGCGACCCGGCGGTGACCGGCAAACCGGCCGGTGACGACCTGCGCACCGGCAAGCCCACCGCGCTGCTCATGCTGGCCCGGCAGATGGCCACCCCGGCGCAGCTCTCCGAACTGGACGGTGCCGGGATCGACCGCAAGGCACAGGTCGTCGCGGAGACCGGCGCGCCCACCCGGATCGAGGAGATGATCCGGACCCGGGTCGCCGAAGGGCTCACCGCCGTGACGTCCGCCCCTATCGACCCCGAGGCCCGGGGCGTGCTGATCGAGCTCGCCACCGTGGCGACCCAGCGCCCGGCATGATGAAACCCCCCTCGAACACCCCCTGGAGCCGCGGCGTGCGCACTGTCACCGGACCCACCGATCGCGTTGTCATAGTCGGCGCCGGACTGGCCGGCCTCTCCTGTGCCCTGCACCTGGCCGCGGCCGGGCGCGAGGTCACAGTCGTCGAGCGGGAGCCGGTGCCGGGCGGCCGCGCCGGGCGCCTCTCGGTCGGCGGCTTCGACTTCGACACCGGCCCCACCGTGCTGACCATGCCGGAGCTGATCGCCGCGCCCCTGGAGGCGGTCGGCGAGAAGCTCTCCGACTGGCTGGAGCTGACGCCGCTGGACCCGGCGTACCGGGCGTACTACCCGGACGGCTCCACCTTGGACGTGCGCACCGACACCACCCGGATGGCTGCCGAGATCGCCCAGGTCTGCGGCCCCCGGGAGGCCGACGGCTACCTGCGCTTCGTCGACTTCACCCGGCGGCTCTGGCAGCTGGAGCGGGACCACTTCATCGACCGGAACCTGGACACCCCGGCCGACCTGATGAACCTCAACCTGCTGAAGCTGCTCGGGATGGGCGCGTTCCGCCGGCTGCAGCCGAAGATCAACGAATACTTCCGCGATCCGCGGACCCAGCGGATCTTCTCCTTCCAGGCGATGTACGCCGGGCTCGCCCCGCACGACGCGCTCGCCATCTACGCCGTGATCGCCTACCTCGACTCGGTCGCCGGGGTTTACTACCCGAGGGGCGGCATGCACGCGGTGCCCAAGGCGCTGGCCGGGGCCGCCGAGAAGCACGGAGTTACGTTCCGTTACGACACGACGGTCGAGCGGGTGCTCACCCGCAACGGCCGGGCGACCGGCGTGCGGACCGCCGGCGGGGAGGTCATTCCGGCGGACACCGTCGTACTCAATCCGGACCTGCCGATCGCCTACCGCGACCTGCTTCCTCCTCGCAAGCCTCGCCGCCTGCGATATTCGCCGTCCTGTGTGGTTCTGCACATCGGTTCCAGACAGACCTACTCGAAGATCGCACACCACAACATCCACTTTGGTACGACCTGGCGGCGCACCTTCGACGAGGTGATCAACCGCGGTCTGCTGATGAGCGACCCGTCACTGCTGGTCACCAACCCGACCCACACCGATCCGTCCGCGGCGCCCGCCGGCAAGCACACTTACTACGTGCTCGCCCCCACCCCGAACCTCGAGGCCGGCCCGATGAACTGGCGCGGCGGCCTGGCCGAGCGCTACGCCGACGAGCTGCTGCGGACGCTGGAGCGGCGGGGATACGTCGGCTTCCGGGACGGTGTCGAGGTGGAGCGGATCATCACCCCGGCCGACTGGGCCGACGACGGGATGGCGGCCGGCACCCCGTTCGCCGCCGCCCACTCGTTCGGCCAGACCGGCCCGTTCCGCCCGTCGAACCTGCACCCGACGCTGCCGAACGTGGTCTTCACCGGTTCGGGCACACAACCCGGGGTCGGCGTGCCGATGGTGCTCATCTCCGGGAAGCTGGCCGCGAGCCGGATCACACGGGGGATGTCATGAGCTCTTTCACACGCGAAGATCACCTTGTCGAGCTGGTCGACCCGAGCGGCAGCGCCGTCGGCTCGGCCACGGTCTCCGACGCGCACCGGGAGCCCGGACGGCTCCACCGGGCCTTCTCGGTGTTCCTCCGGGACGCCGAGGGCCGGATCCTGCTGCAGCAGCGGGCCGCCGTGAAGACCCGCTTCCCGCTGCGCTGGGGAAACACCTGCTGCGGCCACCCGGGGCCGGGCGAATCGGTCATGGTGGCGGCCGGGCGGCGTCTTTTCGAGGAGTTGGCGGTACGAGACGTTCCGCTCACCGAGGTCGGCGTCTTCACCTACCGGGCGGCGGATCCGGTCACCGGACGGATCGAGTACGAGTACGACCACGTGCTGCTCGGATCACTTCCGGACGGAGTCGTGCCGCAGCCCGATCCGGACGAGATCGCCGAGCTGCGCTGGGTCTCGCCGCCCGAGTTGCGTGCCGCCCTGGGCGCGACGCCCGAGTCGTACGCCCCCTGGTTGTCCGGGGTGTTCGAAGTGCTCTCCCATCTCACCGATCTCACGGAGTGGCCGGGTGGCCGATGAGGCGCTGACCGCCGGAGCCGCCGCCCGCCGGCTCGGTGTGGCGGTCACCACCCTGCGCACCTGGCACCAGCGGTACGGCCTCGGGCCGAGCCGGCACGAATCCGGGCACCACCGGCGGTACACCGCCGACGACATGAGCCGCCTGCAGATCATGCAACGGCTCACCGCGGAAGGGGTGGCGCCGGCCGAGGCGGCCGCCTGGGCCCTGTCCCAGGCGGCCCCGGAACAGCCCGGCCCGCCGGATCCCCGGCCCGCCCGCACCGACCCGGCCCCGGCCGTCCGTGGGCTGACCCGGGCCGCCATGCGGCTGGACGCGCCGGCCATGCGCGACACCCTGTGCACCGCCATCCGGGAGCGCGGCGTGATCGGCGCCTGGACCGACGTGATGGCCCCGGCCCTGATCGTGGTCGGCGAGCGGTACGAGGCCACCCGGCGCTTCGTCGAGGTCGAGCACCTGCTGTCCCGGGCGGTCACCGAGGCGCTGGCCGCTGTCGAGCACGCCGCCGGCATCCCGCGGATCATGCTCGCCGCCGCCGACGAGGAACAGCACACGCTGCCCCTGGAGGCGCTGGCCGCCGCGCTGGCCCAGGCCGGGGTGCCGACGCGGCTGTTCGGCGCCCGGGTGCCGCCACAGGCCCTGCTGGACGCCATCGCGCGCACCGGCCCGGCCGCGGTGGTGCTCTGGTCGCAGCGCCCCGCCACCGGCCTGCCCGCCCAGCTGACCCGGGTCCGCGACGTCCCGCACCCCCCGGTCGTGGTCGCGGCCGCCGGCCCGGGCTGGCCCGAAGACGATCTTCCGCCCGGAATCACCCGCCTCAAGAGCCTCACCGAGGCCGTCGGCCTCCTCTCCGACTTCTGAACCGACCGGTCTCACCGGCCACGCCAACGCCCCCCGACCGCGTCGCCGCCGGCTGACCTGAGACGTTTTCCCTGGTCACAGGCCCGTGAACGAAAAGAGGGATACCGATTTGTAGACCGCTCGGTGGATCACATATGCTTTGCAGGCCTCAACGGGGCGCGGTTGGGGCGAAGGCCACCAAACGTTGCTGATCGAGCATCCAGCACGATGTGCAATGATGGCGGAGTTGCCCTCATCGTCTAGTGGCCTAGGACGCCGCCCTTTCAAGGCGGTAGCACGGGTTCGAATCCCGTTGGGGGTACTGGTAAGGTTAGCGACGCAAAGCGCTGACACACCAGAGCAAGACCAGAAGTAAATAGCAAGGTCCTGTGGAGCAGTTGGAGTGCTCGCCGCCCTGTCAAGGCGGAGGTCGCGGGTTCAAGTCCCGTCAGGACCGCAAAGCACCATGTACGGCCAGGTAGCTCAGTTGGTACGAGCGTCCGACTGAAAATCGGAAGGTCGGCGGTTCGACCCCGCCCCTGGCCACCAGGCTCTTCGCCGGGCACTGAGCACCGTCCACCTGCGGAAACGTACGGTGGACGTTTTGCTTTCCGGCCCTTTTCCTGCACCGGGAAGTTGACCTCTGGTGACCGCGAATCCCCCATGATCGCCATCACAAGTTGCACGTTCGCTGCACGCCGTTCGCGCCTTGCTCCCGACCTCTGACAACCATCGCCTCGGGCATGACAGCCGCCACAATGCGGTGAGGCACCGGCAGACCATGCGCCGGATACTCGGTGGCAAGCCGCGAAGCGGTGCGGCAGCGATCGCCGGAAGCACGGCGGCGCCCAGCCACGGTGATCCCCACCGGAACCATGCTGCGTAGACCTCCAACGCCCGCGACGACCACCAACGTCGACATCGAGACGGCGGAGGCGCACCGGCGCGGCACGCTGGACGCCCTGCGCACCGTGTCCGACGAGGCCCGTCGTCGACCCCGCCGGGTGCCGCATGTTCGGGGCCATCGTCGCTGGGTAAATGCGTATTATGACCACTATTGACGAGGTACTGAGGTACCTCAACGAGCTGGACTATCCGGCGACCAGGGACGAGATCGTCCAGGAGGCCGAACGCGAGGGCGCGCCGATCGAGGTGCTCAAGGCGCTGCGCGGCATGCCGCCCGTCGAGTACCGCAACAAGGACGAGGTGGTCCGCTCGGCGAAGACGGACATCGCCGAGGAGACCCCGGCCGAGAAGGCCGCCAAGGCACGGGACAAGAAGCACCAGCGGGTGGCGGAATACCTGCGCGATACGCCCTGACGCAGCAAGATCCGGATGCGGACTGAGTCCAAGGCGTTAGGGGTGATTGCCGCGTTCGTGCTCGCCGATGACGCGGTGTAGCTGTGGTGGACCGGCCTCGGACCACGTCGCCGCCGGGCCACGATCCGGCCGCGTCCACGCCGTCGACCGGTTCTCACCCGTACCGGATGAAGCACCTGCCTGTTCGCCGATTCGCCGAACAGGTCCGGTGGTCCTTGTTACGTTCGAGGTACCGGTCGGGAGAAGCTTGTGCAAAAGCGTGTCCGATCATCTCGGTACTCCGATCACCGGCGCTGACCATCCGCGAGAACGAAGGGGGCGACGATGGACGAGCGGGCACTCGCCGCGGTGGTGGCGGACCAGGCCGGTCTGGCCAAGGAAGAGGCCGCGGACCTCATCCGCGGCACGCTGGAGGAGGTAGGCAAACAGCTCAGCGGCGGCGAACTCCGCGAGCTCGCGCTCGACCTTCCGGAGGACCTGGCCGGCAACCTCCCCCCGCGGCACGATGGCGGAGCGCATCCGGTGCCGCTGAACGACTTCGTCCGCGCGCTGAGCCGGCGCACGGGCCTCAAGAAAGATGAGGTCACACGCGGTGTCCGGGTGGTGCTGACCACGCTCAGCCAGACGACCGACGGCGCGCACCTGCGGCACGCACTGTCCCAGCTGCCCGCCGAGTACCGTGAGGTGACCAGGACGGCGGCCTGAACAGCGTCACGTCCCGGTCACCCTTCCCTCCTGGCCCTCGCCGCAGCCGTGACGACCACGAGCGTCAGGCACAACACCGCCAAGGCGATCACCAACGGGTTGAGGAAGGCGGGTACCAGGTCGGGACCGCAGGTGGTGTCATGGAGCGGCCACAGGCTCATTGCTCCGTCGGATGACAAGGGGTGCTCATAGCCGAAGGCGTTCCGCGAGACGAGCACGCATCGGTCCTCGGCATCGGTCATCGACAAGGAGGTCGTTCGGGCCAATCCGTATCCGTAGGAGGCGATCGCGGCCATCGCCATCCCGGCGCTCAGCGGCCATCCCCACCGACCCGGCATCGGCGACGCACCCTGTTCGACTTGTCCGCCGGCGAGGCGTACCAACGCCAGAATGACCAGCGCACAGGCTCCCACTGCGATCAACGGCCAGCCCAGCGCCACCAGTACGAGCACGACGTAGAGCGCTGCCATAAGACAGCAACCTAGTCGCAGCCTGCACGTGATCCCAGCCTCGCTGACCCAACAGAGTTCATGACTGCCCAAGTGGCACCGGCATCCAGCCCTTCGGCTCATCGCCAAGATCGAGTGCACCAAATCGGCTAGAAGTGCGCACCACACCACCCCTGGTCGCTTCGGTCGACATTTACGGAGAGGGGTGCGCTCCTGTTGCAGGCCGCGGATGCGCGAAGACGCCCGGCGGAAGATCCGCCGGGCGCTCGCGCCTTGCCCGTGTGCCCCCGTACGGAAAGGAGAGGTGTTCGATTTTCGAGCGCCCCCGCTGCTCGATGAGAAGAGCCTAGGAGCTGGGACATCGGATGTGATCACGGTTTCGTGCCACGCACCGTCCACGCCGGAGCCGCGGATCGTGAGCACGGGAGAAGGGCGCCCGGTGGGCGCCCTTCCCCTGCCGAGGTCAGCTCACTTGAGCGTGGCCAGCCGCGCCTTGATCGCGGCGGTGAACGACGGGGTCTCGCCGGCCTTGACCACCTTCTCCACGCTGTCCAGGAAAACCTTGCCGACGACCACGCCGGTGTCGGCGCCCGTGCCGCCGCCGACCCGGTCGGTGGCCTTGGCGAAGCCCACCGCCTGGTACGTCTTCGGCGCCAGATAGTCGTTGAACAGCACGTCGTTGCCGTCGTCGCCGCGCAGCGTGTCGTCGCCGCGGCCGCCGACGAGGATGTCGTCCCCGGCGCCGCCACCGGCGACGTCCCGGCTGGCCGGGTCGAAGCTGAGCCCCGCGCCGCCGTTGGCGTCGATCGCCTTGTCGTCGCCGACCAGCGCGTCGTTGCCGTATCCGCCGAGCAGCCGGTCGGCGCCCGGGCCGCCGTAGAGCAGGTCGTCGCGGCTGCCGCCGTTGAGGTGGTCGGCGCCGGCGTCGCCGTGGAGCGCGTCGTTGCCCAGCTCGCCGTAGAGCGTGTCGTCGCCGGACCCGCCCCAGGCGCTGTCGTTGCCGTCGCCGGTGCTCAGGTAGTCGTTGCCGCTGCCGCCGACCATGTGGTCCTTGCCGCTCCGGCCGTACAGCTTGTCGGCGCCCGCCCCGCCGTCCACCCAGTCGTTGCCGCCCTCGCCGGACACCGTGTCGTCGCCGCTGTCGCCGAACAGCTCGTCCGCGCCCTGGCCGCCGCGCAGGATGTCCTTGCCCGCCTCGCCGTGGGCGAACATCGGGACCGAGGTCTTGTTCATCGCGGAGTCGTTCGCGTCGCCGAGGAAGACCATCACCGAGTTGACCTTCTTCGGCGTGGTGCAGACCACCTTGGTGCTGTCGCCCTTGACCGCGACGCAGCCCTTGCCGGCCTTGATCGTGATCCGGTCGTCGAGCACGATGCGGCCGCCCGACGCGGTCACCACCAGCGCGTTGTTCACACCCTTGCCGGCGCTGAACTGGACCACCGGGCCGCTTGCGGTAGCCGTGCCGGACGTCGAGGAGGCGGCCTGGGCCGGCGAGAGGAAGAGCGAGGTGCTGGTGGCGACGGCGACCGCGGTGAGACCGATGGCGGCGAGAACCTGGCGGCTGGCGAACATGGCTTGGATACCCCCGTGAGATTTCTGTCGGCGCCCTCGCGCCTCGATGGAAAGATCGTATGGAGCAGAGGGTCATCGTTTGCTCACAGATTCGTGCCACCCGCGGGACGTCCGGGATGGATGGTCGTCCACAGGCGCGGGCGACCCTCTTGAAGCCGGCCGCCGGCTCGATCAGAGTGTTATCCGAGACCCGGCTTGCGAGGAGGCACAGCGTCGTGCAGACCTTCACCAACGAGGCGGAGCAGACGGCCTACAACCTGGCGGAGGCCCTGGCCGACAAGGCGATGTCGCTCATGCGGAACGCCGAGGAGGCCGCCGAGGCCTTCCGCACCGGCCAGATGGCGATGCGCCGCCAGTTCAGGGCGCGCGGACTGTCCGAAGCGGAGGCCGACATCCGGTATGCCGGCACCGCTCAGGCGTCCCGGGCGATCGCCGACAACTCGTTCTTCATGTCCCAGGCGTCGATGTACAACACGGCTGCCGCCACGCAGTACACGAAGGCGCTCTACCTGAAGGACTGAGAAAAACCAAAACCCGATTGCCGGGTACGACCTGAGCACCGGGTGCGCGAACCGGGGCGACGCGATCGGGTCGGCCGGGCCGCTGTCGTGCCGGACCGCCGGCGAAGTCGTCGGTCGTCCCGAGCGGGAGCCGACCGCTCAGGCCGCCCGGTGGCGCAGCGTCGCGACCGTGGACCCGGCCAGCGCGAGCAGGCACTCCGGCAGCTGGCCGTCGGCGATCGCCGCGCCGAACAGCGCCTCCCCGGTGGGGGCGTCCCCGTTGACGTAGGCGCTCACGAATCGGGCCACCCACCGCTTGTCGTACCGGGCGTCGTCGATTCCAGGGAACTCGAGGGTCCAGCCACCGCTGCCGGGCAGCTCCCCGACCATGGTGGCGGCGAGGCACCACGCGACGTCCCAGGCGCCCACCACCCCGTCCCGGGAGACGACCGCGTCGAAGCTGCTGGCCACGGCGTCGCTGTCGCCGGTGAGGGCGCAGGCGAGGATCTGCGTGGCGTCGTCGAACGCGTGCTGTGGTGCTTCGGTCACGATGCAAACCGTACGCGTAACCGTCAAGGAACGCCCATCAACACAACGTGATCATGCGCCACGCAACAGGCAGGTGATACGCGCCGTGCAGACGCGTTCGCCGGCCTCGTCGGTGAGGATCACCTCGTAGGTGGCGACGGCGCGGCCCCGGTGCACCGGAACGGCGACCCCGGTCACCAGTCCGGAGCGGGCCGCCTTGTGGTGGGTGGCGTTGATGTCGACGCCGACCGCGAACGGCCGGTCCACGGTCTGGCCGTGCAGCACCGCGCCGACCGATCCGAGGGTCTCGGCGAGCACGCAGGACGCCCCGCCGTGCAGCAGCCCGTACGGCTGGGTGTTGCCCTCGACAGGCATCGTCCCGACCACCCGCTCGGCCGTCGCCTCGGTGATCGCGATGCCCATCCGCTCGGCGAGCGCACCGCCTCCGTTGCTGGTGAAGAGGTGCTGCGTGCCGTCTTCCGCGATGTCCACGACGGCGTACGTTACCCCGGCCCGCACGCGGGACCAGCGATACCCGTCACAGCGGCCGGACTGACGCTTGCGCCCGCCGGGTATTGATGTGGCGGTTGTGCCCAGTGATCCATCCAGGAGAGTTCCGTTCGGCAGAGAGCGGAACCCCGTCGAAGGAGACGAGATGAGCGAGCCGCAGGAGATCGTCGAGACCCGGGGCGACGACCGCGTCGACCTGATGACCAGCGACGCCAACAACGACGGCAAGGTCGACGTCTGGGTGTCGGACACCGACGGCGACGGCAAGCCGGACCTGTTCCAGTTCGACACCGACGGCGACGGCAAGGTCGATGTGACGATGGTCGACCTGGACGAGGACGGCACCCCGGACACGGTCGTCGACGGCGACGGCGGGCTGCCGCCCGCGGCCGCCTGAGTCAGGCGCCGCCGAGGGCGGACAGGGCGACCCAGAGGACGGCGATCGCCACCGCCGCGGTGCCGACCGCGGAGGCGGTGTGCCGCCAGGAGTGGATCCCCTCGACCGCTTCCGGATGGCCGAGCGCTCGCAGGGTGGCCCGGTGTTCGCGTACCTCGGCCTGGTGCCGATCGGCAAGCTCCGGAGCCCGGCTGAGCTCCACGGCCAGCCGGGCCTGGGCGCGCTGCAACCGGCGTACCGTAGCCCGAGCTTTTCGTCCCGCCCGCTCGGCGGCGTGCCGCCGGGCCGCGGCCCGGCGCGAACCGGAACCGAGCGCCCGCAGCTCGCCCTCGGTGATCACTTCGGGGTCGCCCAGGCCGGCCAGCCGGGCGACGTAGTACTCCGCCTCCCGGTCGTGCGCGCGGCGCACCAGGTGGAGGATCAGCAGCAGCGGTGGCAGGCCCTTGAAGACCAGGACGGCGAGCAACGCGACGGCGCCGTTGCCCAGGCCCTCGCGGAACAGCGGCGAGTTCCACAGCACGTGCGAGGCCCAGGCGCCGGAGAGCGCGAGCCCGGCCATCGTGATCCGGCGGCACCAGCCGCGATCGGTGCCGACCACGAGGTAGCCGATGCCGGCCCCGGCCAGCGCGCCGAACAGGGTGTGGCTCCAGACGCCGGCCAGGAAGCCGCGGACCAGGAACGTGGTGATCACCGGCTGGATCTCGTCGCCCTGCCCGGCCAGCGCGACCGCGCCGATCGCGAAGACGATGTCCTCGACGATCTGGAAGCCCAGTCCGACCAGCGCGCCGTAGACCACACCGTCCAGCACGCTGTTCACCTGGGAGCGGGCGATCAGCACGATGGCCACCACGCCGAGCGTCTTGGCGATCTCCTCGACCGTGGGTCCGGCCAGCGCGGCGCCCCAGTCGGCGGCCAGGCCGGGCGAGCCGAGTTTGGCGATCAGGTTCTCCAGCGCGGTGCTGCCCGGAATGGAGACGCTGGTGGCGACCAGGCCGCCCCAGGCGAACGCGACCGCGAGCAGGCCGGCGGGTTCCCGCTCCAGGAAGTCCAGCTCCTGGACGAACAGCCAGAAGGGCACGGCGAGCAGCGCGAACAGCCCGAGCGCGGTGATCGTGGCGAGCGGGTACGACTCCAGGAACCTGGCCAGGATCTGGGACATCCGCACCGCGCCGGTGGCCAGCAGGGTGACCACCACCCAGAACGCGGGCAGCCGGAGCGGGGTGGCCGGCCGGGGGATCCCGGGGCGCACCGCCTCGCTCATCGCCCGCCCTCGTAGCGCAGCGTCCTGGTGCTCGCGTCGATGGCCGGCAGGGTGTGGTCCAGGTCGAGGCCGGCGCCGCTGACGGTGACCTCGATGGTCAGCCCGTGCGCGACGAACACCGCGTACCGCCCGCCGCGGTCGCCGGCGGTGTAACCACCCTGCAGACCGGCCAGCCCACCGGCGGTGGAGACCGCGAGCTGGGTGCCGGTCACCTGGTACCCGGAGGTGCCGGTGATCCGCTGGCGGAGGCGGACGGCGGCCTGGGTCAGGTCACCGGAGAACGGCTGGACGGCGATCGCGTAGCGCACCCGGCCCAGCCGGAACAGCGCGGTGCCACGGTCCTCGCCCGGCCGGGTGCCCGTGACGTCCAGGGTCGCGCCGGCCGGAGGCACCACGGTGACCCCGGCAGCGACCCGGTACGGCTCGCCGGCCCGTAGCCCTCGCTGAGCCGAGACGCCGCGATCGAGCGCCGGCAGGCCGAAGGAGAGTGCCGCCAGGACGGTGGCCAGAAGGAGCGCGCTGAGCAGTCCGGGTGTGCTGGGGAGATCGGTGAGATGACGCCGCGTGACCGTCCCCATCCGTCCACGCTAACCAGAGCGGCCCGAGATGTCCGGCAATCCGAGCGGGCGACCACAGTGGATGGACGGTCAACCTGGGAGATTACGGATTTGTCCGTTTTTCCGACAGATGCGTCGAGGGTACGACCGAGGTCAACCAGACCCCGTTCTCGCTGCGATGGAAGACGTGCCCGTCGGCCGCCATCGCGCCCGCCGCCACCGCCAGCACCACCACGTCGTCGGATCGGCGCCGGCCCACCCGCAGGGCGGTCGGCACGCACCAGGGACATCCGCCGGCTGAGGCGGACCTGATCACGGGTCAGTTCGGTCAACGGTCCCGCTCCATGACCGCAAGGTAGTACGGCCGATCTTTGCGGTCGACCGCATCGAGATGCCACCCGGTGCCCCGGAGCAGCTCGTCGAGCTCCTCGACGGAGCAGTTCAGGTAGTCGAACCAGTCGCTGGCCACCAGCCGGTAGCGCAACCGCAGCCGCAGCTGCCCGCCGAGCCGCCCCCGGGCGCGGTTGCGCTCGTGGTAGCTCACGTGCACGGGATCCCTGGTGCCGTACGGGTCGGCGCCCTGCGCGACGATCCGCGCGCCCGGGTTCGCCAGCCGGGCCAGCGCCGCCAGGAACACCGGCGCCCGTTCCGGACCCTCCAGCAGGCCCAGGTTGTTGCCGAGCAGCAGGAACGTGTCGTAGCGGGCGGCGGCTCGGGCGTACCCGTCCACGGTGCTCAGCACGGTGTCGCGCAGTCCTCGCCTGCGGGCCACCTCGATCGCGCCGGGCGACGTGTCCAGGCCGGTCACCGCCATACCGCGGCGCTGCAGCTCGAGGGCGATCCGGCCGGCGCCCGCCCCGATGTCCAGCACGTGCCCGCGGCACAGGCGCAGGGCCCGGTGGTCGTGCGGCTGCCAGGCGTCCGGCTCGTCCAGGTAGTGGTCGGCGGGCGCGCCGTTGATCAGGCCGTCGTCCCGCTCGATCACCTCGATCACCGGCCGGGGCAGGCGCCCGCCGGCGAGCGGACGCGGGCCGATGCCGGTCCGTACCGCGTAGGCGTCTCTGATCATCTCGCCGAACGCGTCGCCGATCGCGGGCTGCTCCATGGTCATTACTCTGGTGGCCCGCCCAGCCGGGAGCAACCCGGACACCGGCGATCCGTATCCTCGCCGCCCGCGGCTCGTTGATCTAGGAGACGAAGAAGGGGCGATACGCCTTCCCCAGCGCACGCCCCTTACAACGATCTAGGTCGAACCGGTCAGTCACCCTGACGCTGCGTGGGAATCTGTCCCTGCAGCAGGGCACGAACCTCCGACTCCCGGTAGCGACGGTGGCCACCCAGCGTGCGAATAGCGCTGAGCTTGCCCGCCTTCGCCCACCGGGTGACGGTCTTCGGGTCGACACGGAACATCGACGCCACCTCGGCCGGCGTTAGTAGCGGCTCAGGATCGTGCGTACGCGATGCCATCGGTCACTCCTCCACAGGTACCTAAAAACATCGGCCGGGGTCCCGCCGGCCGGTGCGTCTCTCATGGTCCGGCTAGTCCCCGATGTCCGACATGGGCCGAACGGACGAACGTCCCCAGATAGACGGATGAAGCATGCCCGATTTTTACGTGTTTTCTACGCCAGATAGTGTCTCGTTTACTCCGATTATCACGCTTCGCCTAGCGGCGATCACGAAGAGTGTTCGCCTCGGGAGCGCTTCCATGGGCGGAGAAACTTCCCGTTCTGTCCCGTTTCCGCAGGTCAGTTGCTGCGCTCCAGAAGTTGGACAACCCGCCATCTGGCGACCAGTTTCTCGTAGGCCTCGGTGGCCGCGTCGGCGTCTCCGCGGGACAGCGCCGACAGACCGGCGGCCACCAGTCCGGGGGAATCGTCGGCTGTCAGTTTGTCCTCCGGAAGGAGGTTTACCAGGCCGCCGTAGTCCAGTTCGACCACCGACCGGGGATGGAACTCCTCCAGCCACCGGGTGCCCTCCTCGACCGCCTCGGTGATCGGGGCGTCGCCGAGCGACTTGCGCAGCACCGAGACCGCCCGGTGCGCCCGCCGGCGGGCCTTGGAGATCTCCGTGCGGTAACGCAGCGTGCGCCGCCGGCCGGTCAGCGCGATCTCCCGCTCGTCCAGGTCGACGAAGGCGAACCAGCGCAGCGGCACCCCCCAGGTGGCGATCTGCTCGTGCACCCGGGGCACGCCCTGCTCCAGCACCCGGGCCCCGCTGCGCCAGTCCTCCACGACGGCCTTGGCCTGGCCGGCCAGCACCGGCGGGACGAACGCGTCGGCCAGCACCGCCGGGACGCCGTCCCGGGCGTTCAGCGCCGCCTCGGCGACCCGCAGGCGCAGGTTCCACGGGCAGATCAGCAGGGAGTTGTCCCACTCCAGCACATACGCCTCGTCGGGCAGGTCGGGCAGCCGGGTCCAGCCCGCCCCGAGCGCCTCGAGCACGGCGGTGCGCTGCCGGACCGGGCCCTCGATCGGTCCCAGGTCCCGGCCTTCCTTGGCGTACCGGCGCCAGAAGATCTGCCGCTCCCGGTCGAAGGCGGTCAGGGGCTCGTAGATCCGTAGGTACGACGCGAACAGTGACGGCACGGCGCGATCGTTTCACAAATATGGCCGGGCGGAACTTCCCGCGCGGGCGTAATCGCCGTGCCATTCACACGACTACGCTTCGCGGTGTCCGGCCCACCCCGCCGGAGCCAGGGCCCCACGAAGGCCCACACAGGAGAATCAGGAGAACAAGATGGGTGTGTTCGACACCGACGGCAACGACGCCACCGGGCACGAACAGGTCGTCTTCTGCCAGGACCGGGTCTCCGGTCTGAAAGCGATCATCGGCATCTACTCGACGGCCCTCGGGCCCGCGCTCGGCGGCACCCGCTTCTACCCGTACGAGAGCGAGGAAGCCGCTCTCGCCGACGTCCTCAAGCTGTCCCGCGGGATGGCGTACAAGAACGCGCTCGCCGGCCTGGACCTGGGCGGCGGCAAGGCGGTCATCTGGGGTGACCCGGCCACCGTCAAGACCGAGAGCCTCCTGCGGGCGTACGGCCGATTCGTGGAGAGCCTGAAGGGCCGCTACTACACCGCGTGCGACGTCGGCACCTACGTCCCGGACATGGACGTGATCGCCCGCGAGACGCGCTACGTCACCGGCCGCAGCGTGGAGCACGGCGGCGCCGGGGACTCGTCGGTGCTCACCGCCTGGGGCGTCTTCCAGGGCATGCGCGCGGCCGCCGAGCACACCTGGGGCAGCCCCACCCTGGCCGGCCGCACGGTGGGCGTGGCCGGTCTCGGCAAGGTCGGCAAGTACCTGGTGGGCCACCTGATCCAGGACGGCGCCACCGTGGTGGCCACCGACGTCAATCCAGCCGCCCTGCAGTGGGCCCGCGCGGCCCACCCCGAGGTGCACCTGGTGCCGGACAACGACACCCTGATCAGCTCGGACCTTGACGTCTACGCCCCGTGCGCCCTGGGCGGCGCGCTCAACGACGAGACCGTGCCGGTGCTGCGCGCCAAGGTGGTCACCGGCGCGGCCAACAACCAGCTCGCCCACTCCGGCATCGGCAAGCTGCTGGACGACCGCGGCATCCTCTACACGCCGGACTACGTCGTGAACGCCGGCGGCGTGATCCAGGTGGCCGACGAGATCGAGGGCTTCAACTTCGACCGGGCCAAGCTGCGGGCCACCGGCATCTTCGACACCACCCGGCGCATCCTGCAGCTCGCCGGCGACGAGGGTGTGCCGCCCGCGGTCGCCGCCGACCGGCTGGCCGAGCGCCGCATGGCCGAGGTCGGCCGGCTCCGGGCGATCTACCTCGGTTAGACCGGCGGCGCCGTTCGCGGAGCCGGCCGGGACCGGCCGGCTCCGGGCGGTGCGCTCCGGCCGGACCGGCGACGCCCGTTCACCGAGCCGGCCGGCTCGGGTGATGCAGCCGAGCTGGATCTGGGACGCCCGTTCGGGGGCCGGCCGTGTCCGTCCTCCGTCTGCCGGGTCCGGGCCTGCCCTCCGCCTACCGCGTCCCCGCCGACCGCCTTGCCCGCCGCGTCCCCG
>NZ_BOMW01000096.1 GCF_016862395.1 Actinoplanes siamensis | reverse complement strand
CCCCCCCCCAGCCGTTACGGCTCGCGGACCGCTACCGCCGGTACCGCCTACCTGCAGCTGGAACCCGGCCTGCAGCAGCCGTACTGGTTCGCGTTCGGCCGCCAACTGGCCCAGCACCTTGGCGTGCCCGGCCTCGCCGAAGCGGTGACGATGCTGCTGACCGCCCGGCCCGAGGACCGGGGCCGGATGATGGGCGCACGACAGATCACCCCGGCGGAGATCAACGAGATCCGAACACAGTTCGGCCTTACAGAAGAGGAAGAGACCGACAATCCCGTCGACGCGCTACTCACCAAGCTGCCCGTGAAGCCGCGACCCGCACCGGTTCCGGCTGCGCCACCCTCGCCAGCCTCATCGTCACCGGCCGCAAATCCACCGGCGGCTACGCCCACTCCGGTCGTCACTGCGCCGATCGCGCCGCCTGTTCCGGCGCCGCCGGTCGATCACGGCAGTGTCCGAATCATCAACGATGCTCTCCAGACATTCGTTGCGCCGGGCGCGGGCAGCGGCCACACCTGGACCGGCGGCGGACAGTCGACCGCGCCGCCGCTGAGCACCGAGGCGGAAAAGCGCCGGATCGGACGACGCGGCGAAGAGGCCGCATTCCACGCGGAACGCGAGCGGCTGCGCACGCTCGGCAAGGACCCGGACCTCGCCGTATGGGTCTCCGAGAAAGACGAACTCGCCCCCTACGACATCCGCAGCGTCGACGCCGACGACCAAGTCATCCGCATCGAGGTCAAATCAACAAGATCCACCGACCCCCGGGAACCTTTCTACCTCTCGTCCGCCGAACTCGTCGAAGCCGGCGCGAATGGTGAGCGCTATGTCATCTACCGGGTCACCGAGGCGGCCGGGACCGTCCCCCAGATCAGGCGGGTCGCCGACCCGATGCGGATGATCAAGGAAGGCAAGGGCCGCCTGTTGCTCGACCGAGCCCAGATGGTCCTTGCCTTCTCCGGCGACGAGGGTGGAGGAGGCCAGACGTGACCGCCGGGGCCGGCGGCGGTAGGGCCGGGGCCGGCGGCAGGGTGTGGGAAACGGCTTGTCGCTGGTGGGCGATGTGGATCCCTGTTGGGTAGCGGGGCGACGAGCCGGCCGTCCGGTGGGGGATTCTGAAGTGGTGGTGGAGGGTGATCTTGGTCCTTGAGGTGATGGGGCGGGCGGCCGTCGACTCACTTGAATCCATCTGCGGGGATTAATGGTCGCCCGGGGTTCCATGTTCTCTGACTTTGAGTCATCGTAGTGTGACGATTTGTAACGCCTTGGGCGAGGGTTGCTGCGTCAACTCATGAACGTCCTCGCCTGCAAGGTGACTCGCCGCTCGGGGAGGCCGTCACATGGGCACCGCAGTAATCCTGGACTGTTACACCGTCGAACCGAGCGGGCTGGGCGTCCCGCCGTACCTGTCGTCGTATGTCCGCCAGGCCTGGGCAGCGCTCACATCGGACTGCCGCGACCGCGACGTCCGCTACGTGACCATCGACGACGCGCGCTGGGAACTCAACGGCGGCGAACCACAGACGCCACCGCCGCTGTCAGATCCGTTGACATACTCGGCCACGCAGAATCGCGGCAACGTGATCAAGCTGCTGCGCGAGGCGACAACGGTGATCGTCGTGGCAGGAGACGCCGTTCCCTCCGTGCACCTGCACGCCCAGAACGGCTCGCTCGACGAGATCATCCGGATCCTGGCATGCGTCCGCGGCCGCCGCGTCCTGCTCGGACCGATGGCGCATCATGTGCTCGCCAACGCCGCCAGCTACGCCGGCTTGTTCGACGCCCTGCACACGCACACCATCACCTCCAGGAACATCACCCTGGGCAGCCGGGCAGGCGCCGCGTACGAGCAGCTCCGCGCCGACCGGGACTCGTTCACCGACCTGATAGGTCAGCTCGGCTGGACCCCGGTAGGCGAGATCGAGTTGTATCGCGGTTGCACCCGCCGCCGATATTGCAGCTTCTGCAACGAACCGGCGAAGTCACCGGCCGTCATCTTCCGCGACCTCGACGACATCCTCGACGAAGTGCGCCAGCTGTATGCCGCCGGCGTCCGGAACCTGCGCCTCGGCCAGCAGACCTGCTTCTTCTCCACCTGGAACCGCGACGTCGCACAGATCGAACGTCTGCTCGCCGGCATCCGCGCGGCGTGCCCGGACCTGGACGTGCTGCACATCGACAACGCCGACCCGCTGGCGGTGGCATCACCCGCCGGCGCCCGGATCGCCGCCCTGGTCGTCGAGCACTGCAGCGAAGGCAACTGCGCGCCGATGGGCATGGAATCCTTCGACCCTGCCGTGATCGAAGCCAACGCGCTGACCTGCACGCCGCAGATCCTGCGCCGCGCGATCGACCACATCAACGCGGTGGGCGCGAAGCGCGGACCGGCCGGCCTTCCGGCGCTGTTACCCGGCATCAACCTCATCTACGGGTTACCGGGGGAGACACACCGCACGCACCTGGCGAACCTGAAAGGCCTGGACGAGCTCATGACCGCGGGCGTGCTATGCCACCGCACCAATGTGCGACAGGCCCGCGCCTACCCCGGAACGCCGCTGGCCGGCATGAACCCGGACACGGCACCGCCCTCGCAAGAGCACTTCACGACCTGGAAAGCCGACATCGACAACATCTGGGACCAGCCCATGAAGCAGCGGGTCTACCCGATCGGACTGCGCCTGCGCGGCCTGCACTCGTTCTTCGTCACCAGCCGCGGCACCTGGTTCAGAAGACTCGGCTCCTACCCGATCCAAGTCGTTGAACGCGGCACCGTCGTGCCCCGCTACACCCCGGCAGATCTGACCGTCACCGAACACGCACCCCGGTTCATCTACGGAGCCCGCAATGCCGGCTGAGTCGGCCACCGACGCCCTCGCCATGCTGCGCTCGGCTCATGATCACCTGCTCAGGCCGGCCCATGTCGGAGTGCTCGTGCCCTGGGGCAACACCATGGTCGAGACGGAACTGCCGCGCCTGGGCCTCGACCACGTCGTGTTCCACTACGCCCGCCTCGTTCCCGCACACCGATACCGCGACGCCGACGACTTCCTCGCCGAGATCGCCGCAGCCGTACCCGACACCCTCCAGCAGTTCGCCCGCCTCACCCTGGCCGGCGCCCTCGTCGCCTGCACCTCCACCGGGTTCCTCAACCCCGACGCATACCAGAACACCGCCGTGGTCGACGCCTTCGACGCCCTGCAGATCCTTCTCCGAGACCTGGCGGCATCCACGATCGTCCTCGCGACGCCGTACCCGGCCCGGCACACGCAGATCCAAGCCGCCCGCCTGCAGGAAGCCGGCTTCGACGTCGCCGGACACGCCAGCCTCGATCTGGCCCTACTGGACGACTTCACCGCCGTAGCCCCCGAACGCATCACCGCCCTCGTGCACAGCATCGACGTGCGACAACGCACCCGAGCCGACGCCGTAGTGCTGTCCTGCACCGCCTGGCCGACGATCGACGCCATCGCATTGGTGCAGCAAGAACTCGGTATCCCCGTGGTTTCATCGAATCTGGCACTTGCCTACAGCGCCGTACGATTCGCCCGAGCCGCGGAGACATGATGAAACCGGCAGCAGCACCCAGCGACTCCCACGTTCGGCTCACCCGCATGGTGACCGTGGCCGCAGGCCAGGACGACGTCACCGCCGACGTCGAGGCCAACCACGACGAGAACCGATGGTGGCCCACCTGGATTGCCGACTATCGGATGCGCATGCTCGTCGCCGGCTGGAGCACCCGCATCTCGTACCGCTCGATCAACACGTACGCAGGTGTCGTGACACGTGCCGCCCACATCGGCTTCGACACCCTCTCGGCCATGCCGGACGACGAGATCACCACCATCATCCAGCCGCTCGGGCTGCCTGCCGCCCGTATCGGCTACCTGCGGTCACTGCAGTCCTTTCTCGAGAGCCGTGCGGAGGATTATCTCCTGCACGGCGACGCGACCACCGTCATCGCAGACTTCGCCGGCCAGGTCGAACACGCCTCCTACAAGGTCGCGCAATGCTCCCTGCTGTACGCGCGCGGCTACCACTGCGGCATCATCCCCGTCGACTCCGGAATGATCACCCGCCTCGCCCCGGCCCTGGGCCTGAACCTGGCGTCCGGTGCCGTCGCACACGAACAGATGCGCCTCTACCTCGAGGCCCACGCCGACGCCAACGGAGAGCACTACACCCGGCTGGCGTACGAGCAGGGCGCGATCGCACTGCCCGCTCGGGCGAACCCGTCGTGGTGGCTGCACCTGGTGCTGATCTACTTCAAACGCCGCTACCTCAACCAACCCCACCGACGCGTCTGCGAGCAGCGCCCCGTCTGCGCTCAGGTGATGGACTGCGAACACAGCCCGGCGATGGCGATGGCATGACCAGCCTCGGGGTCATCGGCAACATCTCCCACGACACCGCCGAACACCCCGACCGGCGCCATCACCTGCTGGGCGGGGCCGCGCTGTACATCAGCCTCGCCGCAGCTCGAGCAGGTGCTACCGCCGCCCCCATCGCGGTGATCGGCGACGACCTCGCCTACACGCTACGAACGACGCAACTGGCCGGCTTGGACCACACCGGCGTCGCCGTCGTCGAGCAGCCGTCGTGCCGCTTCCACCTGCGCTACGACCAGCACGGCACCCTGATCGACGTCGACGCCACCTACGGCGCCGCCCAACGGCTCACCGCCCACGCCCTGCAGCAGTCACACCGCTACGACCACGTGCATGTCTGCTGCCGGCGTCCCCTCGACCCCGCCCCGGTGCTCGCCGCCCTCGCCGAGCGCCGGCAACCGTTCAGCGTCGACTTCATCACCACCAGCGCCACCGACATGATCACCGCAGCGGCGCCCTACCTACCCGCCGCGAAGTTCGTCTTCACCGATGCGCGGGAATTCACCGCGCTCACCGCCGCGGTACCTGCCGAACACCTGCGCACCGTCACCGCGACCGACGGGCCCCGCCCCGCGACGCTCTACCGCCACGGCCGACCGGTAACGCGCACTCCCATCGCGCAGGTAGACGCCGTCGAGGTGACCGGCGCCGGAGACACCTTCACCGGCACGTTCCTGGCCGCCGTCCTGAACGGCACGCCCGAAGCGGCTGCCTTGACCGAAGCGGCACAAGCCGCCACCGCTCGCCTCGCCACACCCGGCATCGCGCTGCACCCCCAACCCCCGTAGGAGCATTCGCATGTTCTACGTCGCACACCGGCTCTTCGCCGCCCACGACCGCCGGCTCGGCGCCATGGCCGCCACCGCGATCGCCGAACGCACCAGCCCCGACAAGGTCTTCCTGCCCTTCTGCGACACCGACGAAGAGGACCTGGTCGCCGACGTCAAAGGCCGCCGCCTGTTCGACCTCGACTGTCAACGCCTGCCACAACTGCACGGCATGCTGGCCATCCTGCACGGCCCCAGCCTCGATGACGGCGTCTGCATGGAGATCGGCTACGCCGCCGCCCTCGGTGTCCCGATCATCATCCTCACCACGGACTTCCAAACCTACGGACTCACCGAGACCGGCCCCGAACTCGCCTTCGCCGACCCCCTCATCGAAACCGTCGCCACCGACATCGTCCGCGCCCACCGCCTCGGGCCGCCGACCAGCAACACCGACCGCTTCCAGGAATTCGCCACCCGCAACACCACCCAGATCAACGACGGCATCGACCGGGCCGTCACCAGGATGCTCGACCTCGCCACGCCCGGCCACAGCAAGAACACCACCACGGCGACCACCGACACCGTCTTCGTCGAACCGTCCCCGTACGGCAGCACCGCAACCTGGCACCAATCCGTCCAGCACCACAGCACCGAAACCCAGCGCCGCCACGCCAGCCGACTGACAGCTGCCGACCCGATCCACGCCGCCGGCGCCGACTGGAACGCAGCGACCAGCAGCCACACGCTCATCGCCGACCTCAGCGGCCCGGAAGCCCCGCCCGGCGCCGCGCTCCTTATCGGCGCCACCATCGCCACCGGCGGCCGCGTCCTGGCCTACTGCTCGAACACCCTCTGGACCTTCGCCCACGGGCGCGAACCCAACTGGCGCAACCTCATGATCCAATACTCGATCACCGAACGTCTCATCACGCCCGACGACCAGGACGGCACCCGCTGATGGCCGCCCTTGGCTGGGCCGGCAGCTACGACACCATTGTGTTCGAAGGCTGCGACGGCGCAGGCAAAACCACCCTCGCCGAGGCCACCGCCCGCCACACCAACGCCGCACTCATCCATTCGACGCTCACCCCGCCAGGCACCGACCTCGTCACCACATACAACTGCCTTCTCGACCGAACCGGCCGGCTCGTCTTCGATCGATGCTTCCTCAGCGAACTCGTCTACGGACCGCTGTATCGCGGCCGAACCCGGCTCACCTACCAGCACATGGCGACCCTGGTCAGACGTGTCGTGTCCCGAAACGGCATCTTCGTCCACGTCACCGCACCCGCCACCGTGATCCGCAGGCGACTCGCTGCCCGCGGCGAACAACTCCCCGAGCTCGACGAGATAGCGCTGGTCTGCCACCGCTACGACGAACTCTTCCGAGCCGTCCGGACCATGGCAGATGTCCTGCTCATCACCTCCGATCACCCAGACGAGGACGCCTGACACGCCGACAGCGGGTTACCCGCCCCGCCCGAGCCCGATAAGATTCCCCGGCTGTAGCCCGCTGACATCCGGAGGCACACCTTGGAGATCAGGTCCGCCCAGAAGCTGACCTGGGAAAACAAGCTGGCCAAGGGTTTCAACACCAGCGAAGTGCCCCTAGAGTTCTGCCTCCTGCAAGGCGAGGTCGCCGAAGCCTTCGACGCCTGGCGCCGCACGCGCGACAACCTCGGCGAAGAACTCGCCGACATCGCCATCTACGTCATGTCACTGGCTGAAATGACCGGCGTCGACCTGCAATCAGCGGTTGAGCAGAAGCTCACCAAGAACGCCAAGCGCACCTACGTCAAAGACGAGACCTCCGGGACCCTTGTCAAGATCGATCCCGCATAGCCACTGAACACCGCCCATTCCGCAGACAGGTAGGCCGACCGGAACACGGGACGTGCCCGAACCCTCCCTGGAGCCGGTGGGTGCCTTTCGTTGGCTCCCGTAGCGGCGCACGAGTGACCCACCCTATCCGGCAAAAGTTCATTAAACGGACATAGGTATGCCTGTCTCAGATCCGAGTCGGATGAGACTCCATGTAAGGGGACGAGGCACGATCCGTTAATGTTCGACGGTGGCTATGGCAGCGGTGGACACGTCGTCGATGACTCCGGGAAATATGCGGAGCCCCGTGCCGGAACCGGGCCAGGTGGTGGAGGTTCGCGGCTCGACCTGGACGGTAGCGAAGGTCGAGAAGCAAGGACTGCCGCGCAGCCCCGCCGATGAGGCGGTCGCAACCCTGAACCACGCCGTCACCCTGCAAGCCCTGGACGAAGATCGCCTCGGCGAGGAACTGACGGTCGTCTGGGAACTGGAAGTCGGCCACACGGTCACCCCCGCCCAAGGCCTCCCGACGCAAATCAACCGGGACGCCTTCGACGACCCGAACACCCTCGCCGGGTTTGTCGACGCGATGCGATGGGGAGCCGTCACCTCCGCCGACGACCGGAGTGTGCAAGCGCCCTTCCACTCCGGCGTCGCGGTCGAGGCATACCAGCTGGAACCGCTGCGACGAGCGTTGTCGTCTCCTCGTACCAACCTGCTGCTGGCCGACGACGTCGGCCTCGGCAAGACGATCGAGGCCGGCCTGGTAGTGCAGGAGTTGCTGCTGCGGCACCGGGCGCGAACCGCGGTCGTGGTCTGCCCGCCCAGCCTCGCGCTGAAGTGGCAGGACGAGATGCGCGACAAGTTCGGCCTCGACTTCACCATCATCAACAGCGACATGATGCGCGAGGTCCGGCGCCGCTACGGGCTGCACGCGAACCCGTTCCAACTGTTCCCGCGGGTGATCGTGAGCATGGCGTGGCTGCCGAGCGTGCGTGCCCAGCGGATGCTGCGCGACGTGTACGCGCAGGCCGCGAGCACGAAGACGGCCCGGCGGTACGCGTTCGACATCATGATCGTGGACGAGGCGCACCACGTGGCGCCGGCCAGCCCCTCAGCGATCGGCGGCGGACGCGGGTACGCGGTCGACACGCAGCGCACGATCGCTGTGCGGGAGCTGGCGGACAAGTGCGAGCACCGGCTGTTCCTCAGCGCGACACCGCACAACGGGCACCCGGAGTCGTTCACCGCGCTGATGGAGATGATCGACTCACGCCGCTTCAGCCGCGGCGCGATCCTGGACGAGAAGGCACTAAAAGAGGTCACGGTTCGCCGGCTGAAGTCGGATCCAGCGCTGGCGTACAAGAACTTCCGGCCCCGGGAGCTGAAAGGCATCGCGTTCACGCCCAGCGCCGAGGAACAGGAGATGTTCTCCCTGCTAGACCGGATCCTGACCGAGAGCGCGCAAGCGAACCGGACAGGGCCGTCCGGCGACATCACCGCGATGCTGTTCAAGAAGCGGTTCCTGTCCAGCCCGTGGGCGTTCGGCATGACCTTGCAGTCGTACCTCGAAGCCCGCGCGGTAGGACAGGAGCCGTCGGACTGGGACTACGACGACATCCTCGGCGAAGGCCAGTCCGACGAGGAAGAAGGCCTCTGGGAGCAGGACGAGGCGACCATCCTGCGTAACAGTAAATCCAGCGACCCGCTGGTGGCGGCCGGAACCGGTGAGCTGGAGCGGCTGGCCGAATGGGGCCTCGGGTTTGCGAGCCGCCCGGACTCCAGGCTCGAGAAGCTGGTCAGCGAGTTGGAGGCGATCTGCCGGCCGTCCGGCTTCTGGTCCAACGAGCGGGTCGTGATCTTCACCGAGTACGCGCACACCCTCGAATGGGTCCAGCGGGTCCTGGTGCAGCAAGACTACGGCGACGTCCTGGAAGTGATCCAGGGCCAGACCCCGACCGAGGAACGGGAGCTGATCCGCGAGCACTTCACCACCGACCCCGCACGTAACCCGGTCCGGGTGCTGCTGGCCACCGATGCGGCCGGTGAGGGCATCGACCTTCAGGACTACTGCCACCGGCTGATCAACCTCGACATCCCGTTCAACCCGTCGCGGCTGGAGCAGCGGATCGGTCGCATCGACCGGTACGGCCAGCAGCAGACGCCTCTGGTGTACCAGTTCATGCCGGACCGGTCGGCGACGATCTATGCCGCGGACATGCAGTTCATGGGCCGGATCGCGCGGAAGGTCGTGACGGTCGCCCGGGACCTCGGCTCGGTCAACCAGGTGATCGCCGAGGAAATCCAGGACCACTTCACCCGTGCGACCACCACGCGCCGCCGCAAGAAGGTCGCCCTCGACGGTAACGCCGTCATCACCCGTGCCTTGGCCGGCGGCATGGACCTCAACAGCCAGCTCACCCAACTCGAGCAGGGGTACGCCGAGAGCAAGGCCCAACTGCACCTGGAACCGGACAACCTGCGCCGGGTGGTGGACACCGCCCTGCGGATCAGCCACCAGCCGCCCTTGGCCGTCTCTGGCGACCACCCCGCCGACGACGGCGTCTACGTGGTGCCAGCACTCGGCCCGGCCTGGCAGTCGACGCTGAAAGGCCTGGATACTCGCTCGAAGCCCGGCGTGTGGCGGCCGATCACCTTCAACGACCAGGCCGCCGCCGGCAGCAAGGACGTCGTCTACGTACACCTCGGGCACCCGCTGGTGAAGAAGGCCCAACGCCTGCTACGCCGGTCGCTGTGGAGCGTGGACGCCCCGCTGCACCGGGTCACCGCTGTCGTCGTCGACGATCTGGAGGAGTCGTTCGTCGCCGCGGTCACCCGTATGGTCCTGGTCGGCCGCGGCGGCCTGCGCCTGCACGAGGAGATCTTCCTGGCGGGCGTACGGCTGCGGGGCCGCCGCGCGATCGCTGAGGAACGCGCCGAACGCCTCCTCGACCAGGCCCTCGACTCCGGCGCCCTGACCCTGGCCGCAACCGATGTCCGCGACGGTCTGGTCCAGGAGTGGAACGAACCGGAGTCCCCGTTGCGGGCCCGGCTGTTCGACTCGATGAGCCGCCGCGCCGAGACCCGCCAGCAGCGTGTCAGCGACCAGCTGACCAAGCGGGAACAGGCCGACGTCACCCGGGCACGGGAGATCTTCGCCGCGTTCCGCCGCAACCTGAACGAATCGCTAGACGTCTTGGCCGCCAAAGAGGCGCAGGAAGCGGCCACCCTGCTACCCGACGACCAGCAGCGGCAACGACAGAGGGACATGGAAGCGATGCGCCGCCGCCTGGACGAACTCGGCGACGAGGAGACCCGCGAAGTCGCGGCAATCACCGAGCGCTACCGCGACATCAAACCCCACACCACCGCCGCAGCGGTCGTCTTCGCGCTCACCCCGACCGACGCCCAGCGAGGAGGAGCACGCTGATGCCCCCCGCCCGTACCTTCCGCCCGAAGACCGCTGCCGAACTTCACCGGGCCTGGCTGGAACTCGTCGAGACCGACGGCCCGTTCCTCGCCATTCCACCGTTGAAACGAGTGTGGCCGCAGGGTATCCCCGCCCTCGCCCCGGACCGCCTCGACGCGCTGCGGCAAGCCAAACCGGCGTTCGACCACGCCTGGGAAGCCCTCGACATCGAACCCGAGGACCAAACCCGGCAGGCCAAGTACGCCGACGCCCGCGACGTCTGGGTGCAGGCCGTGCTGCGCGATGTGGTCGGCTGGGGTGAACTGTTGGCCTGGGGACCCGAGTCCGCGCCGGGCGTGACCGGGTACTCACCGGACCGCAGGCTGGCGGTCGTCCCGGACGGGGCACTCCGCGGCCCGGACGGGATCGGTGCGCTGGTCAGCGTCGTCGAAAAGACCGATAGCCCGCATGCCACCGGCACCGATGGCTGGGCCGCCACCGCCATCGACCGTATGGAGACGATGCTGCGCGCCTCTGGCGTCACCATCGGTATCGTCACCGACGGGCGCTGGTGGGCACTTGTCTGCGCCCGCCCGGACGCGATGGTCGCCTCGGGCATCGTCGACGCCCAAACCTGGGTCGAGGAACCGCTGACCCGCAACGCGTTCCTCACCGTCACCGCCCGGCAGTACATCATCGGCGGCGACCCCAAAGAACGCCTCCCGAAACTGTTCGAAGAATCCGTTGCCGCCGCCGAAGAGATCACCGAAGCCCTCGGCGCCCAGGTCCGCCGCGCCGTCGAGCTCCTGATCCAGGCGTTCGACGAGGTCTCTACCGACCACCGGCGTAGGGGTCTTCCTGACCCGCTGCCGGCCGACCCGCACGAAACCTACTCCGCCGCAGTCACGGTCATGATGCGCGTCGTCTTCCTGCTCTTCGCCGAGGAACGCGGCCTGCTGCCGCAGAGCGAGCTGTTCCTTCAGGGGTACGGCATCAGCGGCGACCTGGACGCCCTCGAACACCGCAACATCGGCGACGGCGAGGAGTCCCTCGACAGCACCTACCTCACCTGGCACCGGCTGCTCGCCACCAGCCAGGCCCTCTACCGCGGCGCCAACTTCGAGAACATGCGGATGCCCGCGTATGGTGGCTCACTGTTCGACCCGGACCGGCACCCGTTCCTGACCGCCTCGAACGAGAACAGCACTCTGGCCCTGCCGGTTTCCGACCGGGTCATGCTGCACGTCCTACGGTCTGTTCAGGTCGCCCAGCTCAAGGGAGGCGACGCTCGCCGGATCTCGTTCCGTGACATCGACGTCGAGCAGATCGGCTACATCTACGAAGGGTTGCTCGGCTACACCTGCACCCGCGTCGACGAGATCCACCTGGGGCTGGTCGGCACCGCTGGCTCCGAGCCCGAAGTCTCTCTCACCCTTCTCGAACAGTTCGCCGACCAGCACGGCACCTCGGCCGCGCTCGCGAAGGCCATCATCGTGTGGCTCAAGGTACACCAGCCCGGTGCTGTCGCGCCCAGCGCCAACGTCCTCGCCAAGCTCCTCACCGCGACGCCGGGCGAGGACGCCGACCGTCACCTGCGGGCCGTCACCGAGGACGAGGATCTCCGCGACCGGCTACGGCGGTGGGCCACCGTCACGCGACCGGACCTCCGGGGCCGACCAACCGTGGTCCTCGCTGACGGGCTGCTCGTGACCGAGACCCCATCCCGCAAGAATGCTGGCGCGCACTACACACCCCGGGATCTCGCCGAACGGGTCGCCCGGCACGCCCTCGAGCCGCTCTGCTATTATCCGGGCCCTTACCAGACGCCCAACCGTGAAGAGTGGCAGATCTGTCAGGGCTACGAGATCTTGAATCTCAAGGTCGCCGATATCGCCGCAGGCTCCGGAGCCTTCCTGGTCGCAGCTGCACGCTACCTCGCCGACAAGCTCGTCGAAGCCTGGGACCATCACGGCTCGGACCAAACCGCCCACCGCGACCTCAAGCAGCACGCCATCCGCGAGGTCGTCGCCCGTTGTCTTTACGGCGCTGACATCAACGCAATGGCCGTAGAGATGTGCAAGCTCTCCCTCTGGTTGGTGTCCCTCGACCGTGATCTCCCGTTCTCCTTCGTCGACGACAAGATCCTGCACGGCAACACCCTGCTCGGTGTCACCAACCTGCGCCAGCTCGAGCAACTTCATATTGACGCACCCACCTACCGGCAATCACCGCTCACTGGCATAGTCAACCTCAAGGGCATCATCGACTCAGCTGTGGCAATCCGCCGCGAACTTGCCAGCGAGGTTAGGGAGAACGACCCCCAGCGCAGCGCTGGCGCGAAGCGCCGCCTTCTCGACCAGCTCCACACTTCCACCGCGCTGCTCAGCAGGGCCGCCGACGGCGTCATCGCCGCTGGCCTACGCCTTGGCGGAGCGCCGACTAGATCCCTCGAAGACAGCTACGAGAACCTAGCCGAGGCCGTTCACGCCGCATTTCCTAGGAGCGCGACGCAGGCTGACCACGTCATGCTTGACCAGATCATCGAGGAAGGTCTAACACCCACTGTCGCCACCGACTACGAGCGTTGGAAGCCCTTGCACTGGGTCCTCGAAGTGCCCGACGTAATCGTTGACCACGGTGGCTTCGACGCCATTATCGGAAACCCGCCATTCCTTGGCGGTCACAAACTGACTGGCGCTATGGGGAACAATATCAGGGATTGGATGGTGTACCGTATTGCGGCAGGGCGTACCGGACGTGCAGACCTGGTGGCATACTTTTTCCTTCGAGCGATGAGCCTGCTGAGAGATGGTGGAAGCATTGGCCTCATCTCGACAAACAGCATCGCGCAGACCGATACTCGCGAAGTTGGGCTCGATCAAATGGTTGAGAATGGCTTCAAAATTATGCGAGGAATTCGGAGTAAGCCTTGGCCGGCGGCTGGTGCCAACCTTGAGTATGCCGCTGTATGGGCAACTAATGCAGAGGTTCAGGCCGAGGCGGAGAGAGTGCTTGACGGGCTGCCTGTGCGTAGTATCTCAACTCTGCTCGAACCTGAGGGGCGGGTATCGGGATCCCCTGTTAGGCTAGATGAAAACATTGGCATAGCATTTAATGGCTGCAAGATTGGAGGTCAGGGCTTTATTGTGAGCCCGGAAGAGGCCACGGAGTGGATTTCGGCAGATGTCAGAAATAGGGAGGTCCTATTTCCGTATCTTGGGGGAGAGGATGTCAACTCCCGGTTCGATCTTTCGGCGCCCAGGTGGGTTATCGACTTCAATGCGCGGACGGCTGAACAAGCTTCTGTATATACGATCCCCTTCGGTCGGGTCGCTGATGCGGTGAAGCCGGAGCGGATGCTTGTAAATCGAAAGGCCCATCGAGATCGCTGGTGGCAGTTTGCTGAAAATTATCCAACAATGCGTCGCGCCATCTTGCCGTTCGAAGAAGTGCTTGTACTTACTCTTGTGAGTAAAACTATCATGCCCGTCCGTGTGTCGACCGGACAGGTTTTCAGTCATAAGCTGTGTGTATTCGCAACAGACTCTTTTGCTGACCAGACCGTTCTTTCTTCGAGCGTTCATCAGCTTTGGGCGTCAAGGTACGGATCAACGATGCGATCGGATGCCAACTACTCGCCCTCTGATGTCTTTTTGACCCTACCGAGACCGGCTCCGACATCGCGACTCTTGGAGGTCGGTGAGGCGCTCGAAAAGCAAAGATGCGAACTGATGAATAGTCGTCAGATCGGTCTAACCAGGCTGTATAACCTGGTGAATGATGTCGGACTTTCGGGCGATAGTGATGGCGATGTCGCGCGCATTCGTCAACTCCACGTGCAGCTGGACGAGGCAGTGATGGCTGCATACGGGTGGGCTGACGTTTCGTTGGAGCATGGCTTTCACACCTATCGGCAGATGACCCGGTGGACAGTGAGCCCGGCCGCACGAGTGGAGATCTTGGATCGTTTGCTCGCGGAGAATCTGCGCCGTGCAGCGGCTCAGGAGAAGAGTGAAAAGCCGAAAAAGGTTGCGGCGAAGAGTGTGCGTGGGAGCTCCCGGCGGCCGGTGATGAACGAGGATCAGGGGACGCTGCTGTGACGGAGCTGGTGCCGGGGTTTCAGTTGGCGTTCGAGCCGGACGGTGGGTCGTTCACGGTTCGGGAGAACCTTGTCGACATCATCGAGCGGGAGATTCTTGGGCCGGCTGGTGGGCCGGAGGAGTTACTGCCGGTGAGTCCGCGGCAGTTGTACCTGGTGGGGCATATCGCGCCGGTGAAGTTGACAGCGCCGGAGGCTGACCCCGACGGGTCTGAGGACGGGTACGGGTTGGTAGGTGTCCGGGCGGATGCGGCGGCGGGTCATGCTCAGCGGGGGATTCCGGCGGAGGCCGCTGATGGTGCCGACATCGACGGTGAGGAAGACGACGTCGATGACAAAGCGCCGAAGCAGGGGTTGATGATCCCATCGTCGATGGGGTTGCGGTTCCAGGTGCCGAATGGTCTGGCTGAGTTCACGGTGACCGCGTCGTGGGGCACCTACGAGAGTGTGAAGACCGATGAGGTCGACAAGCGGGGCCGGCCGGTGCGGCGGTATCGGCGGACGCCGGTCGGGATCGCCGAAAAGATCGCGGTGCCGGATTTGACGCCCGGGCGGACATACACCCGGCTGTTGTCCGGTGACATCTGCCTGCGGATCGACGCCTACGACGACGCGCCCCGGAACCGACTGTTGATCGAGATCGCACTGGTCAACGATCGGAAGACACCGCCGACGATTCCGGTGAACGAGTGGCTGTTCCAAACGAAGCTGCACGTCGATGCGGGCGGTGCGGCGGTGTTCTTGCCGGTACGTGACGTGCTGGAACACGAGTGGCCGGAGCAAGACGACGAAGTGCGGCGGCTGCACCTGCAGTACCGCAACCGGCTGGAGTTCGCGGTCGGCCGTACCTGCTCGGTGGATTGGAAGGCCGAGCATGGGGCCCGGCGGGCTACCGCGGTGTGGACGACCTGGCTGCCGGTGGCGGAGACACCCCAGACCCGGGCACGGTCCGTTAAGGGCGCATTGCTCGGCATGGACGAGCTCGCCAAGGCAAGCCCGGAGCAGGTTCGTGAAGGGCTCCGCCCGCTGGTGGACGGATATGCGGACTGGCTGGACGGCAAAGAGGGGCAATCGCAGACGGCCGCTAGCCTCCCCGAGCACCTTCGGGAGTTGGCCGACGAGGTCATCGAGGAAGCCCGGGCTGTGCGGCAGCGACTCACGGACGGCCTCGCCCACGTCGTCGCCGATCCCGAGGCTTTCGCATGCCTCCGCTTCATGAACGAGGTGATGCGGGACCAGCGGATTCACTCTCAGATCTCGGCGAAGCGCAGCTCCGATCCGAACCTATCGTTCGACGCCGCCAAGGACCTGGTGGACGAGGACGAGAGGAAGAAGCCGTCGGCATGGCGGCCGTTCCAGCTCGCCTTCATCCTCATGCAGCTGCCGGCTTTGACCGACCCCACCGCCGCGTTCCGTAGTGGTGAGCTAGCCCGGGTTGAACTGTTGTTCTTCCCGACCGGTGGTGGCAAGACCGAGGCGTACTTGGGGCTGGCCGCGTACACGTTCGCGATCCGGCGTCGGCAGCAGGTGGTGTCGTCGTCGGATGGTCCGTTGGACGGCCGTGACGGGGTGGCCGTGTTGATGCGGTACACGCTGCGGCTGCTGACCGCGCAGCAGTTTCAGCGTGCCACCGCACTGGTGTGCGCCGCTGAGCTGGCACGCCGCCGTGATGTGGCGACCTGGGGCGGTACACCGTTCCGGATCGGGCTGTGGGTCGGCACAGATGTCAGCCCGAAACGCTGGGACGAGGCCGACGAGCAACTGCGTAAGGCCCACGCGTACGGCGGGCACCGGCTGACGGTGTTGCAGGTGCAGCGGTGCCCGTGGTGCGGTAGCCCGATCAGCGCCGCGAACGTCAAGCCGATCAAGGCGACCCGGCGGGTACTGGTGTTCTGCGGCGACGACCTCGGCCGGTGCCCGTTCGCGCAGGGCGGCGAGGTCGACGAAGGCCTGCCGATGCTGACGGTCGACGAGGAGATCTACCGGATGCCACCGGCATTCGTCATCGCCACCGTCGACAAGTTCGCCCGGCTGGCCCGAGAGGGCGAGGCGGCATCGCTGTTCGGCTATGTCGGCCGCTACTGCGGCCGGCACGGCTATGTGCATCCCGACTACGCCGGCTGTGACATCACCACCGGGCACAAGGCCGAGCCCGGTCTTCCCGCGGCGACGGTCCGGCCGGTGGGCCGGCTGCGGCCGCCGGATCTGATCATTCAGGACGAGCTACACCTGATCACCGGCGCCCTCGGTACCGCTGTCGGGCTGTTCGAGGTAGCGGTCGAGACGCTCGCGTCGTGGGAGACCGCGGACGGCGTCCCGGTCCGGCCGATGATCGTGGCATCGACCGCCACGGTTCGCCGGGCCGAGGACCAGGTTCGCGGCCTGTACGGGCGGGGTGTGGAGATCTTCCCGCCCCAGGTGCTGGACGTGGCCGACACGTACTTCTCCCAAGAGGTGCCGATCGGCCCGGATACCCCTGGCCGACGGTACATCGGGGTCAGCGCCCAGGGCGTACGTCTGTCCAGCGCGGAGATCCGAGTCGCCGAAGTGTTACTGCAGGCCGGGCAGCTGCTGTTCGACCGCAGTGGAGCCGCCGCCGATCCGTACATGACGCTGGTGGGCTATTTCAACGCCACCCGGGAACTGGCCGGTATGGCCCGTTATGTCGCCGACGACGTGCAGAACCGGGTCCGTCAGCCCCGTCCAGGATCGGGTTTCCCCCGGCGTGTCGGCTCGTATGGTCGTCTGGTCACCGGGGAGCTCACGTCCCGGATCGCGTCGGTGGACATCGGTCGCACCCTGGACAACCTTTCGCTGGAGTTCGACCCGGACTACGCCACCACCGCGGCGATGCGCCGAAGGATCGAGCAGCAGGCGGCGGGGGAGAAGACCGATCGGCCGAAGGCCGACCCGTTCGACGTGGTTCTGGCCACCTCGATGCTCCAGGTCGGCGTTGACGTGCAGCGGCTCGGCCTGATGCTGGTCGTCGGTCAGCCGAAGAACACCGCCGAATACATTCAGGCGTCCTCCCGGGTCGGCCGGGACGCGAAACGGCCCGGCTTGGTCGTGTCTCTGGGGAACTGGGCACGCCCTCGCGACCTGGCGCACTACGAGCAGTTCCGGCACTACCACGAGACGTTCTACTCCCAGGTGGAAGCTCTGTCGGTCACGCCGTTCTCGCCGACCGCCCTCGATCGGGGTATCGACGCGGTGCTGGTTAGCGCGGCCCGGGTGATTCAAGCCCACCGAGCCGACGGGCTGTCCCCGGAACGCAGCGCCTGGCGGGTCCGGGACGAGGAGGCCGCTCTTCACGCGCTGATCGGCCGGCTGTATGACCGGATGAAACCGGCCGCGCAGATGGACGAGCTGATGGGGCAGGCCTACGAGCGGCTGATCAACCGTCTTGACCAGTGGAACGCGCGCGGGAAGTACGCGGCGAAGCTACACAAGACACTGGTTTACGAGCGGACCGGGGACAACGATGCGTATCTGCCGTTGCTGATCAGCCCGGAGAACGCCAAGGCGCATCAGGCGCAGCCGGATCGGGCGCCGTTCGTGGTGGCGCATTCGATGCGCGAGGTGCAGCCGGAGATCAACCTGTTGGTGAGTCCGCTGCCGGACCGGTTGGTCGTCGTCGAACCCGACAACGCGCCGGGCTGGGAGCTGCCTGAAGGAGATGACGCGTGACCGCCGTCGATGATCCCGGCCGGATGATCTTCGAGTCGCCGGAGCCGATGGACCCGTTGGCCGAGAGCGAGGACGCGCAGGTCAAGAACCGGGCGAAAGTCGGTTCGGCCCGGCCGTCGTCGCTGCTCTACACCTTCGGCGTCGGCTCGATCATGGACCTGCCCCAGTTTTCGATCATGCCGGCCGGCCTCGACGACTGGGAACCGATCTGGCGGCGCCGGGAAACCATTCCGGTCATTGAGGAGCCCCGGCTGCTGAAGGTCGTGCAGCTGCATCTCGGGCCGCGGGTGCAGCAGTTGCGGCCGTTCCCGTGGCAGCCGAAGGCCCGGGCGATGTCGCAGGAGGGCTCCGACCTCGGCATCCCGGCCCGGGTGTTCCCGCAATGGCTGCGCTGCACAGGCTGCGACTACCTGGGACCGCTGTCGCGATTCAGTTACACCAACACGCATCCGTTCCGGCCCGACCTGGCCACCTTCGAGCACGTCAGCTGTCCCGGCCGCGGTCTGAACAAGAACAAGATTCCGGGAACGAAGGGCAAGACCCGGCGTAGCCCGGCAGTGCCCGCCCGCTACCTGCTGGCTTGCGTCAACGGCCACCTCGACGAGTTCCCGTACGTCCTGTGGGCACATCGCGGCAAGCCATGCCCGGCAGCGCCGCAGCCGGATCTGAAACTGATCGACAGCAACATAGGCCAGGGCGCCGGCGCGGTCATCGTTTGCGAACGCTGCCGGCAACGGCGCAGCATGAGCGAAGCCCAAGGCGCGTCCGGCAAGCGAAAACTGCCCGGCTGCCGGGGCCGGCACCCGCACCTGAACGCCTTCGACAGCAGCTGCGAGCAACAGCCGACCACGCTGATGATGATGGGCGCGTCGAACCTGTGGTTCGCCTCCACCCAGTCGATCATCGTCATGCCGCGCACCGCCGAACAGGACAAGACCGCACTGGCCACTCGGATGCGAACACTGCTCTCCGAGCAGGAGCTCACCCAGTTCGGTGCCCTGCCAGCTGTTCTCCGAGCCCTGCTCAACGCCCACAAGTGCGACCTCACCGACATCACTGACGAAGAGCTGTTGGCCGCAGCGGCTGAGGCGGTCGCGCCGCCACCATCGGAGGAAGAACGCAAGGAGAAGCTGCGACAGTGGGATCCGGTGGAACTGCTGGTCCCGGAATGGGACTACCTGCAGAAACCTGCGCTGTTCGCGCAGCAGCAGGACGCCAGCGGCCTCATGGTCACCGAAACAGCGACCAGCCCCGACCTGCCGGACCAGATCCACCGGGTCATCGCCGTCAACCGGATGAAGAAGGTCAACGCGGTCCTCGGGTTCACCCGCATCGACGAGATGGACCGGGTCAACGATCTGGCGACCCGGCTGGTGAAACTCACTCGCGACGGCCGTCCCACCTGGGTCCCGGCAACCGAGGACCGCGGCGAAGGCATCTTCCTGCAACTGGATGAGAACAAGGTCGCCGACTGGGAGACCAAGATCGTGAACACCGGTCTGTGGAAAGCCCACCGGCAGGCACACCGGCACAACTTCTCCCGCCGATTCTCCGCCACCGCCGCCGACATCGACCCGGACACCCGGTTCCCCGCACCGCGCTACTGGCTGATCCACACTCTCTCGCACATCCTCATCCGTGAGATGGCCATGTCCTGCGGCTACGGCGCCGCCAGCCTCAGCGAACGCCTCTACGCCTGGCCTGCTACCCCCGACCGCCCGGCCGCCGCCGGTCTGCTCATCTGCACCACCTCCTCCGACAGCGACGGAACCCTCGGCGGTCTCGTGGCGCTCAGCCAACCCGAACGGCTCCGCGGCCTCGTCGCCGACGCGCTGCACCGGGCCGCCAGGTGTTCGTCCGATCCGGTGTGCGGCCAGCGAACCCCACGCCACGGCGAAGACTTCCTGCACGGCGCGGCCTGCCACTGCTGCTGCTTCGCATCCGAGACCTCCTGCGAACGCGCCAACCGATTCCTCGACCGACGCTTCCTGCTCACCCTGCCCACCATCGACGACGAGCGAGTACCCGGCTTCTTCGGCGCCGTTGATGGCTACTGACCCTCACGAGGCGCTCGGCGCCTACCTCACCGCCTACGAAGCCAGCCGCCTCGCCACGCTCCTCCACGCCGGTGCAACCACCACCCAGGCCCTGAAAGAGATCCACGCCTCTCGCCGCAGCGAGGCGAAACAGCTGCTCGCCGCAGCCGACATCGGCCCGGACCAGCGGAAAGCGTCCGTCGCCGTGCTGCGCGCCATCGCCGGCGCCCGATCGGTCCAGACCGCGATCACCCCGGTCTGGACCATGCCCGGCCCACACGCCACCATGGGCCGCCTCACCAGCGAAGCCCAACGCATCATCGACGACGCTCGCATGTCGATCACCTGCTCCAGCTACAACTTCACCCCGAGCTCCGCGATGTGGCGATCCCTGCACGCCGCGACAACCCGCCCCGGTATTGCCGTCACCGTCTACCTCGACGCGACCGCCGGATCCCCCGCGGCCGTGGCGGCGCACCTCCCGAAAGCCACCGTCCTGCGGACCCTGACCGTTCCCGGCGCGACGAAACCGCTCGTCAGTCACGCCAAGTTCATCGTCGTCGACCACACCCTGACGTTGCTGACCAGCGCAAACTTTTCCTGGAGTGCCGAGAACGCCAACATCGAGCTCGGCCTGCTGATCCACGACACCGTCCTTGCGGAATCGATCGAGTCGCTCATGCGCCGTAAACACGGCCTGCTCTACGAACCCATCAGCAGCGGCGGTTGAGACCAGGCATACGCCTATGCCTGTAGCGGGTGTTTCCAGTAGCACGCCGGGCACAGGCATCTCACATGACTGAATAGCTTTGCCGCCGCGGGCCCACGGCTCAGGAGATCGGTCGTAGCAGTGTGGCCATGCGGTCGCGCTCCACGTTCGCAACGCCGCCATCCAAGGGCACACGCCGGTGGCCGTCGCGTTGAGTCACGCTCTGCCACGGCGGCGTT
>NZ_BOMW01000095.1 GCF_016862395.1 Actinoplanes siamensis | reverse complement strand
GGGTGGTGGCGACCGGGGCGGCTTCCGTGGCGGCGACCGTGACCGTGGCGGTGCTCGGGAGAGCTTCCAGGGTGGTTCCGGCGGCTTCCGCGGCGACCGCGAGGGTGGCTTCCGTGGCGGTGACCGGGACCGTGGTGGTTACCAGGGCGGCGGCGACCGCGGTGGGTTCCGTGGTGGCGATCGTGACCGTGGCGGTTACCAGGGTGGCGGCGACCGGGGTGGGTTCCGTGGCGGTGACCGGGATCGCGGCGGCTTCCGCGGTGGTGACCGCGAGGGCGGCTTCCGTGGCGGCGACCGGGACCGAGGTGGCGACCGTGGCGGGTTCCGGGGCGACCGGGAGCGCGGCGGGTACCAGGGGGACCGCCCGGAGAACACCGAGGAGGGCGGTCAGGCCGCGTTCCAGGCTCCGGAGATCCCCGCGGACATCGACGCGAACGACCTCGACCAGGAGGTGCGCTCGGAGCTGGTAGCGCTGTCCCGGGACGTCGCCGACAAGGTCGCGCGGCACCTGGTGGCGGCCGGCCAGATCATCGACGAGGACTCCGAGCTGGCTCTGCAGCACGCGATCGCGGCACGCCGGCTGGCGTCGCGGATCGCCGTGGTGCGGGAGGCGGTCGGCCTGGCGGCGTACGCGGCCGGGGACTGGACCACGGCGATCGCCGAGCTCCGGACGTACCACCGGATGACCGGGAAGCAGACGCACCTGGCCGAGCTGGCCGACTGCGAGCGGGCGCTCGGGCGCCCGGAGCGGGCCATCGACCTCTATCGGGGCGCGGACGTCGCGAAGCTGGAGAAGTCCGGCGCCATCGAACTGCTGATCGTGGCCGCCGGCGCCCGCGGTGACCTCGGCCAGCACGACGCGGCCGTGGCGATGCTCCAGGTCAAGGAGCTCACCGGGGAGGAAACCGCGGAGTGGGCCGCCCGGCTGCGGTACGCGTACGCGGACGCCCTGCTCGCCGCCGGCCGTCGCGAGGAGGCCCGGGAGTGGTTCGGGCGGGCCGCCGCTGTCGACGAGGACCAGCTCACCGACGCGGCGGAGCGGATCCTCGAGCTCGACGGCGTGACCATCGAGGGTGACGACGAGGACGAGGACGACGAAAACCTGGAGGGCGAGGCGCGCGCCGCGGCCGACCGGGACGTCGAGGACGAGCGGGACGACGACGAGGACGAGGACGAGTCTGGCTACGACCGGGACGACCGGGACGACGCCGACGAGGACGACGACGAGCCGGTCCGGGTGGCCGACACCGACGTCAACACCGACGCCGTGAAGTCCGGGAAGCACGAGGTCCCCGCGGCGGTCTTCGAGGCGCCGGAGACCGACGCCGAGGAGGCGCAGAAGGGCGACCGGGACGACGACGAGTTCACCGGCCGGGCGGAGGACCGACCGCAGGCATGAGCGACCATCTCGCCGGTGGCTACGACCTGGTCATCTTCGACCTGGACGGCGTCGTCTTCCTGATCGACAAGCCGATCCCGGGCGCGGCCGAGGCGGTCGAGCGGCTGCGCGCGGACGGGACGTCGATCGCGTACGCGACGAACAACGCGTCCCGCCGCGCGGCGGACGTCGCCGCGCTGCTCGCCGGCATGGGTGTCAGCGCTGACCCGGCCGAGGTGCTGACCTCGGCCGGGGCGGCCGCCGCACTCGTCGCCGAGCGGGTCGAGCCTGGTGCGCCGGTGCTCGTGGTCGGCGCCGAAGCGCTGCGCGGCGAGATCCGCGACGCCGGGCTCGTCCCTGTCGACTCGGCCGGCGACCAGCCGGTGGCGGTCGTTCAGGGGTACGGGCCCGAGGTGGGCTGGAAGATCCTGGCCGAGGCGGCGCTCGCCGTTCGCGCCGGAGCCACCTGGTACGCGACCAACACCGACCGCACCCTGCCCAGCCCGCGCGGGCCGCTGCCGGGGAACGGCTCGCTGGTCGCGGTGCTGCGGACCGCACTGGACCGGGAACCGGACGTGGTGGTCGGCAAGCCGCAGCCCGCCCTGTTCACCACGGCGGCGTCGCTGACCCGGGCGGAGCGCCCGCTGGCCATCGGCGACCGGCTGGACACCGACATCCAGGGCGCGGTCCGCGCCGGCATGGACAGTCTGCTGGTCCTGACCGGGGTCAGCGGCCCGGCGGACCTGCTGGCCGCGCCGGCCGAGCGCCGCCCGACGTTCGTGGCGGCCGACCTGTCCGGCCTGTTCCGTCCGGCCGAGCAGGTCATGGTCCCGGCTGCCGCGGTCGACGGCTGGACGCTCGCCCGCCAGGGTGACGGCGTGGTGCTGTCCGGCTCCGGCGACCCCGTCGACGCGTTGCGCCTGCTCTGCGGCGCGACCTGGGAAGGGATAGCGGTGGCGGCGATCTCGGCCGGATCGGAAGCGGCCACCGAGGTGTTGCGCGGTTGGGGGCTCTGACCTCGTACCACAGCGGATCTCGCAGTTGCAGCCCCGGCCGACGGCCGGGGCTGCGCCGTTTCCGGACCTTGCGCCGTCAGAACGGCTGGCGCAGGTGGGACGGCTCCTGGTGGTACTGCTCCGGGCGCGGGCGGTGCTTGCGCCGTGGCAGCGGAGGGGCCTCCGGGTCGATGTGGAAGATGCCGTCGACCATAGCCACCATCGGGGAGCTCATGTAGTCGAAGTCGGGCACCGCGACTCGTTCGGCCCGCTGGTGCACATTCTCCGCGTTGCACGTGTCGTCGATGCACGGAACGTCGGGGCGGACATGGTTCATGATCGCCTCCCAGTTGCCCGGGGCGGCCGTCGTCCGGCGGTCGCTTGCACCCTCATCGTGCCACCGGAAATCCCGGAGCGGCCAGGGAAATCGCCTCTGACGCGGATTAGGGGCGGGCGAACGGGGTAGCGGATGTCCGCGCGAGTGCGCCCTCAGCGCCGGGCGGGTCAGCGGAGGCCCACGCAGTCGTGATCCCAGAAAGTGTGCAGGTAGACCAGGGTGCCGGTCATCCACGGCCGGTGGCCGGCGAGCGGCCTGACCTGGAAGGCGGCGTCCGGGGTGCGCAGGGACGGCTTGCGGAAGGCCAGGGTGTCGCCGGCGACGAAACCCCGCCTCGAGTAGTAGGCCGGGTCGCCCTCCAGGAACACCAGCGGGACGTCGCGCCGGTCCAGCTCGGCGACGCCGTACTCGACAAGGGATTTTCCGACGCCCTGCCGCTGTCGCTCCGGGGCCACCGCGAGCGGGCTCAGCACCTGCACCGGGACCAGTCGTTCCGGGGCGTCGAGCAGGCTGCGGGTGAACATGACGTGCCCGGCGATCTCGCCCTCGTCGTCGGCCACCAGTGACAGGAAGCTCGGATCATCCCGGCGCAGACCGTCGACGAGGCGGGCCACGACCTTCCCGTGGCCGTCGCCGAAGGCGCGCTCCACGAGCCGGGCGATGGCCGGGCGGTCAGCGGGGGTCTCCACGCGAATCTGCATCCCGCGACGTTACGGCGGGGTGGGGCGGACGGCAGCCCATTTCCGCCTTGATCGGCCGGTGACCGGTTGTGGTCTGTCGCTTGATGGGCCGGTGACCGGTCTGGTCTGTCGATCGTCCAGGCCGGTTGAACGATCCGGGTCGCGCGGGCGTACCACCCGGCGTGATCAGAGGAGTTTGCGGAGCTTGAGCAGGTCGAACGGATTCGCCTTGACGACGATCTGCCGGCCCGCGATCGCGCGGGTGACGTCCAGCTTGCCGTTGATCAGCGCGAGAAGGTCGTCGCTGGCGGCGATGAGGGCGATCTTCGCCTTCGGGTCGTCGCCGTCGGTGATGCCGGTCAGCAGGCCGCCGGTGATCCGGCCGTGGAACGCCGCCTGCAGGTCGGTGACCCGGCAGGCGAGCGTGCGGTCCAGGTCGAGTCTGCCGCGTGCCTCCGCGCTGGCCTCGAGCCTCGCGGCCAGGTCGTGCAACGCTTGGCGGCACTCGTCCACGGTGGCCATCGGCATCCCCCCTCGCGACACCAGCACCGTACCTCAGCAACTTGTCGGGGGCTCCCGGTAGCGTGGCACCCGACGCGGCGAGAGGAGGAGGGATCATGCCGGACGCATGGCGGGCTTATCTGGACCTGGCGCTCGGGCTGACCGAGACACCCCGGAAGAAGGCGCAGCAGGTCGCCGGTGAGCTGCTCAGCCGGGGCGGCGCCACGGCGGCGCAGGTGCAGGGGCTGGTCGAGGACCTGCTCTCGGCGGGCATCGCGAACCGTGAGGCGCTGACCAGCATCGTTCGTTACGAGGTGGACCGCGCGCTCGGGCGGGTCGGGCTGGCCACCGCCGACGAGGTCGCCGAGTTGACCTCCCGGGTGCGCGATCTGGAGAAGGAGCTGCGCGCGGCGCAGGCCCGGGCCGCCGCGGCCGAGGCCGGGGCGCTTCGGCCGGCTACCGGAGCCGTTCCGGCGGCCGCTCCTGCGGCCCCGGCGGAGAAGGCGCCGGCGAAGAAGGCGGTGGCCAAGAAGGCGGTGGCGAAGAAGGCGGTGGCGCGGAAGGACCCGTCCACTTCGGCTGGTCCGGTGAGGGCCACGGGTGGTGCTGGTGCCGGCTCGTCCGGGGCGGCGCCGGTGAAGGCCACGGGCCGCGTGTCGAAGGCGGCGGGTGGTCCCGCGAAGGCGGCGGGTGGTCCCGCGAAGGCGGCGGGTGGTCCCGCGAAGACGACGCGTGGGGCGGCGAAGAAGGCGCCCGCGAAGCGGCCTGCCGCCTCGGCGGGGTCCACCTCGGCGAGCCTCGCCCCGCCCGGGACGGCGGTGTCGCCGGTCAGCGAGGTGAAGGAGGCCGCGGCCGCGACCGTGCTGCCCGACGTCGCACCCGCCGCGCGGGCCAGGAAGTCGCGGCCGGCGGCGGGCAGCGCCGGCCGGGCCGAGAGTCCGGAGGCGTGATCCTGTGACGTTTCCCAGTTCCGCGCAGGGTGCGCCTCGGCCCGGGCCGTCCCAGGGTGGTTTCCGGCCCGGACCGCCGTCTGGTGGGTTCCGGCCGGGACCGCCTCCCGGCGGGCCGCAGCCGTCCGGAGCCGGTTCGCCGGGGCCGGCGCTCGGCGGCCCGGCGCACGGTGGTGGGCCGGCGCCCGGTGGGCACGGACAGACCGTGGAGCCGGCGGCGCACTACCGCATCGGGGAGGACGGGATGGTGGAGGAGACCGGTCACGCGGCGGTGGACGCGGTGCTAAGTTCGCTCGCCAACGCCGCGCGGCTGGCGCCGGGTGAGCAGATCGCCGAGTTCGAGGCCGCGCACCAGGTGCTCCAGGAGACCCTGGCCAGCATCGACCGCTGACCACGTACCAAAAAGGAACTCGATGGCCCGCCGTGCGCGTCTTGACGCCGAGCTCGTCCGCCGCAAGCTTGCTCGCTCCCGGGAACAGGCCGCCCAACTCGTGGCGGCCGGCCGGGTCCAGGTCCGGGGGACCGTGGCGCACAAGGTGGCGGCCATGGTCGACCCGGCAGACCCGGTGCTGGTCACCGGGGAGGATCCGCAGACGGAGTACGTCTCGCGCGGCGGCCACAAGCTGGCCGGGGCGCTCGCCGCGTTCCGGCCGCGGGGGCTGAGCGTCGAGGGGCGGCGCTGCCTGGACGCGGGCGCGTCCACAGGTGGGTTCACCGACGTGCTGCTACGTGCGGGCGCCCGGCGGGTGGTCGCGGTTGACGTGGGGTACGGCCAGCTGGCCTGGCCGATCCGCACCGACGCGCGGGTCGACGTGTACGAGCGGACCAACGTGCGCACGCTGACCCCGGAGGCGATCGGCGGGCCTGTCGACCTGACGGTGGCCGACCTGTCGTTCATCTCGCTGCGGCTGGTGCTGCCCGCGCTGGCCGCCTGCACTCGCCCGGACGGGGACCTGGCGCTGATGGTGAAGCCGCAGTTCGAGGTGGGCAAGGAGCGGGTCGGCGCGGGTGGCGTGGTGCGCGACTGGCGGCTGCGGGCCGAGGCCGTGCTGGACGTCGCCGCGGCCGCCGCCGGGCTGGGCCTGGGCGTGGTGGACGTCACCGCCAGCCCGCTGCCCGGGCCGAGCGGGAACGTGGAGTTCTTCGTCTGGTTCCGGCGGGACGCGCCGGCCGCGGACCGGGAGCGGATCGAGGCTGTGGTCGCGGCCGGCCCGTCCGGTGACGCCGCGACCAGCGCCGCCGACGAGGACCCGGCGGGAGCGCCGGACGCCGGCGACCAAGCGGGTTCGGCGTCGGCGGTTGCCGGTGGCGGTGGAAGCGCCGGCTCGGAGTCGGCCGGCGCGGGCGGCGTGGTGGGGCCGCAGGGGGCCGCGGCCGGGGGACAGCACGGGGGCGAGCCCGCCGCGGGGCGGGATCAGGGACGACCGGGGGCCGCGGAGGCGCGGGACGACCAGCCGGTGGCGCACATGGAGGACAAATGACTCGCTCGGCTTTGCTGGTCACGCATACCGGACGCCGGCAGAGTACGCAGCACGCCCGTACCGTCGCGCTCGATCTCGTCGCCGCCGGCTTCGAGGTCCGGGTCATCGCCGACGAGGTCGCCGATCTCGGGCTGCCCGACGAGGTGCGTGCGGTCGACGGGGCGGAGGCGGCCGAGGACATCGAGATCGTGCTGGCGCTCGGCGGCGACGGGACCTTCCTGCGCGCCGCGGAGCTGGCCCGGCCGGTCAAGGCGCCGCTGCTCGGGATCAACCTGGGCAAGGTGGGCTTCCTGGCGGAGGCCGAGATCGACCACATCGACCAGGCGGTGGCCGAGATCGTCGCGGGCGACTACTCGGTGGACGAGCGGCTCACGCTCGACGTGCGGGCGGAGTACGACGGCCGCCTGATCGCCGAGTCGTGGGCGCTCAACGAGGTCACCGTGGAGAAGGGCCAGCGGGCCCAGATGCTGGAGCTGATGGTCGACGTGGACGGCCGGCCGCTGTCCCGGTACGGCTGCGACGGCGTGGTGTGCGCCACACCGACCGGCTCGACGGCGTACGCGTTCTCGGCCGGCGGGCCGGTGGTCTGGCCCGAGGTGGAGGCGCTGCTGCTGGTGCCGATCAGTGCGCACGCGCTGTTCAGCAAGCCGCTGGTGACCGCGCCGACGTCGACGTTCAAGCTGACCGTGGACCCGTACACCTCGTTCGCCGTGCTCTGCTGTGACGGTCGCCGCACCTGGGACCTTCCGCCCGGGTCGACGGTGACGGTGGAGCGCGGCCGGCTGCCGGTTCGGCTGGTCCGGCTGGCCCCGCGGCCGTTCACCGACACCCTGGTGGCGAAGTTCGAGCTGCCGGTTGTCGGATGGCGCGGAAACAGGCGCTGACCACGGGGTGCGATCGGCTCGATAGACGCTGATCCAAAACCCCCGCACTGGGCATTTGTCGGAGGGTCCCACTACCCTCTGCCCTGTGCTGGAGGAACTGCGCATCACCGGGCTCGGCGTCATCGACGACACGACCTTGCGGCTGTCTGCGGGTATGAACGTGATCACCGGTGAGACCGGCGCCGGTAAGACGATGGTCGTGACCGGTCTCGGACTGCTGTTCGGCGGGCGGGCCGACGCCGGCCGGGTCCGCGCCGACCCGGGCCGGGCGGTGGTCGAGGGACGCCTGCGGCTCAAGGGCACGCTCGGCGACGCGGTCCGCACCCGGATCACCGACGCCGGCGGCGAGACCGACGACGACGGCTCGCTGCTGCTGAGCCGCACGGTCACCGCCGAGGGCCGCTCCCGGGCGCACGTCGGCGGCCGCAGCATGCCTGTCGCCACGCTCAGCGAGCTGGGCGAGCAGGTGCTGGCCGTGCACGGCCAATCCGACCAGCTGCGCCTGCTGCGCCCGAGCGAGCAGCGTTCCGCACTGGACAGGTTCGCCGGCCCGGAGCACGAGAAGCTGCTGGACGGTTATCGCGAGGCGTTCGCGCGCTGGCGCAGGGTGGTCGACGACCTGGCCGACCGGCGGCGCAACGCCCGCCAGCGCTCGCAGGAGGCCGACCTGCTCAAGCTGGGCCTCGACGAGATCACCCGGGTCGACCCACAGCCCGGCGAGGACGAGGACTTGCGCGCCGAGGTGCAGCGGCTGGAGCACGCCGAGGGGTTGCGGGTGGCCGCCGCCCTGGCGGCCACGGCGCTGGCCGGCGGGGTCGAGGCGGCCGACGACACGCCCGACGCGACGACGCTGCTGGGCACCGCCCGGCGCACGCTGGAGGGGCAGGCCGGCGTGGACGCCAAGCTGGGCGACCTGGCGGTGCGCGTCGAGGAGGCGGCCACCCTGGTCGGCGACGTCGCCTCGGAGCTCTCGGCGTATCTGAGCGAGCTGGACGCCGACCCGGCCCGGCTGGAGGCGATCTACGAGCGGCGGGCCGCGCTGCGCGCGCTGACCCGGAAATATGCCGACGACATCGACGGCGTGATCGCCTGGGCGGAGAACGCGAAGACCCGCCTGGGCGAGCTGGACACCTCCGACGAGCTGCTGGAGGAGCTGGACAAGGAGCGCCAGCGGCTGGCCGTCACGGTCGGCGAGCTGGCCGGGCGGCTGACCGCGGCCCGCCGCGAGGCGGCCGTCCGGTTCTCCGAGGCGGTCAGCGTCGAGCTGGCCGGTCTGGCGATGCCGCACGCCCGGGTCGAGGTCGCGGTGCTCACCCACGCACCGGCCAGGGACGAGCCGGCGGTGACCGTCGACGGCGAGGAGCTGGGCGCCGGGCCGGACGGCGCGGACGAGGTGGAGCTGCGGCTGCTGGCCCACCCGGGCGCGCCGTCGCTGCCGCTGCAGAAGGGCGCGTCCGGCGGTGAGCTGTCCCGGGTGATGCTCGCCATCGAGGTGGTGTTCGCGGGCGCGGGTGGCCCGCCGACCCTGGTCTTCGACGAGGTGGACTCGGGTGTGGGCGGCACCGCCGCGGTGGAGATCGGCCGCCGGCTGGCCCGCCTCGCCCGTACCCATCAGGTGCTCGTCGTCACACACCTGCCGCAGGTCGCGGCATTCGCCGATCGCCACCTGGTGGTCGCGAAGGACACCGGCGGGGCGATCACCACGAGCGGTGTCCGGATCGTGGAGGAAACCGAGCGGGCGCGGGAGTTGTCCCGGATGCTGGCCGGCCTGCCGGATTCCGACCTGGGCATCGCCCATGCGGAGGAACTCCTGGCGGTAGCCGGCAAGGAGAAGCGTGGATGAGAAAAAGCTGATCACGGAGAGGCGGACGAAACGTCCGTTTTGTCAATGAGCTAGAGCATGTCTAACGGGGGCCGCGTGAAGCGGCGTGTCAGGATGGCCGGGATGCGACTTCCCACCTTGCGCCGCGCGCGCACCACCGAGCCGGGCCCGGTTTCCGGGGTGGCCCGGCTCGACCGGCGCACCAAACGGCTGACCGGCCGGCTGCGGCCGGGCGAGATCGCCGTGATCGACCACGTCGACCTGGATCGGGTAGCCGCCGACTCGCTGGTCGCCTCCGGCGTGACAGCGGTGCTCAACGCGAAGCCGTCGATCTCCGGGCGCTATCCGAACCTCGGGCCCGAGGTGCTGATCCAGGGCGGCGTGGTGCTCGTCGACAACCTGGGCGAGGAGGTCTTCGCCGGGCTGCGCGAGGGTCAGGTGGTCAGCGTCGAGGGCGACCAGGTGCTGCTCGACGGCACCGCGGTGGCCACCGGCACCCGGCAGGACGCGGAGAGCGTCGCCAAGGCCATGGCGGACGCGCGCGACGGCCTGTCGGTGCAGCTCGAGGCGTTCGCCGCGAACACCATGGACTACCTCAAGCAGGAGCGGGACCTGCTGCTCGACGGCGTCGGCGTGCCGGACGTGCAGACCCGGATCGCCGGGCGGCACGTGCTGATCGTGGTCCGGGGCTACGACTACAAGGAGGACCTGGACGTCCTCCGGCCCTACATCCGGGAGTACAAACCGGTCCTGATCGGCGTCGACGGGGGCGCCGACGCGCTGGTGGAGAACGGCTACACCCCCGACATGATCATCGGTGACATGGACTCGGTCACCGACGACGTGCTGCGCTGCGGCGCCGAGGTGGTCGTGCACGCGTACCCGGACGGGCGCGCCCCCGGCCTGGAGCGCGTCAGCAACCTGGGCGTCGACGCCCTGACCTTCCCGGCCGCGGCCACCAGCGAGGATCTCGCGATGCTGCTCGCCGACGAGAAGGGCGCGTCGCTGATCGTGGCCGTCGGCACGCACGCCAACCTGGTCGAGTTCCTCGACAAGGGCCGCGGCGGCATGGCCTCGACGTTCCTCACCCGGCTCAAGGTGGGCGGCAAGCTGGTCGACGCGAAGGGCGTCAGCCGGCTCTACCGGCAGAACATCTCCGGCTCGGCGCTGCTGCTGCTGGTGCTCTCGGCGGTGGCGGCGATGGCGTCGGCGGTGGCAGTCTCGACGGTGGGGAAGGCATATCTCACGGTGGTGTCCGAGTGGTGGGACAATCTCGTCTTCCAACTCGGCAATCTTCTCTGAGGGCGTCGTGATCAACTTCAGGTACCACGTGGTGTCGCTCACCGCGGTCTTCCTCGCGCTGGCGATCGGCCTGGTGGTCGGCACGGCCGCGCTCAACGGCCCGGTCTCGGAGAACCTGCGGGCCCAGCTGACCGCGCTGAACAAGGACAACAACGCCAAGCGCGACCAGGTCAACCAGTACAAGGAAGAGCTCACCCGCAACCAGGACTTCGCCAACGAGACCGCGCCGTACGTGCTGGGCGGCAAGCTCGCCACGCGCAAGGTCGCGGTGGTGGCGCTGCCCGGCGGCGGCGAGTCGGCAGACGGCGTGGTGAAGATGCTGACCGTGGCCGGCGCGACGATCACCGCGCGGGTCACCATCGAAGACAAGTTCATCGATCCGAACAACGCCAACGAGCTGCTCGACCTGGCCGACCAGTCGTCGCAGCCGACCATCTCGGCGGCCAGCCTGCCGTCCAACAGCGACGGCGTGGAGACGGCCGGCGCGCTGCTGGCGCTCACCCTGCAGCAGGGCGCCACCCCGGCGAGCCCGGCCGACGTGACGGCCGTGCTGGCCGCGCTGAGCAAGGCCGGCTACATCTCGGTGGCCGACGGCGCGGCCGGTGGCGCCGAGGAGGTCGTGCTGGTCGCCGGCGTCCCGCCGACCGACAAGGACGCGGCGAAGAAGACGCAGAACGCGGTCACCGTGGCCGCCCGGTTCAAGAGCCACCCGCTCGTGGTGGCCGGGACCAGCGTCGGGGACAACAACCTGGTCTCCGAGATCCGCGGTGATCCGACGCTGGTCAAGGAGATCTCCACGGTGGACAACGCGAGCACGGTGCAGGGCCAGGTGGCGACCGCGATGGCCGGCTACGAGCGGCTGGTGCAGAACAAGATCGGGCAGTACGGGCTGGCCGCCGGTGCCACCTCGCTGGTGCCTTCGGCCGCGCCGTAGGGCAGACTCTCCAGCCATGGCCTTCCTCCGTTCTCTCGGGACCGGTGCCCTGGTCGCACGCGCCGTGCTGGGCTGGGTACGCCACGATCCGCACGCGGCAGCCCTGAGCCGGACCAACTTCCACGGGCGCACGGTGACCCTCGCGGGCGGCCCGGCGCTGGCCGCCGGCGCCACCGTGGGCGCGGCCGCCGGGGCGGCGACCGGCCGGCTCGCGGCCGCCGCGATCGCCGCGGGCGCGGTCAGCGGCGCGGTAGGCCTCTACGACGACGTGGTCGGCAACCGCCCCGAGCAGAAGGCGGCCAAGGGCTTCGCCGGCCACCTGGGCGCGCTCCGCGCGGGCCGAATCACCAGCGGCCTCGTCAAGATCGGCGGGGTGGGCGCGGCCGGCCTGGCCGCCTCCGCGCTGATCGGCAGCCGCCGCGGCAGCGGTTTCGGCCGCGGCGTCGACGTGCTGCTCGGCGCGGGCGTCATCGCCGGCACCGCCAATCTGCTGAACCTGCTCGACCTGCGCCCCGGCCGGGCGATCAAGGCCGGTCTGCTGCTCGGCGCGCCGCTCGCGGCCGGCCGCGGCGCCGCGATGACCGCCGGCGCCCTGGGCGCGAGCGCCGCGCTGCTCCCCGCCGATCTGGACGAGGAGATCATGCTCGGCGACTCCGGCGCGAACGCGCTCGGCGCCCTGCTCGGCGTCGCGTTCACCGCCCGCGCCGGCACGGCCGGCCGGTTGGCGGCGCTGGCGGCGCTCGCCTCGCTCACCGCGGCCAGCGAGAAGGTGAGCTTCACCCGGGTCATCCAGGACACGCCCTGGCTGCGGCGCCTCGACGAGCTCGGTCGCCGGCCGGCGTGACGTCCCCGAACGATCCCGGCGCCGCTTCCGCGACGCCGGCCGATCCAGCCGGCCCGGGCGCGGTCTCCGGCGGCGGGTCCGCGCCTGGTCCCGCTTCCGGCCTCGGTGGTACGGCGGCGCGGGTGGCCGGGGCCGCGGCGCTGATCACCGTGCTGACGATCCTGGCCCGCGTCGCCGGTTTCGGGCGCACGCTGGTCTTCTTCTACACGGTCGGGGAGGGCGGCCACGGCGGCCTGCCGGACCTGTACTTCGCCGCGAACACGGTGCCCAACATCGTCTTCGAGCTGGTCGCCGGCGGGGCGTTGGCCAGTCTCGTGGTGCCGCTGCTGGCCGGCGCGGTGGCCGCGCGCGACCGCGCCCGGGTCGGCCGGATCACCTCCGCGCTGCTCACCTGGATGCTCGCGCTCACCGTCCCGCTCGCGGTCGTGGTCGCGCTGGCGGCCGGGCCGATCACCGGGCTGCTGCACGGGATCCCGCCGGAGCACCAGGAGGTCGCCGCCCGGATGCTGCGGATCTTCGCGCCGCAGCTGCCGCTCTACGGCATCGGGATCGTGCTGACCGGCGTCCTGCAGGCGCACCACCGGTTCGCCTGGCCGGTGATCGCGCCGCTGCTGTCCAGCGTCACCGTGATGACCGCCTACCTGACGTACGCCCTGGTCGACGGCGCCCGCACGGACTTCGCCGGGCTGTCCGCGGCCGGCGAGCTGATCCTGTCGGCCGGCACCACGCTCGGCGTGGTCGTGCTCACCTTGTGCCTGCTGATCCCGCTGCGGGCGCTGCGGTTGCGGCTGCGTCCGGGCTTCCGGTTCCCCGGCGGCGAGGGCCGGCAGGCGGTCCGGCTGGGCTGGGCCGGCGCGGTCACGGTCGGCGCACAGCAGGTCGTGGTCGCGCTGATCGTCACGCTCGGCGCGCAGCAACTGGCCCGCTACAACGGCGCGCAGACGATCTTCCTGTTGCCCTGGGCGGTGCTGGCGGTGCCGCTGGCCACAGCGGTCTACCCGCGACTCGCGGACGCGGCGGTGCGGCGGGACGAGCGGGCGTACGCCGGGGCACTCGCCGGCACGGCCCGCTCGATCGTGCTGCTGGCCGGTCTCGGCACGGCCGCGCTCGCCGGGCTGGCCGGGCCGGCCGCCCACCTGATGAACGCCCGTGGCGCGGCGCCCGGGATCGTCGGCTTCGCGCCGGGCCTGGTCGGCTACGCGCTGTTCGCTCTGCTGTCCCGCGCGCTCTATGCCCGCGGCGCGACGGTCGCCGCCGCGGTCGCCTCCGGGACCGGGTGGCTCAGCGCCGGGATCGCCGTCGTGGTGGTCACCGCGACCACCACGGGGGGAGCCGAACTGGCCGGTCTGGGCCTGGCCAACGCGCTCGGAATGTCGGTAACCGGACTCCTGCTGGTGCTCGCGGTGCGCCGGCACGCGGGCCGGCAGGCGCTCGCCGGGCTGCCCCGCGCGGTGACGGCCGCCCTGGTCGCGGCGGGTGCGGCGGGTCTCGCGGGGTGGGCCGTGACAGCCGGCCCGCAGGGGGCGACCCCGAGCGTGCCGCGCAGCGTGCTGGAGGGCATCCTGGGCGGTGTCGTGGTCGCTGTGGTGTTCGGCGCTGTCGCGTTCGTGCTGGACCGGCGGGACCTGGGCCCGCTGGCCGCGACGCTGGCCCGGCGGCTGCGCAAGTGATCGCCGGGCGCCACGGCGGCCGGCGGCGCGGTCGGCCGCGGGAGGCGGCCCCAGGCCGCCGATCAGACCCTTGGGCGCCGGCCGCGCCAGGCCGGCTGGTGGCCAGGGGCGGGTCAGGGTGGGTCAGGATCGGTGCGGACCCGGCGCGGCCGGGACGGAAAGGGGTAGGAGGGTCGTGAGCAGCGACGACGGGTGGCGCGGCACGGTCGTGCTGGTGCTCGGCTCGGCCACCGGCGGCACCGGCGGGCACGTCCTCTCGTTGGCGCGCGGCCTGGTCACGGCCGGCTGCCAGGTGCTGGTCTGCGGGCCGGCCGCCAACGACGAGCACTACGGCTTCACCGCCGCCGGAGTGGGGTACAGCCCGGTCGAGATCCCCGCCGACCCCGGCCCGCAGGACTCCGGAGCGATCCGGGCGCTGCGCCGCGCGATCGCCGGCCGGGGCGCCGACGTCATCCACGCGCACGGCCTGCGGGCCGCTTTCGTGGTGTCGCTCGCCCGCACCGGTGTCCCGCTGGTGGTGACCTGGCACAACGCCGTACTGGCGAAGGGCCTGCGGGGTCAGGCCGGCGCCCTGGTCGAGCGGATCGTGGCGCGCAACGCCGCGCTCACCCTCGGCGCGTCGGAGGACCTGGTGGAGCGGGCCGTCGCGCTCGGCGCGAAGAACGCCCGGCTCGGCCCGGTCGCCGCGCCGCAAGCCCGGCCGCCGAAACGCACCAGGCAGGCGGTCCGCGCCGAGTTCCGGATCAAGGGCGACACCCCGCTGATCCTGTCGGTCGGCCGGCTGCACCCGCAGAAGCACTACGACCTGCTGGTCGACGCCGCCGCCCGGTGGCGTGAGCTGGACCCGGCCCCGGTGGTCGTGGTGGCCGGCTCCGGGCCCAGCTACATGCCGCTGGCCCAGCGGGCGTCCCGCACGCACGCCCCGTTCCACCTGCTCGGGCACCGCAGTGACGTGCCGGACCTGCTGCTCGGCGCCGACCTGGCGGTGGTCACCAGCGACTGGGAGGCGCGGCAGCTGTTCGCCCAGGAGGCCCTGCGGGCCGCAGTGCCGCTGGTCACCACAGCGGTGGGTGGTCTGCCCGGCCTGGTCGGGGACGCCGCCGTGCTCGTTCCGCCGGGCGACCTCGACGCGCTGGATCAGGCCGTACGCCAGCTCCTGTCCGATCCGCAACGCCGGGCGGACCTCGCCGCCCGCGGACCACGGCAAGCCGCCACCTGGCCGGGCGAACTCGACGTGGTGAACGCGGTCCGGGCGGCTTACGCCGAGGTGTGCGGATCGTGACCGGACGTCTCGACCGCCTGCGGCGGGTCCGCCCGCCGGGCACCCCGCGCGGGCGCCGCGCCGCCGTCTGGGTGCCCTACCTGCTCGTCGTGCTGGTCGCGGTGGCCAGCCTGGTCGGGCTCACGATCCGCCCGGCCGGGCGGGCCGAGCGCGGCATGGCCGACTACGTGGTGGTCGCCGCCGCGGCCGGCCTGCGCTGGGACGACCTCGACCCGCAGCGCACCCCGGCGCTCTGGCAGGAGGCGGCCAAGGGCTCCACCGGCTGGCTGTCGGTGCGCTCGGCGCACCAGGTGACCTGCCCGTCGGACGGCTGGCTGACGCTGGGCGCCGGCAACTACGCGGCCTGGGACACCGGGCGGGTGACCGGCCGCTGCCCGGCGGTCTCGCCCGAGGTGACCCGGCCGGACGCCATCGGCGCGAGCGTGACCGAGCAGAACACCGTGGTCCGCACCAACCAGGAGAAACTGCCGTACGGCACCACCCCGGGGGCCCTGGCCGAGTCGGTCCGCTGCACCGTGGCGGTCGGCCCGAACGCCGCGGTCGCCGCGGCCCGCCCGTTCGGCCGCGTCGACAGGTACGCCGAGGCGCTGCCCGGCGACCCGCGCAAGCTGCTCTCCGAGTGCGTGCTGAGCATCGTGGACCTGGGCACCATCACCGGCGCCGGGGCCGAGCGGCAGGCCGCGGTCGCCGCCGCCGACGCCACCCTGGCGCGGGTGCTGGCGGCCCGCCCGGAGCGGTCGCTGATGCTGATCGCCGGCGTCGCGGACACCGACACCACCTCGCGGCTGCACGTGGCGATCGCCGAGGGAGCGGGCTGGCGGGGCGGCCGGCTCACCTCGGCGGGCACCGGGCGGCAGGGCTATCTGCAGCTGATCGACCTGGCCCCGACGGTGCTGGCGGTGCTCGGCAAGGCCGCGCCGGAGAAGCTGTTCGCCGGGTACGCGGCGACCGTCTCGAAGGGGCGGCCGGCCGACCCGGCGAAGGCGATGCAGGGGCGCAACGACGCCGACCGGCGGGCGATCGCCCAGCACGGGGTGGCGTCGATCTTCTTCGCCGTGCTCGCCGCCGTACAGCTGATGCTGTTCGTCGCGATCATCCCGGTGCTGATGCGGGCCCGGCGGCACGCCGGCCCGGCCGCCCCGCCGCTGCCGCCGCCGAGGCTGGTGGCGGTCGCCGAGGCGGCCCTGATCGCGGCCGCGCTGGCCATCCCGGCGGCGCTGGTCGCCGACGTGGCGCCGTGGTGGAGCGCGGACCATCCGGCCTGGATGTTCGGTGGTGCCACGTTCGTGCTGATGGTGGCCGGGACGCTGGCCGTCCGGCTGGCCCGGCGCTATCGGTCGACGCTGTGGCCGATGGGCGCGGTCGCCGCGATCAGCGCCATCGTGATCGTGGTGGACCTGCTGACCGGCGCGCGGCTGCAGCTCAACGGGGTGGCCGGATACTCCGCGACGCACGGCGTGCGGTACGCCGGGCTGGGCAGTGTCGGGCTGGGCGTCTTCGTCGGCGGGCTGCTGCTGGCCGCCGGCTGCCTGGCCCAGTGGGCCGGCCGGACCTGGCGGCCGGTGGTGATGGTGCTCTTCGGCGGGCTCGGTGTGGTGATGGTCGGCAACCCGTACCTCGGGGCCGACCCGGTCGGCGCGATCGCGGTGACCGCCGGGGTGTGCGTGGCCGCGGCGATGAGCTCCGGCGGCTGGCTGACGTTCGCGCGGGTGGCCTGGGCGACGCTCGGCGCGATCACGGTGACCGTCAGCTTCGCCGCGCTGGACCTGCACCGCCCGACGCTGGAACAGGGCACGCTGGGCCGGTTCCTGAGCGCGCTGGGCGGCGGCACGGCCGGCCCGGCGATGCAGCGGGCGGCCGCGGCGAACGGCCAGGCGCTGCTGGACAGTCCGCTGAGCCTGCTGGCCCTGGCCGGCGCGGTGATGCTGCTGTTCGGCCAGTTCTCCCCGTGGGGCGGGCTGAACCGGGTGTACGGCCTGCACCCCGCGGTGCGGGCCGCGATCGCCGGCACCGCTGTGGCGTCGGTCACCGCCGGGATCTTCGGCGGCACCGCGCTCGGGGTGGCCGGCGCGGCCGCCGCGACCGTGGTGCCGGTGGCCGTGCTGACCGCTCTGCGGGTGCTGCTGCACGCCGCCGACCGCACCCCGGCGCCGGGCGTGACGGACGGTCCGGGCGGCCCGTTGTTGCGCACCGCCGACGAGGAGCAACCCTCGGTGACCGAGCCGGCCGGCTGACACGCACGTCCACCAGCCCGAACGTGGCGGGTCCGGCAACGAGTGTTACGGTGGACTCCCGTGGATGGGGCGATGGAGCCCCGGTCTGCAGAGTCAGAAGACAGGCGACCACGGGAGCGGGCCTTGGCCTCATCAGTGCGCGACACGCGGCACATCTTCGTCACCGGGGGCGTCGCCTCCTCGCTGGGCAAGGGCCTCACCGCCTCCAGCCTCGGCAATCTGCTCACCGCCCGCGGCCTGCGCGTCGTGATGCAGAAGTTGGACCCCTACCTGAACGTCGACCCGGGCACGATGAACCCGTTCCAGCACGGCGAGGTCTTCGTCACCGAGGACGGCGCGGAGACCGACCTCGACGTCGGGCACTACGAGCGCTTCCTGGACCGGGACCTGTCCGGCAAGGCGAACGTGACGACCGGCCAGGTGTACTCGGCGGTCATCGCCCGGGAGCGGCGCGGGGAATACCTCGGCGACACCGTGCAGGTCATCCCGCACATCACCAACGAGATCAAGAGCCGGATCTTCGCGATGGCCGACCCGGACGAGAACGGTCTCGTCCCGGACGTGGTGATCACCGAGGTCGGCGGCACGGTCGGCGACATGGAGTCGCTGCCGTTCCTCGAGGCGATCCGCCAGGTCCGTCATGAGGTCGGCCGGGACCGGGTGTTCTACCTGCACGTCTCGCTGGTGCCGTACCTGGCGCCGTCCGGTGAGCTGAAGACCAAGCCGACCCAGCACTCGGTGGCGGCGCTGCGCAACATCGGCATCCAGCCGGACGCCCTGATCTGCCGCAGCGACCGGGAGATCCCGCAGAAGATGAAGGAGAAGCTGGCGCTCTACTGCGACGTCGACGTCGAGGCGGTCATCGGCTGCCCGGACGCGCCGAGCATCTACGACATCCCGAAGGTGCTGCACGACGGCGGGCTCGACGCGTACGTCGTACGCCGCCTCGGCCTCTCCTTCCGCGACGTCAACTGGCGGACCTGGAACGACCTGCTGGAGCGGGTGCACCACCCGAAGCGCACGATCACCATCGCGCTGGTCGGCAAGTACGTGGACCTGCCCGACGCGTACCTCTCGGTCACCGAGGCGATCCGCGCGGCCGGCTTCGGGAACACCGTGAAGATCCAGATCCGCTGGGTGCCGAGCGACAGCTGCGAGACCCCGGCCGGCGCGGCGAACGCGCTGAAGGGCGTCGACGGCATCGTGATACCCGGCGGCTTCGGCGTGCGGGGCATCGAGGGCAAGGTGAACACCTCGCGGTACGCGCGGGAGAACCGGATCCCGATCCTCGGGCTCTGCCTCGGCCTGCAGTGCATGACCATCGACGCGGCCCGCAACCTGGCCGGCCTGACCGGCGCGAACTCGCTGGAGTTCGACGAGACGGCGGCCTACCCGGTGATCTCCACGATGGCCGACCAGGAGGACATCGTCGCGGGCAAGGGTGACCTGGGCGGCACCATGCGCCTGGGCGCGTACCCGGCGAAGCTCAAGGACGGCTCGATCGTCGCCGAGGTCTACGGCGCCACGGAGATCTCCGAGCGGCACCGGCACCGCTACGAGGTGAACAACGACTACCGGGACAAGCTCGCCCAGTCCGGGCTGGTCTTCTCCGGCACCTCGCCGGACGGGCGCCTGGTCGAGTTCATCGAGCTGGACCGGGAGACCCACCCGTACTTCGTGGCCACCCAGGCGCACCCGGAGCTGAAGAGCCGCCCGACCCGCCCGCACCCGCTCTTCGACGGCCTGGTCAAGGCCGCCGTGGCGTACGCGGCCGCCGACGAGCTCCCGGTCGAGCCGGTCGAGGTCTCTTGATGGCGTTCGAGCACGAGACGGTCGGGTCCACCGAGCGTTACCACGGCGCGATCTTCGACGTCGTCACCGACGAGGTGACCATGTCCGGTGGCGGCACCGCGCAGCGTGACGTGGTCCGCAACAAGGGCGCTGTGGTGGTGGTGGCGCTCGACGACGACGGCCGGGTGGTGCTGATCAAGCAGTACCGGCACGCGGTCGGCGCCCGGATCTGGGAGCTGCCGGCCGGGCTGCGCGACGTCGACGACGAGGATCCGGCGGTGACCGCCGCCCGTGAGCTCGCCGAGGAGGCCGACCTGACCGCCGGCCGCCTCGACAAGCTGATCGAGCTGCACACCTCGCCCGGGTTCAGCACCGAGCACGTCCTGGTCTACCTGGCCCGGGGCCTGGCCCCGGTGCCGTCACCGGAGCGCCACACGCGCACCGACGAGGAGGCCGACCTGGAAGTGGTCCGGGTGGAGCTGGCCGAGGCGGTCGCGATGATCTTCCGCGGAGAGATCACCAACGCGGCAGCGGTGGCCGGGCTGCTCGCCGCCGCGTACCAGCGCTGATCTCACTCCGCCGCCGGGCAGGACGCGCCCGGCGGCGGGACGGCCAGGTCGATCAGGTAACGGTCGACGGTGGCGATCGTGCACGGGGTGCGCAGGTACGAGCCGTGCCCCCAGCCCTCGTAGGTGACCAGCCGCCCGTGACGTCCCAGCTCGGCGGCGACGTGACGGGCCCACTGGTAGGCCGTCCGCGGGTCGTGCCTGGCATTGATCAGCAGCACCGGGACGTCGGTGCGCACCGCGAGCCGGTGCGGCGGGTTCGCCACCGGCCGCGGCCAGCCCAGACAGGTCGAGACGGCCAGCATCCCGGCGCCGTAGCGCACGTCCGGCGCGGCGTCCGCCGCGACCTTCAGGATCCGGCGGTACGACCGGAAGTCCCGCACCGCGGCCGGGAAGTCCCCGCAGAAGATTCCGCTGGCCACGTCCAGAACCGGCGGCGGCGGTGGCTCGTTCCGGTCCAGTTGCCGGATCAGGCCGGCGAACTGCGGCCAGCGCGGCGTCTGCAGCAGGCCCAGCGGCGTCGAGGCGATCTCGAACGAGGTCAGCGGCCGGTACGTCCCGCCGTCGGCGCGCTGCAGGATCGACCGCCAGGTGGCCCGGATGTCCGTGCCGTGCAGCACGCACTCGGTCTCGGTCACCCGGCCGCACCAGGCCACGAACTCGTCGAACGAGTCCTGCAGCGCGGCCGCCTCGGTGCGGACGAACTCGGTCAGCGGCAGGTCGTGGTCGAAGACGCTCTCCAGCACCATCGCGCGCACCCGGCCGGGGAACTGCTCGGCGTACATCTGGCCCAGCAGCGTGCCGTAGGAGCTGCCGTGCAGGGCCAGCCGCGGCTCGCCGAGCGCCTGGCGCAGCGCGTCGATGTCCCGCGCGATGGTCGCCGAGTCGGCATGGTCGAAGACCGGGCTGGTGGCACGGCACTGCCGCCAGTAGTCGCGGTTCGCGGCCACGGCCGCGTCGAAATCGGCCTGGTCCCGGAGGACGACCGGCGGGCGGTCGGGTTGCGGCGCGCAGGTGGGCGCGGCCGTCCGGGCGACGGTACGCGGGTCGAAGCTCACGATGTCGAACCTGTCCAGTTGCTCCTGGCTGAACCGGTCCCCTTCGATGGGCCGGTCCATCCCGGAGTCGCCCGGCCCGCCCGGCAGGAAGACGAGCGTGCCGACCCGGCGCTCCGTCTTCCCGGCGAACCGCTTGGCCACCGACATCTCGAAGGTGGGGCCGTGCGGGCGCGCCCAGTCGACCGGCAGGGTCAGCGTCGCGCAGACCACGCCGTCCGGCTTGCCGTCGCACTCACCCCAGTCCAGTCCGGGCGACTTGTGCGGGCCGGCCGGCGTGACGGCCAGGCCGAGTGCGCTGAACAGGGCGACAACGGGATGCACGGTGACTCCTCGGGTCCAGTGACGCGGACCGATTCATCGTTCCCCGCGGCCGGCCGCGGGCCTATCCGGTGTCGCCCCTAAGAGCGCGTCTGATTCATGTAATTTGTGAGTTATGCCGTTTTAGGTGTCGCCAGGTTGGGGGGGTTTCGCCGGTGAGGCGTCTGGTGAGGTTGTCGACCATGGCGATAGTGATCATGCTGGCGGAGTTGTCGGGTCGGGCTTCGTAGTCACGCACGAGGCGGCGGTGCTGCATCAGCCAGCCCAGGGTGCGCTCGACCACCCACCGCCGCTTGACCACGCTGAACCCTTTGACCTGCGGGTCCTTGGTGACGATCTCGATGTCGATACCCAGGTTCGCGCCGTGCTCGACGACCGTGGACTTGAACCCGGCATCGACCCATGTCTTGGTGATGCTGGGGTATTTAGTAGCGGTTTGGTCGAGTAGGTCCATACCTATCGCGTTGTCGCTGACGCTGGCCGCGGTGACGATCACGTAGAGCAGCAGTCCGAGGGTGTCGGTGATGATTCCGCGCTTGCGGCCGACGATCTTCTTGCCGGCGTCGGTGCCCTGCGTGCCGGTCGGAACATTGGTGGAGGTCTTCACGCTTTGGGTGTCCATGAACGATCCCTGTCCTGGCTGATGCGTGCCCGCCGTGATGCCCGCGACTACGAACGCCTCCCCGAGCACTCCGAAGCCCACATCACCTGGGCAAACATCACCATGATGACCCGCCGGATTACCCGCGGGCATGGTCGACGAGCCGCAGTACCCACACTCATCGCCGCCTAATCAGCTGGAGATCCGAAGCGGGGTCGCGTCCCAGCGACGAGCTCGGATCAGCCGTCTCAGCGCACGGCGTCGGCCCAGCGGGCGATCCTCCAGGAACACATCCACCAGGAAATGTTCGACACTATTCTAGTGTTAGAATATAGGCATGGACCTGACGCCTGCTGAGCTCACCGTGCTGGGTCTGATCATCGAGCGCCCCCAGCACGGCTACGACCTGGAACGGGTGATCGAGCAGCGCGGCATACGACAGTGGACCGACATCGGGTTCTCCTCGATCTACTACCTGCTCGGCAAGCTGGAGAAGCGTGGCCTGCTGCACGCCCCCGAGGGTTCCGCCGGCGGGAAGTCCCGCCGAGTCCTGCACGCCACCAGCGAGGGCCGCGATGTGGCGGCGCGAGTGGCGCTGGCCCTCGTCGCCGGCCCCCAGCCGGTCCCGAACCCGCTGCTTGTTGGCATCGCGAACCTGCCCTTGTTCTCGGAACAGGATTATGCGCAGGCACTGCGCGCCCGCCTGACTGCTATCGAAACGCGCATCACCGGGGTCCGGGCGGCTGCCGAGGCACAGGCCGCCCTTCCGCCGGCGGCGCGTGAGGTGTTCTCGTATTCACTGAGCCTCATGGAGGCGGAAAGGCAGTGGCTCGCCAGCCGAGTCCAGGTACCCGATGACGAACAAGACTGACTTCAAGAAGACCCTCGACGTCTACCAGGCGCGACAGGGCCAGTTCCAGGTTGTGGACGTGCCCGACATGCAATATCTGATGATCGACGGGCACGGAGACCCCAACACCTCGCCCGTCTTCGCCGAGGCGTTGCTGGCGCTCTACCCGGTGGCGTACAAGCTGAAGTTCGCCAGCAAGACGGAGCTCGATCGCGACTACGTCGTCCCGCCGCTGGAAGGCCTCTGGTGGGCCGAGGACATGGACTCCTTCACCACGGCGCGCGACAAGTCGCGCTGGGACTGGACGCTGATGCTCATGACCCCGGACTGGATCCACCCGGACATGTTCGCCGCCGCCGTCGAGCGGGCCGGGGCGAAGGACCGGCCGGCGCGTCTCGGCGACCTCCGTCTCGAGACCCTGTCCGAGGGCCGATGCGTGCAGACCCTGCACATCGGCTCCTTCGACGAGGAGGCGGACGTGCTGGCGCACCTGCACGACGAATTCATCCCACGGCAGAGGTTCCACATGGCCGGCAAGCACCACGAGGTCTACCTCAGCGACTCCCGGCGAGTAGCCCCCGAAAAGCGGCGCACCATCCTCCGGCAGCCGATCACCGCTGGATCCGTACTGGGGGCATGACAGGCGGAGCGGGTACGCGGGATGCGGCCAGCGGACCCCACGGGGGAGGACGTGCTGGGCGCCATTCGAGGCGAAACTTGTTACCTTCCGACTTTGCGGCGTTCGGATCGGCGTCACAGTGACGGTGATACGAACGGCAGAGACACTGCTCGGCTGACCTGAATTCGCGCTAGCTGCGGAAACAGGTTGTGGGACAGCCACTAAGCTTGTCGTTTAACCAGTTCGGCGGGGCTTGGTGCCCTTCTTGTGATGAGTCGGCCGCTGGTGAGCCTGGCCGGTGACCAGGATGAGTCCGACGTCGTGACGGGCAGCGGGCTGCCGGTTGCGGGAGCCGGGTGGCCGTCCGGGGCCGGGACGGCTGGGTTTAGGCGCACGCGCTGGTGAGCCGCTGGTCGCCCGGAGGTTCCGAAACCCGCGCCGCACCCGCGCCGGGGTTAGCCGCTCCGATGCCATCGGGCGTTCCCAGGGCCGGCGCAGGTCTTGTGCGAGTGGGCGGGCGAGACGCAGCTGAGTATGCGCGGCCAGGACCAGCCACGTCCAGCGGTCCGCGGCGGCCGGCTCGCGGACTTGCGGGGCGGTCCAGCCGAGCGTCTGCTTCAGCAGGCGGAAGGTGTGCTCAATGTCGAAGCGGCGCAGGAACGCCTGCCAGCACCGGTCGACATCAGCATCGGTGGCGTCGACCTTGGACCACCACAACCAGACCGGCTTCGGCTCGCCCCGGCTGGGCAGGTGCTCGACAGTGAGCCGGATGACCGTGCCCTCGATGATCGGCAGCGCCTGGTCGTGGTCGACCCAGGCAGCTCGACGGGTCAGTCGTGGGTGCAGCCGGTCCCAGGCCTGCACCTTCACCTGGCCATAGAGACGGGTATCGGTGACCGTGAGCGCGTGCTCAACGTCCCAGGTAGCGGGGTCACCGAAGACGAACTCACCACCGTGCTTGGTCGGCCGACCACCCAGTGGCCGATAGACGCGCGGCGGGGTCGGACGGCGCAGCACCCGGTCGGAGCGCATCCGACCGAGAATCTCCACCGGGAGGTCACGCAGCAGCCAGGCGATACGCGGGGCCTCGTAGCCGGCGTCTAGCACGACCAAGATGTCGCGGTCTCCCGGCCGCCACTGGCCGGCATCAACAAGCCGGTCGACGAGCTGCCGCACCTGCGCACACGTGATCGCCGTGACGTCCGCGCCGGGCGGCAGGCGAACCGCGTCCAGCAGAGCGGTCCAGGAGGTCCGGCCGGTCTCCAGGGCGGCGATGATCGAGTACGGCCAGCCCGGGATCATTCGGTGTTCGTCCTTGCCACGGCCGTAGGTGTGGCAGAACGAGCGCTGTGGACTGCAGTCGCCGTCCGGGCGCAGCCACGGTGAGACGTCCACGGCGAGGACCAGGCGGCCGTCCGCCGCCCGCGGCAGCGGCATCCCGGCCAGCTGCCGGCGCAGCGACTCGACGTCGATGCGCCCCGCGTTGAGCGCGTCGTACAACGCGCCGTGGCCCCGCCGGTGCTCCGGCGCCAGCGACAGCCCGACCAGGGTCTTGACCGGCCCGTCGGTGCACAACAGGGCATCGGTCAGCTCGAACAAGGCGTCAGCCCGCCT
>NZ_BOMW01000094.1 GCF_016862395.1 Actinoplanes siamensis | reverse complement strand
CCCGGTTCCCCCGGGTTGGGGCGAGCATGACGGTGATCTTGGAGAACTCGCCGGGCGGTTGAGATTTGTACCGGTCTGCTCTCTCGTTGTGGGGTAGCGGTGCTGGAAGGGGATTTCGAAGACGGCTGCGAACAGCCGCGCTGTTGTCAGGCAAGTGGGAATCACCAGAGCCGTGGTGATGGTGAAGGTCGTCAGGTGCGAGCTGGTGCGGGGTTCCACGATCAGGGTGTTGATCAGGGCGACGATCGGCATGTGGATCAGGTAGAGGCTGTAGGAGAACCCGCCGAGCTTCTGCAGCGGCGCGCAGTTCAGCAGCCGTATGAGCTTGCGGGGTCGGTGGGTGGCCAGGGCGGCGAGGAACAGGCCGATGGCCGGGCCGACGGCGAGGTCCAGCCAGTAGTAGTGAACGGCTGCCCAGGCTGAACCGCGAAGCACGATCAGCATCAGTACCGGTGCGCCGGCCGTCGCGGCCAGGGCGAGCCAGGGCAGGCGCCGGATCCGGTCACTGGCGGAGACGATTCCGGCCGCCAGCACACCCATGATGAACGGGGGCGCCAGTTCCAGCGTATAGCCGATCGCCCGGGGCCCCAGGGACAGTTCGGGCAGGAACAGGCCCGCGGTCACCACCGGCACCGTGACGGCGGCCAGTGTGACCGTCGCACCGAACCGCCGACGGGTCATCAGCACGAGCGGGAAAGCCAGGCACAGGCCGGCTTCCACCGCGATCGACCAGAAAGCGCCGTTGGGGGCCGGTGCGGCGACGGCGTCTTGTAACAGCAGGCCGTACACGATGGTCGACCGCAGGGTCGGCGGGACGCTGAGCGGCAGAGCCGGCACACTGGTGGCGATCAGGGCGCTGGCTGCGAGGGCAGCCCAGTAGGCGGGCAGGATCCGGCGTGCCCGGCGCCGGGCGTATCGCAGCGTGCCGCCGAGACGCCAGGCGTTGCGGGCCGGCCCGATGGCCAGGGAGAAACCCGACAGGGTGATGAACATGACGACCGCGAGCCGGCCGTGGACCAGCCACCCGAGCCAGGCCGGGCCGGTATTGGCCGGATAGCCGGGAAAGGACAGCAGCCAGCAGTGATGCACCACGACGTACAGGGCAGCCAGGCCGCGGAGCCCGTCCAGCCCGGGAATCCTGTAGTCAACGCGCGGCGAGAGGGTGGCGGCGGCCGTTGCGTGAACGGGGGCGGCACTCAAGCTCTGCTCCTGTCGAGAGGACCGGTCGGGGAACGGCCGCTTCGGGCGCGCGCCAGCCACGGGCATGGCCTGCGGCCAGCCCGTCGAGGGTGTGGGGTCGGTGTAGGGGCCTGATCGCGTCAGTGCGAGATGGGGCGGTTCTCCGAGGCGACCGGGTACGGTTCAGCGGCCTCGGGTGAGGCGGTCTTGATCAGGCTGGGCGGTCGGCGTTGCGGGGCTACCCGGTACGCATGCTCTGCGTGCAGGGCTCAGCGGATCCGATTGAGAAGGAGCAGGTGCTGCTTGCCGCCGGGTTGCCCAACGTCGATCACATCTCCGTCTCCGGAGGACCCGTCCTGCTGTGTACCGAGGGTGTTGGTGTTCCGGTCCCACAGGTAAACGCCGGACTTGAGCCGGAGCTGAATGAATCGGCCCTTGCTGTCGTAGAACACGTTGATTCCCGGAAGGCACGAGTCGCACGTTTCCGCGCCGACGGGATCCACCGCGTCGCCGGTCGTCCGCAATGGTCGGCTGCCGTCGATGCCGTAGCTCACCAGGCTGCCCCCGGCCCGCCCCACGCAAACGAGCGGATTGCAGTCGATCACGGTGACCCCGGTCAGGGTGCGCGGTGTGCGACGTTCACCGGTGGCCACGTTCCAGAACTGGAGTTTCTCCACCGGCACCGCTGCCGGATCCTCGACCTTCGATTCCGTCGTCCTCGCCGAGCGATGCACGGCCCAGGCCCCGTACTGAAGGACGTACCCGTCACTGCCAGCCACCTTCTGCGGTTCGCCGCCGTCCGGGATCCGGTAGACCGCCCCGTCCCCGGTGAAGGACTCGGCGCTGGCGTAGAAGACCCCGCCGACCTCGGCGACCGACACCGTCATGTCGCCCGGACCGAACCTCGCCCGGCGCACGGCCGCGCCGCCGTCCCTGGGCGCGCTCCACACCTCGTGATACGTTGCGCCACCTGTTTCCTGCGCTGTCACCACCCAGGTGATGTAGTGCTCTGTCAGGTACGTGCCGTCCGGGTCGTACACGGTGAACCCGGATGCTGGAACCGTTCCTAGCTCTCGCGTCACACCGGTCCGGGCGTTGAACACCACCGGCAGGTAACTCCTCTGGTCGTCCCACGGCCTAAGCAGGTACTCGTCGGTGCCCAACTCCGCCTCGACGGAATACCGTCGTCCGTCTGGCAGCCGGAGCGGCAGCGCGACGAACGCATCCGGCCACAGGTCGCGGTACGGCTTGGACAGCGACAAAGCGACGGTGGGCAATGCTGCGGTCGGTAGTGGTGCCGGACCGGGTGACTGCGGTAGTTCCGGCTGCCGGGCAATAGGCGAGACGACAACAGCCACCCCGGCCGCAACCGCGACCACCGCCGCGAACGCCCCGGCCATCCTGGTCCGGGTACGTCGCCGCCGCCTGGCGGTCAGCCCCGCCGAGAAACCCGGCCCAGAGTCCGGGGCAGCCAGACCGGCAGCCCGGAATGTGCGGGTCAGATCGGCTTCCAAATCACGCATGCGCGGCTACCTCCCCTTGACCTGTGCCGCAACCTGCGACCCGGCCACGCCGCATGGCTTTCCCTGGCCACCAGAGGCCTGGCTACGCACCGCCGCCCCTTCCACCCACTCGGTTACCTCACGCAGCTTGTCCAGGCCACGAGCGGCCTGACTGCGCACCGTTCCTCGCGAGACCCCCAGCAGCTGGGCGATCTCCTCATCGCTGAGCTGCTCGTGATAGCGCAACATCAGCACCGCCCGCTGCCGCGACGGCAGAGCAGTCACCGCCCGCCACAGACCAAGATCGCCCTCGGCCTCGGCGATGCCGGCATCGACGTAACCCTGCTCAGGCAGAACCAGGACCGGATGCTCCCGCCGCCGACGCCGCCACCAACTGATGTGCAGCCGCGCCATCGTCGTGCGAACGTAGCCCTCCGGGTCGCCCCGCGCGCTGACCCTCGACCACCGCTCGCCCAACCGGACCAGCGCCTCCTGTACCAGATCAGCGGCATCATGAGGATTGCCCGACAAGACGAAGCCGTAGCGCAGCAGCGGCGACGTACGGTCGCGGACGAACGACCCGAAGTCCTCGACCATTCCCACCTCCCCGACGTACCAACACGCTCGCCGGGCACGAACTGTTGCACGAATCCGACAACCGATTTCATCGGCGCGGACCAGGAACGGAAGCGGACCGCCGGAGCGCTCGACCTACCAGCGGCCAGGACGTTGCCCGGGACGGCGTTCATAGCGCAAGCAACAGTGCACATCCGGAGTCGCTGGCGTCGCCCACGCGATGCGGCCATGAACCGCCCTTCGGCGGGAGTTAGAAACTTCTCGCGCCGCATCACCGACCGGTACCCCGACGACCCGCCGACGGCCCCCGCGAAAAGCACCTTCAACAAGCTACTGCGCACGATGACCACCGGCGCCTACACCTTCGACAACGCTGTCACCCGCCGGAATATGAACAACCGCCCCGCCGGAGGCTTCACCACGTTGACCTTCGCCCGTCCCGGGCAGGTCGTGCAGATCGACACCACCACCATCGACGTGCTCACCCACCTCGGTGACGGTGTCGCCGAGCGCGGCGAGCTGACCGCCGCGATCGACGTGGCGACCCGGACGCTGTGCGCGGGCGTCCCGCGGACCCAGGGGACCAAGGCCGTCGACGCGGCCCTGCTGCTGCCCCGGATGCTGGTGCCCGACCCGATGCGCCCGGGCTGGCCCGCATCAGCGGACTCCTCGACCAAATCCGCGATCTGGAAGCCGAATGGACCCAGGAAGCCGTCCAGCGCATCACCACCGAGAACACGACCCTCAAGCAGCGCCTCCGGCAACTCACCATCGACAACCGCGCCCTCGACGAACGCCTCAAAGCCGCCCGCTCCAACGTGCGCTTCCAAGACCGCCGCATCGCCGACCTCGAAGCGCAAATCGCCGACCCGTCAGTGAAAGCTCGGCAATGACACCGCTTCTTCTCCAGCGGGTCTGAACCGCCGACTCGGTCTTGGGGCCAGGCCGTCTGCGGCAGCCGGGCCCCGAGACCAACATCATCGAGGGAAACGGCGTCCGGACCGGCTCAGCTTGCACTGGAGGGAGGGGCAGCCATGGTTGCGCTCGGCGCCAGTTGGAAGTGCCAGATGATCTGGCTCGGTGTTCCGTCCCAGGCGGCACCAGCGGCCGCCGGGACGATGCCCAGCAGCGACCAAGGCCAGAAGTCCCACGGCCCTGTCACGATCTCCCCGGGCATGTCCTTGCTGGCATCGCCGGACATCCGAGGTTCCTCGCAACGCCGTAGCTGCAGACCCAAGGGCAGCGCAACGCGGAGATAGTCACTAGCCCGATGACCGAACGCCGGCAGCAGCCCAGGATCACCGTCGGCAGAGCGAACGCGCGGCACCGACCCCAACGCCACCAGCTCGTGGTGCACGTCAGTGATCACCAGATGGCCGCCCGGACGCAGGACCCGGGCGAACTCGGTGATCGCCGGCGCGACATCGGGAAGGTGGGTCAGGGCCAAAGCACACACGACGACGTCGACGTGGTCGTCGGGCAGCGGAAGCTGATGCAGGTCACCCCGCCGCAGTTCGGCGTTCGGAACGCGCGTACGAGCGCGAGCCAGCATGTCCGGGGAGCTGTCCACACCGATCACCCGGTAGCCCTGCTTGGCGAGATACTCGGTATATCGTCCGGTGCCGCAAGCCGCGTCCAAGGCCACTCCCGGAGACAGAGGACCAAGGATCTCGCGCACGATGGGTTCTTCGATCTCGAACAGTCCGTTACCTGGTTCATCATAGGTCGCGGACCACACCTGGTAGCCGTCCACGGTGTCGACCTGCGCCGCGGTGACTCCGTCGCCCTTCAGCGCAGGGCTGTCCAGAAGGCGCCGGACCTCGCTGATCCGCGCTTCGATGAAGTCCCGGTCGTAGTCGCCGGCGAAGGCACGCAGCAACGCCACGCCCTCCAGCCCCAACGTGTAAGCGAGCGGATGCTGGTATGCCACTACGCGACCGTAACGACGACGTGCGGATCGGACTATCCAATTTCCTCAGGGCTCAGCTCTGCGACTGGGCCAGCCCAACGGCCGGAACCAAGACTCCGGACAGGGAGATCGACCTAGATTCCGTCGTGTTGGACAAGACCTTCAACCGGTGCTCAAAACCGCGGGATAGATAGTCCGGCCAGGTGTTGAAACGCCATCGCGACCAAGTCGCTCAACGCCCGAACCCTGGTGACCTCGCGCAGAAGACCGCTGACGGGCACTGTCGTCGGCCCACAAGGCATGGGGATCGAGGGTGAATGCCTGGGACTTGCCGAGACCAGCAGGCTCAGCGTCGAACAGGTGCAGCAGCTCATGGGCGCGCGCCCGCAATGGGCTGATCATCTGCCACCCCCGGGAATACTTCGCCATCACCTCGGCGACCTCCCGGCGCTGCCGGTCGGCCTTCTTGGCGATCTCGACCAGGTGGGCGCCGGACACCGGGAGGATGATCTTTCCGGCGTCGGCCAGCTCGGTGACCCGACGGCAGACCCGAGCGCGTCGCCCGGAGATCTGCGCAGACCCGATGCAGAACCGGGCGAGGTCAATCCAGTGGTTCTGATCGAGGTAGACCACCGGCCGTTCCACCGTGGTCAGCACCGTGCCGATCTGCATCGTGACGGTCGTCGCGCTGGCCAGCTCGATCCTCAGCGATGACGAGCGGGGAACGAACACGGACTCACGAATAGGGTCATACCCCGCCGTCGGCCCGATGTTCTCGTGGACCGTCTGCCCATCGGTACGGGTGATCACCACCTGCCCGGTACCCGCCCCGCCCCCGGAACGTGCTTGACGGCGGCGATACCTGCTGTCCGGTCCGTGGTAGCTGACTACGCCCCGATGTAACCGACACGTCCGACCACCGACCTGACACAGGCCCGCGAAACTGATGAACATCGGTCGACTCAGGTTGCGGGGCGCCGTCCTCGCCCCGGCCGATCGTAAAAGGGCGAGCGTTTGTCCACGGGTAGCCGCTACTGTGCCCGCCATGTTGGATGCGCGCGAGCGATTCGTAGTCTCTGGACCGTTGCGGATCTGGACCGAGCGAGTCGGTGATCCGGACCTGCCCGCTGTTCTGATGGTCATGGGTTCGGCTGCTCAAGGAGTCAGCTGCCCTGATGCGCTGGTCGTCCAGCTTGTCGAGCGCGGGGTTCAGGTGATCCGGTTCGATCATCGCGACACCGGTCGGTCCAGCGTCGTGGACTTCGACGCTCACCCATACACCATCGGCGACATGGCCCGCGACTGCCTCGCCGTGCTGGATGGCTACGGACTGGACTCCGCTCACGTGGCCGGGGCCTCTACAGGCGGCATCATCGCGCAATGGCTGGGTGTGCACGCGCCGGACCGGGTCCGGTCCTTGACGGTGATGTCCAGTTCGCCGATGGGCCACAATCCGGGCCCGGCGCGGGCCCGGGCGATGGCCGGGGAGCCAGCCGACCCGGACGACCTGCCGCCTCCGTCACCGGCGTTCGTCGCGCATCTGAAAGCCGGGCTGCCGCCGGGTATCGAGTCCGACGTGGCCCTGTTCCGGGTCTTCAACGGGCCGATCCGGCCGTTCGACGAGCCGGCCGCGCGGGCGATGCTCGAGCTGGCGCTCTCCCGCGCCGTCGACCCGGCGGCCGCGGCCAACCATGACCGGGCCGTGTGGGTGGACGATCCCAGTCTGCTCGCACCGCTGTCATCGATCACCGCGCCGACGTCGGTCGTGCACGGTGACCAGGATCCGGTCTATCCGCTCGGTCACGGCCAAGCCGTGGCCGCCCTGATCCCTGGAGCGGTCCTGCACGTCGTGCCCGGGATGGGTCACGTCATGACGTCACCCGGACTGCCCGAGGAGATCGCCGGCCTGATCCGCCTGTGATCGGGCAGCGAGGCCGGGCATGCCGGACCGCCGGTCTGACCAACGACCCGTTCTACCGGATAGAAAGATCGACGTTGGTCGGTCGGTGACGCCGGCGATCGGGTGATCTTCGACGAGGCCGAACAACGGTTCGCGCCAGCACGTCGCCGGCTACATCGGCCGCGACGTCACCCGCCGCGACGGCCGGGCCGATCATGAGGCCGTCTGGTCGATTTCGCCGCTGGTGGCGGAGACGACGACGGTGCGGGCACCGTCGTCATCGAGGGCTTGCCGAAACCGTTCGACCCGCTCCACCGCTCCAGCGGCATGGCGACCCGGCCTCCGTTCCGCTTCTCCCGCCAGGTCAGGCACCGGCTCCGGCCATCGCCGGATGCAGGACGACCTTCGTCCAGCCCTCGTCGCGCTTGTCGAAGTGCTCGTAGGCCTCCGGCGCCCGGTCCAGGGGCAGTTCGTGGCTGACGATGAACGACGGTTCCGCCTTACCGCCGGCGATCAGGTCGCGCAGCTGCCGGTTGTACTTCTTGACCGGGGCCTGGCCGGTACCGATCTGCTGGCCCTTGAACCAGAACATGCCGTAGTCCAAGGTGAGTTTGCCGTGCTTGGCCAGTTCGTCGCCGGCCCCCGGGTCCTCGGGCACGAAGACGCCGACGTTGCCGATCTTCCCGGTGAAGCGCACCGAGGCGACCAGCCGGTTCAGCGTCAGGTTGGCCTGTTCATGACCGTCGGGCTCGTGCGCCTGGTAGCCGACGCACTCGCAGCCGTTGTCCGCGCCCAGTCCCATCGTCTGCTCCAGAACGGCCTGTACCGGATCGACCTTCGAGTCGTCGATGGCGATCGCGCCGATCGACTCGGCCAGGCGCAGCCGGTCCGGGTGCCGGTCGACGACCATCACCTTGCCCGCGCCTCGGATGGTCGCGGAGAGGGCGGCCATCAGACCGACCGGGCCCGCGCCGAAGATGACCGTCTGGTCGCCGGGCTGCACGCCGGCCATCTCGGTGGCGTGGTAGCCGGTCGGGAAGATGTCGGCGAGCATCACGTAGTCGGTTTGGCGCTGCTCGGCGTCCTCGCCCAGCCGCAGGCAGTTGAAGTCACCCCAGGGCACACGCAGCAGCTCGGCCTGCCCGCCGCCGTACGGGCCCATGTCGGCGAAGCCGTACGCGGCACCGGCCATCTTGGGGTCGGGCTGGGCGGTCAGACAGTAGTTCGTCAGCTGACGCTCGCAGTTCTTGCAATGCCCGCAGGCGATGTTGAACGGCACGACGACCCAGTCGCCGACCCGCACCTTGTCCACCCCGGAGCCGATCTCGACCACCTGGCCCATGTTCTCGTGCCCGAACCAGCGGCCGGGCTCGAAGTCGGTCCGGCCCTCGTACATGTGCAGGTCCGAGCCGCAGATGTTCGCCGACGTGATCCGTACCAGGACGTCGGTCGGCCGTTCGATGCGCGCGTCCGGCACATCCTTGATGCTGACCTTCCGCGGCCCCTCGTACACCACTGCCTTCATTACTGCCTCCTCGTCGCAGCTACCTCCCTCCGCGCCCGGGCTTGGGCCGGGGTCTTCATTACATACAGGCCACGGATCGCCCCGGGCGGGTATCGGAATCTATGCCGGTATCGGCCGGGTTTTCCGATCCGGCGGCCGCGATGGGTGAATCCGGTCACCCGGGGAGGGTGACGTCGGCCCGCGGCGAACCCGACGGCGCAGCCGGTCGCCCACGGGCAGGAAGGCCTCGCGGCGCCCGTTCCGCCGGGCAACGTCAGGACGACTGTCCGCGATTCCCGACCAGGACGATCCCGCCCAGGAGGGCGCCCAGTTCCGGCGCGCCGGCACCACGGCCACCGCCGCGGCCGTGATGCCGGCGGTCAGGGACACCGACACGCGCCGGATCGACCACAACCGCCCGGTGGACGTCGGCGCGACCGTGCCTCGGTCGTCGGTCATGGTTTGAGGACGATTTTCTCGCAGTTGTCCTCCTTGTTCTTGAAGATGTCGTAGCCGTGCGGGGCCGCGGCGAGCGGCAGCCAATGCGTGATGATGCGGGTCGGATCGATCTCGCCGCGTTCGATGCGCTGCAGCAGCGGCCCCATGTAGCGCTGCACATGGCATTGCCCGGTGCGCAGGGTCAGCGACCGGTTCATCCAGGCGCCGGCGGGGAACTTGTCCAGCAGACCGCCGTACACGCCGATGACCGAGACCACGCCGCCGCTGCGGCACGACATGATCGCCTGGCGCAACGCGTGCGGCCGTTCGGTCTCCGCCCGCACGGCCTGCTTGATCCGGTCGTACGCGGCGATGTGCGCGCTGCCGTGAGTGGCCTCCATACCCACCGCGTCGATGCACTTGTCCGGTCCCCGCCCACCGGTCAGTTCCAGCAGCCTCGACCGCACGTCGACCTCGTCGAAGTTCACCGGGATGTGGCCGGCCTGTTCCGCCATCCGCAGCCGGTACGGCTCCTTGTCGACGGCGATCACCTTCGCCGCGCCGAGCACCCGGGCGCTGTCCATGGCGAACTGCCCGACCGGGCCGGCGCCCCACACCGCCACCACGTCGCTGGGCTGGATGTCGCACATCTCGGCGCCCATGTAGCCGGTGGGCAGGATGTCGGACAGGAACAGCACCTGCTCGTCGGCCAGGTCCGACTCGATCTTCAACGGATTCACGTCGGCGAACGGCACCCGCGCGTACTGCGCCTGACCACCCGCGAAACCACCGGTCAGATGCGAATAACCGTAGATCCCGGCGACCGGGTGCCCGAACATCTTCTCCGCTATGCCCGCGTTGGGATTGGAGTTCTCACAGCACGAGTACAGCTCGGCGGCGCAGGCGGCGCACGCGCCACACGCGATCGGGAACGGCACGACCACCCGGTCACCGACCCGCAGCGTGTCCGCGGCCACCCCCGGTCCGACCTCGATCACCTCGCCCATGAACTCGTGGCCCATCACGTCGCCGTCCTGCATCGTTGGCACGTACCCGTCGAGCAGGTGCAGATCCGAGCCGCAGATCGCGGTGGAGGTGATCCGTACGATGGCATCGCGCTTGTTCAGGATCTTCGGATCCGGCACGTCACGGACCTCGACCTTGTTACGGCCCGCCCAGGTGTTCGCCCTCACGGCTCGGCTCCCTTCGCCAGCTCGGCGTCCGACAACGGCTGCGCCGGACGCTGCGGAAACTCCTTGCGGGCCCGCTTGCCCCACGGGGCGCCGTCGGACCGGACCACCTCGCCGGTCTCCAGCACCTGCTTGAACCGGCGCAGATCGTCGTCCAGCTGCTGATGCGGCTCCTCGCCGAAGTACTTCGCCACCGCCTTGCCGACCGCGCCGCCCGGAATGTCGTACACCAGCACGACATGCACCTCGGTGCTCACCCCGTCCGGGGCCGGCACGAACCGGACCGTACCGGCATTCGGCACGTCGGCGTTCCCGATCGAACGCCACGCGATCCTCCCGCCGGGCACCTCGTCGACGATCTCCGCGTCCCACTCGACATCCTCGCCGAACGGGGCGCCGGCCACCCAGTGGCTCGTCCGTTCACCGGTGACGCGGACCTGCTCGAGATGCGTCATGAACGTCGCCAGGTTCTCCAGATCACGCCAGAACGCGTAGACCTCCGTCGCGGGTTTACGAACAGTTGTCGCTGCTGTCAGCTCCATGGATCCTCCCTTCCCGTGCTCCGCGCCACCGGCACGAAGCCGATCTCCTTCGCCGGGGTGGCCTGCATTCCGGTCAGCAGGTCCACCAACGTGAAACCGAGGGACTGCCGCCGGCGGCCCCCGTCACGGTGAGCGAGTGCCATACCGGGCACGGCCAAGGCCATCGCGTCGCCCACGACGCGCGGCACTCCTGCGGCTGCTAACGGCATCGTTGGCCACGCCGCTGGGCCGTCGCACCCGGTGCCGCCGGCTGTGCCACGCCCAGACCAAGACGCAACCTGCGGAACCCGCAGCCCGTCCCGCAACCCCCACCGCCTACCGAGGTGGCAGGTCGCTTACCCCCGGAAAGGCACCTGAACCCACAGGCGGCCGTGGCTGTGCGACCCGAATTGCGCGGTGGCTCGCGCGGCAAGTTCATGCAGGTCGCTCGGTGGCTATGCGCAGACCGCCTCTGCCGCCTCCCCACCCTCTGCGCACGCCACGACGCCCACCTGCCCGAAGAGCCGGCAGCGTGGGCAGCGTCGTCTACGAGGACGTCGTACGCCGGGAAACGGCTGGATGGCGCATCACGCATCGCAAGGTGCTCCCCCGCCGAACGCCCCTGCACCCCTGACAGCCCGGGAGGTCACGGCGGTCAGCGACCGGGTCTTCCCCAGCGCGGGCACAGCAACCAGCACGACGGACGGTTCGCCGGGACGACAGGGCACCACAATACGGCTGCGGCGCCACGGACACCGGACTACGGTGCTCCGATGCGGGCACACCAGATTCAGCGGGCGACACAGGCAGCCATGTCGAGCGCCTCTCGGCTCGGCCTGACCGCCCACGACGCCGCCGTCCTGCACAACTCGAACACGCTCACCCTGCGCCTGCGACCCTGCGACGTGCTCGCCCGGGTGGCGCCGGCCGCGCACCAGCACGCCCGGCTCGAAGTGGACGTCGCTCAGCGGTTGGCCGAGGCCGGGAGTCCGGTGGCCGTGCCGCAATCGCCGGAGGTCTTCGTCCGGGGCGACTACGTGGTCAGCTTCTGGACCTACTACGAGCCGGTGACCACTCAACCGCCTCCGAACGCCGAATACGTCGGTGCGCTGCAACGTCTGCACGCCGCAATGCGCGAGGTCGACCAGCCCGTCCCGCACTTCACCGACCGGGTTCTTCAGGCCCGGATGCTCGTGGCCGACCCCGCTCGAACGCCGGAACTGGCCGACCCGGACCGAGCCCTGCTCGCCGGCACGTTGGACGGCATGCGGCAAGCGGTCACCGAGAGCGGCCGGCCCGAGCAGATCCTGCACGGCGAACCCCATCCGGGCAACCTGCTGACGACCCGGACCGGCCCGCTCTTCATCGACTTCGAGACGTGCTGCCGGGGGCCGGTCGAGTTCGACCTGGCCCACGCGCCCGACGAGGTCGGGAAGCACTACCCGGGCGTCGATCACCAGTTGCTGCGCGCCTGCCGGACCCTCGTGCTGGCGATGATCACAGCGTGGCGCTGGGATCGCGACGACCAGTTCCCCGACGGTCGCCGGCTGCGCGTCGAGTGGCTCAGCGAACTCCGCAAGACAACCGCCCGGTCCGAACAAGACGGCCGAAGCGCCCTGCGCTTCCGCCGCCAGCGTCTGTATTAGCGTTGACCCATGGCGCTCATCGCGTACGACCGATCCGACGCCGCCGCGTTCCGCGCCACCCGCCACCTCGGCGACGACGCGCTGACCGCCTGGCGCACGGCGATCGAACGACATCTGGTCCCGCGGCCCGGCACGCGCGTGCTGGACCTGGGCTGCGGGACCGGCAGCTGGGCGGCCGCGTTCCGCCAATGGTGGCCGGGCACCGAGATCCTCGCCGTCGAACCGTCCGCGGCGATGCGCGACCGCGCCGTGTTCACCCCGGTGCTGCCCGGTGACGCGGCGCGGATCCCAGCCGGCGACGCCAGCCTCGACGCGATCTGGCTGTCCACTGTCATACACCACGTGCCCGACCTGCCGGCCGCCGCCCGCGAGATCCGCCGCGTGCTCAAACCGGGCGCCCCCGTGCTGATCCGCTCGCCGTTCCCGGACCGGCACCAGGGCATCACCCTGTGCCGGTTCTGGCCGGAAACGATCACCGTGCTGAACCGGGCGTACCCGAGCGTCGCAGCCATCGAGGCGACCGGCTTCACCACCGTCGCGCTGGAACCGGTCACGCAGGTCTCCGCGCCCTCGCTGCACCACGCGGTCACCGGCCTGCGCCGCGAAGCCCACACCCTGCTACAACTGATCACCGACGAGCAGTACACCGCCGGCCTGCGCCGCGCCCGCGCCGCCGCGCGTACCGAGACCGGCCCGCTGCGCGACACACTCGACCTGCTCGTGCTGCGGGCCAACTGACGGCATGCGACCCTGGCTCGCCGACACCCGCGCCTCCTACGACACGGTCGCCGCCGACTACGCCCACCTGGTACGCGACGCCCTCGACCCGTACCTGCGCTCGGCCCTGTCCCTCTTCGCCGACCTGGTCGAGGCCGCCGGCGGCGGCCCGGTCGCCGACGTCGGCTGCGGCCCCGGACACGTCACCGCCCACCTCACCGGACTGGGCGTGGACACGTTCGGCATAGACCTGTCCCCCGCGATGATCCGCATCGCCCGACGTGACCATCCCGGCCTGCGCTTCGCCGTCGCCTCGATGACCGACCTGCCGCTAGCCGGCGCATCGGTCGCCGGCCTGCTCGCGTTCTGGTCCCTGATCCACGTCCCCGACGACGCGGTCCCCGGCGTGCTGACCCACTTCCACCGGGTGCTACGACCGGGCGGCCCAATGCTGCTGGGCTTCCACGCCGGCGAAGGCACCCGGATCAAGACGCAGGGGTACGGCGGTCACCCGATGCGCGTGCACGTACACCGCCGCCGCCCCGAGCAGATCACGGCCTGGCTGCGCGACGCCGGGTTCACGGTCACCGCCCAGCAGCTGCTCGACCTGGACAGCCCGCTGCCCGGCGCCATCGTCATCTCACACGCGGGCCCGCCGTCTCGTCGATGAGACGGTACGACAACCACACCCGCCCGAGGGCCCGTGTCCGCCGCCCGCGTCACCCTCACCGCCGGACCCCGTACCCGGCAACCCGCAGAGGCGCCGACCGGTGCACCGGCCACGACCGGCCCTCCCGTTCTCCGCGCACAGGTGGCCACCCCCATCCGGGCGCGCACCACCGGCCCGGCCACGCCGATCCGCTACATTCCGGCCATGCATACGCGGCTGGACGTCAACGGAGTGTCCCTCGCCTACCGCACCGCCGGTGATCCGGCCAACCCCCCGATGATCCTGCTGCACGGTCTCGGCGACAGCAGCGCCGACTGGCACACCGTGCTGCCCGACCTGTCCCGCACCCACCACGTCCACGCCCTCGACCTACGCGGCCACGGCGCCAGCTCACACCCCGGCGAATACTCCTTCGAACTGATGCGCGACGACGTCCTGGCCTACCTGGACACCGCCGGCATCGGCCCGTGCGTGCTGGTCGGCCACTCGATGGGCGGCATCGTCGCCGCCCTGCTCACACTCGCCGCCCCGCACCGCGTCACCCACCTGGTGCTGGAAGACGCCAGCATCCCGCGACCCGGCTCGCTGCCACGCCCACCACTGGACCCGCCGGCCGAGCCCACCCCGTTCGACTTCGCCGCCGTCAACGCCATCCGCGCCCAGCTCAACGACCCCGACCCAGCCTGGTGGCAGGCCCTGTCCAGCCTGCCCGTCCGCACCCTGATCATCAGCGGCGCGGAGAGCGCCATCCCCAACGACCTGCTCGCCGACGCCGCCGACCGCATCCCGGACGCCGTGCTGGCCTCGGTCACCGCCGGCCACGACGTCCACGTCGAACAACCCACGGCGTTCATCACCGAACTGACCCGCTTCCTGCGCCACCCCTGAACCAACCCCGGCCCTGGGCAGGCTCGCGGCCTTCCCGCAAGCCTGCCCCACCCCCGGCCGCCCGCCGAGACGTTGATCACCCGCCGGTACGACACCCCAGCACAAGCGCCCGCGAATATCGCATCCCGGTTGTGCCCCCACCACCACGACAGTTAGGTTGTGGAGGCCATCTGCGGCGTCGTGAGGGAAACCGGTGGGACTCCGGTGCGGTCGCGCCACTGTGAACCACCCCCGGCTGCGGGGGCGGTGAGTCAGGACGCTCACGCGTCCGCAGCCTGTTGATCGGGACGCGTCATCCCGTAGGAGGTTGATTCCGCCATGCCCAAGACCCACACCGCCCGGCCCCTCGCCATCCCCGCCATCTCCACCCGCCTGCTGCTCACCGCCGCCGGCGTCGCCATCCTGCTGCTCGCCCTCGCCTACCTGGTCGCCTTCGACCAGGGCGCCCTCTCCCGCAGCGGCATGTACATGCACGAACTCATGCACGACGGCCGCCACCTGCTGGGCGTCCCGTGCCACTGAAGCTCAGCTTCGGACGCCTGCTGATCGCGGGCCTGCTCGCCGGCCTCATCGCCGGACTGCTCGCCGGCACCTTCGCCTACGTGGCCGGCGAGCCCCGCATCGACGCCGCCATCGCCATCGAGGAACAGAACACCCTCGCCCACGGCGAAGCCGGCGGAAGCGAGGAACTCGTCGGCCGCGACACCCAGAAAAACGTCGGCCTCATCCTCGCCACCAGCCTCTACGGCATCGCCATGGGCGGCTTCCTCGCCACCGCGTACACCCTGCTGCGCCGCCGGCTACGCACCGGCAGCGACACCCGCGCCGCGATCGGCCTGGCCGCCGCCGCCCTCACCGGCATCGTCCTGGTGCCCTTCTTCAAATACCCGCCCAACCCGCCCGCCGTCGGCGACCCCGCCACCATCAACCAGCGAACCCTCAGCTACCTCGCCGTGCTCGTCCTCGGCCTGGTCGCCATCTGGGCCGGCGTCCTCGCCGCCCGCACCCAGACCCACGAGTGGCGCCGCGCCACCGCGGGCCTGACCGGATTCCTGATCGTGGTCACCATCGCCTACGCCCTGCTACCCACCACCAACGAGGTCCCCGGCACCTTCCCCGCCGCACTTCTCTGGAAGTTCCGGATCGCCTCACTCGGCACCCAGACCATCCTCTGGACCGTCCTCGGCCTCGCCTTCGCCGGCCTGCTCAACCGCCTCGCCACCAGCAGCGCCCGGCAGACCCCGGCCACCGCCGAACCCGCCACCACCTGACCGCGACACGAGGGACCGCCACCACGGCGGTCCCTCGCCCATCCATCCCTCAAATGGGACGACGCCGCGGCTCACCAAAATCGACAACCCGCTCCGCCACCACTCGATGACCTTCTGCCGGGTGCTCCTCAACACCGCGGCGATGCTGGTGGTCGCGGGCAGGAGCGCGTTCACGGACGCCTACGCGGTACCCGCGGCGGCGCAGCCCACGACATCCCGGACCGGTGGGTGGCGGCCAGCGCCCGACGGGGGCCCGATGGGTCAGCCCGATACGCGCCAGAACCTGTTCCCGGTCCGGACACCACGGGCGGGCCTTCACGGCGGGTCATCCGTCGGCGACCGTCACCGCTTCGGTAAGCGGATACGCAGATACGCGCGATCATCGAAGCTCACCTGCCCCGACAGCACCCCTTTGGCTCCGGCGAGTTCCGCCACGCACCACGGGTCGGCCCTTGAGGAACATCGGAACGAAAAGTAACGCTAAGGACGATCTTGAAAAGGATCGAGCGGGCGCCGAGGCCGGCGCCCGCTCGTAGTTCCTGGCGGTCTACTGCTCGGCGAGGTCGGGCCGCCACATTTGGATCTGGGCGTCCAGGGCGCCGTCGCGCAGGTCGTTGAGTGCGGCCATGTAGCCGATCTCGCAGGCGTTGACCAGCATTTTGATGACTTCGGTCGGGGCGTCTTGGTAGCCGTAGGCGGACCAGACGTTGGCGATCGCCTCGTACGCCTGGCGGCCGTCGCCGGGGTCGTGCTCGGTGTTGGCGTGCAGGTTCGCGATCGCCTCGGACCATTGATCGACGTCGTACTCCGAGTAGGACATGACGGCAAGTATGCGCGAGGTCACGCATACTCGTTTTTCGCACGGCCCGGCTCTGCGAGGCGACCAGCCGGAACGGGTAGGCATCCCTGCCTGTTGAATGGGTCCGGCCACCGCCGCTGATCGCGGAAGGTAGCCGAGGCGCGGAGTCGTCAGGTTCAGGCGGCGGGGGCGTGCTGGTCGATGAACTGGATGAGCTTGAGCGGGGAACCGTCGAAGTGGTCGCGCACGCGCTGCTGGATGGCGCGCACGTCGTGGCCGGGCAGGAAGTCGCGGTCGGTGTCCTCGCCGCAGCCGCAGGCGCAGGGGCGCATCAGGTACGACTGCTCCTCGGGCAGGTCGCAGTAGCCGACGGGGTTCTGTGAGCCGTTCGCGACCGGGTCGCTCTGGCCGAGGTACGCCTCCCGGACGGGGTGGCCGGCGAGCAGGGGTTGGCCCTCCAGGGCGCCGCGCACGCCGGTGGCGGTGGTGTGCTCGGTGTAGCCGGTGATCTCGGCGACCGCGCGGACGACACCTTCGCCGACGATGAGGGCGAACCGCTGCCGGCTCGCCTTCTCCCGGTTCATCTTCCAGACGCCCCGGCCCGCTTCCCACGCGTCGTCTTCGGTCATGCGCGGGAAGCAACCGATGAACGCCCTACCGAGCGGGTCGAGCGGCATCCGTGCCCGCGGTGCCAGGCGCAACCCGGCTCGCCGTGCCGGTCCCGATCGGGGGTGGTCGCGACCTCGTACCACACCGGCCGCTTCACCAAAGTCGGCCGGCTGAGCAAGTCGCTACGGGTGCTGACCCCCGTTGACCGCGGGCCCGGGCAGCCGTGGCGGCCGGGCACCCCGCCGCCGGCGCCCCGGCGGCGGACATCCGGATCGGGTACGCCCGATGCAGCACTCTGACCCAGGAGCTCCAGTCGCAGCTGGACGCGCTCGCCGCGCACGGCATCCCCCGGGACAAGATCTTCTCCGAGAAGATCTCCACCCGCATGCGGGTCCGGCCGCAGTTCGAGGCGGCGCTCGCCCTTGCCCGCGAGATCAAGGCCCACGCCCCGCACTGCCGGGTCATCTTCACCGTCAACGAGATGAAACGGCTCGGCCGCGACGCCGCCGAGCTCACCGCCCTCGCCGACCACCTGGTCGCGCACGGCCTTGTCCTGGAGATGCTCGCCGGGCCGCTGCCGGGCATCTACGACCCGACCGGGCCGGGCCGGATCCTGTTCGCGTTCTTCGCCGCGCTGGCCGAGACCGAACGCGACAACATCCGCGAAGGCACCCTGGAAGGCCTAGACGCCGCCGCCCGGCAGGGCAAGCACGGCGGCCGGCCCCCGGTCATCACCGAGGACATTCTGCACACCGTGCTGCGCCGCCGCGCCAACGGCGAGACCGTCGAGAAGATCCAGCCCGACCTGATCATCCCGACCGGCAAGCGCAAGGGCCGCAACCCGAGCGTGGCCAGCATCTACCGAGCCCTGGCCGCGTACGAGAAGGCCCAGGCCTACCCGGACGCCGTCGAGCAGGCCCACGCCGAGCACGCCCAGCAGGCCGGCATCGACGAGGTGTTGCAGCAGCGGCTCGCTCGCGTGCCGACTGATTCCCGGCCCGGACCGGCGACGCTGGAGAAGTACGACGCCCTGCTCACCGGCACAGGGCGGTGACGGTGCCGTGGCACGGCTGAGCTTGCCGTTTAACCAGTTCGGCGGGGCTTGGTGCCCTTCTTGTGATGGGCCGGCCGCTGGTGAGCCTGGCCGGTGACCAGGATAAGTCCGACTTCGTGACGGGCAGCGGGCTGCCGATTGCGGGAGCCGGGTGGCCGTCCGGGGCCAGGGCGGCTGGGTTTAGGCGCACGCGCTGGTGAGCCGCTGGTCGCGCGGAGGTTCCGAAACCCTCGTCGCACCCGGGCCGGGGTGAGCCGCTCCGATGCCATCGGGCGTCCCAGGGCCGGCGCAGGTCTTGTGCGAGGGGCCGGGCGAGACGCAGCTGAGTATGCGCAGCTATGACCAGCCACGTCCACCGGTCCGCGGCGGCGGGCTCGCGCAGCTGCGGAACGGTCCAGCCGAGGGTCTGTTTGAGCAGGCGGAAGGTGTGTTCGATGTCGAAGCGACGCAGGAACGCCTGCCAGCACCGGTCGACATCAGCATCGGTGGCGTCGAGCTTGGACCACCACAGCCAGAGCGGCTTCGGCTCGCCGCGGCTGGGCAGGTGCTCGACGGTGAGCCGGATGACCGTGCCCTCGATGATCGGCAGCGGCCCGTCGTGATCAACCCAGGCGGCGCGGCGAGTCAGTCGCGGGTGCAGCCGGTCCCATGCCTGCGCCCGGACCTGGCCGTAGAGCCGGGTGTCGGTGTGCGTGACCGCCTGCTCGGCGTCCCAGGTGGCGGGGTTGCCGAAGACGAACTCACCGCCGTGCTTGGCAGGCCGGCCGCCTTCAGGGTTGTAGACCCTTGGCGGCGTGGGACGGCGGAGCACCCGATCCGAGCGCATCCGGCCAGGATCTCCACCGGGAGATCACGTAGCAGCCAGGCGATACGCGGTGCCTCGTAGCCGGCGTCGAGCACGATCAGGATGTCGCGGTCGCCGGGCTTCCACTGCCCGGCGTCGGTGAGGCGGTCGACGAGCTGGCGGATCTGTGTGCAGGTGATCGTGGTGACGTCCGCGGCCGGTGGCAGGCGGACCGCGTCGAGTAGGGCGGTCCAGGAGGTGCGGCCGGTTTCCAGGGCGGCGATGATCGAGTATGGCCAGCCCGGGATCATCCGGTGTTCGTCCTTGCCACGGCCGTAGGTGTGGCAGAAGGAACGCTGTGGACTGCAGTCGCCGTCCGGGCGCAGCCACGGTGAGACGTCCACCGCGAGGACCAGGCGGCCGTCCGCCGCCCGCGGCAGCGGAGTCTCGGACAGTCGTCGGCGCAGCGATTCGACGTCGAGGCGCCCCGCGTTGAGCGCGTCATACAACGCGCCGTGGCCCCGCCGGTACTCCGGCGCCAGCGACAGCCCGACCAACGTCTTGACCGGCCCCTCGGTGCACAACAGCGCCTCGGTCAGCTCGAACAAGGCGTCAGCCCGCCGGGTCATGCAGCGGTAGAGCTGCTCACGGAACTCCGCCAACACATCGATCGCTTCCGCCCTGTCCGTCACGACCGCCACAACGAGCGTCGATAGGCGCGGACACGCCTCCGCGGGCACCAGCATGCCGAAGCGTCACCTGCCCGGGCGCCGGATGACATTCGGTCACGTTCGGGCATCTCAGCGGCGGGACCCTACGAGTGCACGGATTTGCCGATGAGTGGATGTCTGGTCTTGGGCGTGATGCTCTGGTTCATCCAGAGTTCGTGACTAGAGCCAGCCCATGATCCGTTCAGGGTGATGCCGGCCGGAACATTCGGTCGAGTTGCGCATCGACGAGGAGCAGTGCCTGGTCCGGGCTGTACAGACCGACGAGAACCGGCCCGATCAGGCCTTGGGTGAGGAAGTAGAGCGCTGGCGCTTCCACGTCGGGATCGATTCCGTCGCGCAGTTCGCCCAGCCTGGCCGCCTCGCGGAAGTTGGCCACCGACACCGTCAGGACGCGTCCGTATCCGTCGCGAAGCTGCTCGGCGTACGCCGGCGTGACGGTCGCGGCAGAGAAGAACGCGATGTTCACGCACGCCTCCTCACGGCCGGCCGGGTCGACCGGGAGCATCACCGCGGTGGCGGCACGGATGAGGTCGCGGCGGGTGGGCTCACATAATGCGGCAATGGCGGCCTGGAGCCGAGCCATCACGCGTTCGCGCATGTGCGACAGCGCGAACGACAGCATCTGCTGCTTGGTGGGGAAGTAATGCTGCACGGTGCCCATCGAGACGCCGGCCTGCTCCGCGACGTCGCGCAGGCTCACCGCCTCGAACCCTTGCGTACTGATGACGGCGAAGACCGCTTCGGACAGGACGCGGCGGCGCTGTTCATGATCGACCTGCTTAGGCACCCACCGAATCTATCTCATGCGCACGCATTGCCATCGAGGCGCGTGAGTCGTTATCATGCAATCGCATTAAAAACATGGGGAGGTAGACATGGGCATCGAGTACGCCGTGAACGGTGACGCCAAGATCGCCTACGAGACCTTCGGCACGGCCGGTGAGCCGTTGCTGCTGGTCCTGGGGATCGACTACCAGATGGTCTGGCTGCCCGACGCGTTCTGCGAGCGCCTGGTCAAGGCGGGTTTCCACGTGGCCCGCTACGACAATCGCGACACCGGCCTGTCCACCCATTACCCACAGCCGCCGGACGGTGGCCGGTGGCGGGCGCTACTCGGCCGCACTCGCCCCCTCTACACGATCGCCGACATGGCCGCCGACGGGCTCGCGGTGATGGATGCACTCGGCTGGTCCGACGCGCACGTGCTGGGCGGCGCGTCGGCGATCGCGCAGGCAATGGCGCTGCTGCACCCCGAGCGGGTACGCAGTCTCACCCTCTGCATGAGCAGCCCGGCCACCGCGGGAGTTCTGCAGACTCTGCGCTACATCAAGTTCGGTGTCTTCCGTGAGTTCCGCAAGCTGCCGAAAGCAACCACACCCGAGCAGCAGATCGACAGACTCGTCGAGCTCTACCGGATCCAGTCCTCACCCGGCTACCCGTTCCCCGAACAGTGGGTCCGAGAGGCAGCCACGCTCAGCCACACCCGCGCACCACACAATCCGCGCACCACCCAGCGGCACCTCGCCGCCGGCCGGGCCGTGAAGCTGCCGCCGCTGTCCCGCATCACCGCCCCGACCCTGGTTGTCTCAGGCGCCGACGACCCGATGCTCAAGCCGACAGCGGGCCGTGACCTTGCCGCTCAGATCCCCGGGGCGCGATTCGTCGAATACCCCGGCGTAGGCCACGACTGGCCTGAGGAGATCTGGGACGACATGATCGCCCGGATGCCACGCTGACGCTCACCCCACGGAGGCCCTCCACGCCAAGCGCCGTCATGGACGCGCGTCGTTTCGAGTGCTGCGAGGCCCGACATCCGGATCTGTCGCTGATCTTGCCCGCTGTCCGGTGGAGAGCCGCCACGCAGCGTTACGCCGACCGGGTCGGACCTAATGCGCGCTTGTGCCGAGATGATTGCGCGTCTGTCGCGGTGACGAGCCCACGCTGGCATTCGGCCGGAGAGACTCGCAGAGGTCAGCGACGTGTGATCAAGCGTTTGCCAACCGTTGGCACTTATTCGTGAGTTGCCGGGGCCGCGGCGCGGCCATCCTGGACCTTGCCCGCTCATCACGACCTGGGATGCCGGACGGCTATCGCGCTGAATGGAACCAAACGGGGAAGGAACATTCCAATGCATCGTCTCGCCCACGTCTTCGGCGCCACCACGCTGGTGGTCCTCGTTGCTGCCTGCGGCAACACCACAACCCGCCACGATGAGGCAACCGCACCGGCCGGTCCCTCCTCCTCCGCGGCCGCACCTGCCGACTCGGCCAGCAAAGCCGCGGAAGCGACAGCAACTCCCCGGCCGCCATCGAACACGTCACCGATTTCTCAGCCGGTCAAGGCAACCCGCACCGACCCGGCTGACCTGACCATCCACCCGGACCGCATCGGACCGCTGAAGATCGGCATGAGTCTGGCTGCGGCAAAGGCCACGGGCCTGATCGTCGTCAACGCAGGCCAGGACACCTCCGGCCCGGACGCCTGCGTCAGCGCCCACTGGACGGGCCAATCGGACCACGCCTGGATGGTCTTCAATGGCAAGTCCGGGCTGCGCGCACTCGACTCGTTCGGCAACCAGAAGACACCGGAGGGCATCAAGCCCGGCAGCACCCTGGCAGCGGTACGCCGGGCATATCCCCACCTCACCTGGCGCATCGACGGCGATGAAACCCCAGATGGCCGGCGAACCGGCGGTGACGCGTTGGTCGACGTCGTAAAAGGCGACGGCGCGCACTACCGGATCAACGTTCAGAAGAGCAAGGTCACCGACGTGCAGCTGGAAAGCGACAGAGCCGGCTGCTACGAGTGACGCCCAAGATGCTCACACCTGAACCATCCCCTGGGGCGGCGAGATCCACCGAAGTATCGTGTTCGGCGCGCTTACCTGCATGAGGGCCAGCCATCCAGCGACGCCCTCTTCTGCCGCAGAGAACGCGCGTTGGGTCCCGTCGTCGCCCGCGCCCAGCGCGCTGGGCGCGGGCACCGTAGTGACCCTTCATGACGCAGTGATCTCGTCTGCGGCGGCGTCGGGGTGCGGCGGGAGGTTAAGCGGCAAGCTGACTCGCTGGGCCTGGCCGCCCGGCTCGCCGACGTTCCCGTTGGCCATCGCCGGGCACGGCCAGCTCAGGCACACCTACCTGAAGAACCCCGAGCGCCTGGTCGTACTCGCCGGCGCCGCCCCGGCCGTCTGGGGGCTGCTGTTCGTCCTGGACGCCCGCGGCCGCCGCTGGACCCTGTACTCCCCGGACGTCGAGTACACGGGCATGCTGGCCGCTGCTGCGGCGGCGGGCACGCTCGAACTCGAGTTCACCGTGATGGCCACGAAGTTCCCCGGCTGGAACTCGGGCTGGCGGCTCTGATCCTGGGGTCTACCAGCCGGTGCCGCAGCCGTCGCAGAGCCCGGGCGAGTCCTCGACCGGCGTGCGCTGGCAGGTCACGCAGACGGCGCCGCCGCAGTGGTAGCAGTACATCGAGGCATCGTCGGCCAGGTCGAAGCGCAGCCCGGGGTTGGCCCGGTGCATTGCCTTCTCCGTTGACCGCAGCCGTCCGGGCAGCGTTCGTCCGGGGCGACCGGCTTGCGCGGCGGGTGCACGGTGCACTTGGTGTAGCGGTGCAGCGGGTCGTGGTCGACCGGATCGGTGCAGCCGTTCGGGCAGGGCCAGTTCTGCGCCGCCTGCGGGGTGCAGCGAACACAGGCGCGCGGGTGCCGGCCGTGCGGGCACTTGCGGGTCGGTGGGAAGTCGGAGCCGTTGGACGGGCACAGGTAGTCGGCGGGGCCCTCGGTCGGCCAGAGCCGGTACGCGCAGTTGTAGCAGTTGGTGACCAGGTGCCAGTCCAGCGTCGGCCGGGTCACGACCGCGGTAGCAGGGATGAGGGCCCCGCAGCCGGTCGTGGCGCCGTCGCGGGTGGCGTGCCGCTTGCCGCTTTTCACCCGCGCGATCGCCAGCGGCGTGCGCGTCGTTCCTGCTGTCGTGGTGGTGCCCTCGGTCATGGCGGGCACCGTACGCGCCCGGTATGACGAAAACCGGCCCCGGTTCACCCGGCCGGACGACAGGCCCCAGGCAGCGGGCCCGGCCACGGCGGACACCGGGGCCGGGCGGACCGCCGGGCCGGGCGCTCTACTGGCCGCGGCGCTGCTGATAGATCGGCAACTGGGTGCGCAGGACCTGCGCGAACTCGGCGCGTAGCTTCGGCAGGTCGATCGGTGCGCCGCCCATGCGCTGGCCGAGCTCGGCCAGGGGCCAGGCGGCGAGGTAGCCGAACCGGGCCGCGTAGATCGCGACCGTGTGAGCCAAAAAGACGCGACGTTGCCGAGCAGTGTCCAGGCTGACGTGCAGACGAGTGCGGTCAACCGTGCAGCCGAGTTCGGAAGCCGACACGACCAGGGGATCTTGCGCGGACCCGATCCGAGTACCTGGGCCGTTCCACAACCAAGGAAGCGGAACGCCGCCGATCCTCACAGAGAGTGACTCATCACGACATTGGCACCCGGATCGGGAACCAGAAGAGCGCATTTGATCGTGCGTTGACGATGGTGGTGCGAGCCCCGCCGGCCGGATAGCGAGCGGGGCGACCGGGTCATTGCTCGCGTTGCTTGCGTACCGCCTCCACGACGGAATCGTAGGAGACGCCGGGGAGGTCTTCGCACTGGATCTCCGCCATGACGCCTACCAGTTTCTTGCGGAGCGCGTTTTTGGCCACGATGTAAGGCTTCCTCTCCTTGGTGTCAACCTCGTCAGGTGCCCACGAAACAAAGGTGATCTTGTTCCGCTTCGCGCCATCCTCCTCGTACGGGAGGTCGTAGACGGCGAAGCGGCACTCCGCATCCGGGAGGTCGGAGGTGAACTCCTCATACTTTGAGGATGTGGAGGCTTTGTCCACGACGACTTGCGTCTTGTCCTCGCTGAGCTTGTAGAGGATGTAGGTGTACTTCTTGGCGAGCTTCAGATCCTGAAACCTCGCGATGCAGTCCTGAGTGACCGTTACGTCTGACGTGCCAGTGGTCATGTCGCACTCCGCTCACGATAAGTTGCCTTACGTGTTCGGATGGTAGCGACTAGTTATCGCCAGCAAATGATCGTTTCGAAGGCTCATGCTTCCGGCTGATCAGCCAGTAGCGCTCCACTGGAGACCTGCGCAGCGGGCACTACGCGCCCCGACCTGAGGAGCCCTCACGATCACATGCATATCAAACACATCGCTCCACCCTGATGACCGTCATCTACGCCGGCCCGGTCGTTGACGCCCTGGTCGACCTCGCCGATCCGGACGCCGGCTACCCCGCCGCCTCACCCCGGGTGTCGGCCATCCTCGACCTGCGCGCCGCCGAGGCGTACGCCAACGACCGCGACACCACCGCCCGCCGTACCGCGATCGATACCGCCTTCGGACACCTGAGCGACCCCAGCCCACAACACGGCGACCCGGCCTGGTCCTACTGGGCGACCGACGCGCAAGCCCACGCCCAAGCCGGCTACTGCTACCTCAAACTCGAAGACTGTCCCCGCGCCCGCCAGCACCTGCGCGCCGCCCTCAGCTCCCAAGGCGACCAGTTCAGCCGCGAAGGCGCGCTCCGCGACGCACTGCTAGCCGCCACCTACGCCCGCCAGGACCACCCCGACCTCGACAAAGCGCTGCACCTGGGCCGGCAAGCCGTCACCACCCTCAGCGACCAGGTCACCTCCGCCCACTGCGTCAAACACGTCTACCGGCTGGTCTTCAGCCTGCACCCCTACCGCCGCGACCCCAAGGTCCGGCACTTCACCGAACAGGCCCGGCCGCTGCTGCGCGCCTACGCCAGCTGAGCACGACCGGCAGCATCCACACAGGCAAGGCAGTCGACGACCGGATGCGCGAAAGGCGGG
>NZ_BOMW01000093.1 GCF_016862395.1 Actinoplanes siamensis | reverse complement strand
CCCCTCCGGCCGCCACCCCGGGCTTCGCGGCCCCTCCGGCCGCCACCCCGGGCTTCCCGGCCCCTCCGGCCGCCACGCCAGGTTTCCCTGTCGCTCCGGCCGCCGCCGCGGGCTTCTCGGCCGCGACGCAGACCTTCCCAGCGGTCGCGGCCGGGCCGACCCAGAGCCTGCCGGCCACGACACCGGCAGTCCCGCCGGCGGGCCCCACCATGGGCACGGCGAACACCCGCTGGATGAGCAACGAGCCCGCGGAGCCGCCCCCCGCCCCCACCGGCGTCAACCCGAACCCGTCGGACACCCAGATCATCCGTACCATCGACGCCCCCACCGGCGTTCTGCCCACCCTGCCGCCCGGCGCGCCGCTGCCCGGCAAGCTCACCGCCCTGCCGCCCGGTGGGGCGGCCCAGGCGGCGCGCGACGTCGCCGGACCGGAAGCGGTCCTCGGCGCCGCCTCGGTCGACGGCATCCCGGCGCCCCCGGCCCAGCCGGAGGACGAGCCGGCGCCGGCCGACGACGCCCCGAAGCGCGGCGAGAAGGTGGTCAAGCTCCGCCCGGAGCAGACCGACGAGGGCTACAAGAGCGTCTACTCCGAGTTGACCCGCCCGACCCCGGCCTCGCGGCTGCGCACCGGTGTCCGTGGCGCCGGCGAGCTGATGATCACCTTCGGGCTGATCGTGCTGCTCTTCGCCGGCTACGAGGTCTTCGGCAACTCGGCGGCGGTGCAGAACGAGCAGGACGAGCTGGCGCAGGAGCTGGACCAGTCCTGGGCCGCCCCCACCGTCGCGCCCAGCACGTCGACGGTGAAGGGCCCGGCCGCCCCCGGCGACAACCTGGTCGGCCGCCTCTACATCCCGAAGCTGGACAAGGAGTGGGTGGTCGTCAACGGGGTCCGCCCGCAGGACATCAAGTACGCCCCCGGCCACTACCCGGAGACCGCCGGGCCGGGCGAGGTCGGCAACTTCTCGGTGGCCGGCCACCGGATCAAGAAGATCTTCTGGCGGATCGACGAGCTGAAGACCGGCGACGTGATCGGCGTCGAGACCAAGGACAGCTGGTACGTCTACACCGTCTACAACCAGCAGATCGTCAAGCCGAACCAGGTAGAGGTCGTTGCCCCGGTGCCGAACGAGCCGAACGAGACCCCGACGAGGAAGCTGCTCACGCTGACCACCTGCAACCCGAAGTTCAACAACTACGAGCGGCTGATCGTGCACGCGGAACTGGTCAAGGCCGTGCCGCGCGACCAGAGCAAGCCCGACGCCGGCATGCCGGCCGAGATGAAGACGAAGGCCTGACCGATGTACGCCTGGATCTGGCGCAAGCTCCCGGGGCAGCTCTGGAGCAAGCTCACCATTTCGGTCGTGCTGCTGGCCGCCGTCGGCTCGCTGCTCTGGTATGTGATCTTCCCGTGGGCGACGCCGCTGCTGCCCTTCGACGACGTACAGGTCGGCGACACCTCGCAGATCGACCCGAACTCGGTGGACCAGAACGCGACGGTCCCGGGCCCCTCGCCCGATCCGGACACGTCGGCGCCGGACGAGATCCCCTACAGCACGACCTCCAACCACCCCGAGCCGGGAGGCCTAGCCGGTGACGACTGACGTGCGCATCCTCGTGATCGACAACTACGACTCGTTCGTCTTCAACCTGGTGCAGTACCTGGGCCAGTTGGGCGCCCGGTGCGAGGTGCGCCGCAACGACGAGATCAGCGTCGCCGAGGTGGGCGCCTTCGAGCCGGCGGGCATCCTGCTCTCGCCGGGGCCGGGTGAGCCGGGCGGCGCCGGGATCATGCTGGACCTGATCCGGTCGTACGGCGGAAAGGTCCCGATCTTCGGGGTCTGTCTCGGTCATCAGGCGATCGGGATGGCGTTCGGCGCGACCGTGACCCGCGCCCCGGAGCTGCTGCACGGCAAGACCTCGCTGGTCCACCACCAGGGCGACGGCGTGCTGGCCGGCCTCCCCGAACCGTTCACCGCGACCCGGTACCACTCGCTCGCGGTGCTGCCGGAGACGCTGCCCGACGAGATCGAGGTGACCGGGCGCACCGAGTCGGGCGTGGTGATGGCGATGCGGCACCGCACGCTGCCGATCGAGGGCGTCCAGTTCCACCCCGAGTCGGTGCTCACCGAAGGCGGGCACACCATGTTGGCGAACTGGCTGGCCACCTGCGGGCTGAAGTCGGCTCCGGACCGGGCTCCGGAGCTGGCCGCCGAGGTCGAGACCCGGCGCCGCTCCGCCTTCGCCACCGTCTGACCGCGAGACGCAGAAAGCCGGCAACCCCGCGTGGGGTTGCCGGCTTTCGTGTCGTCCACCGCGGTTGCCGGCCGGCTTTCGCGGCGCCGCGGGCCACCGCCCGATCGCGTGGGCGGCTTTCGCGGCGCTGCCGGTTACCGGTCGATCCCGTTGGCGGCTTTCGCGGCGCTGCCCGATTACTGGCCGATCCCGTTGCCACCGCCGCCGGTGCTCGGGTCCGACGACGGGGGCGTGCTCGGCTCGTTCGTCTGCTCCTCACTGACGACCGTGATCGTCACCGAGGTGCCGGTCTCGACCTTGCTCTTCGCCTTCTTGCTCTGGCGGATCACGCTGCCCGGGTCGCCGCCGTCCGGCACGGTCTGCACGTCGACGTTGAGACCGGCGTTCTGCAGCAGCGCGGTGGCCACGTCCTGCGACTTGCCCACCACGTCCGGAACGATCACCAGCTGGTTGTTGGAGACGCTCACGGTGATCCTGGTGCCCGGCTCGACCGACTCGCCCTCCTGTTCCACCCTGACCACCTGATCCTTCTGCGAGGCGCTGTCGACCGACTGGAAGACCGGGACCAGCCCGGCGTTCTTCAGCGCCGTCTCGGCCGCCGCCTTGGTGCCGCCCACCAGGCCGGACGGCACGGTCACCTTGTCCGGAGCGTTGCAGATCGTGTAGGTGATCGGGGTGTCGACCGGGATCGACGTACCCTTGATCGGAGTCTGATCGCTGACCTCGCCCTTGCAGTCCTTGTCGGTCTTGGGCTCGGTCGCGCTGAAGTTGGTGAACCCGAGCTGTGTCAGTTTCGCCTGCGCCTGGGCCTCGGTGAGCCCCTTCAGGTCGGGCAGCTGCGCCTGGGCCGTCGGGGTCGGCTGATTGCCGGAGTCGTCCTTCTTGTCGAGCGCGAGCGCGACACCGAGCACGATCACCACCAGCACGCCCAGACCGGCCAGCGCGGCCCACACCCAGGACTGCTTGTTCTCCGGGGGCCGGCCACCCGCCACCGAGGCCGGGATCGGCCGCTGCATGGTGGTGGCCGCCTGCGGCTGCCACTGGCGCGGACCGTTGCTCATCGCGACGGTCTCGGCCTGGCTCATCACCGGGGTCGCCATCACCGGACGGCCGGAGACCGCGCGCAGCGCGTCGGCGCGCATCTCCTGGGCGCTCTGGTAGCGGTTCAGCGGGTTCTTCGCCAGCGCCTTGAGCACGATCGCGTCGACGTCCGGCGGGACCTCGCGGCTGATCGAGCTGGGCGCCTTCGGGTCCTCCCGGACGTGCTGGTAAGCCACGCTCACCGGGCTGTCGCCGACGAACGGCGGGTGCCCGACGAGCAGCTCGAACAACACGCAGCCGGCCGCGTACACATCCGAGCGGGCATCCACCGCCTCGCCGCGGGCCTGCTCGGGCGACAGGTACTGAGCGGTGCCGATCACGGCGCTGGTCTGCGTCATCGTGGTGGCGCCGCTGGCCAGGGCCCGGGCGATGCCGAAGTCCATGACCTTGACCTGGCCGTTCTGCGTGATCATCACGTTGCCGGGCTTGATGTCCCGGTGGATGATCCCGTGCCGGTGACTGAACTCCAGGGCGGCGCAGATGTCGGCGATGATCTCCAGGGCCCGGCGCGGTTGCAGCCGCTGCTCCTGGGCCAGGACCTCCTTGAGAGTCCGCCCGTTGACGAACTCCATGACGATGAACGGAAGCTTCTCCCCGGTGGCCGAGACCTCTTCACCGGTGTCGTAGACGGCCACGATGGCCGGGTGGTTGAGCGCCGCCGAGTTCTGCGCCTCGCGCCGGAACCGCTCCTGGAACGTGGCATCCCGGGCCAGGTCGGTGCGCAGCATCTTGATCGCCACGTCCCGGCCGAGGCGGAGGTCCCGTCCCCGGTGGACCTCCGCCATACCGCCGTAGCCGAGCAGCTCGCCGACCTGGTACCTGCCACCGAGCAGTCGGGCCTGCGCCGTCATAGCGTCTGTCGTCCTTCGTTCGGTCGGATCGGGCCGAGCTGGGGGTCGGCCTTCATAAGACGGTACGACGCCGTCGACACCCGGTCGCCGGCCACGCCCATGCGGAGGATAGCCGCCGAGCTGCTGCGATCACCCAGCGCGTTTTCGGCGGCGGATTCCCTGTTGCCATGTCGATACAGGAACGAGATGACCCCGGCACAGAGCAGGACCAGCAGAGCGAGGACCACGGCGAGCACGATCAGCACCTGGCGGCCGAAGGAGCCGTCCGGCTTGGCCATCGGCATCTGCTGCGGATACCCGCCCATCGGCGGCCCGGACTGCGGGCGGTAGTGCGGCGGCATCGGCGTGGCGACCGGCGCCGAGGAGGACGCGGGCGGCACGGACGCGACCGGCGGGACCGACGCGGCGCCGCGGGCGCCCGAGGTGGGCCGCGGCACCGAGGCCCGAGCCTGCGGCGACGGCGCCGGGCTGATCGGGGTGGCCCGCGGCGGCTGGCTGACCGGCGGCTGCACCGTGGTGGTCAGCGACGCCGCGGCCTGCCGGGCCACCGCCGCCATCGCCGCGGCGCTGGGCCAGCGGGCGGTCGGGTCCTTGGCCAGGGCCCGCTCCACAATGGCGCGGACTGCTGGCGGGATGTCACCGGGCAGTGGGCGCGGCGTCTCCCGGACGTGCTTCATGGCGATCTCGATCGGGGTGGCCCCGTCGAACGGCCGGTGCCCGGAGAGGCACTGATAGGCGACGACGCCCAGGGCGTACACGTCGGAGGCGGGGGTGGCCACGTCGCCGGCGGCCTGCTCGGGCGAGATGTACGACGCGGTGCCGAGCACCGCGCCGGCCACGGTGAGCTGCCCGACCAGCGCGGACCGGGCGATGCCGAAGTCGGTCAGGACCAACGTGCCGTTCGGCCGGACGAGCAGGTTGCCGGGCTTCACGTCACGGTGCACGATGCCGTTCGCGTGGGCCGCCTGCAGCGCGTCGGCAGCCTGGGCCACCAGCGCCATGGTCCGGGCCGGGGTGAGCCGGCCGACCCGGCTCAGCGTGCGGGACAGCGCGTCGCCCTCGACGTACTCCATCACGAGGAACGCGAGCTGCTGGTCACTGCCGTAGTCGTAGACGTCGACCACGCCGGGGTGGTTGATGGTCGCCATGGTGCGCGCCTCGCCCCGGAACCGCTCGGCGAAGCCCGGCTCGTCCAGCAGCGCGGGCAGCAGGATCTTCACGGCGACGGTCCGGCCCAGCACGTCGTCCGTGCCGCGCCACACGTCGCCCATGCCTCCGCCGGCGATCCGCTCTTCCAAGCGGTAGCGCCCACCGAGCGTGACCCCCGGGCGGATCATGTCAGTTTCCTCCCCCGCCGGCCGCGGCCTTCATGATCAGCCCGGCGATCCGGGCCGCTTCGGCGCTCGCGTGACCGCCGGAGACGTTCTCCAGCATGACGCAGACGGCGGAAACCGCCTCACCCTTGTCGTTGAAGGCGAACCCGATGAACCACCCGTGCGGGTTGGCGCCCTCGGCGTTCTGTGCGGTGCCGGTCTTGCCGCCGACGGTGAGACCGCTGATCCTGGCCTTCTTGCCGGTGCCGTTCTCGACGACGCTGACCATCATCTCCTTGAGCTGCGAGGCGACCGTCCCGTTGATCGGGTCGCGCAGCTTCTTCTGAGAGGCGGTGTAGATCGTCCGGCGATCCGGGCTGAGCAGTTTCTGCACCAGGTAGGGCCGCATCTGCTCGCCGCCGTTGGCCACCGTGGCCGCGATCAGCGCGCCCTCCATCGGCGTCATCCGCACGTCGCGCTGGCCGATCGACGACTGGGCCAGCGCGCCCTTGTCGGTGCTCCCGTCCGGGTTCGCGATGTCACCGGTGCGGCTGGCCGCCACCTTCAGGCCGTCGCCGCTCTCCAGGTCGCCGACCTTGAGGGTGTCGTCCTCGAAGCCGAACGCCTTGGCGGCCGCCTTCACCTTGTCCGCGCCCAGCTTCACGCCGAGCTTGGCGTACCCGGTGTTGCAGCTCTCGGTCAGCGCCTCCTTGAGCGAGATCTGGCCACCCGGGCAGACCTCGTCCTCGGCGTTGCGGATGACCGCGCCGCTCTCCTCGTACTGGCTGCCGGCCGAGATCTCGGTCTCGACGCCGTAGCCGTTCTGCAGCGCGGCCGCCGAGACGATCACCTTGAAGGTGGAGCCGGGCGGCAGGGTCTGCGCCAGCGCCCGGTTCAGCAGCGGCTGGTCCTTGTCGCCGTTCAGCTGCTTGTACGCCTTGGCCGCGGCGTCCTTGTCGTGGGTGACCAGCGGATTCGGGTCGTAGCTGGGCATCGAGACGAGCGCCTGGACCGCACCGGTGCGCGGGTCGATCGCGACCGCGGCGCCCTTCTTCGCGCCGCGCTCGTTGTCGGTCATCTGCTTCCAGGCGACCTCCTGCGCCTTGGGCTTGAGCGACAGCACCACGTTGCCGCCACCGGTCTCCTCACCGGTGAACATGTCGCTGAGCCGGTCCGCGAAGAGCTTGTCGCTCTCCCCGGACAGGAAGTCGTTCTCGCTGGACTCGATTCCGGTCGCGCCGATGCTCACCGGTTTGTAGCCGAGGACCGGGGCGTAGATCTCCTTCTTCGGGTACACCCGCAGGTACTTCAGGGTGTCGTCGGTCGCCTTGTTCTCGGCGAGCGCGGTGCCGTCGACCTCGATCCCACCGCGGGGCCGCTCGTACTCCGCGACGGTGACCCGTGGGTTGCGGGACGCGGTGCGGTAGTCGTCGGCCTTGTACGCCTGGATCCAGTTCAGGTTCGCGAAGATCAGGCCGAACAGCACCAGGACGACCACGCCGGCCCGGCGGAGAGGGGCGTTCACGGCTTGATCACCTCCGTCATGGCGCCGTGCAGTTGGGTGGGGGCCTTCTTGGGTCCGGGCCGCTCGGGCCCGCCACCGGCGGCCGGGCCGCGGGCCGCGTTGGAGATCCGCAAGAGCATCGCCACGAGCAACCAGTTCGCCATCAGCGACGAACCGCCGGCGGACAGGAACGGGGTGGTCTGACCGGTCAACGGGATCAACCCGGTGATGCCACCGAGGATCACGAACACCTGCAGGCCGAGGGTGAAGGCGAGACCGCCGGCGACCAGCTTGCCGAAGGAGTCGCGGACCGCGAGCGCCGCGCGCAGGCCGCGCTCCACGATCAGCAGGTACGTGACCAGCAGCGCGGAGAGGCCGAACAGCCCGATCTCCTCACCGAGGCCGGCGAAGATGAAGTCGGTGCGCACCTCGGGGATGGAGCCCGGCAAGCCGGCTCCCGGCCCCGAGCCGAACAGGCCACCGGTGCCCAGGCCGAACAGGCCCTGGACGAGCTGGTAGCCCTCCTTGTCGATGTACTGCGGCGCGAACGGGTCCAGCCAGATCGAGGCCCGGTCGTAGAAGTTCGCGAACGGGCCACCCACCGCCTTGCCCAGCAGGTACGCCACGTAGACGCCGCCGAAGAACAGCAGCAGGCCGATGATCAGCCAGCTGGACCGCTCGGTGGCGACGTAGAGCGTGACCACGAACAAGCCGAAGTACATCAGCGCGGTGCCCAGGTCCTTCTCGAAGACCAGCACCAGGAGGCTGAGCAGCCAGACGGTGACGACCGGACCCAGGTCGCGGCCGCGCGGGAAGTCCAGGCCGAGGAACCGGTGGCTGGCCAGCGACAGCACCTCGCGCTTGCGGACCAGGTAGTACGCGAAGAAGGAGACCAGCGCGAGCTTGGCGAACTCACCGGGCTGGATCGAGAACGAGCCGAACTTGATCCACAGCTTCGCGCCGTTCACCTCGGAGAGGCTGCCGGGCAGCACCGCCGGGATCATCACCAGCACGATGCCGACCAGGCCCAGGGTGTACGCGTACCGGGACACCGCCTTGTGGTCGCGGACCACCAGCAGCAGCACCGCGGCCAGGATGAGCGAGGCCAGCGTCCAGGCCAACTGCCGCCCGCCGGTGCCGGCGAAGATTCCCGGGATCGGGTCCTTGTTGGCGATCGCGCGGGCGATGTCGAGGCGGCGCAGGAACGCCACCCCGATGCCGTTGATCAGCGCGACCGCCGGGATCAGGACGGGATCGGCGTACGGCGCGGTCAGGCGCACCACCACGTGCAGGCCCAGGAACAGGATGCTGAGCAGCACGGCCGGCACCCAGAACGTGGACGTGACGTGGTCGAACTGGTTCGCCTCGACGGTCCAGCCGAACGTGGCCACCAGCAGCATGGCGAAGCCCAGCAGGCCCAGTTCGGCGTTGCGGCGGGTCTTCAATCCCGGGATACGCGACAGCTCGCCCGTGGAACTGGGCGAGGGAGCCGGTACGGCGGGCGCGGTCAAGAGAATCCCCAGACGTTGTAGGCCGTGCTCAGTCGGCGGTCCGGCAGCCGGCCGTGTCGACCGGCGCGGAGACGCTCTCGGACGGTTGGACGGAAGGCGTGCCGGCCGGAGCCGAGGTCGCGGTGCTCGTGGCCGGGCTCGCCGGCGCCTTAGTCGTGGCGCCGGCCCTCGCGGGAGCGGTGGCCTTCGCGGTGGCGGTGGCCTTGGCCGGGGCTTTCGCGGTGGCCGAGGCGGCCGGCGCGGCACTGGCCACGGAGCAGACCGGCTTCAGGTTCGGGTTCGACGGCTCGTCGGTGGTCAGGTCGGTGAGCGTGCTCCGCGCGTCGGTCTCGCTGTCGGCGTGGATGCCCTGCTTGACCCGCTCCTGGGCGACAGTGGTCAGGTCGTCCAGCCGGACCGTGCTGGTCTCGCTCACCGCGGACAGGTCCAGTCCGGCGATCTGCCCCGGCACGCCGCGGAAGATGGCCAGCTGGCCCGCGTCGGTCGCGCCGACGTAGTACTGGTCCTGGGTGTATTTCCAGCCGGCCCAGAGACCGCCGCCCAGCACGCCGAGCACCAGCAGGACCAGCAGACTGGTGCGCACCGGGTGACCGGCCGGCTCGGGATCGCGGTCGAAGTTCTCCGCCTCCGGCTGCGCCGGGCGCGGCTGCGCCTGCTTGAGCGCCGCCGCCCGGGACGCCGGGGTAGAAGCGTCGGCCATCGTGGTGTTGCCGCGGTCGAGCGCTGCCGCGCCCCCCACGATCGGCGCCTGCTCGACGATGTCCGCGTCGGTCGCGTCGGCGATCACCACGGAGATGTTGTCCGGACCGCCGCCGCGCAGCGCGAGCTGGACCAGCCGCTCCACGCACGCCTTCGGATCGGCGATCTCCCGCATGGTCTGACCGATCGTCTCGCCGCTGACCACACCGGACAGGCCGTCGCTGCAGATCAGGTAGCGATCGCCCTTGAGCACCTGGCGAACCGAGTACTCCGGGTCGATGTCCCGGCCGTCGAGCGCGCGGGTGAGCAGCGACCGCTGCGGGTGGCTGCTCGCCTCCTCCGGGCTGACCCGGCCCTCGTCGACGAGCATCTGGACGTACGTGTCGTCCTTGGTGATCTGCGCGAACTCACCCTTGCGCAGCAGGTACGCCCGGGAGTCGCCGATGTGCACCATGCCGAACTTGCTGCCGGTGAAGAGCACCGCGGTCAGCGTGGTGCCCATCCCCTCCAGCTGCGGATTGGCGTCGACGGTGTCCCGCAGCTGCTGGTTCGCCGTTCCGACGGCGTGCCGCAGCGCGTCGACCAGGGCGTCCCCGGGGACGTCGTCGTCGAGTGGCGCCATCGCGGCGATGACGATGTTGGAGGCGACGTCACCGGCGGCCATGCCGCCCATCCCGTCCGCGACGGCAAGCAGCCGCGGCCCGGCGTAGACGGAGTCCTGGTTCAGGTCTCGGATCAGACCGCGGTCGCTCTGAGCGGCATAGCGCAGGGTCAGGGTCATGGCCGTAACTCGAGAGAAGTGCGCCCGATGCGGATCGGGACGCCAAGGGGGACGGGGGTGGGCCCGGAGACCTTACCGCGATCCAGGTAGGTGCCATTGGTGGAGCCGAGGTCCTCGACGAACCACTGCCCGTCCCGCGGCACCAACCGGGCGTGCCGGGCGGACGCGAAGTCGTCGGTGATGACCAGGGTCGAGTCCTCGGCGCGGCCGATCGTGATCGGGGCCTCGCCGAGGGTGATCCGGGTGCCGGCCAGCTGGCCGGCGGTCACCACCAGTTGTCGCGCGGCCTTCCCGCGCTTCGCCTTCGCCGGCCGGCCCTGGAGGATCGCGCCACCCACCCCCCGCGGGCTGGCCACGATGCTCTTCGACCGGGCGCCCGCGAACAGGTCTCGCCGGATCACCCCGACCACTGTGAACACGAAGATCCACAGCAGGATCAGGAAGCCGAACCGGGCGACGGTGAGGACGAATTCGGGCAACGCAGCTAGCCGTCCACTCGGAAGGTCAGCGTGGTCGTCCCGAGCTGGATCATGTCGCCCGGGTTCAGCGCCACGGCGGAGACCCGCTGGCCGTTGACCATCGTCCCGTTCGTCGAGCCGAGGTCGGTCAGCACCACCTGGTTGCCGTCGTAGTCGAGCCGGGCGTGCCGGCGCGAGATGCCCACGTCGGGCAGGCGCAGGTTCGCCTGGTCGCCACGTCCGATCACGGTCGAGCCCATCTGCAACGGATAGGTCCGGCCGTCCCCGGAGACCAGGCCCACGCTGCGCGGGCCGCCACCGTGACCACCGTGCGGCGGGTACCCCCCGCCGTGCTGGTCGTAGGGCGAGTACTGCGGGCCGGCGTCGTAGGCCGGCTGCTGCACCGGGGCGACCTCGCCACCGGTGTAGACCTCCGCGGTCACCCGGAACATCCCGGTGTCCAGACCGTCACCGCGCTCGATCTCGACGATCACGTCGCCGTAGACCGTCCAGGCCTGCTCGCCGATGAACTCGGCCTGCGACTGCGCGAGCTCCTGTGCCAGGGCGGCCGCGTACGGCGCCAGGCGACTGTGGTCGTACGGCGACAGGTCGATCACGTAACGGTTGGGCACAAGGGTGCGGCCACCGGCGAGGATGGCCTTGTGCGCCTCGGCCTCCCGCTGCATGGCATTCAGAATCTCCACAGGGTGCACGACACCCTTAAAGACCTTCGCGAAGGCCCCCTCGACCAGGCCTTCCAATCGCTTCTCAAAGCGCTGCAGCACGCTCACCGGCTCCTCCTCGGGTTCCGAGGACATGATGGTATCCGGCCGCCGCTTGTGCATCCGTAGCCCAAGAGCGACCGGCACTTCTGACCCTCGTATGACGCCCCTCGACGCCGTGCTAGTGTTTCCTCCGTCGCGGGGCGATATCAACTCAGCTGGGATTCAACTGAGCTCGGTACCGTCCTCGATAACTACGTGCGACAGCGTAGTCTGTCGCAGGTAGTAACCCGAAGCAGACCCTCAGGGGCCGGTTTCACGGGTCACCGAGGTCGGTTATACGATCTCAGCGACCAAGTCACATGGGGATGTGGCGGAATGGCAGACGCGCACGGTTCAGGTCCGTGTGTCCGAAAGGACGTGGGGGTTCAACTCCCCCCATCCCCACCAGTGCGAATGGGCGACCTCTGTCCGCGTTGAACGCGGATGGGCGGTCGCCCTCGTCGTATCTGCTCCGGGCCGAGTCCCGGAATCCCCGCGTTACGGTGGGCGCGGTGGGTGGGATGAGTCACGCCGCGCTCGGGGAGACCCTCGTCCTTCGGACTTCGATCACAGTCAGAACGTGGGTACGGCGGTTGGCGCGCGCGTCGCCGATCGGGTGAAAGTTCGGGGGGCGGTATGCTCGCCCGCCGGTTGAGTGCTTCGTATTGGTTTGGGGTGTGGTCGTGACCGCTGTGCCTGCTGGGGTGGACCAGGGGAAGCGCAACGTGCTCGGAGTGCTGGTCGACGCGACCGACTATGCGTCGGCGACCGAACGGATCATCTCGGCGGCGCGCGAGGGTCGGCCGTTCGCGGTGACCGCCCTCGCCGTGCACGGGGTGATGACCGGGGTGCAGGACCGGGCGCACGGAGCCCGGCTGAACTCCTTCGACCTCGTCACGCCGGACGGGCAGCCGGTGCGCTGGGCGCTGAACCTGTTGCACGGGGCCGGGCTGACCGACCGGGTCTACGGGCCGACGCTGACGCTCAAGGTGGTCGAGCGGGCGGCGGCCGAGGGCCTTCCGATCTATCTGTACGGGTCCACCCAGCCGACGCTGGACCGTCTGGTCCCGGCGCTGCTGGGGATGTTCCCGGCGCTGAAGATCGCCGGAGTCGAGGCCTCCAAGTTCCGCGGGGCCCAGCCCGGCGAGGAGGTCGAGATCGCGGAGCGGATCAAGGCGTCCGGCGCGCGGATCGTGCTCGTCGGACTGGGATGCCCGCGGCAGGAGATCTTCACCTACGCCATGCGACCGCTGCTGGACATGCCACTGCTGGCCGTCGGGGCCGCGTTCGACTATCACGCCGGGCTGCTGAAGAACCCGCCCGCGTGGATGCAGAAGTACGCGCTGGAGTGGCTGTGGCGGCTGGGCCTGGAGCCGAAGCGGCTGTGGAAGCGGTACGTGCTGCTCAACCCGGCGTACCTGAGCCGGCTGGCGGCGCAGAAGACCGGGCTGTGGAAGGCGACGCCGGCCGAGCCCTCCGGCGAGCGGGTGCACGGCTTCGCGGTCTGAGGCCCCCCACTCAGCCGGTCCACGGTTTCCCGGTCCGGGGCACGAAGCCTGGCCCCACGGCTTCGCCGGCCCGGGGCCGCGCCGATCGATCTCCCCGGACGGTGGGTGCGGCTTCGCGCCCGAGCGGCGGGCCCGGAATTCGGATCATCCGCGTCTTCGGACGCGGGTGATCCTTTTTGTTTTCCGGATCTTCCGGGTCCGGCGGCCGACAGTGGGGCACAGCTCACATCTCCGCCCGGCTCCGTCCACATCGAGCCGGCGGCAATCGGCGTCATGATCCGGACACCGACCGGAATTTCCGAGGTCAACCCGACTCCCGGCGACCCTTACGGGTTGGTGTTAGGGGCATATCCCGGTTTCGGCGACGCCGCAAAGGGTGAACCCTGTCGATGTGAACACCGCTGTGGACGTGATCCTGATCGGCGCCCTCGCCCTCGTCTGGCTGGTCGCCGGGCTGCTGGCCGACGGGCTGCCGGCAGCCGGCACCGCGCACCTGATGCGCCGCCGCTCCGTGCTGCTCACGAGCCTGGTCGGTGCGGGCGCGGCGCTGTTCGTCGCGGTGCCGGTGGTCACCGCGTTGCTGCCGGGCGCCTCGGCGGCACCGGCGGCGGCCCTGCTCCCGGCCGTGCCGGCCCTGCTCGTGCTGACCGTGGGCGTGCGCAAACTGAGCTGGGTGCGCCGGGGGGCGGGGGCCTTCGCGACCGCTCCGCTGGCGCCCGTGCCACCCGCGCTGCGGGCCGCCGCGGCACACCCGCTGATCGCCGCCCCGCTCCAGGTCGCCGGCCTCGCCGCGATCGTCGGCCTGCCGCTGGCTGCCGGCCTGATCCAGCTGCCGGGCGGCGACGTCCCGGCCACCACTGGCTTCACCGGGTTCGCCGGCGTCGCGATCACCCTGGTGGCCGTCGCGGTGGTGACCATCGGCATCCGGGCCGTCCTACGGCACAGCCGCCTCGCCCCGCTGGTCCTGGCCCCGCTCCACCAGGCCCGCCAGCGAGCTCGAGCCACCGCCCGCTGACCCGCCGAGCCCACGCCACCGCGCCCACGGCCGATCAGCCCGCGGGTGCCGGCCCGCCGTCGGCGTTCTCCGGGGCATCGACCCACCGCCAGCGCTCCCACGCGGCCGCCGACCCGATCGCCACCAGCCGACTGCATCAGGGCCGATCACCACCAGGACCGCATCCAGCCGGCCCCGGGACGTCCACCGGACATCGGGACACACCTCCCAGCACCAGCCGGCCACAGCGAGCTGGCATTCAAAGCTGACCCGGCCGACCGGGGAGACCTCCCTGCGCCGGCTGAGCACCGACGGCCGGTGGTAGGAGACGTCTCGGCCGATGGCGGCCGGGCTGGTGGGGGACTGCGCTGGTGAAACTGGGCCGGTGGAGGGCTGGGCTGATGGGGGCAGGGCTGGGCTCGTACCTCAATCTGGATTTGATCTTGAGGCGGGAGCGGTCAGGAGGCCGCGCCGCGCCAGGAATCGTCGGTGTGCTTCTTGGCTTCCTGGACGTAGAGCAGTTCGAGGATGGAGCGCGCCGCCTCGAACCAGCGGTCCAGCCAGTCCGACTGGGGCAGCGTGCCACGCGCCGGCAGCTCCAGGAGCAGGCCGCGGAGCAGCGGATGGTCGGCCATCGACGTGTTGTTGCCGTCGCCCCAGGTGGCCGGGAGCACCGGATCGGCCAGGCCCTGCAGGTCGAGCGACGGAAGCTTCGCCGCGCGGTCCAGCGCGGTGGTCGGCTCGAGGGCGTGGTGAGACCGTCCGGGGGAGCGGGTCGGTAGGCCCGAGCCGCCTCGCGACAAGAGTTCCCCGTCGCCGAGGTCCGCGTGCAACGCCTCGCGCCGGCCCTGCCGGTACGCGCTCACGCCCCCGCTGAACCGGTCCTGCGCCGTCGACGAGCCGTTGTTGAGGTTCTCCGAACCAATCGTCATCTGTCTGCCTTGCCTCGTTGAAGATCCGTCCCGGCCCGTCAGCGCAGTCCGGTCCGCGCTTGGACAATTCAACGAGGCGCACGTCACTCAGCGACGGCAACGACGGGCAAATAGCCACGGCCGGCTCGTTGGCACAGGTCGCCGAGCCGGCCGCGGGAGGTGCGAGACGTTCAGACGTCGAACTCGCCGTCCTTGGCGCCGTGCACGAAGGCGTCCCACTCGGCCGTGGTGAAGATCAGCGCCGGGCCGGACGGGTTCTTGGAGTCCCGCACGGCGATGGCGTCGTCGACGAAGGCCACCTCGACACAGTTGTCACTATCAGCACCGCTCCGGGTGCTCTTGGACCACTTAGCCCGGCTCAGGTCGACCCGGAGTCCTTTGACCTCGATTTCCACGATGGCACTCCTCTGCCCAGGAATGGCGGGACAGACCCGCCAGCGATCGCTCTGAATCCAGTAACGACCGCGGGTACGTGGGGACGCGCGTCCTCGGATGGGCGTCTCCGTTAGGGGTAAACCCATCGGACGAGTTACATTCCGGCAGCTCAACCGCTCCCGAGCAGGTATTGTCAGTTTTTCTCAAGTTATGTCCGAAATGCTCAGAGCATTGTGGATCTCTTGGGGTCATCTGCCTACATCGACCTCACCTGCGCAGACTTGAAGATCACCGGGCGCTGCGCCAGGATCACGGAGGATCACGGAAGAAGGACATGCAACTTGCATCGACGACACTTGGTGGTGCAATCTTTCCGTATGGCTTGCATCACGCACCGTTTCTAAGGGATGCGGCCAAGTCCGACGAAACACACCAAAAGACGTCCAACATGGGGCGCCGAGCCACCGGGAATCCAACACGGACCCTTCCTGAGATCTGGGTGGCGGGATCGGCGATGGTGACGTTCCGCAACCTTCTCGACGGTTGGCATCGTTCGAGAGTTGCAAGGGTGCATGAGCCGGGCAGACTGGTGCATCTGTGTCACAAGTCAATCCACCAAACCATCAGGCAACGAGTCTCAGGGCAGGAGATGACGTGCTTCTTCCTCGGTCCGGTGATGTCATCCACGTGACGAAGGCGGCGAGCGTCCAATTCGCATCACCGATGCTCTTCCGGGTCATCCGTGTGCACGACTGGCCGACGTATGAGGGTTGGGTCTGGCTCGACGGCTACGAACTCAACTCGGCCGGCGACGCAGTCGAACGACGCTCCATCTTCGTGCAGGTCAACGGGCTGCGGCCGGTCGGCAAAGCCCCGGATCCGCGCGCTCGCAACGGCCGTCAGCCGGCCGGCCGTCCGAACGTCGCTCCCGCTCGATCGGTGCGCACACCGCGCTGAGCCGACCCGACGCCGAGGGAGCGGTCAGTCCTCGCCGGGCTCGGTGCCGGTGTCCCCGGTCGGCGCCGTCGTCGTCGGGGCCGGGCCGCCCGTCCGCTCGGCCGCGACGACGAGGGTGATCCGGGTGTCCGGCGGGACCACCTGGCCTTCCGCCGGATCGCAGTCGATCACCGTGCCCGGCTCGGCGTCGCTGGGCAGCTCGATGATCCGGTATTCCAGGCCGCTGCGCTCCAGGGCGGCCCGCGCATCCTCCAGCGGCATTCCCCGCAGCGCCGGCACGGTGGCCTCGGTGGTGGCCGGCTCGGTGGTCGGCGCCGTGCTGGGTGCCGGCTCCGTCGTGGGCCGGGTGATCGGTGCGGTGGTCGCGGTGGCCCGGCTCCGCGCCGGGGTTGGCTGCGGTGTCTCCCCGCCCGAACCGGAGTTCTGCACGATCAGGTAGATCCCGTAGCCGAGCAGCCCGAGCAGCAACAGTCCCACGATGCCGACGACTATCGGCATCCACCAGCGGCCGGACGGCTCCTCCTCCGGAGCGTCGCCGTTGGTGTACCCGGTCCGCTCCGGTCCGGGCGGGCGCACCGAGGCCCGGCCGGTCCACAGGGCATCGTCGGCTTCACCTGGATCCGGATCCCAGCCACCGACCGGCGACAGTGGCCGGGTCTCGGCGGTCGGCGTGTCCCCCGATCGGGGTCTGTCCGGCTGCACCCTCGTCGCGTCGTCGGCTCCGTCGACGGCGTGCAGGGGACGGGTCTCATCATCCGGGGGCGGCGCACCGCCGTCCCGCTCCGGGTAGCGCTCGTCCGGCATCGCGGTTCCCTCCGCTCCGTACACCCGCTCTCATCCCAGCGTCAACGTATCGAATCTTGGAGTACCCCGGGGAGTTCCGTGGACAACGCGGACGTTTCGCGGACATCGGCGCCGGCCAGTACAGTGCGCGGCATGGCCGATAAGGGCTGGACAGGACAAGCCGGCGCGGCGGCCGGGATCGCCGCCGGTGCGGGCGCCGCACAACTGGGTCTCGGTTACGGCCTCGGTGTCATCGAGTGGCCGGCCACCGCGACCGCCTCGGACAGCACCTGGCTGAACAGCCTGGGCTGGGCGACCTGGATCACCGCGAGCGCGACCGTGCTGGGCGCGGTGATCGCCGGGCGGCTGCGCGCCGACCGGCCCGCGCCGTGGCGCGTCCTCTGGCGCATCGCGCTGGCCGCGTCGTCCGCGCTGGGCGCTCTGGTGTCGGTGGCCCTGGTCGCGCTGCCGGCCCGCGCGGTGGTGCGCCCGGCCGGCATGTCGTCGCACTCGCCGCAGCTGGTGGCGGTCGGCTACGCGCTGATCGGCCTGGTGGCGGGGGTGGTGGTGGCCTTCTGGGCGATCTCGTCGACGCCGGTGGCGGCGAACCTGCTCGGGACCGCGGCGTGGTTGTGGGCGCTGGCCGTCGCCGGAGTGGTCGCCGAACTGGCCGCCAACCGTGATCTGGACACCTATCTCACCAGTTGGCAGTTCGCGGAGACACAGACACCGGTCCGGTACGGCGGTGTCTACTGGCCGAGCGCGGCGCTGACTCTGGCGGCGGCCTTCCTGATCGGGTTGGGCCTGGCCTGGCCCACCGCGCGGCGTGGGAATCTCGGGTTGGGGACGGCGACGTCCGGGGCGGTCGGGCCGCTGCTGGTGGCGCTCTCCTTCCTGGCGCTCGCGCCGTTGCTGACCGAGGCGGCCGGGCCGTTGCAGTCGGCCTATCTGATCGCGCCGTATGCGGTGCTTGCCGGGTTGGCCGGATCGGCGCTGAGTGTGTCGTTGTGCCGGGGTCGGGCACAGCGTGCACGGAACACGCCGCGCGCCCTTCCCTCAGCCGCCGCAGCTCCTTCCGCGGCCTCCCCCGGAACGGACACGGCTGTGGGTCGGGCCGGAGGCACGGCGAAGTCCACATCGGTCACACCGCCGGCCACTGAGGAGCCCGCTCGCCGCCGGTTCTTCTCCGGCAAACGACAAACGCCGAAAGAAAAGCAGGACATTTCCGGTACGCCGGAGTCCGCCGCTCCCGCACCCCGGAAGAAGGCCGAAGCCGCCAAGCCGGCCCCAGCCCCGGCCGCAGCCGAGAAAGCCCGCCCCACCTCAGCGACACGCCCGGCCCCGGCCGCGCGCTCAGCGACAGCCACGCCGCCGGCTGAGAGCGCGCCCACGAACGGACCCACGCCGTCGAGCAGAACCGCGTCCTCGGCCAATGCCCAACTCCCGGCCGGCGAGGGCGGCACCGACCCCGAGATCGCCGCGGCCGCACGCACCGGCAGGGCCGCCGCCAAGCGATCCGCCGCCCGCAAGGAGGCGGTCCCGCGTTCCACCATCACCCCGCCCCCGACGAACCCGCCGATCGCCCGGATCAACCCCGAGGACTAGGGGCCTGTCCACGGATCACGCGACTGCCCGCCTTCCCTCTCCGACGCGTCGGTGACGTTGCCGTCGCCGACCCGTCCGGTCCGGGCGTCACGGCGGGAAGGTCGTACTCCGGTGTTCGCGGGCGCCGCCGGAGCGCGGCGTGGTCCTAGAACCCGGGCCAGGTGTGTACCGGCTCGTTCGAGTTCTGCAGATCCAGATAGAGCCGGGTCATCTCCCGCAGAGCGGCATCCCGGGACAGCCCACGCCGCTCCGCCGCCGCTACCACGGACGTCTGCCAGGCACTCCCGTTCCGCCCGGTCCGGCAGCGCCCCTCGATGACCCCGAGCAGCCTGTCCCGCTCCACCGGATACACCCCGAACCGGTCCAGCCCCTCGTAGGCCAGCGGCAGCAACGTGTCCAGCACCAGTTCCACGACGCCGACCTCGCCGGCCCCGGGCCATCTCATCGCGGCGTCCAGCCCGTCCCGCGCGCCGGCCCGGAAGTTGGCGGCGGCGGCGCCGAAGTCGAGGCGGGACCAGACCGGCCGCTCCGCCTCGGCGAGCCGGCGCACCACTCCGAAGTAGAACGCCGCGTTGGCCAGCAGGTCGACGACGGTCGGGCCGGACGGCAGCACCCGGTTCTCGACCCGCAGATGGGGTTTTCCGTCCATCACGTCGTAGACCGGTCGATTCCACCGGTAGACCGTGCCGTTGTGCATGCACAGCTCGGCCAGCCGGGGCACCCCGCCGGCCGCCCACACGTCGTCCGGGTCCTCCTCGCTGAGGAACGGCAGCAGCGGCGGGAAGAAGGTGACGTTCTCCTCGTACAGGTCGAAGACCGAGGTGATCCACCGCTCGCCGAACCACACCCGCGGCCGGACCCCCTGCGCCTTCAGCTCGTCCGGGCGGGTATCGGTGGCCTGCTCGAACAGCGCGATCCGGGTCTCCGCCCAGAGCCGGCGCCCGTGCAGGAAGGGGGCGTTCGCGCCGAGGGCCACCTGCGGTCCGGCGACCGCCTGGGACGCGTTCCAGTACCTGGCGAAGCACTCCGGCGACACCTGCAGGTGGAACTGTGTGCTGGTGCACGCCGACTCGGGCACGATCGTCCGGCTCGCGCCGCTCAGCCGCTCGGCCCCACGGATGTCGACAGGGAACTGCTCGCCCCGGGCCGCGACGATCTCGTCGTTGAGGGCGCGGAACCGTTCACTGTCCGACAGGTTGTCCAGGACCAGGTGCTCGGGGGTGAGCGTGGGCAGCATCCCGATCAGGGCGAGGCGGCTGTCCGCTTTTCCGGCGCGTTCCTCCGCCGTACGCAAAGCATCCAGAATGTCCTTTTCGAACGCGCCGAAGCCGTCCGCGGTGATCTGGCGGGGCGGCACGTTGAGCTCGATGTTGAAGCGCCCGAGCTCGGCCTGGAAACGCGTGTCCGCCAGGTCGGCGAGCAGCTCGGCGTTGCGCATGACCGGGCCGGCGTCCGCGTCGACCAGGTTCATCTCGATCTCCAGGCCGGTCATGCCGGTGCCGGTGTCGAACATCTCCGCGTCCAGCAGTCCGCCCAGCACGTCCAGTCCACGGCGGACCTTGTGCCGGAAGCGAACCCGATCGTCGGGCGAGAAGACCGCGTGTGCCAGATCTTTGCCCATGATGCCTCCCGCTCCGGTCGGGGACGAAACGGACTTCGATCACCACGCTGTGAACGAGTGAATACTGTCGGTACACCTTCTCATCCTCGAGCGGCTACCGCCAGACGCTCCGACATGCCGCGAGGAGTCTCCCTTGCGGGCGCGTCGACAGATGAGCAAGAGCACCGGAAGGAGCCTCCCTGGCGGGCGCGCCGGCGGACGAGCAGGCGCCCCGCCAGCAGCCTGCCGAGCGGACGTCGGCACACCAGCCGCGGAGCCGCGAGCAGCGTCCGGGGCGAGCGGCCGCAGACGAACCGAGGCGCCACCGGAGTCCGGTGGCGCCTCGGTAGTGGACCGTGCGGGGCTCAGCCCTGCCGCAGGACGGCCTCGCCCTCGATCTCGATCTTGACCTTCTTGCTGACCATGACGCCGCCGCTCTCCAGCGCGACGTTCCAGGACAGGCCCCAGTCGTCGCGGTCGATCTCGGTGGTCGCGCTGAAGCCGAAGACGTGCTGACCGTACGGGCTGGTGGTGGCGCCCTCGAACTCGACGACCAGCTCGACCGGCTTGGTCACGCCCTTGATGGTGAGCTCGCCGTCCAGGACGAACTCGGTGCCGGAGTGCGACTTCACGCCGGTGCTCCGGTACTCCATGGTCGGATACTTCTCCGCCTCGAAGAAGTCGCCGGCGCGCAGGTGGTTGTCGCGGTCGGCCTGGCCGGTCTCGACGCTCGCGGTCTTGATCGACGCGGTCACCGAGGACTCCAGCGGATTCTCCGCCACCACGATGGTCGCGCTCGCCTCGGCGAACTGCCCACGCACCTTGCTGACCATCAGGTGCTTCACGACGAAGCCGACCCGCTTGTGCGCCGCGTCCAGGTCATAGGTGCCGGCGGCGGGGAACTGCAGACCCTCGAACTCGCGCGTGCTGACGGTCATGACTGGTTCCTTCTCTCACAGTGCTCGACGGGATGCTTGTCTGACGGAGCAACTATATGCTCAGCAATATTCCCTCTGTCAAGTGCCTGTTAGAGTCGATGACGTGAACACCGATCTGGACGACCCTCGCCTCACCGCGGTCGGCCTACTGGCCGAGGCGTACACGGGTCTGATGAACCGCCTCGCCGCACAGTTCGAGCAGCACCGTCTCTCCGCTGTCGAGTTCGAGGTGCTGATGCGCCTGGGCCGCTCGCCCGGCAACCGGCTGCGGATGACCGATCTGGCCGGCCAGACCACGCTCTCCACCAGCGGTGTCACCCGGGTCGTGGACCGGATGGAACGGGGCGGCCTGGTCCGCCGCGAGGCCTGCTCGAGCGACCGGCGCAGCTCCTACGCGGTGATCACCGAAGCCGGCCAGGAGCGGCTGGCCCAGGTGCTGCCGGGGCACCTGGAGCTGGTCCAGAGGTGGTATGTCGGCCTCCTCCCCGAGGACCGGCTGGAGGAGCTGCTCGACTCCCTGCGGACGATCCGCGACGCGGTCAACCCGTGCGCCACCGCCGGCAGTGCGGAGACCGTCGCTCCGGTCTGAGTCTACGAAATCGGTCACGCCGCCCTGACACGGAGCAACCGGACCGGCAGAACAACCGGCAGAACGGGCGGATTCCGTGGGAGACGCGCACGGCGCGGCTACTGTTGCGCCCCTGGGGGATGCGGCGCGTTCGAGGCGATGTACGGGGCTTATGGGGGAGTCCTCGTTCTCGCCGCGTTGGGGCGCGGCGTAGCGGCGACCGGCGCGCGTGGGGGGCACGAATCACGCCGGTTGCGCACGCCGCGCCCGGGTCCGGCCCGGACTTCGCGGCGGCCTCGTTTCCATCTCCGCGCCGGGCAGGGTTCCGCCCCGCGACGGGATGGCCGGAGTGAACCCGCAGGACGGCACCCGACCCGTCGACGAGTTTTCCTGGCGCGACGTGAACTCAGCGGCACCCGACCCGTCGATGAGCGGGTGACACCCGATCAGGGCACGACGCCCTCACCCGAGGCGAGATCGGGACCGAGGCGGGCATGACGCTTGCGGGCCTCCTCCAGCTCGCCCTCGGCGGCCGCCCGAGCCGTGGCGAAATCCCGCACCGCGGCCGGCAGCCGGAACCGCATGGCGCCTTCCCCACTGACGCTGAGCAGCCCCAACGCCACCAGCCGGTCGAGCAGATGCACCACGTCCGGCCGATCGCCGTCCGCGGTGTCCAGCAAGGCCTCGGCCAGCTCCCGCGACCACCGGTGGCGGAACATCGCCAGCAGCCGCAACGCCCGCTGCTCGGCCGGCGCCAGCACCCGGTACGTCTGCGCCACCACCACCGGCAGCGGCACCACGTCCCCCGACCCGGCGTAACCGCCGAGGATCTCCGCGATGGTGAGCACCCGCCCCCGGGCCGCGGCCAGCTCGATCGCCAGCGGCAGCCCGCCGAGCCGGCGGACCAGCGCCGCGAGCGGCGCGATCTCGTGCGGCGCCAGCCGGGTCCGCCGCACCCGGCCCAGCCGCTCCAGGAACAGACCGACTGCGGGGTACGGCATCAGCTCCCCGACCGTGGCCGCCGGCATCCGCTCCGGCGGCGTCAGCAGCGGCGCCACCGGCCACACCTGTTCCCCCGCCACCCCGGCCGGCTGCCGCCCGGTGGCCAGGAACCGCAGCCGCGGCACCCGCTCCAGCAGCCCGGCCAGCGCCTCCCCGGCCGCCGCCGGGGCCCGGTCCACCCCGTCCACGAACAGCAGCGCGGGCCCACCGGCGAGATGTCCCGGCAGGTCCTGTGCCGACGCCACGCCGAACCCGGCCGCCACACTGCCGAGCAGTTCCCCCGCGGTGGAGTAGTCGCCGACCGCCACCCCGGCCACGCCGCCCGGATACTTACCGGCCAGCCGGTGCGCAACCACCCCGGCGAGGCTGGTCTTGCCCACCCCGGCGACCCCGGCCAGCGTGCTCCCGCGCGGCCCGTCGTCGGCCGAGAACCGGGCGACCAGCTCGGCGATGTCGTCGTCGCGCCCGATCAGATCGTCGGTCGGGGTGGACCTCAGGAACGGTGTGTCGAGCGCGTCCCGGATGAGCCTGCCGCGGGCGGCGGCCAGGAAGTCGTCCCGATCGGTACCGGTCAGGCCCAGAGCGCGCATCAGCAGCTCGGCGGTCGTCCGCTGTGGACGGGCGACGCGGCCGCGCTCCAGATCACGGACCGTACGCACGCCGATGGCGGCGCGGACGGCCAGCTCCTCCTGAGTCAGACCGGCGCGCCGCCGATGATTGCGCAACAGGACCGCGAAGCCCTGATCGGACGCCATGCTGCGAAACTAGGCACCGGAATCGATCGAGGCGAACCCGAAGGCCCGGTTTGTCGGGAAGTCGACTCCGGAGAGTTACCAGGCTGGGTGTCACGATCCCTCGTGGTCGCGGCGCCCAGCCTGCCTCAAAGTCCGAGACCGCGAGCGATCAGCATCCGCTGGACCTCGGACGTGCCCTCACCGACTTCCAGGATCTTGGCGTCGCGGTAGAAGCGGCCCACCGCCGACTCGTTCATGAACCCGTAGCCGCCGTGCACCTGGGTGGCGTACCTGCTGTTCTCCATGGCGGCGTTGCTGGCGTTCAGCTTGGCCATGGCGGCGTACCGCTTGAAGTCATCGCCGGCGAGCATCCGGGCGGCCGCGTCGTAGTAGCCGAGCCGGGCCAGGTGGGCCCGCAGCTCCATGTCCGCGATCATGAACTGCACGGCCTGGTTGTCGCCGATCGGCCGGCCGAAAGCGGTGCGCTGCTTGGCGTACGCCACCGACTCGTCGACACAGCCCTGGGCCAGCCCCACGGAAAGCGCCGCGATCGCGATCCGGCCCTCGTCGAGGATCCGCAGGAACTGGGCGAAACCGCGGCCGCGCTGCCCGAGCAGGTTCTCCGCGGGCACCCGCACGTCGTCGAACGACAGCTCATGGGTGTCCGACGCGCACCAGCCGACCTTCGAGTACTGCGGGGCGACCGTGAAACCGGGCGTGCCGGACGGGACGATGATCGTGGAGAGCTCGCGGCTGCCGTCCGGGTTCGTGCCGGTCGCCGCCATCACCGTGACCAGGCTGGTGATGTCGGTGCCGGAGTTGGTGATGAACGCCTTGGTCCCGTTGATCACCCACTCGCCGGCCGCCTCGTCGAGCACCGCGCGGGTGGTGATGCCGCCCGCGTCCGAACCCGACCCCGGCTCGGTGAGACCGAATCCGGCCAGTGCGTCCCCGCTGACCAACTGTGGCAGCCAGCGATTCTTCTGGGCCGGCGTGCCGTATCGGAAGATCGGCATGGCCCCGAGCGAGACCGCGGCCTCCAGGGTGACCGCGACCGAGCTGTCCACCCGGGCCAGCTCCTCCAGGGCGATGCAGAGCGCGAAGTAGTCGCCGCCCATCCCGCCGTACTCCTCCGGGAAGGGCAGGCCGAACAGGCCCATCTTCCCCATCTGGCGCACCACGTCGTAAGGGAACGTCTTGTGCTCGTAGTGCTCGGCGATGACCGGCGCCACCTGCTCGCGGGCGAACTGCCGGACACTGCCGCGCAACTCCTCTAGCTCGTCGCCGAGCCGGAAATCCACCATCTCTCCAGGCACTTCCTCTAGACGGGAGTGACGCCGTGACGGCGGCGCGAGAACGTGCGGTCCTTGCCGCGCGCCGCGGCGAAGCGCCGGATCAGCTCGAAGCGCAGATCGCCGGGCTCGACCACGGCGTCCACGACGAGTTCGCTGGCCAGGCGCATGATGTCAATGTCGCGCTCGTACTCGGCGCGGCGTTGCGCGACGAAGGCGGCCCGCTCGTCCGGGTCCTCGATCGCCGCGATCTTGTTCGCGTACACCGCGTTGACCGCGGCTTCGGCGCCCATCACCGCGATCTTGGCGGTGGGCAGGGCGATGGTGGCGTCCGGCTCGAAGCCGGGGCCGGCCATCGCGTAGAGACCAGCGCCGTACGCCTTGCGGACCACCACGCAGATCTTCGGCACCGTGGCCTCGGAGATCGCGGTGATCATCTTGGCGCCGTGCCGGATGATGCCCTGCTTCTCCACGGCCGAGCCGACCATGAAGCCGGGCACGTCGGCGAGGAACAGCAGCGGAACGTTGAAGGCGTCGCAGAGCTGCACGAACCGGCTCGCCTTGTCGGCCGAGTCGACGAAGAGCACGCCGCCCTTGAACATCGAGTTGTTGCCGAGGACGCCGACCACCTCGCCGTCCAGCCGGGCGAACCCGACCGTGAGCTCGCGCGCCCACAGGGCCTGGATCTCGAAGTACGAGTCCTTGTCGACCAGGCCCTTGACGTACCTCCGCATGTCGAAGGCCTGCCGCTCGCTGGCCGGAACCAGCGCGGCGAGATCGGCCCCGGACGAATCGGATGCGGTCGCCGAAGGCGGGCGCCGGGTCCAGTTGTCCGGCACATAGGACAGGTAGGTGCGGACGACGTCGAGCGCCTCCTGCTCGGACTTGCAGAGGAAGTGGCCGACGCCGGACTCCGCGCAGTGCACCCGGGCGCCGCCCATCGCCTCGAGCGTGGTCTTCTCCCCGGTGACCATCTCCACCATGCGGTCGGAGCCCAGGTACATGCTGGCGTTGCCCTCGACCATGGCGACCACGTCGCAGAAGGCCGGAATGTACGCCCCGCCGGCCGCGGACGGCCCGAACAGCGCGCAGATCTGCGGGATCGAGCCGGATGCCTTGACCTGGGTGTGGAAGATCTTGCCCGCGCCTCGCCGGCCGGGGAAGAGGTCGACCTGGTCGGTGATCCGGGCGCCGGCCGAGTCGACCAGGTAGATCATCGGGACACCGAGCTGGTAGGCCCGCTCGATGATCCGGACGATCTTCTCGACCGTGCGGGCGCCCCACGAGCCGGCCTTGACCGTGGAGTCGTTGGCCATCACACACACGTCACGCCCGCCGATCCGGCCGGCTCCGGTGATCACGCCGTCGGCGGGCAGGCCCTCGGCCAGGCTGTTGGCATAGAGCCCGTCTTCGACGAAGGACCCTTCGTCGACCAGGAGAGCGATCCGCTCCCGGGCGAAGAGCTTGCCCTTCGCGGCGTTGGCGGCGTGGTACCGCTCCGCGCCGCCGGCCAGCACACGCTTGCGGACCTGCGCCAGCGCGTCGCCGTCCATCGTTCCCCCTCGCTCCGGTCGCAGGACCCACCACGGGCTTAACGCTCGTTAGGGTCTTAACGAGCGTTAGGTTATCCCAAACGAAGATCCCCGGCAACGACGAACGGGAGCTCCCGCGTGCGGAAGCTCCCGTTCTGCCACCGGCGCCGTGGAGGAGACACCGGTGCGTGGACGGCGCCCAGGCCGGCGCCGTCCGGACTGCGTCAGAGCATGGGGTTCAGCATGTCCAGACCGCCCAGGCTGCCGGTCAGCACGCCGTTGCCGACGCTCTCCACCGACTCGCGGCCGCCGGTCTTGTCGCCGTACTGGGCACCCTTGACGCCACCGTAGCCCTTGTTGTTCTGGGCTCCCTTGACGTTGCCCGGGGCCTGGCCGCCCTTGACGCCACCGTAGCCCTTGTTGTTCTGGGCTCCCTTGACGT
>NZ_BOMW01000092.1 GCF_016862395.1 Actinoplanes siamensis | reverse complement strand
AGTCGGCCCTGTGCGCATCGCTGTCATCGGGCTCGGACTGATCGGCGGCTCGCTGCTGCGGGCGCTCGCGGCGGCGGGCCACGAGGTGATCGGTTTCGACGCCGATCCGGACACCCGCGAGCTGGCCCGGGCGGCCGGGTTCGAGGTGCGCGACTCCGTCGCGGCGGCGGTCGGCGGGACCTCGGTTGCGGCGCTGGCGGTGCCGTTGACCGTCCTTCCGGAGGTCTTCGGCGAGCTGGCCGGATACGACGGCCTGGTGACAGATGTGACCTCGGTGAAGGGACCGGTGCGGGTCCTCGCCGAAGAACACGGGGTACGACGGTTCGTCGGCGGCCACCCGATGGCCGGCACCGAGGCGTCCGGCTTCGCGGCGGCCGACGCAGGGCTGTTCGACGGCTGCGTCTGGGTGCTCTGCGTGGAGCCGCACGGCACCGATCTCGGTGACTGGCTGGCGCTGGCCGGGTTGTGCACCGCGATGGGCGCCCGGGTGCTGCCGATCACCGCGGTCGAGCACGACAACGCGGTCGCCTCGATCAGTCACGTCCCGCATCTGCTCGCCGCCGCGCTGGCCTGGAAGGTGTCCGGGAGCCCGCTGAACGCCGCGCTGGCCGCGGGCTCGTTCCGCGACGGCACGCGGGTGGCGGCCACCCGGGCCGAGCTCACCGCCGCCATGTGCGGGGGCAACGCGAACGAGGTGCTCCGCGAGCTCACCCATGTGATCAGCGATCTCGAGCGGTTGCGCGACGAGTTGGAGCAGGACGACCCGGTGCGGGCGCTGGTCCCGTACCTGCGGGGGGCCGGCCGGGCACGGCGGGCCTGGCCGCCGGCGCCCGGAGTGCCTGGCCGCCTCGCCCGGCCCTCGGCGCGCCAGCTCCTGGAGCTCGGCCGGACCGGCGGCTGGGTGACTTCGGTAGGAGACGGCGAACTCCGCGTCATGCGGCCGGAAACTGACCGCTATGGCTCCTAGCGTGGTTCTCGACGGAGAAACCACGACGCGCAGGAGTCGGCATGCCCGGTCAGGTCGGACCCATCAGCAACGAGCAGGACGGCCTGCTCGGCTACCTCGCCCAGATGCGTTACGTGCTCAAGCTGACCGCGCACGGGCTCACCCCCGAGCAGCTGCGGGCCACGCCGAGCGCCAGCTCGCTGAGCGTCGGCGGGCTGATCAAGCACTGCGCGTCCACCGAGGAGAACTGGATCTCCACGGTGCGCGGCGGCCACCAGAAGCCGGACTTCGCGGCGTACCAGGAGAACTTCGCTCTCGCCGGCGGCGAGACGATTGAGGAGCTTTTCGCGCGGTACGACCGGATCGCCGCCGAGACCGAGAAGACCGTCTCCGAGATCGGTGATCTCGGCTTCCAGGTCCCGGTCGACCACTCGGTGCCGTGGAACCGCCCGGATCTGGAGCACTTCACCCTGCGCTGGATCCTGCTGCACCTGATCCAGGAGACCGCGCGGCACACCGGGCACGCCGACATCGTCCGCGAGTCGATCGACGGGGCGACGGCGTTCCCGCTGATGGCGGCGGCCGAGCGATGGCCGGAGACGCCGTGGCTCAAGCCGTGGCGGCCGGCGGCCTGACGCGGACGCGAAGAAGGCCGAGGCGGGTCGCCTCGGCCTTCTTGTGAAACTGATCAGACGGATCAGAACAGCTTGTAGCCCTGCCAGCCGGAGGTGGCCAGCTCGACATCGTCACCGATCATGTCGGTGTCCGGCGCGACGATGTACATCGAGCCGTCCTTGAGCTGCCACAGCGAGTCGGGGTACGGCAGGTACTGGCTGTCGTTGATCAGGTTGCCGGCGCCGACGATGCCCTTGAAGTACTTGCCGAGCTCGGCGTCGTCGACGATGACCTCGCCCTTGCCGATCGGCATGAGGCCGCTCTTGCTCTGGTAGAGCGAGATGTAGCCCTTGGTGTTACGGAACCAGAACTCCGGACGGCCGTCGCCGGACCAGTCACCGGCGGCGGTGAGCAGGTCACCCTTCCAGCCGGTGCCGATCTGGGTGCCCCGCGAGCTGAACGGCTTGGTGACCTTGCCGGTGCCGGTGTAGAGCCACAGGGTGCCGTCGGTCTTCTGGCCGAGGATGTCGTCCAGGCCGTCCGAGTTCAGGTCCCCCGCGCCGGTGATCGACGCGAAGCCGGACCAGCCGGTGCCGGCCGCGATGCCCTTGTTGGCGATAATCTGCGGGGTCGTGCCGGTGCCCGGGTAGATGGACAGGTTGCCCTGCTTGTCCCGGGTCAGGATGTCCTGCTTGCCGTCGGCGTTGAAGTCGCCGTAGCGGACGACGGCGGTGAAGTTGTTCCAGCCGCTGGAGCCGGCCTGGAACCGCGCGTTGAAGAGGTTCTTCGGGTACGCGGTGGACGGGTCGTGCGAGATCGCCTTGCCCGGGTAGATCCACAGCTTGCCGCTGGCGTCGATGGCGGCCAGGTCGGCCTTGCCGTCGCCGGTGATGTCACCGAAGTTGGTCGGGTCCGTGGAGAGCGCGGAGACCGAGCCCCGGGTCTTGCTCGCGGACTTCGGGGCGAACAGATCGCCGCTCTTGACGGCGGCCGCGGCGGCGCCGGAGGTGTCGGAGGGGGTCGCCGCGGCCGCGGAGCCGCTGCTCAGAACAGTGCCGACGATGGCAGCAAGGGCGGTCATCGCGACCGGCAGCCCGGCACGCCGAAGGCGCAGATTCACCATGAAGAAAGCTCCCCGAGATAAGGCCGAACGAGCGAGCGGATGCGTCAGCTCGAAACGGAACCGTTCTAACGTAGCCGAGAAGCGAATCGGTTTCAGCCCCATTTCTGGACGGCTATGTCCATTTCGGTCGGCAAGATACCCGAATGTCAGCAGCTATAGTGACGCAGGTCACACAGCTAACTCATGACTTCATCTGGTCGCCACGGTCCAAACGGACTACCCGGCGCTCGGTCACCACGGCAGTGACCAGGTCGAACGGGGTGATGTCGAACGCCGGGTTGACCGCCTCCGCCCACTGCGTGACCTCCGCCGAACCCCGGTCCTCGATCTCCACCTCGGCCCCGCCGCCGGTCGACAGGTCCACCGTGGACTCCGGCGCCACCACGATGAACGGGATCCCGGCCCGGCGCGCTCCGAGCGCGTGCGAGTACGTCCCGATCTTGTTGATCACGTCCCCGTTCGCGCAGATCCGATCCGCGCCCAGGATCACCGCGTCCACCTCGCGGCGGGCCATCAGGAACGGCCCGGCCGAGTCGACGGCGACCCGGTGCTCGACGCCCCACCGGCTCAGCTCCCACGTGGTCAACCGCGCGCCCTGCAGCAGCGGCCGGGTCTCGCTGGCGACCACCCCACCCAGGTTCCCGCGCCGGTGCAGCTCGCCGACCACGCCGAGCGCCGTCCCGCCGACCACCGCGCACAGCCCACCGGTGTTGCAGTGGGTGAGCAGCCGCGGCCGGTCCCCGCACAGCTCGGCGACCAGGTCGGCGCCACGGGCGGCCATCGAGTCGGACGCGGCGATCTCCTCGTCCCGGATCGCGCAGGCCTCCGCGAGCACGGCGTCGGGGCCCGAGGGCAGCAGGAGGGCGGCGCGGCGCGCTCCGCGGGCCAGGTTCACCGCCGTCGGCCTCGCGGTTTCGATCCGTTGTACGGCGGTGCGCAGCGCCCCCGGATCGTCGGCGTGCGCGCGGGCGGCCAGCGCGACGCCGAACGCCCCGGCCACGCCGAGGGCCGGGGCGCCGCGCACCGCCAGCGACTGGATCGCCGCGACCAGCTCACCGACCGTGTGCAGCCGGAGCACCCGCAACTCGCCCGGAAGGGCCGTCTGATCGATGATCTCGACGGCCCCGTCCACCCAATCGATCGTCCGCATGCCTGAAGCCTAGCGATCGCCCCGGTTCTTCAGCCCGGTCAAAATTTCACGGAGCACGTCGTCGCTCTTGCCCATCTTGTCGGAGGTCCACCGCTCCTGGAACGCGACCTCGCTCCCGTCGTGCAGCACCAGTGTCGCGTTGACCGGCACCTCCCGGTCGATCCGGGCGGTGGCCACGTTCTCGAACGCGATGTAGCGGTACCGGGCGGTCAGCTCGGCCGGCGGGGTGTGCGCGAGCAGCATGCCGACCCGCTTGTCGCCGTCGTCCGTGGACTTCGGGGCGGGCACGAACACGAAGCCCTTGCTGAGCATGATCAGGTCGGCGTGTTCGGAGCCGGCCAGCTTCACGTTCGGCATCGCGCCGAGCACGTCGGCGCCCTGGCCGGTGGCCCGGGTCTGCACCACCCGGGCCGCCTCCACCTGCACGCCGCGCTCGGCCAGCCGGGCCCGGGCCTCGCCCAGGGTCTCCGGCGCCACCGCGAGCTTGGCGATCTCGCTGAGATCGGCGGTCTGCCCGGTGGCGTCGACCAGCCGGGCCGGGCCGGACCAGGAGTGCTGCCAGCGAACCGTGCCGGAGCGCACCGCGGCGAGGCCGAGCAGGGTCTCCATCACCTCGGCGAACTCGGCGGCCGCCTCCCGGCGGGTGGCCCGCGGGAAGAACTCGGCCGCCAGCTCGCCCAGCCGACCGGCCTCGACCAGGCCGAACACCTCGGCCAGACCGGCCTCCGGGACGCCGGCGAGCCGGGCCGCGCTGCGGAACACCCGGTCGGCGCGGTTCTGCATCAGCATGGCCATCGACGCGGCGGTGAAGTCGTTCCACGGCAGCACCGTGCGGTTGCCGAAGTCGACCACCTCACGCTGCAGCGCCAGGCCGGCCGACGCGGCGGCCGGGAGCAGCGCGGTGGCCGGACGCCCGTCCAGCGCGTGCGGGGTACGCGGCGCCGCCCGCATCGCCGCGATCCGCTCGGAGATCGCCGGGTGGCTGTCCCAGCGCCCGGTCTCGTCGTCCGGCTCCTGCTCGCGCATCTCCGCCAGCTCGTCCGTCCGGGCGTGGTAGAGCTGCGCGAATCCGCCGAAGACGTCGTCCGGCGCGTACCCGATCTCCCAGCCGTACGCGACGTACCGCTCGAAGTAGAAGTCCCAGGCCGCGCTGACGACCGGGATCTCCCGCATCGCCGAGACCGCCGCGTCGACGCCGGCCACCCGTACCGAGGCCAGGTCCGCCTCCAGCTCCTGCCGGCGCGCGACCGCGCTGCTGACCAGTTGGTACAGCCAGCCGTAGCCCTTGAAGACCCAGCCGAACACGTTCCACTTGCCGACGTTGCCGAGTGTCTCGTGCATCGCGACCCGGCCCCGGTACGCGACAGCGGCCAGCCGGGTGTGCGAGCCGGAGTAGTGGCCCAGCTCGTGCGCGAGCACCGAGCGGAGCTGGTCGACGTCGAAGGTCTGCAGCAGCGGCATGCCGATGTACATCCGGCGCGCCCCGCCGACCAGGCCGAGCAGCTTGGTGTCCTCGCTGACCGCGGCGTTCACCTCGGGCACCAGCCGGATCTCGTCAGGCGCCCGGGTGCCCACCTCGGCGGCCAGGCCGCGGACCTGGTGCCACAGCTCGGGCGCCTGCTCCGGCGTGACGACCAGGCCGTGCGGCTCGCCGGGCTTGGCCCGCACCGCCCGCCACAGGCCGGCCAGGATCACGCCGACCGCGGCGATCAGCAGATAGCTCAGCTTGGCGGCGCCCGCGCTGTGCGAGCGCTGCCAGATCTCGAAGATCAGCCAGCCGACGAGCACTACTTGAGCCAGTCCCAGCAGATAGAAACCGGCGAGCATGAAAACGGATACGGCGGCGCGAAGCGCAGTGGGCATCGTGGTGTTCTCCCCCTGGTAACCGCCGGTTCCGGCCGGACGGCGCAGGGACCATACCGATGCGAATCCGCCCTGGGCAACCCGGTTGGGATCGCCGCCCGGACATCGGGGGGAGCTGATTCTCATGTGGCCGTTGCGGCGCGGTCCGTCCATCGACCCGGCGCAGGGTGACCCACGTGCCCGCGCGCCGATCGACGCGTTGTCCACCCGCGACCGGGTGACGGTCCACGACATCTTCGCGGCCGCCACCGACCCGGACGACCGCGCCTCGGCGATGAACGCCGCCCAGCAGGCGCCCGGCGTGGGCGGTCACCGCCGACACGTTCACCATGGCGTTCCGGAGCAGCCGGCGGTATCCGTACGCCGGACAGGCTTCTGATCCGATCGGCGACCAGGTCACCGAATGACCGTGAATCCATCAGGGCACCGGCGACCGGCCGGCCCGGGCGTTCCAGCGGGCCCGACGCAAGGGTTCGCAGCTTTCCGGACTGATTCCGCCTAGGGTGGCGGCATGGCATCGCGTGACCCGGTCGCCGATCTGCGGCGCATCGCGTTCCTGCTGGAGCGGGCCAACGAGGCGACCTACCGGGTCAAGGCGTTCCGCTCGGCGGCCGCGACAGTGGCCCGGACCCCGCCCGCGGAACTGGCCGAGCGGGCCGCCGCCGGCACCCTGGCGAAGCTGGCCGGGGTCGGCGACGTGACCGCCCGCTGCGTGACCGAGTCGCTGGCCGGCGAGGAGCCGGTCTACCTGCGGCGGCTGCTGAGCACCGAGGGCGCCGACCTGCCGGCCGCCGCGGCCGCGCTGCGTGCGGCGCTGCGCGGGGACTGTCACGTGCACTCGGACTGGTCCGACGGCGGGTCGCCGATCGAGGAGATGGCGCTGGCCGCGGCCGACCTGGGGCACGAGTACTTCGTGCTCACCGACCACTCGCCGCGGCTCACCGTGGCCCGCGGGCTGACCGCCGAGCGGCTGCGCCGCCAGCTCGACCACGTGGCGGAGCTGAACGAGCAGCTGCCGGACGGCTTCCGGATCCTCACCGGCATCGAGGTGGACATCCTGGAGGACGGCTCGCTGGACCAGGAGGACGAGCTGCTGGCCCGGCTGGACGTGGTGGTCGGCTCGGTGCACAGCCGGCTGCGGGACGACTCGGCCCGGATGACCCGGCGGATGCTGGCCGCGATCGCCAACCCGCATCTGGACGTCCTGGGGCACATGACCGGGCGCAAGGTCGCCGCGCCCGGGGCCGGCGACGCCGCGCACCGGACCGCGCGGACCCGGCCGCCGAGCACGTTCGACCTGGAGAAGGTGCTGGCCGCGTGCGTCGAGCAGGACAAGGCTGTGGAGATCAACTCCCGGCCGGACCGGCTGGACCCGCCGAAACGGATGCTCACCGTCGCGGTCGAGGCCGGCTGCCGGTTCGGCATCGACACCGACGCGCACGCCCCGGGCCAGCTGGACTGGCAGGGTTTCGGCTGCGAGCGGGCGGCGCTGTGCGGGGTGCCCGCCGATCGGGTGGTGAACACCTGGACGGCCGGGCGCCTGCTGGAGTGGACGGCGTCGCACGGCTGAAATCGGACGGTCTGCCCCGGTGCGCATCCCATAGGGTCGGCCGGTGGGAAGAATTGACGAGATCGCCGACCGATACGTCGACGACTGGGCCGAGCTGAACCCGACCGGGGCCACCAACGTGGGCATCTCCGGTTACGACGACAAGACCGACGACCTCTCACCGGAGGGCTACGCGGCGCAGGCGGAGCTGGTCCGCCGTACCGTCAATGATCTTGATTTGATCGAGCCGGACCACGAGTCGGAGCAGGTGGCCAAGGAAGCCATGCTGGAGCGGCTCGGGCTGGAACTGGCCCGGCTGGACGCCGGATTCACCGCCACCGAGGTCAGCGTGATCTCCAGTGGGCTGCACGGGCTGCGCATGGCGTTCGACGTGATGCCGACCGAGGGCGAGCAGGCGGTGGCCAACATCGCCGCCCGGCTGCGCGACTTCCCCGGAGCGCTGGCGCAGTACCGCCGGACCCTGCTGGAGGGCGCGGACAAGGGTCTGGTGAGCGCGAGGTCCCAGCTCGTGGCGGTCGCCGAGCAGTGCGACGCGTGGACCGACCCGACCCGGGACAACTTCTTCCACGGGCTGGCCGACCGGCTGGACGTCTCCGGGGCGCTCGCCGCCGAGCTGCGCCGCGGCGCCTCCGAGGCGACCGGGGCCACCTCGGACTTCGGCCGGTTCCTGCGCGAGGAGCTGGCCCCGCGCGGGCGGGCGAAGGAGGCCGCCGGGCCGGAGCGGTACGAGTTGGCCTCGCAGTACTTCCTCGGCGCCCGGGTCGACCAGCAGGAGACGTATCTCTGGGGGTTCGCCGAGCTGCACCGCCTGGAGACCGAGATGCGCGCCGTCTCCGCGGTGATCGCCGGTCCCGGCGCCACCGTCGACCAGGCGGTCGCCGTGCTGGACGCCGACCCGGCCCGCAACATCGCCGGCAAGGAGCGCTTCCGCGACTGGATGCAGGCGCTCTCCGACCGGGCGGTCAGCGAGCTGGACGGCGCCCACTTCGACATCGAGCCGCCGGCCCGGAAGCTGGAGTGCTGTCTCACCCCGACCAGCGACGGCGGCATCTACTACACCGGCCCGAGCGAGGACTTCTCCCGGCCCGGCCGGATGTGGTGGGCGGTGCCGGAGGGCCAGGACGTGTTCTCCACCTGGCGGGAGGTGACCACGGTCTACCACGAGGGCGTGCCCGGCCATCACCTGCAGGTCAGCCAGACGCTGTTGCGGGCCGGCTCGCTGAACCGCTGGCGGCGGCTGCTGGCCTGGTGCTCCGGGCACGGCGAGGGCTGGGCGCTGTACGCCGAGCGCCTGATGGACGAGCTGGGCTACCTCACCGATCCGGGGGACCGGCTCGGCATGCTGGACGGGCAGGCGCTGCGCGCGGCCCGGGTGATCGTCGACATCGGGATGCACCTGGAGCTGGAGATCCCCCGGGACAACCCGTTCGGGTTCCACCCCGGTGAGCGCTGGACGCCCGAGCTGGGTTGGGAGTTCCTACGGGCACACACCCGGATGGCCGAGGAGGTGCTGCGCTTCGAGTGGAAGCGGTACCTGGGCTGGCCGGGGCAGGCGCCGTCGTACAAGGTCGGCGAGCGGATCTGGCTGCTGGCGCGCCAGGAGGCGGAACAGCGCAAGGGCAGTGACTTCGACCTCAAAGCCTTCCACCGGGACGCGCTGGATCTCGGGCCGCTGGGCCTGGACCCGCTACGCAAAGCGCTAGCCAGGATTTGAGTCATTCGGCCTCTCCGCACCGAAAACGGGACGGAGAGGTCTTTTTTTCTGTAGTGGATCACTTACTCTACGTATTTTTGCTTCTTTCCGTAATTGCTTTGGCACTTTCCGTGGACAGATCCGCACCCAGGACGTAACGAATCCGAAGTAGAACTCATATTCACGTCTCCGCCGCGATACCGATACCATCTGCGCGGCACTCGTCACCCAGCCGACAGAACCTCCTAGATCGCTGTCGACGGTGCTGCGTATCCCCCGATCAGCCGAGCGAACTCTGACCCTTGGAAAGGGGTTCCTTGAGGATTTCTCGGATAGATTGACCCAGATCGGTGCGCCCGCATGGCTACGTTCGGTAGCCCCCAATGGCCCATCGCGTGTGTGCATGGCGGAGGACGAAAGCAATGTCAGTCTCGGTGAACAGCCGGCGAACCCGTTTACGCTCCGCTCTCGCGGTGGTGCTGACGGTTCTGGTCCTGCTGCCTGCCGCGGGCCTGTTCCTGCGGGTCCTGCAAGAGAACTCGAAGCAGCGCGACACCGTCCAGCTGGAGCAGGACGGCGTCGAATACCTCACCGCGCTGGGTCCGCTGATCACGGCTCTCGCCGAGTCGCAGTCGTCGGCGCTGCAGGGCGTCGCCGCCGAGCCGGCCTCGGTGACCGCGGCCGTGGCCCGCGTGCAGAGCGTCGACGACCGGGTCGGTGACCAGCTCGGCACCCGGACGCGCTGGACCGACCTGAAGGACAAGATCAGCAAGCTGCCCAAGGCCACCGGCGGCGAGGAGAAGGTGTTCACCGCGCACGTCGAGGCGGCCGACCTGACCCTCGAGCTGTTCGAGGCGGTCCGGGCGAACTCGGCGCTCAAGCGCGACCCGGACGCCGACATCTCGCTCCTCCAGGACGTCGTGGCCGAGCAGGCGCCGACCGCGGTCACCGCGGTCAGCCGGATGAGCGACCTCGCGAACCGCGCCGCCGGCGCCCGGCGGGCGCTGCGGCCGGCCCTCACGGTCCAGTTCGGCTACCAGGCACAGAAGGCCAACGAGATCGTCAGCGAGCTCACCGACACCCTGCAGGAGGCGGTCGACGACACCAAGAGCAACACGCTCAGCGGCAACCTGGTCAGCAACCTCGACTCGTTCCGCCGTGGGATCGAGGCCGCCAACCGTGGCGCCAACCTCGGTGGCGCGCCGGACGTGTCCACCCTGGTGACCGCGCAGTCGACCCTGCAGACCGCGCTGAGCGCGCTGTCCGGCGTCATCCTCAAGGAGATCGCCGCCTTGCTCGACGACCGGTCGGACAGCCTCACCTACCGGCGCATCGAGGCGTTCGCCCTGTTCGGCGTCGCGATCGCGCTGATCGTCGTGGCCACCCTGTGGACCCGCGGCCGGGCCCGCGATGCGCGGACCGGGTCCACCGAGCAGTCCGGCGAGAGCGGCCGGGACGTCTCGGTCCAGGTCTCCGGACCGGCCGGCGGCAACGGCCCGGGCAGCCCGTACAACGGCAGCCCGTACGGCTCGGTGCCGAACTACGGCGAGGCCCCGAACTACGGCGGCGGGCGGGAGCGTTCCGGTGCTCTTCGGTAAGTTCCGCATCCTGGGCAAACTGGCCCTGCTGGTGCTCGTACCGCTGCTCGGTGTTCTCGCCCTGACGGTGCCGATCATCGTGAACCGTGTCCAGGCGGCGTCCGAGGCACAGGAGATCTCGAACACCGTCCAGCTGGCCACCCGGGTCAGTTCGGCGGTCCTGGAGCTCCAGGAGGAGCGCCTGCTCTCGGTCGGCTACTCGCTGAAGCTGGTGGACCAGCCCACCCTGGTGGTGCAGAGCGCCGAGGCCGCCGAGAAGGTCAGCGACCTGCTCACCGACGACATCGCGCTGCCGGCCGGGCTGCGCCGCTCGGTCACCCTGGCCACCAAGCTGAACAGCACCCGGCAGAACGTGCTGAACGGCGAGGTCGGCCCGGTCGACATCGTCAGCGACTTCACCAACGTGATCACCCCGCTGATCGACGGCCTGGGACTGAGCGCCCACGCCGACCTCACCACGGCCGTGGGCCAGCAGGTGTTCGCACTGGAGCGCTCGATGCGTTCCGACGACCTGATCAGTCAGGCCTCCTCCTACCTGGCCACCGGCGCGGCGCTGAGCACCGCGGGGAACAAGGCTCAGCGGGCCGCCTCGACCCAGCTGCTGACGCTGTTCAACCAGTCGTTCAGCCAGATCCAGTCGATCATCACGTCGTCGAAGCCGTACTTCACCGACTCGCAGTACAAGCTGTACCTGAACACCCAGGACGCGTTCCAGTCCCGCGTGGGTGCCGACTTCACCAACACGCTCGCCGCGAACCCGGGCTCGGCCCTGGCCAAACTGCAGATCGCCAAGCTGTTCCCGTCGCTGCAGTCGGTCATGGTCCTCGGTGGCTTCGTCGAGAAGCGCGTGGCGAAGGACGTGCTCGTCACGGTCGACGCGAACCGGTCGAGCGCCATCGCGCAGGCCCTTTACATCGGTGGTGGCGCCCTGGCGCTGCTGATCCTGGTGGTCACGCTGTCGATCTTCATGGCCCGCGCGGTCGCCCGGCCGCTGCGCCGCCTCACCGTCTCCGCCGACCGCATCGCCCGCGCCGCCGAGGCCGAGCTCGAGCGGGTGGCCGACGACGAGGCCGAGGCCCAGGTCCGCCCGATCCGGCTGGACCCGGTCGACGTCGAGGCCCAGGACGAGATCGGCGACCTGGCCCGCGCGTTCGACCGCGTGCAGACCACCGCCGCCCGGCTGGTGGAACGCCAGGTGCTCGGCCGCCGAAACGTCGCCCAGATGTTCGGCCACGTCGGCCGGCGTACGCAGAACCTGGTCGGCCGCCAGCTGTCCCTGATCGACGGTCTGGAGCGCCGGGAGACCGACTCCGACCGGCTCCGCGAGCTGTACCGGCTGGACCACATGTCCAGCCGTCTGCGCCGGAACGCGTCCGCGCTGGTCGTGCTCTCCGGTGGCGCCGGCGCCAACGAGCACATGGCCCCGTTGCCGCTCTCCGACGTCGTCCGTCTCGCCCTGGGTGAGATCGAGGACTACACCCGTGTCGAAGTGGAGGTCCCCGAGGAGATCGTCGTGGTCCCGGCCATCCTGGCCGACCTCACGCTGCTCCTGGCCGAGCTGCTGGAGAACGCCACCACGTTCTCCCCGCCGCACACCACCGTCACGGTCTCCGCCGAGGAGCTGCGCGGCGGCGCTCGCCTGGCGATCATCGACCACGGCCTCGGCCTCGCCCCCGAACGACTGGCCGAGGAGAACGCCCGGCTGACCCGCCGTGAGCGACTGGACCTGGCCCCCACCGAGGTGCTCGGCCTCTTCGTGGTCGGCCGGCTGGCCCGCCGGCACGGCATCGAGGTCACCCTGACCGACACCCCGGACGGCGGTCTGACCGCCTGGATCGACCTGAGCCCGCAGCACCTGATCGCCCGGGTGGAGACGCTGGCCCCGCCCGCCGTCCAGGCCCCGCCAGCGGTTCCGGCGCCGGCCGCCATGCCGCAGATCCCGGCGGGGTACCAGACGGTCGGCGCGCCGGTCAGCGGCGCGCTGCGCGGCAACACCGCCGAGGTGGCCATCGCCAGCACCGCGATCCGCACCGTCCCGGGCAGCCAGCAGCCGTTCGACCCGAACGTGCTGAACCGGGCCACCCGGACGCTGGAGTCGGTCCCGTCGTGGAACGCCTTCGGCGGCGGCCCGCAGCAGGACGACCCGTACGCCGGTCAGCCGGTCTACGACGCGGAGCCGGTCTACTCGCCGGGGGTGCCGTACCAGGAGCCGGTCGCGCCGTACCACCAGCCGGACCCCGCGCACGCCTACAACAGCGGCATCCCCGTCGCCGGCCGCAACCCGGCCGCGCTGCCCGAGCTGCCCGCCGCCGGTCAGCCGGTTTGGGGCAACGAGCCGGCCCTGCCCGCCGGGCCGGGCTGGAACAGCACCCCGCAACCGTCCGACACCGCCTGGAACGTCCCGGTCGCCGCGGAGGCGAGCTGGAACACCCCGGCGCCCACGTCGCCGGCCTGGAACACCCCGGCCCCGGCCGAGACCACCTGGAACACACCGCAGCCGGCCGAGCCGGTCTGGAACACCCCGGCTCCGGCCGTGGAGGCGCCGATGGCTTCGGCCAGCAACTCGGGCTACTCGGCCCCCGGCCCGGAGCCGACCGCTCCGGAGCCGGTGGTCGCCCCGTCGAGCGGCGGCAACAAGCCGCTGCGACGCCGGGTGCCGGGCAGCCAGCTCCCGATGGATACCGGTCCGAAGCAGCACGCCTCGGCGCCGTCGCAGGACGACGCCCTGGCCGCTCGCGCCGCCTTCGACGCGTTCGAGGCGGGCGTCACCCGGGCCCACGAGACCAGCACCAGAATGCCGGCCCCGGACCTCTCGGGCGGGCAGTGGAGCATGCCGGCGATTCCGGACATGCCCGCACCGCAGTGGAACGTGCCGGCTCCGGCTCCGGAGGCCGCGCCGCAGTGGAACGCTCCGGCCCAGGCGCCCGCGCCGGAGGCCGCGCCGCAGTGGAACCAGCAGCAGTGGGACGCCCCCGCTCCGGCCGCCGCCCCGCCGCCGCCCCCGCCGTCGAACGGGGGCGGGAAGTTGACTCGTCGCGTGCCGGGTGCCACCCTGCCGCGGGACGAGCCGCACCAGCCGATCCTTCCGCCGGCTCCGGCTCAGATGGACCCGGAACAGGCTCGCGCTCTGATGGATCAGTTCGAGTACGGCGTCGCACTCGCACTGAATGAAACTCAGCCACAACCCGAGGGACAACCGCGATGACTTCCCCCTACCCCACCGCGCAAAGTCAGCTCAGCGCCGAAGCCAAAACCTTCAACTGGCTGCTGGACTCCTTCACGTCCGGAACCGCGGGCGTTATCGAGGCCATCGCCGTCTCCTCGGACGGTCTGCTGATGGCCATGTCCGCGATCAAGGACCGCCCGAACGCGGAGCGCCTGGCCGCGGTGGTCTCCGGCCTGACCAGCCTGGCCGGCGGCGCAGCCAGCTGGTACCGCCTGGGCGCCCTGAACCGCGTCATCATCGACATGGCCGACGGCTATCTGCTGGTGACCGCGATCAGCGCCGGCTCGGTGCTCGGTGTGATCGCCGACCGGACCGCGAACCTGGGCACCTTGGCGTACGAGATGACGCTGTTCGCCACCCGGGCCGGCGGCGCCCTCAGCCCGCGCCTGATCGCCGAACTGAAGAACGCCGTCCAGCAATGACGTACCCGGACCCCGCCGACGAACCGGTACCTCCGGCGCGCCCCGGAGTCCGGCCCTTCCTGCAATCCGGTCCGAAGCACTCGGCCGGCGGTTACACCCCTACCGGGGAACAGCCGCCGGTCGAGCCAGCACAGACCAACACTCTGCGCCCGTTCGTCATCACGGCCGGGCGCACCGATGGAGGCGATCCCGACATCGGTATGGAGACTCAGGTGACGGTGGTGCCCGGCGCACCGCCGTCCCGGTTCTCGCCGGAAGCCAGGGCGATCGTGGCCCTCCTCGAGGAGAGCCCGATCTCGGTGGCCGAGATCTCCGCACGCCTGCGCCTGCACCTGGGCGTCTGCCAAATCCTCGTCGGCGACCTGCGCGCCGCCGGCCAGGTCGACGTCCATGTGCTGGACAACGACACCCCTGACCCCGAGACCATCATGCGAGTGATCCGTGGACTTCGATCCATCAGCTAACCGCGTCGTCGGTACCGCGCGCATACCGGGCGGAGCCACGCCCAAGAAGGCGCCGGTCCCGGTAAAGATCATCGTGGCCGGCGGCTTCGGAGTGGGCAAGACGACGACCGTCGGCGCCATCTCGGAGATCTCGCCGCTGACCACCGAGGCCGAGATGACCTCCGAGTCGGTCGGCATCGACAACCCCGGTCAGGCCACGATGAAGACCACCACCACGATCGCGATGGACTTCGGCGTTCTGACCATCGACCAGACGCTGAAGCTCTACATCTTCGGCACCCCGGGCCAGACCCGGTTCGCCTTCATGTGGGACGACCTGGTGAAGGGTGCTCTGGGCGCCCTGGTCGTGGTGGACACCAACCGCATCGACGACTGCTACCCGGCGGTCGACTACTTCGAGCGGGCCGGCCTGCCCTTCGTGGTCGGCGTGAACACGTTCAACGGACAGATGGGTTACAGCCTCGACGAAGTGCGCTGGGCGCTCGCGGTCCGTGAGGACGTTCCGGTCATCTCGTACGACGCCCGCTTCCGCGCCTCGGTCCGAGACGCCCTGCTCGTGGTTCTGGACCAGGCTCTCGACAAGGCGATAAAGATGAAGTCGTAGGGTGTGCGCGGGTCGCCCCGGTTTGCTAAGCATTCCCATAGATGCCCGCGGCAGGGCAGAGTGGGACACCGGGCGACCGTTGCGAGAAAGAGGACGGTGACGTGCGAGGCGGACTGGACGACGCGCTCGACAAGCTTGCCCGCCGTGACGAGCTGCGGCGGCGTGCCGCGGCCGGGGAGAACCCGGGTCCCCCGCCGGCGGTGAGCGAGCTGGTCGAGGCCATCGCCGGGGTGATCACCCGGTATCCCCACCTGGGTGTCACGGTGGGAGTCGAGGGCGCCGGCGACCCGGTGCTGTTGCACTTCGGGTTCGCCGACGGCACGGTGCAGGTCCAGGCGGACCATTCGGTGGCCGGCTCGCAGGCCGGGGAGCCGGCGCGGGCGCACGCCGATTTCGAGATCAACGTGGACGATCCGGAGCCGCCGCCCCGCGGCAGCCACGACGACCAGGACCGGTTCGGTCCGACGGACTACGACTACTCGGAGCCGCCGACCGCGGAGCGGCCCTTCGTGCAGCCTCAGCAGCCGCCGGCGGCCTATGCGCCGCCACCGGTGCCGCCCCAGACGCGGCAGCCGCACGCGGAACCGTCGACGTTCGCGGAGCCGCTGCCGAACCCGGTGCCGTTCCAGGCCGAGCGCCAGGCGGAGGAGACGGAGATGGCGGCCCGACGGCTGGCCGCGATGCTGCGGGACAATCCCAATCTGTTGAACGACTGAGAAAAGGCGGTCACCCTGGGTGACCGCCTTCTTTGTACGCTCGCTTGATTACTCTTAGCAATCGCATAAACACGGTCCGCATGCCGGCGAAACCTCCCCGTTTCGCCCGTCCCGCGCTGCCTGAGATGTCTGACATGGGCCATTCGGCCGGTATGCACTGTCGGCCGGACGACGGCCCTTGAGTCACGCTGAGTAGCTCCGTAATGTCCTAATAAGTCCATCAGAAAAGTGACAAAGAGACGGGGGAAGTGATGTCGGCATCGGACGGCTGGCTCATCGCGGTCGCGGGCTACGCGATCCTGCTGGCCTGGCCGCTCTCCACCGTCATCCTGGTCTGGTTCGCGGTCCGCTACGTCGGCACGCACCGCGCCACGGTCGTCAACAAGGCGCTGGCCAGCGGGGGCGGCAAGCCGGAGCAGTTCTGGATCATCGTGCCCGCGCTGAACGAGGAGGCGGTGGTCGCCAACACGGTGGCCGCGGCGCTCCGGCTGCGCGGCCCGGCCGGCACGCTGACCCGGGTCCTCGTCGTGGACGACGGCTCCGACGACCGTACGCCCGAGGTCCTCGCCACCATCGACCACCCGCGCCTGCACGTGATGCGCCGGGAACTGCCCGAGGCGCGGCAGGGCAAGGGCGAGGCGCTGAACGCGGCGTACCGCCTCATCGCGTCTCTCACCGCGAGCGAGGGCGTCCCGGCGGAGCGGGTGGCCCTCGGCATCATCGACGGCGACGGCCAGGGCAGTGACAACATCCTGGCCGAGGTGGGCCGGCTGATGGGCGACACCAAGGTCGGCGCGGTACAGGTGCAGGTCCGCATCCGCAACCGGGACAAGCTGCTCGGCGCCGTGCAGGACCTGGAGTTCGGCGCCATTGTGGACGCCTGCCAGAACATGCGCGACGCGTTGGACACCGTCGGCCTCGGCGGCAACGGCCAGTTCAGCCGGCTCTCCACGCTGATCTCGCTGGGTTCCGCCCCCTGGTCGAGCTGCCTGGTCGAGGACATGGAGCTGGGCCTGCGGATGCACCTGCAGGGCGTCTCCATCCGCTACACCTCGCGCGCCTCGGTCACCCAGCAGGCGGTCGTCGACATCAAGCGGCTCGCCCGGCAGCGCACCCGCTGGGCGCAGGGCAACCTGCAGTGCGCCCGCTACCTCGGCTCGCTCTTCACCTCCGGCAACATCGCCCGCACCGCGCTGGTCGAGATCCTGCACTACCTGGTCTCGCCGTGGGCCAACGCGGTGGTCACCGTCATGCTCACCCTGACCGGCACGGCGGGCGTGCTCGGCCTGCTGACCGGTCACCCGATGCCGCTGCTGCCGACCTGGGTCTCGCTCGGCGAGAGCCTCGGCGTCTGGGCCGTCGTCACCACGTTCCCCGGCCTGGTCTGGGTGCTCGTGCACCGGGCCAAGCGGGCCGACGAGGCGATGCCACGGATGCTGCTCGCCGCGCTGGCCTACCCGCTCTTCCTGCTCCTCGGCCTGACCGCCACCTACCGGGCGCTGGGCCGCCAGCTGACCGGCAAGCAGGCCTGGGCCAAGACCGAGCGCCTGGTCGAGGAACCCCTCGCCCTCCAGACCGCCTGATCCCGCAGGCGCCGCACCACCCCTCCCCCGGCAAGAAGTGAAGGAAAGCCCCCTGATGTCCCTTCGCGAAGTCCACCTCATCGGCGGCACCCGCCCCGAGGCCGTCAAACTCGCCCCGGTCGCCCTCGCCTTCCGCGAGGCCGGCCTGCTCCGCCCGATCCTGCTGGCCAGCGGCCAGCACCCGGCCATGGTCACCCAGGCGCTGGCCGCGTTCGACCTGGAACCGGACATCACCCTCACCGTCGACCGCAGCACCGGCACCCAGTCCGAGCTGCTCACCGCGATGATCCAGCAGCTCGACGAGCTCTGGTCGGTGCGCACCCCGGCCGCCGTGATCGTCCAGGGCGACACCACCACGAGCCTGGCCGGCGCGCTGGCCGCGTTCTGGCGCCGGATCCCGGTCGTGCACCTGGAGGCCGGCCTGCGCTCCGGCGACCTCGAGTCGCCGTTCCCCGAGGAGGGCAACCGCCGCCTGGTCGCCCAGGTCGCCGCGCTGCACCTGGCGCCGACGCCGCTGGCCGCGATGAATCTGCTGGACGAGAGGATCGCCGCGAACGATGTGCTGATCACCGGCAACACCGTGGTGGACGCGACGCTCGCGGTGGCCGCGAAGAAGCTGCCGTACCAGAACCCGGCCGTCGCCGCCGCCCGGGCCGCGAGCACCAACCGGCTGATCCTGGTCACCGCGCACCGCCGCGAGTCGTGGGGTCAGCCCCTGGACCGGATCCTCGGCGCGGTCAAGGAGCTGATCGCGCGCTACCCGGACATCGACGTGGTGCTGCCCAGCCACCCCAACCCCGCGGTCCGGGCGCAGGTCGACACCGGGCTGGCCGGCGTCGAGCGGGTCACCGTCACCGACCCGCTGCCCTACCCGGATCTGTCCCGCCTGCTCTCCGAGGCGTACCTGGTGCTCACCGACTCGGGCGGGATCCAGGAGGAGGCGCCCTCGTTCGGCGTCCCGGCGCTGGTGCTGCGCGACGTCACCGAGCGCGTCGAGTCGCTGCACGCCGGCTGCGCCAAGCTGGTCGGCTCCGACCCGCGGGTGATCCTCGCCGAGGCGTCCGCCCTGCTGGACGACCCGGCCCGGCGCAACGCCATGACGGCCGGCGGCAATCCCTACGGCGACGGTCACGCCGCCCGGCGCACCGCCCAGGCCACCGCCGCCCTGCTCGGCCTCGCGCCGGTGCCCGACGCCATGCCCGTCCAGCAGTCCACCGCCGAGATCGGAGCCGTCGCCTGATGCGCGCCTCGAAGGTAACCCGACGCACCCTGATCGCCGGTGGCGGAGCCGCCGCCGTGGCCGTGGCCACCGGCATCGGCTTCAACGCCGTCCAGGCCGACGCCGCGACCACCACCCCCGCCAACACGGCCACGGCCACCAGGACCGGCAAGGCCGCGCCCGGCGCCGGGTCCGCCAGGACCCTGGTGCTGTACGACACCACCGGCGACTACGGCTGGCTGGGCGAGGTCTACGCCACCCAGGCCGCGAACCTGAGCTCGCACTTCGGCACCTGGACCGCCGCGCCGGTGGCCAGGTACAGGTCCGGTGACCTGAGCGCGTACACCGCTGTCGTCTATCTCGGCTCCACCTACGACGAGCCGCTGCCGGCCGCGTTCCTCACCGACGTCATGGCCACCACCAAGCCGGTGGTCTGGGTCTACGACAACATCTGGCAGCTGGCCGCGAAGGACGGCTTCGCCGCCAAGTTCGGCTTCGCCAGCGGCACGTTCGACTTCGACAAGGTGACCGAGGTCGGATACAAGGGCAGGAAGCTGACCCGGAGCACCGACAACCAGTCCGGGATCATGAACCTGTCGATCGGCGACAGCGACAAGGTGACCACGCTGGCAACCGCGGTCCGCGCGGACGGCAGCGGCTTCCCGTGGGCGGTCCGGTCGCAGAACCTGACGTACGTCGGCGAGATCCCGTTCTCCTACGTCACCCACGACGACCGCTACCTGGCCTTCGCCGACCTGCTCTTCGACTCGCTGGGCGGCGGCACTGCCGAGCGGCACCGCGCCCTGATCCGGATCGAGGACGTCGGGCCGGACGCCGACCCGGAACAGCTCAGGGCGGTCGCCGACTACCTGGCGGCGGAGAAGGTGCCGTTCAGCGTCGCGGTGTACCCCCGGTTCCGTGACCCGAAGGGCGCCGGCACCGGCAAGGCCCAGGACTACACGCTGCTGAACAAGCCGAAGGTGGTCGCCGCGCTGAGGTACATGCAGGCCAGGGGCGGCACACTGATCATGCACGGGTACACCCACCAGTACGGCTCGGTGGCGAACCCGTACGACGGCGTCAGCGCGAACGACTTCGAGTTCTACCGGGCGCACGTCGACGCGAGCGACACAGTGGTCTACGACGGTCCGGTGGCCGAGGACTCCGCCGCCTGGGCCACCGCCCGGATGGTCGCCTCCGGCGTGATCTTCACGGCGGCCGGACTCGGCGCCCCGAAGATCTTCGAGTTCCCGCACTACGCGGCGAGCGCGGTCGACTACCAGGCGGTGCACGCGCTGTTCGGCAAGCGGTACGACCGCGGCCTGTACTTCCCCGGCGTGCTGACCGGCGGCAAATACGACTACGCCCGGCAGTTCGGTCAGTTCTTCCCGTACACGGTGCGCGACGTGTACGGCTCGGTGGTGGTCCCGGAGAACGTCGGCAACGTCGAGATCGAGGCGTTCAACAACCACCCGGTCCGGCTGCCCGCCGACATCATCGCGTCGGCCGAGCGCAACCTGGTCGTCCGGGACGGCGTGGCAAGCTGCTTCTATCACGCCTACCTCGGCACCGATCACCTCAAGGACCTGGTCACCGGCATCAAGGCGCTCGGTTACTCGTTCGTCGGCGCCGAGGCGATGCTGAACGGCTGAGCACCTCGTCGCGGCGGGAGGCCGTCGTCCGGTGGTCCGGGCGGCGGCCTTCGTACATCACCACCAAGGAGAAATACATGGACGTGGTGGACTTCTGGGTCCGCTCCTGGACCTCGGACGACCTGGCCGGCGCCCGCCAGGTGCTGACCCCGGACGTCGAGGTGGAGTGGAACCTGGACGCTCCGGTCGACGACGAGGAGTTGCTCCAGGTCCTGCACCGGATCGCGGCCTTCGCGGACGGGGTGACGGTGGCGGCCCGGACCGACGCGCTGGACGGCGCGACGCTGATCTACGACCTCGCTGCCCCGTTCGGCACAGCCCGCCTGGTCGAGTTCCTCGGCGTCGAGGACGGGCGGATCAACGAGGTCCGCCACGTCTACGACGTCACCGCGATCGACCGCTACTTCCCCGGCCTCTACCAGAACTGACCACCCCGCCGCGCCCTCGGCCGGCTCGCAGGAGGTCCTTCGAGGCCCGCGAAGCCCCGGGCCGCCAGCCGAACCGTGTCCGCCGGCCCGCAGCGGTCCCTCGAAGCCCCGAGACGCCCCGGGAGACCGGCCGGACCGGAAGCGGCTGGCGCTCAGGGGTCCCGCGAGGCTCTTGCGGAACCCCTGGAGACCGCCCGGAGGCGCGGGGCCGGGCGCTGGAGCTCTCCCGCGGTTCGGCAGAGGCCGGCCCGGTCAGTGGAGGTTGCGGTCCAGCAGGGGGAACAGGGCCGCCCAGTGCCGCTTCTCCGCGCCCTCGTGGTACATCGCCGTGTCCGACATGGTGTACCCGTGCGGCGCTCCCTCGTAGACCTCGGACGTGTAGGTCACCCCCGCCGAGGCCAGCGCCTCCTCCAGCGCCTTGACGTGCTCCGGGGTCATCGACCCGTCGTTGTCGGCGTGTCCGAAGTAGACCTCACCGGTGATCGGGCCGACCGCCAGGTGCGGGCTGTCCGCGTCCTCGGTCACCACCCGCCCGGCGTGGAAACTGCCGAGCACCGCGATCCGCTCCGGCAGCGCGGCCATCGCGATCAGCGCGTTGCGCCCGCCCATGCAGTAGCCGACGGCACCGGCCGGTCCGGGCGCGACACCCTCCTGCGCGGCGAGGAAATCCAGGTAGGCACGGGTGTCCGCGACCACCCGATCGGCCGTGAGCTGCTGCATCAGCGGCATCAGCCGACCGAATGCCGCGCCGCGCCGGTCCGGGTCGTTCAGGTCGGCCGGGTCCACCAGCGGACTCCGCCCGCCGCGGTAGAACAGGTTGGGCAGCAGGACCGCGTACCCCTGTTCGGCGACCCGGTCGGCCATCTCGCGCAGCCGCGGGCGGACGCCGAAGGCGTCCATGAACATCACGATTCCGGGGTACGGCCCGGGCCCGTCCGGCTTGACGAAGTAGCCGTCGGAGACGCCGTCAGCGGCCGGAATGTCGATCGAAGCCTGGTGCATCGTCGCTTCCCTCTTCAACGATCGGTCAAGATCGAAGCGACCGTAACATCGTCTGACGGCTTTCCCGCCGGAACGTCGTATTCTGTGGCGCATGGCCACCCGGCTGCGCGCGGATGCCCGCCGAAATCGAGCGGCCCTGCTCTCCGCCGCCCGCGAGGTCTTCGCGGAGCAGGGCCTGGACGCGTCGTTGGACGAGATCGCCCGCCGCGCCGGTGTCGGCAACGCCACGCTGTACCGGCGTTTCCCCAGCCGCCGGCACCTGATCGCGGAGGTGTTCGCCAGTCACATGACCGCCGCGGTGCGGCTCGCCGAGCAGGCACTGGAGCACCCGGACCCGTGGGCGGCGTTCGTCGGTTACCTGACCCGGGTCTGCGAGCTGCAGGCCACCGACCGGGGACTGGCCGAGTTGCTGGTGACCAGCGCGTTCGACGACGACGAGCGACTCGCCGCGCTGCGGGCCGCCGCTCAGCGCCGGGCGGTGGACGTGCTGACCCGCGCGCAGCGGGCCGGCCGGCTGCGCGCCGATTTCACCAGGCACGATCTGTGGCTGGTGATGATGGCCAATGCCGGGGTGAACCGGCACGCCACCGAGCCGAACGCCTGGCGACGCCAGTTGTCCCTGGTCATCGGCGGTCTCGCGACCCGGTGACCGAGCGGTCACCGAGCGGCTTTTAAGGATCTTTAAGGCTTGTGCCGGAGAACCTTAAGCCGGTCCCGGCGAAAAATCAGCTCCGTCACCATCCCCCGTGATCGGAGTTCCGACATGCAACGCAGCCGTCTTCGGCTCGCCATCTACTCCACGGCCGCGGTCCTCGCGGTCGGCGGCGGCATCGGCGCGGCCGTCGCGGCCACCACGAGCACGGGCGGCCTCACCGCCTCCTTCACCAAGGAGAGCGACTGGGGCTCCGGCTACCAGGCGCACTACACGATCACCAACAACACCGGCGCCGCGGTGAACGGCTGGCAGCTGGTCTTCGGCCTGCCGTCGACAGCGAAGCTGGGCAGCGCGTGGGACGCCACGGTGACCACCAGTGGCAACGTCGAGACCGCGAAGAACGTGGCGTGGAACCCGACGATCCCGGCCGGCGGCTCGGTCTCGTTCGGCTTCGTGGTGGCCGGCGAGGGCGACCCGGTCAGCTGCACGATCAACGGCGCGGCCTGCACCGCCGGCGGCGCGACCGGGGCGCCCACGGCCACCGCGACGGCCACGCCCACGAGGACGGCCACCGCCGCGCCGACCACTACCGCGACGGCCGAGCCGACCAGGACCGCCTCCGCGACCCCGACGAGGACCGCGACGGCCACGGCGACCGCCACCTCCACCGGCGGCACCGGGTCGAGCAGCGGGGTGCTGGTCGCCCCGTACGTCGACATGGGTGTCCTCTCCAACGGCGGCACGCTCTCGTCGCTCGCCTCCGGCGGCAACGTCAAGTCGTTCAGCCTGGCCTTCGTCACCGCGTCCGGCTGCAAGGCGAGCTGGTTCGGCGCGTTCGACCCGCGGGCCAAGCAGTTCGGCGACCAGATCAGCGCGATCCGCTCGGCGGGTGGCGACGTGAAGGTGTCCTTCGGCGGCGCGACAGGTGTCGAGTTGGCCCAGGCCTGCACCTCGACGTCCGCGCTGCAGGCGGAGTACCAGGCGGTCGTCGACGCGTACCAGCTGAAGTACATCGACCTGGACATCGAGGGCGCGGCCTCGGCCGACGCCGCCTCGATCGACCGGCGCTCGACCGCGCTGGCCGCGCTGCAGAAGGCGAACCCGGGCCTGAAGATCTCGCTGACCCTGCCGGTGCTGCCGGAGGGCCTGACCGCGGACGGCCTGAACGTGGTCAAGTCCGCCAAGAACGCCGGCGTCGACCTGGACCTGGTCAACATCATGGCGATGGACTACGGCCGGTCCGGGCAGGACTACGGCGACCTGGCGATCCAGGCGGTCAAGTCGACGAAGGACCAGATCAAGTCGATCTACGGCAACGGCGACGCGGCCGCGTTCAAGATGGTCGGCGTCACCCCGATGATCGGCAAGAACGACGACAACGGCACGTTCTCCCAGAGCGACGCCAGGGACCTGGTCGCCTTCGCCAACGCCAATCACCTCGGCTTCGTCTCCTTCTGGGAGCTGCAGCGCGACAAGAACGCCTGCCAGGGCGCCTTGTTCCAGTGCACCAACGTGAACCAGACGGCGTTCGAGTTCTCCAAGATCTTCGCCGGCTTCAAGGGGTAGAGCCCGCTCCCCCTCGAGAGGCGCGATCCCCGGGACGGCACCCCCGGGGATCGCGCTTTTCACGATCAAAAATCAAGACCCCGCTTGCTCCGTACGGAACAAGCGGGGTCTTTTCTGCTCGTGATCAGACGAAGCCGCAACCCGCGTCGGCGAGCGAGTCGCGGGCCAGGTCCCAGAAGTTGACCTCCGGCCGCCGCTCCAGCCACACGTTGAGCGAGACGCGCAGCACGGCGAGAAAGGTCGCGGCGATCAGCTGGGCTCGTACCCCCCACGGGTCGGACGGCCCCAGCCGGGCCGCGACCTCCGCGGAGACCTCGCGCTCCAGCGCGGCGAACGTCTGCACCTGTGCCGCCGCCAGCGACGGGTGCCGGCGCACCATGCGGCTGCGCGCGATCCACTCCGGGTCGAGATCACCGAGCTGCTCGTAGAAGCCCTCGGCCGCGGCGGTCAGCGCTTCCCACGGCGCCAGCGCCCGCGGTTGCTCGCGGATCATGCCGGCCAGCAGCCGCATCCGCTGGAGGTCGCCGTAGAAGAGAGCCTCCTCCTTGTTGGCGAAGTAATTGGAGAAGGTACGTCGGGAGACGCCGGCCTCGTCCGCGATCGCCTCGACGGTGACGTTCTCCGGGCCGTGCTCGAACGCCAGGCGCAGTGCCGCCTCGTGCAGCGCCTGGCGGGTCGCCGCCTTCTTGCGTTCCCGCAGGCCGGGCTCCGGCTCGGAGGTCGTCGGGCTCATGCCGGAAGAGTACCGGCGACGAGCATCACTTCCCAGCGGGAAAGTTTGCGCAGTGCGCAAGCGCTGTCGATAGTTGTATCAACCAACCAACACCGAGGAGCTGCCATGACGCGTGAGCTCTTGGCGACCATGCGAGAGGTCCTCAAGGCGATCCGGCTGCTCAAGCAGGATCGGTCGACGACCTTCGCGGCCGTTCCGGTCGGCACCGTCGGCGTCCTCTCCGAGATCCGCACCCGGGAGTCCGGCGGCTGCCACGCCAAGGAACTGGCCGCCGAGCACGGCCTGGACCCCTCCACGATCAGCCGGTCGATCGCCGCTCTGGTCCGCGCCGGCCTGGTGGTCCGCAGCGCCGACCCGTCCGACGGCCGCGCCAGCACGCTGCACCTGACCGAACAGGGCCGGGACGTCCTCGACGCCGCGCAGGCCCACTACGAGGCCCGGCTTTCCGCGGCGCTGCGCGACTGGAGCCCGGAAGAGATCAACGACTTCGCCGCGGCGCTGCGGCGCTTCGCCCGCGACCTCATCGACCAGCACAACGACGCACCAGAACTGGAGGCGGCGCGATGAGCGCTCCCACCCCGACCCGCTCCGAACCCGGGGCGATGTCCCACCGCGAGATCATGGAGGCCCTCTCCGGTCTCCTGCTCGTGCTCTTCGTCGCGATGTCGAGCTCGACCATCGTCTCCACCGCGCTGCCCACCATCATCGGCGATCTGAACGGCACGCAGACGCAGTACACCTGGGTGGTCACCGCGACCCTGCTCACCGCGACCGCCTCCACCCCGATCTGGGGCAAGCTCGCCGACCTCTACAGCAAGAAGCTGCTGGTCCAGCTCTCGATCGTGGTGTACGTGCTCGGCTCGATCGTGGCCGGCCTGACGCAGAACACCGAGCAGCTGATCGCCGCCCGGGCGTTCCAGGGCCTCGGCATGGGCGGCGTGCAGGCGCTGGTCCAGATCGCCATCGCGGCGATGATCCCGCCCCGCGAGCGCGGCCGCTACAACGGCTACCTCGGTGGTGTGATGGGCCTGGCCACGGTCGCCGGCCCGCTGCTCGGCGGCGTGATCGTGGACACCGGCTGGCTCGGCTGGCGCTGGTGCTTCTTCATCGGCATCCCGATCGCCGTGCTCGCGCTGATCGTGCTGCAGAAGACGCTGCACCTGCCGGTCCTGCGCCGGGAGAACGTGAAGATCGACTACCTGGGCGCCACCCTGATCGCGGCCGGCGTCAGCGTCATCCTGGTCTGGGTGTCGTTCGTGGACAGCTCGTTCGCGTGGCTCTCCTGGCAGACCTTCGCCATGGTCGGCGCCGGTCTGGTGCTGATCGCCCTGGCCACCTTCGTCGAGTCGCGGGCCGCCGAGCCGGTGGTCCCGCTGCCGATCGTCCGCCAGCGCACCACCGCCCTGGCCATCCTGGGCAGCCTCGCGGTCGGCATGGCGATGTTCGGCGGCGCGGTCTTCCTCGGCCAGTACTTCCAGATCGGCCGCGGCTACAGCCCCACCGAGGCCGGCCTGCTCACCATCCCGATGATGTTCGGCCTGGCCTTCGCCTCGACGGTCGCGGGCCGGCTGATCACCCGCAGCGGCAACATCAAGCCGTACGTGGTGGCCGGCACGATCATCCTGGTCGCCGGCTTCGGCGGCCTCTCGGTCCTCGACCACGACACCCCGCTCTGGTACATCGGGATCGCGATGTTCCTGGTCGGCGCCGGGGTCGGCATGTCGATGCAGAACCTGGTCCTCGCCGTGCAGAACACCGTGGCGCTCAAGGACATCGGCGCGGGCAGTTCGACCGTGGCGTTCTTCCGCTCGCTCGGCGGCACGATCGGCGTCTCGGTGCTCGGCGCCGTCCTGGCCCGCCGGGTGGCCGACTCGATGGCCGACCAGCTCGCCGCGATGGGCGTGCACTCGTCCGGCACCGGATCCGGGGTGAGCGCGCTCAACCTGGGCAGCCTGCCTCCGGCGATCCAGCACGTGGTGCGGGTGGCGTACGGCGACGCGACCGGGCACATCTTCCTGATCTCGATGCTCATCGCGGTGGTGGGCGTGATCGCGGCGGTGGCGATGAAGCCGACCAAGCTGCGCAGCACGGTCGACCTCGCGACGGCCAAGTCCGAGAAGCCGGAGCTCATCTCCACCAAGTAGACGTCACCTCCTTCTCCCGGCGGCCGGGCTCCTCACGGAGCCC
>NZ_BOMW01000091.1 GCF_016862395.1 Actinoplanes siamensis | reverse complement strand
GGTCCGCGAAACGCCGGAGTGCATGCCGGTCGCGGACCGGTTGCCGTTCGGTTCCCCGCGCCGGAATCCTCAAGTCGTCCGGCCGGCTGCCGCGCGGGCTCGTACCGGCGTCAGGAGCGGACCGCGACCACCAGCGGGCCGCGGTCACCCTCGATCACCCGGACCCGGACCCGATAATGCTCGGCGAGGTTGGCCTCGGTCAGCACCTCGGCCGGGGCCCCGGCTGCGACGACCCGGCCGCCGGCCAGCAGCACCATGCGGTCCGCGTACTCGCCGGCCGTGGACAGGTCGTGCATCGTGGCGAGCACGGTGAGGCCGCGCTCGGCGCGCAGGCGGTCCACCAGCTCCAGCACCTCCTGCTGATGGCCGATGTCCAGGGCGCTGGTCGGCTCGTCCAACAGCAGGATCCGGGCGCCCTGGGCCAGGGCCCGGGCCAGGAAGACCCGCTGCCGCTCGCCGCCGGACAGGGTGTCCAGGCGGCGGCCGGCGAACCGGACCAGGTCCAGCTCGGCCAGCTCCGCGTCGACGGCGGCCAGGTCGGCGGCGGACTCCCGGCCGAGCGGCGGGATGTACGGCGTACGCCCGAGAAGGATGTAGTCGAAAACCGTCATCGCGGGCGGGACCACCGGGTTCTGGACGACCACGGCAACCGTCCTGGCCCGTTCCCGGCGGTGCAACTCCCCGATCGGGCGGCCGTGCAGCAGCACCGCGCCGCGGAACGGGAGCAGGCCGGCCACGGCGCGCAGGGCTGTGGACTTGCCGGCGCCGTTCGGGCCGATCACGGTGACCCACGCGCCGTCGGCCACGGTCAGCGTGACGCCGTCGACGATGAGCGCGTCGTCCAGCCGTACCGTCAGATCGATGACCTGGACCGCCGTCATGCCGCCGCCGATCGGGTGGTGCGCAGCACCACGATGAAGAACGGCGCGCCGAGGAACGCCGTGACCACGCCGATCGGGATCTCCGCGGCGCCGCCCGCGACGCGGGCCAGCAGGTCGGTCAGGGTCAGAAAGGCCGCGCCGAAGAGCAGCGACAACGGGAGCAGCGCGCGGTAGCTCGGGCCGGCCAGCAACCGCAGCGTGTGCGGAACGATGATGCCGACGAAGCCGATCAGGCCGGAGACCGAGACGGCCGCCGCGGTGCCCAGCGACGCCGTCACGATCAGCAGGTAGCGGCTGCGCTGCGGGTGCAGGCCCAGGCCTGCCGCCTCCTCGTCGCCGACGGTGAGCACGTCCAGCTCACGGCGCTGGGTGAGCATGACGGCGGCGGTCAGGACGGCATACGGCAGCACCACAAGGACGTCGTGCCAGCCGGCGGTGCCGAGACGACCGAGCAGCCAGGAGTAAACCTCGCGCAGCGACGCGACGTGCCGCTGCAGCAGGTAGGTCTGCATCGCGGAGAGGAACGCGGAGACCGCGACGCCGGCCAGGATCAGCGCACCCGGTGACCGGTCCCGCCCACCGGCCGCGCCCAGCACCCAGGTGAGGGCGACAGCGATCAGCGCTCCGGCGAACGCCGCCGCCGGCACCCCGATCGGCAGTCCCGCCGACGCGTCCCCGGCCGGGCGCAGCACGATCACCGCGGTCACCCCGAGACCGGCGCCGGCCGCCACCCCGAGCAGGTGCGGATCGGCCAGCGGATTGCGGAAGGCGCCCTGGTACGCGGCGCCGGCCAGGGACAGCATCGCGCCGACCAGGAGACCCAGCACGACGCGGGGCAGCCGCAGCTCGGTAAGGATCGCGACCTCGCGCTCGGTGAGACCGCTGTGCAGCCGTACCCCGGGAATCAGATCGATCAGCTCGATCGCGACGCCGCCGGGCGGCAGGGCGACCGAGCCGAAGGCGAGGCCTGCGGTGGCCGCGACGAGCACGGCCAGCACGCCAGCGGCGAGCCAGGCCGGGCGCAGCCCGGCAGGCCTCATGGAATCTTGCGGACCGCGGCGGCGACGGCTTCGACGAGATCGACGGTACGGGGCCCCCAGCGTGAGGCGATGTCGTCGTCGAGCGGGTAGATCTGGGACGTGCGCACCGCGGTGATCGAGGACCAGCCGGCGCGGGCCCGGACCGTCTCGGCGGACTCCTGGCAGCACTTGGTGTCGGCCAGGAAGATGGTGTCCGGGTTCGCCTTGACCAGGGCTTCCGCGGAGAGCTGCGGGTACCCGCCGGAGCTGCCGCCCGGGTCCGCGGCATCAGCCACGTTCGTCATCCCGAACAGGTTGAAGACGCCGCCGATGAACGTCTTCGAGGTCGCCGAGTAGAGCTCCGGTCCCAGCTCGTAGTAGTAGCTGAGCGGTTCGCCGGGTGCCGGGACGGTCTTGACGGCCTGCTCGATCTCGGCCCTCATCTGGTTGTTGACCTCGGCTGCCTCGGCCGGGTGCCCGGTCAGCGCGCCCAGTTCGCCGATTTCCCGGTACGTGTCGTCGAGCGTCGCGGCGGCCGGGGACAGGAACGTCGGGATTTTCAGTTTGCCCAGCTGGGCGATGATCTGGTCGGAGTCGCCGGAGAGCACCACCAGGTCCGGGTCCCGGGCGGCGATGGCCTCGGCGTTCGGCTTGAAGCCGGACAGATCGGTCTTGGGCGCGTCGGCCGGGTAGTCGGACTGGGCGTCCACCGCGGTCACCTGGGATCCCGCGCCGATCGCGAAGAGCATCTCGGTGGCGGTCGGGCTCAGCGAGACGATCTTCTCGGGCCGGGCGCCGAGGGTCAGCGCGCCGACCGTGACCGGGAAGCCGGTCGCGGTGCTCTCCGCCGGAGCGGGCAGACCCCGGGAATCGCCGGACCGGCCGCAGCCGGTCAGGAGCAGGACTGCGGCAATCGCGATCAGGGCACGTCTCATCGGATCCTCCTGTCGGTTGGATGCGGTGCTTCGCCGACAGGGTCGTCGAGTCACTTACCAGCTTCGGTCCTATGCTCGTCCTTCAACTCGCCGGCCGCCGCCGCTTCGTCGTTGCCGGCGGCCCCCGCCCCGGCGGCCCGGCCGGCATCGCCGCCCCCGGCGCCGGCCGCATCCACGCTGTCGCCCGCGTCCCGGTCCGCGCCGCCGCCCCTGGCGTCCGCCGCGGCCACCCGGTCGCCCGCCTCCGCGTCCCGACCCGCGCCGCCGCCCCTGGCGTCCGCCGCGGCCACCCGGTCGCCGGCCTCCGCGGCCTCGTCGTCGCCGGCCAGGGCGGAACGCAGGCGCGCCTTCTCCGCGGAGCGGCGCTCGGCCATCGAACCGAGGTGCTCGGCCATCTCGTCGCGCCACCTACGGAGCAGGAAGAACGCGAAGCCGGCCGAGGCGACGAACGCGATCATCGCCTTGACCAGGATGTTCAGCGGCGTCGGGTAGATCGCGGCGAACACCACCACGAAAAGGCCGAGCCGGCCCAGCGTGTACTTGACGGCGGGACTCATGATCTCTCTCCCTCAGCCGGACCGCTGACGGAGCCAGCGGAGGCCGTAGAACCAGACGAAGCAGTACACGACCGTGGCGGTCACCGCGCCGGCGCCGCCGCTCACCAGGGGAGGAGTGTACGGCGCGACCAGACCGGCGACCGTCATCCCGGTCGCGGCGCCGAATCCCATGCCGAGCACGGCCGCCAGCACCCGGTCCGCGCCGTATCCCTCGGCCCGGAACTGCTCGACGAAGAGCCAGATCGGCAGGATCACGATCAGCCAGCCGTTGGTCTGACCGAACTCGGCCACCCCGGTCAGCGTGAGGACGCCCTCCAGGACGAGAACCACCGCGATGCCGACCACGAGCCCGGCGAACGCCGCGCCGAGCAGGTCACCGGCGGTCGCCACGGGACCGGGATTGCGCCGCAGACCGCGTGTGCTCCGCTGCTGGGTCATCAGTCCAGCCTAGGCCCAGACCTTCTGCGGCTCGCTGCGCCGCTCGGCCAGGCCGACCGGCTTCTCGTACTCGCGGACGACCTCGTACCGCGTGTTGCGCTCGACCGGCTGGAAGCCGGCGTCCCAGATCAGGTGCAGCAGGTCGTCGCGGTGCAGGGTGTGCGGCGTCCCGTACGAGTCGGCGTCGTGGGTGATCTTGTATTCCACCACCGAGCCGTCCAGGTCGTCGGCCCCGAAGTTCAGCGAGAGCTGGGCGACCGACAGGCCGTGCATCACCCAGAAGCACTTGACGTGCGGAACGTTGTCGAGCAGCAACCGGGAGACGGCGAACGTCTTGAGCGACTCGGCCGGCGCGGCCATGGTGGTGCGCTCCTGGATCCGGTTGCGGATCTTGCCGTCCGCCGAGTCGTGGAAGTCGTGCTGGTAGCGCAGCGGGATGAAGACCGCGAAGCCGCCGGTCTCGTCCTGCAGCTCGCGCAGGCGCAGCACGTGGTCGACGCGGTGCCGCGGCTCCTCGATGTGCCCGTAGAGCATGGTGGCCGGGGTCTTCATCCCCTTGCGGTGGGCCAGCCGGTGAATGCGCGACCAGTCCTCCCAGTGGCAGTCGTGGTCGACGATGTGCTGCCGGACCTCCCAGTCGAAGATCTCGGCGCCGCCGCCGGTCAGCGACTCCAGGCCGGCGTCCATCAGCTCGTCGAGGATCTCGTCGGCGGAGCGGCCGCTGATCTTCTCGAACCACTGCACCTCGGTGGCCGTGAAGCACTTGAGCTTGACGTTCGGCAGCGCGGCCTTCAGCTCGCGCAGCACCTTGGGGTAATAACGCCAGGGCAGCGAGGGGTGCAGGCCGTTGACGATGTGCAGCTCGGTGAGCTGCTCGTCCTCCATCTCCTTGGCCTTGCTGACGGCTTCCTCGATGCGCATCGTGTACGCGTCCTTCTCGCCCGGCTTGCGCTGGAACGAGCAGTACGCACAGCTGGCGGAGCACACGTTCGTCAGGTTGAGGTGGCGGTTGACGTTGAACATCACCCGGTCACCGTTCAGCTCGGTGCGCCTGTGGTGGGCCAGCCGGCCGAGCCAGGTGAGATCGTCGCTCGCGTAGAGCGCGATGCCGTCCTCACGGCTGAGCCGCTCGCCCGCGTAGACCTTCGCCTCGAGGTCACGCTTCAGTCCGGCATCCATGTGCGCCCCTTCCCCTTTTCTCGCCGTCGAGACTACGTGCCGGGTATGACACCGGGCACGGCGGCGGGCCGCGAGGTGGCTCACCCCACCTCGGCACAGAGGCCCCGACCAGGCATTACGGACCCGGACACCAGCAAGTCGAGAAATTCTCAGGGTCCTTTCACCTTCTTCCGATCGACAGCGGTGCGCCGCCTGCGGTATGAACCTTTAGGAACGACTAGCGACGGCCTGACGCCGTCCCGGACGGGGAGCTCATGTCGAAGGCACTGCGGTACGGACCAGCTACATCACGATCCGTGCTAGCGAGACTGCGACCTGTCACCTTCTCGGCGGCCGTCGCAGCGGCGATCGCGGCCCTGTTCCAGCCGATCCCGGCGATGGCGGCGCCGGCGGGCGACAGGCAGCCGCTCGCCGCCGCGGGCGTGCCGGACACCGGCTCGCGCCCCATCCAGCTCGGCTCGCTCGTCCTGCCGAACACGCCGATCAACACGACCACTGTCAGCACCATCCCGGGCTCCGCGACCAACCCGGTCCTGCAGCAGATCGAGAAGGGCCGCGTCGAGGTCGACCAGCTCGGTGACCAGCTGCTCAAGCTGAAGGCCGACCGCGACCTCGCACAGACCCGGGTCACCACCGCCGCGCAGGCGGTGACCGAGGCGCAGACCAACCTGCAGGGCGCGCAGAGCGAAGCGGTGGCCGCCGCCGGCCAGGCGATGCAGCAGGCCGCCGCGGTCCCGCCGGGCGCCCTCGACTCCGGCCTGCTCGGCCTCGACCAGCTGGCCCGCCTGCAGCGCGGCGAGACGCCGACGGACGATTCGTCCGCGCGCCGCCTGGAGGCCGCGCAGATCTCCGCGCAGATCGCGCTCGACGAGCAGACCACGGCCACCAGTAAGTACGACGGCCTGCTCGCACAGTACGAGAAGCTGAACGCCCGGCTGGACCGGAAGCAGAGCGCCCAGCAGAAGCTGGAGGCCGCGCACAAGGACGAGCTGGCCCTCGCCGAGAGCATCGCGAGCGCCACCGACCAGGCCCTCGGTCAGCAGTATCTCTCCGGCGCGACCGCCGGGATGGGTTCCGACCCGCGGGCGATCCAGGCGCTGCAGTTCGCGCTCGCCCAGCGCGGCGACCCGTATGTCTGGTCCGAGGAGGGCCCGGACGAGTACGACTGCTCCGGCCTGATGTACGCGGCGTACCACTCGGTCGGCTTCCCGCTGGTCCGCGTCTCCCGCGACCAGTACTGGCAGACCCGCAACAAGGTCGTCGACAGGTATTCGCTGCTCCCCGGCGACCTGCTGTTCTTCAGCTACTCCAACAGCTGGACCGGCATTCACCACGTCGCCATGTACGCGGGTGACGGCATGATGGTCGAGGCCCCCCGCACCGGCCTGAACGTGCGGCTCACCCCGGTCCGGTGGAGCCAGCTCTTCCAGGCCACCCGGGTGTTCGGCTCGGTCGCGGGCGGTTCGACGGGCATCAGCATCGGCTCTCCCGACCCGGACGAGCCGGCCAACCACCCGACCACCAAGCCGCCGGTCACCACGACCACCAAGCCGCCGGTCACCACGACCACGAAGCCGCCGGTCACGACGTCGCCGACGACCAAGCCGGGTGGTGGTGGCAGCACCGGAAGCCCGACGACCCCGTCCACGCCGAGCTCGCCCTCGACGTCGCCGAGCCGGCCGAAGCCGACTCCGACGCCGACCAAGGCGCCGACCACGAAGCCGGCGCCGGACCCGTCGCCGAGCGGTGGCAACTCGAGCTCGTCCGGCAGCGGCGGCTCGTCGTCCGGATCCACCGGGTCCGGCGGCTCCTCGTCCGGGTCCAGCGGCTCCTCGTCCGGGTCCAGCGGCTCCAGCGGCTCCTCGTCCGGGTCCGGCGGTTCCAGCGGTTCCTCGTCCGGCTCCAGCGGCTCCAGCGGTTCCTCGTCCGGCTCCAGCGGCTCCTCGTCCTCGTCCGGCTCCTCGGAATCGTCGGCCGAGGCGACGAAGTCCTCCGTGGCGGCTACGACGTCCTCCTCCGAGGCGACTGACAACTAGTCCGGAAATCGAATAGAACACGGCTTGCGGAGCACCATCCGAACCGGTCACCAGCCCCTTCGGCCCTTTTGCCGGTGGGCTGGTCGGGTCTATGCCGGGTGCGCTCACACCGACTGATGTGGCACGGTTAAGGTCAGCGACCGACGTCCAAAACCCGTCGGCAGCGGCGGTCGGGAGGAGCCATGGACGAGCAGCAGGCGACCAGGGAGGGCGATAGCTCCACGCCGCCGTCCGTCGGGCCGGCCGTGGGCGACGCCGAGGGTTTCGTGCCGCCCCCGCATCCGGCGCCGGGAGCACTGTGGGCAGACCCCGGCACACACCCCGGAAAGGTCTCCGCTTCCGCCCCGCCGGTGTCCGCTTCGGCCCCGGTTTCCGCGGCGCCAGTCTCCGCGTCCGCCCCGGTTTCGGCGGTGCCGGAGGTTGGTTCCGCTTCGACGCCGGGGACGGCTTCCGGTTCCCCTTCGGCGAGTTCCGCGGTCGTCGCCAGTGCCAAGGCCTTCGGCTCCGCGCCGGTCTCGGTTTCTTCCACGGCCGCCCCCGAGCCGGCGGACCCCGAGCCCGCCGCCCCGGAGCCCGGTGACCCCACGCCCGGCAAGCCCGAGCCGACTGAGCCCGAGCCCGAGCCCGAGCCGGGTGAGCCTACGCCCGGCAAGCCCGAGCCGACTGAGCCCGAGCCCGAGCCGGGTGAGCCCACACCGGGCAAGCCCGAGCCGGGCAAGCCCACACCGGACGAGCCCGAGCCGGGCGAGCCCACACCGGACAAGCCCGAGCCGGACAAGCCGGAGCCAGGAGAACCGCGGCCGGTCCCGGTCCCCCCGCGGCCGGGCGAACCGAAGCCCGGTGGGCCGGAGCCGGACGAGCCCACGCGGCCCATGCCCGTACACCCGGAACCGATCAAGCCGCCTCCCGGACCGGTCCCTGGGCCGCAACCCGAGCCCTTCCCCACGCCGGCGCCCCAGCCGCGCCCGGCCCCCGTTCCCCCCGGCCCCGCGCCGGACCCCTACCCGCCGAGCCCCGTCCCGCCAGGTCCCGGTCCCTCGCCGGTGCCGCCGGCGCCGTCTCCGGACCCGGCACCGCCCGGCCCCGGCCCCGGCCCCTCCCCGGTCCCGCCCGGACCGGCGCCGAGCCCGGTTCCCGGCCCGCCCGGGCCCAGTCCGGTACCCGCGCCACCGCCGGGCCCGGGTCCGGTGTTTCCGCCGCCCCCGATGATCGGGAACGGTTCGTCTACGTACACGATGCCGCCGGAGGGCGGCGGCCCGACGGGAGTCCTTCCGCCCATGTCCTACGGCACCCCTGGTTTCCCGCCGGCTCCGGGAGACAGCGACATGACCCAACCGGTCCGCCTCGGCGCCGACCACCCCGACCTCACCATGCCGCTGACCACCGCCGCCGCGAACGGTGACATCGACCGGACCATGCCGGTCAATCTGGCGGCGCTCGGCAACAGCGACCTGACGATGCCGGTGAACCTCGCGACCGCGACGAACATCGACGCGACCATGCCGGTGAACTACGTCCCGACGCAGCCGGGGCCCAACTCCCCGCACCGCTCGCAGAGCGGTCAGGTCTACAGCGGCACCGGCGGCTACCCGTCGATCGACATGACCATGCCGGTGAGCGACCCGCTGGAGAACTCCGGTTCGCTGACCGGGCACATCCTGGCCCAGGGTTGGCACGACGCGCCGGTGGACCAGCGTCGCGGAAACCTCAAGGTGGTGCTGGCCATGCTCATCGTTCTCGGTCTGCTGGTCGCCGTGAGCCTGGTCTTCGTGCTCACCGTGGGCAGCAGCTTCACCCACATGCTGGGCGGCTCGAAGTGACCCGCTGAAGGACCGGCCAGGAGACCGCGGCGGGGCACTGGCAACCGGCGCGAAGGCCACCGCGAAGGTCCGCGGCGGGAATGCCGACCGGCCGGGGGTGTGGGCCGCGAGGCGCGGCGGAGTAGCCTGTGCTCCCCGGGCGTTTGCCGCCCGGGGAGACCTGCCCTAAGCTGGCGAGGTTGTGCGCAGAGGTGAGCCTGCCCACTACGCGATGGGAATGCGGTCGGGGGCGCAAGCGTTCACACGTACACTTATGGCAGTTATTCACGCGGCGTGCCCACCCGGTGCACGCCACGGGCGTTCTTGCGGGCATTTCAGCGGGCGGTTCTCGACAACCGCGGCGGGCTATTCGCGAGCATGCGCCCCCGTAGAGAGGTTCTCTTGACCACTTTCGCTGACCCCAGCACGTTCCCGTCCGTTTTCGAGAACAACAGCACCGACGACAACACCGAGACCGGCGCCCCCGCGCGCGCCGAGGCCACCGCCGCCGTGACCGCGGAGCCCGAGGCCACGACCGGTCCGGAGAGCACCACCGAGCCGGCGCCGGTCCGCACCTTCGCCGAGCTGGGCCTGCCGGCCGAGATCGTGCGAGTCCTCACCCGTGAGGGCATCACCACCCCGTTCGAGATCCAGGCCGCGACCGTCCCGGACGCGCTGGCCGGCCGTGACGTGCTCGGCCGTGGCCAGACCGGCTCCGGCAAGACGCTGGCCTTCGGCCTGCCCGTGCTGGCCCGCACCGCCCAGGGCGGCAAGGCCCGGCCGCACCACCCGAAGGCGCTGATCCTGGTCCCCACCCGCGAGCTGGCGATGCAGGTCGCCGACTCGCTGATGCCCGTCGGCCGCGCCGTCGGCGTCTTCCTCAAGACCGCTGTCGGCGGCGTGCCGTACGACCGGCAGATGGACGCGCTGCGCCGCGGCGTCGAGGTGATCGTCGCCACGCCTGGTCGGCTCGCCGACCTGATCGAGCGGGGCGCCTGCAAGCTCGACGACGTCGAGATCACCGTGCTCGACGAGGCCGACCAGATGGCTGACATGGGCTTCCTGCCCGAGGTCACCGAGCTGCTGGCGAAGACTCCGGCGGACGCGCAGCGCCTGCTCTTCTCGGCCACTCTGGACGGTGACGTGGACACGCTGGTGCAGCGGTTCATGCACGACCCGGTGACCCACTCCACCGCGCCGGCCGAGGCCAGCGTGTCCACGATGGATCACCACCTGCTGCTGATCCCGCCGGCCGACAAGTTCCCGATCACCTCATGGATCGCGAACCGGGCCGGCAAGACCATCGTCTTCGCCCGCACCCAGATGGGCGTGGACCGGCTGGCCGAGCAGCTGGCGGCGGTCGGCGTGCGCGCCGGCGCGCTGCACGGCGGCAAGACCCAGCGGGTGCGCACCCGGACCCTGGCCGAGTTCAAGGAAGGCCGGACGAACGTCCTGGTCGCCACGGACGTGGCCGCCCGCGGCATCCACGTCGACGGGGTCTCCCTGGTGATGCACGTGGACCCGCCCAAGGACCCGAAGGACTACCTGCACCGGGCCGGCCGCACGGCGCGGGCCGGCGAGTCCGGCGCGGTCGTCACGCTGGTGCTGCCGAAGCAGCGGCGGTCCACCCAGGCCATGATGGCCAAGGCGGGCGTGGCGCCGGCCGAGGTCCGGGTCCGGCTCGGCGACGAGAAGCTCGTCGAGATCACCGGCGCCCAGGAGCCGAGCGGCGTGCCTGTGGTGGAAGAGCCGGAGCCCCGCCGCGAGCGGTCCGGCGGCCGTGGCCGGTTCGGCGGCGACCGCGGTGACCGGCCGCGTTACGGTGACCGGTCGCAGCGGTCCTACGGCGACCGGAACGACAGGTTCGGCGACCGTCCGGAGCGGGGCGGATACCGGGGCGACCGTGGTTTCGACCGCCCCGCCCGCGACGACCGTCCGCGCGGCGGCTTCGGCGACCGTTCGAGCGACCGTGGTGGCGACCGCTCCTTCGGTGGCGACCGTGGTGGCGACCGCTCGTTCGGCGGCGACCGTCCGCGCGGCGAGCAGCGGCCCTTCGGCGACCGTCCGCGGGGCGAGCGCACCGGCGGCGAGCGCCACTTCGGTGACCGCCCGGCCTTCGGCGACCGCCCGGCCCGCAACCTCGGTGACCGGCCCGCCGGCCAGCGCCGGGACGGCCAGCGCACGGATCGCCGTGAGGGCCCGGGCCGCTTCAACTCGTCCCGGCCGGCACGCAGCCACTGACAAACCGGCCCGTCGACAGGGGCGGCCGCTTGGACACACGGCAACCGCCCGACGACAAGGCCGCTGACAGCAAGTGACGGGAAGCCCCGGCTCGGCTCACCGAGCTGGGGCTTTTCGTTATCCACAGGCCTGTCCACAGGACTCGCCCGAATGGGTGCCGTGCTCAGGGCGTACAAAATCGCAAGCGGCCGCGGAGCGAAGCGAACGCCCGAAAACACCGGTAGTTTGCCGGTATGGACATGCTGTCGGCGGGATTGTTCTGGGAACGCCGGGATGTTCCCGGAAGTGAGCACGTGCGCCTCGACACACGAAACGGGCTCTATGCCCGGGGTACCGCACTCGCGGCCGCGCCGGTCGGGTACACGTGCCGGTACGAGATCCAGACCGACCCCGGCTGGACCACCGCCCGGCTCGACGTGCACACCGAGGGCGCCGGCTGGGCTCGTGGCGTGCGGCTGGAGCTGGCCGCCGGGCGCTGGCGGGTGACCACCTCCGAGCAGGGTGATCTCGACGCGGCGCTGGTGGCGGCCGGACACGCGCGGGCCGGCCTACCCGGGATCGAGGACCCGGACCTGCTCTACGGGGCCTTCGACGCGGATCTGGGCGGATCACCGCTGACCAACACGCTGCCGATCCGCCGCCTGGGCCTGCTCGAGAGCGACACCGACGTCTCGCACCGGCTGAGCGTGGCCTGGGTACGGGTGCCCAGCCTGGAGGTGATCCAGGCGGATCAGATCTACACGCCGCTGGGCGGGAACACGGTGCGGTTCGCGAGCGAGACGTTCGCCGCCGACCTGACGGTCGACGACGAGGGATTCGTTCTCGACTATCCGGGGCTGGCCCGGCGGGTGGCGCCGGATGTCAGACCCGCTGCCGGATTCAGCTGAGGCAGGCCCGGTCGACGATGGCGAACGGCTTGCCGTACGCGGCCCGCGACGCCTCGTCCGGTTTCTTCGCCTCGGGCAGCACCAGGTTCGTGGACCGCGGCCGCCGGTCGCCGTACTTCTCCGCCACGCACGTCCCGGGCCGGCCGGAGGAGCACCGCTCCGGCCGCGGCCGCGGTGAGCACGACCGCGAGGAGCGCGGCCAGCGGCGCGGGTCTCCGCTGACGCGACGCGGGACCGGCGGGCGGCTCCGGGAACGACGCGGCGGGCAGCCCCGGAGGCCAGGGGCCCCGAACGCGAAAGGTCTTCCACGCGCGGGATCTGATCACGTCACATCAATGCCGCCCGGATCAGTTCGGCGGGCGCCGGGTCCGCTTCGGCCCGGCATGAACCAGATTTCCCGGTACGTCCGTCGTTACGCTCTGTGATTGGCGGGTCGGTGTGGAGCCGGTCCCGTGCGGGGCTGCCACGGGACGCGGCCATGACCGTACCGCCAATCAATCTGACCGCGAATGGTCACCACCGCGACGCGCATGGCGATCTGGCGTCGGAAGCCGGCCGCGGACGGCGGAAAGAACTGACCGTGGGGCGCAGACGGCGCGCGGAAAGACCGCCACGGGACGAAGGGGATCCCGCGGAAAGAACTGACCGTAGGGCACAGACGGTGGGGGGAAAGAGCGCAGCGCGGCGCAAGCGACCGCGCAGAAAGGCCTGCGCGGCGGAAATGACCGCGCGCGGACAGGGCGACCGCGCGGACAACGGCCGCAATATGGTCAGAACCAGTCAGACTCCCCCAGGCTGCGGACGGTTCTCCCACTTCGTGGAGAGCGCTATCGCGGTGCGCGTGGAAGCCACCCCGGGCGTGCGGTTGATCCGGACAATCAGCTGCTCCAGTTCTGCGATCGTGCCGACCCGCACGATCAGCTGGTACGACTCGACGCCGGCCATGAAATAGCAGCTCTCCACCTCGGGCATGGCCCGCACCGCGGTGAGCACGTCATCGGTGTCGGCGCCGGAGTCCTCGACGATGCCGATCAGCGCGGTGACGCCGAGCCCGACCGCCTCGTGGTCGACGTCGGCGCGGTATCCGCGGATGGTGCCGGCGGCTTCGAGCTTACCCACACGCTCGTGCACCGCGGGGGCGGAGAGCCCGACCTTGCGGGCCAGCTCGGCGTACGACGAGCGCGCGTTCTCCCGTAGCAGGTCGATCAGCCGGAGGTCGATGGAGTCCATGCCTGAAACCCTAATCGGGTGGCTCACCACTACTCACGCCCGGTAGCGACGAATGGGAGGCAGGATAATGATCGTTGTCGCAATCGGGGCTTTTTCCGCATTTCACGGACTTGCTTCAGGGGCGGTGCTCTAATGGCTTTACGTCCAGATCGAGCATGCCGACACTCACCGTGACCACCGGCCGCTCCAGAAAACAGAACCGAGGAGGGGGTTGTGGACACTGGAGACCGTCTGCTCACACCCGGTGAGGTGGCCGCATTATTTCGCGTCGATCCGAAAACGGTCACGCGCTGGGCGGCAGCCGGGCGTATCGGCAGCATCCGTACTCCGGGTGGACACCGCCGATTCCGCGAATCCGAAGTCAAAGCCCTGCTTGAGGGCGACGGCGTGATCGACGAGATGCGCGAGGACGACGCGGCGAACAAGCCGCGGAACAGCGGCCCGACCAACCCGGGCGCGGGTTACGGCCCGCCGAACGGTCTGCGCTAGCGCACACGTCACCGGCGCTCACCGAGTCGTCCGCTCCACCGCCGCATCAGATTGTGGTCCACACCAAGTGAGTCCAGCACCTTGCCCGCAATGAAGTCGACGAGTTGCCCTGCGGTGGCGTCTGCACCGGAACCGTAGAAACCGGGACTGGCCGGCAGCACCACCGCACCGGCATCGACGAGGGCGATCAGATGCTCCAGATGACTCCGCGTCACCGGGGTCTCCCGCGGCACCACCACGGTCCGCCGGCGCTCCTTCAGATTGACCTCGGCGGCCCGCTGCAGCAGATCCTTGGAGAGACCGATGGCGATCCCGGCGCAGGCCGCCGTGCTCGCCGGCACCACCGCCATGCCGCGCGCCGGATAGGAGCCGCTGCTCGGCCCGGCGGCCAGGTCACCGGCCGGCCAATAGACCAGATCGCCGAGATCGCGGCCCAGCCAGGCCGAGACGTCGTCCTTCCAGTGCGCGTCCCGGATCGTCGCCCCGGTCTCGTCCAGCAGCGTCAGCCGCGCCGCCCGGGAGACCACCAGGTCGACGGACTCACCGGCGTCCAGCAGGGCGGTGATCACCGCGCGGGCGTAGGGGGTGCCGGAGGCGCCGGAGACGCCGATGATCCAGGGTTGCCGCATCTCTCCAGTGTGCTACCTGTTCCGGATGAGCAGGGCCGAGGTGGGGAACGCCTCACCCGTCACAGCCAGGGCGCCGGAGTCCGGTCCCTGATCGTCGACGCGGCCGGGCGGCGGCCCGCGATCCGGTCACAGCAGGATCAGGTCGAGCAGGGCGAAGGCGAACAGCGCGATGGCGATGAACCCGTTCGCGGTGAAGAACGCGCGGTTGACCTTGGAGAGATCATCAGCGGTCACCACCACGTGCTGATAGATCAGGCCCGCCGCGGTCACCGCCAGGCCGGCCCACCACAGCCAGCTCAGGCCCGCCAACTGCCCGAACGTGATGAACAGCGCGAACGTCACCAGATGCGTGACCGTCGAGATGTGCAGAGCCGTCCGCACCCCGAACCGGGCCGGCGTGGAGTGCACCCCGATCCGGCGGTCCACCTCGACGTCCTGGCAGGCGTAGATGATGTCGAAGCCGCCGATCCAGAGGCCGACCGCGACGCCGAGCACCCAGGCCGGCCCGGAGCCGCTGAACGTGCCGGTGATCGCCAGCCAGGCGCCGACCGGGGCGACCGCCTGGGCCAGCGCCAGCACGTAGTGCGGGAAGTTGGTGAACCGCTTCGCGTACGGATAGATCACCAGCGGGATCACCGCGAGCGGGGACAGCACCAGGCACAGCGGGTTGAGCAGGGCGGCCGCGACCACCAGGACGACCAGCGAGACGATCGCGCCGGTCCAGGCCGTCCGGACGCTCACCGCGCCGGTGACCAGTTCCCGGTTCCGCGTCCGCGGGTTCAGCGCGTCGATCCTGCGGTCCAGGATCCGGTTGGCCGCCATCGCGAACGTCCGGCCGGACACCATCGCGATGGTGATCAGCACCAGGTCACCCCAGTGCCGCCCGCTGCCGTCCCGATCGATCGCGACCAGCGCGGACAGGTAGGCGAACGGCAGCGCGAACACCGAGTGCTCGATCATCACCAGCCGCAGGAAGGCCTTGACCTTGCCGGGCTTCTCCGGGGCGACCGCCGTCATATGCCGTATTCCTTCCACCGCTTGTCCACCAGAGAGATCACCTCGGGGGACATGGTCATCTCTTCCGGCCAGCCGCGGGTGTAGCCCTCGGCCGGCAGCTTACGGGTGGCGTCGACGCCGGCCTTGCCACCCCAGAACTGCTGGTAGGACGCGTGGTCCAGGTGGTCCACCGGCCCCTCGGTGAGCAGCAGGTCCCGGGCGTAGTCGACGTTGCCGAACGCGCGGAACGCGACCTCGGCGTAGTCGTGCACGTCGCAGTCCTCGTCGACCACCACGATCAGCTTGGTCAGCGACATCAGGTGCGCGCCCCAGACGGCGTTCATCACCTTCTGCGCGTGCTTCGGGTAGCGCTTGCGGATCGACACGATCAGGCAGTTGTGGAAGACGCCGGCGGCCGGCATGTCGTAGTCGACGATGTCCGGGATCAGCAGCTTGGCCAGCGGCAGGAAGATCCGCTCGGTGGCCTTGCCCAGGCCGTGGTCCTCCTGCGGCGGCTTGGACGTGACGATCGAGTGGTAGACCGGGCTCTTCCGCATGGTCATGCACTCGACGTGCAGCACCGGGAACGGCTCGACCGGGGTGTAGAAGCCGGTGTGGTCGCCGAACGGGCCCTCCGGCAACCGCTCCCCCGGCTCCAGGTAGCCCTCCAGGATCACCTGCGCGTTCGCCGGAACCTGCAGCGGCACGGTGACGCAGTCGACCATCTCCACCCGCTCGCCGCGCAGGAAGCCGGCGAACAGGTACTCGTCGATGTCGCCGGGCAGCGGCGCGCTCGCCGCGTAGCAGACCACCGGGTCGGCGCCGATCGCGACGGCCACCGGCAGGCGCTGCCCGAGCCGCTCGGCGACCGCGTGGTGCGCGGTCGAGTCCTTGTGGATCTGCCAGTGCATGCCGAGCGTGTTCTTCGAGTGCTGCTGGAGGCGGTAGAGGCCGAGATTGCGCTTGCCGGTCTCCGGGTGCTTGGTGTGGGTCAGCCCGAAGTTGTGGAAGATCCCACCGTCGCCGGGCCAGACCTGCAGACCGGGCAGCTTGTTCAGGTCGACCTGATCGCCCTTGAGCACGACCTCCTGGCAGGGCGCGGTCCGCACCTTGCGCGGCGGCAGCGACTTGAGCTGCAGCACCTTGCCCATGCCCTCGCGGATCCCGGACCAGCCGACCGGCAACTCCGGCTTGACCAGGGCGCCGATCCGGTCGCCGATCTCGTCGAGCGAGTCGACGCCGAGGGCCATCGCCATCCGCTTCTCGGTGCCGAACAGGTTGATCGCCACCGGCATCTCGCCGCGCGTCGGCCGCTCGAAGAGCAGCGCCGGCCCGCCGGCCCGGACCGTGCGGGTCACCACCTCGCTGATCTCCAGGGTCGGGTCGGCCGGCACCGTCACCCGACGCAGCTCGCCCGCCTGTTCCAGGGCGGCCAGGAAGCTCTGCAGATCGGCATAGGGAAACCCACGAGGCGCCATGCGCACCAGTTTGGCACCGCGCCGGGTCATCGGCCTGGCGGGGCCGTCACTCGTGATCTGTGATTCGCGTTGAGGGGGCGTGACTCTGCACAGGGCGGCGCGGTGGTGTGCTCTGGCCGGTCTGCTCGCCGCCTTGGCCGTCGCCGGCCCGGCGGCGTCCGCGCGGGGCCTGCCGCTCTGCGGGGCCGCCGGTCCGGCGTCCAGCCGGCCGCCTTCGGTGCCGGCCTCCGCATCGGCGCCGGGCGCCTGCCGGGTCGCGGTCACCGAGTCGTCGGTACGAACGGTGAAGCCGCCCGGTCCCACCCCGAGTGGATATCACCACCTGGGCGCCGGCACGAGCGCCGAGTGGGGTGGCGTCTCCGGGCGCTTCTCCGTGGTCAAGGGTTCGCTCCGGCCCGGCACCCGGGACTTCGTGGCCGGCCGGTTCATGGTCAAGCGGGACCTGGGCAAGGAGAACATCGCCTGGCTGGAGGCGGGGTGGGCGGAGACGGGCTGGCGGTCGCCGGGGCAGCCGCACGTTTACACGTACAACACCAACACCAAGGCCTGGCAGTTCTACGACCAGTACCCGGTGAAGGCGGGTGACACGGTCTGGGTGGACCTGCACACCGACTCGGACGGGGTGTGGCAGGCGTGGTTGTGGTGGAACAACCGGTGGAACCTGCTCACCGCCCAGAAGCTGCCGATCGGCGGCACCGCCTTCGTCGAGCAGTACGTCGAGGTGCATGTGGACGCCGACAAACCGGGCCGGATCGGCGTGCCCCCGGTGAAGGTGGACAACGTGCAGTTGCGTCCGACCGGCGGCGGCCCGGCCCGCTTCTGGCGCGAGGACGTCGGCACGCTCACCGGTGTCGCCCCCGGCGCTCAGCAGCGCAGCGGCGGCTTCTGCCTGGACTGGACCACCCGCTACGACACCTGGAGCGCCGGGGATTGCAACGCCTGACCGCGCCGGGGCGGAACGGCCGCGCCCGGGGCGGAACGCCTTGTCACCGGCGCCGCGGCGGTTGATCTCCGCCACCCACGAACCCCGCGGGCATCCGACGAACGCCGGTGCGGCGGACGGCCGGTTGGCCGGCGCGGCGGACGGCCGGGAGGCCGGCGCGGGGCCTGTGCTCGGCCCGCGTGGGCGCGGCGGACCGCCCGGAGACCGGCGTCCGCGCGGTCGGTGACCTGCTCCCAGCCGGCTCCGCGCCGGCGGCGTGCCGCGTCAGTCGCCGGCGTTGGCGTAGCTGTGCAGGCCCTCGAAGAACAGGTTGACCCCGAACAGGTTCATCAGCATCGTCACGAAGCCGAACAGCGCGATCCACGTCGCCACCGTCCGCTTGACGCTCGGGGTGGCCCGGGCGTGCAGGTAGGCCGCGTAGACGATCCAGGAGATGAACGCCCAGACCTCCTTCGGGTCCCAGCCCCAGTACCGCCCCCAGGACGCCTCGGCCCACAACGGCCCGGCGATCAGCGCGCCGAAGGTGAACAGCGGGAACGCGAACGCGTGCAGGCGGAACGTCAGCCGCTCCAGCACCGCGGCCGGCGTCGGGACCCGCTTGCCCAGCGTGTACGGGAAGCTGCGCCGGCCCTCGTCGTACCCGTTCTTGATCACGAACATCAGCGCCGGCACCGCGCCGATCAGGAAGATGCCGGACGAGATGATCACCGTCGAGACGTGGACGATGAACCAGTACGAATGCAGAGCCGGCACCAGCGGGCCGACCGGCGTGTAGGCCACCAGCGCTGCCGCGCCGAGCAGGACCACCAGGGCGAGCGAGGAGAACAGGCCGAGATGGCGCAGGGCCGGGCGGCGCAGCAGCACGCCCACCCAGACCGCCGACCCGACGAAGGTGGCGGAGAGGATGTACTCGTACATGTTGCCCCAGGGCATGCGGTCGGCCGCGATGCCCCGGGTGGCCAGGGTGCCCAGGTGCAGGACCAGGGCGAGGACGTTGAGCACGGCGGCGATCCGTCCGGACCACTCGCCGCGGCCCGGCTTCGGCGGGCTCACCGGCTGGACCGGCACGTCGTCGGGCACCTCGGCGTCCGCCGGCGCGCCGGCGCCGACCAGCTGCCGGGCCGGTCGGGCCGCGGCCTTCCCGATCCGGCTGCGCTTGCCGAACGCGTACTCGCCCGCGTAGCAGACCATCGCGGCCAGGTAGGCCAGCACGGTCAGCGCCATGAGCTGGTTGGACAACTCCGCCATCAGGGCGTTCCTTCCTCGGCGTGCCCGTCATCCGTGGCGGGCCCGGTCAGCGCGGCGAACTCGGCCGCGAACCCCGGATAGTCGGTGCGGGGCAGACCACCGGCTTCGACCACGCTACCGCCGGCTTCCCGGTCGTTGGCCGGGGACACCCGGAACCAGATCCGGCGCCGGTGGCCGAACAGCGACAGCATCAGGCCGGCCAGCCCGAGCGCCGCGCCGACCAGCATCAGCGCCTGCGTGGGGTCGTACCGGATGGCGAGCGTCGCGTACTCCCGGGTGCCGACGAACTCGAGCTTGGAGCCGTCGTCCAGGGTCCAGGTGCCGCCCGGCCTGAGCGGCTGCGGCCGCTCGCCGCTGATCTTCTTCAGCTCACCGTTGTTGATCTGGCCGCGGTTCAGCGCGTACACCGAGGCGGCCTTGCCGACGTCCAGGCCCAGGTTCCCGCGGTACGCGGTGAGGTAGAGCACCGGGTTGTTCTCCGCGGGGAACTGCGAGACCGCGCTGCCGTCGGTGCCACCGGTCGGCAGGTACACGCCCTCGAAGCCGACCTGCAGCGAGTCGTCGCGCTGGTTGGTCTTCGGGTCGATGTTGACGTCCGGGAACTGGGCGACGCCCTCGCTGGTCTGCATGCCGTCGGTGGGCAGGAACGGGACGACCCTGTTCTGCGTGACGCCGTAGCGGTCGGTGTAGCGCAGCTCCAGCGCGTAGCCGTGGCCGATCAGGTGCACGTTGGCGTGGTGCAGCCGGAGCGGGTCGTTGACGGTGAAACTCGACCCTCGGTACGCCCCGGAGCCCTCCTTGACCTGGACCGTGGCGAGGTAGGACCTGGGTTGGCCGGTGCTCTGGTAGCTGGCCTGGAAGTCGGTCATCCGTATGCAGAACTTCGGCAGGTCGGCGGCGGTCACCCAGGGGCCGAGCGCGGAGTCGTCGTACTGCGTGATCGCGTTGCAGAAGCCTTGGTCCTCGCCGGCCACCAGGATCCGGTTGCCGTGCCATCCGTACCAGTGCCCGAAGCCGACCCCGACCAGCACCGCCAGCATGGCGAAGTGGAAGAGCAGGTTGCCGGTCTCCTTGAGGTAGCCCTTCTCGGCCGCGACCGAGAACCCGCCGTCCGGCAGCTCGCGCACCCGGGTGCGGAACATCCTGCGGCGCAGCAGCCGGGCCAGGCTCTCCGCGGCGGCGGCCGGCGTCTCCGGCCGGGTCCGGGCCGGGGCGTGCTGCGGCAGGCGGTCCAGCCGCTTGGGCGCGTCCGGCGGCACGGTGCGCAGCGCGCGGAGGTGGTCGCGCAGCCGGGGCAGCACGCAGCCGACCAGCGACGTGAACAGCAGCAGGTAGATCGCCGCGAACCAGGGCGACGCGTACACCTCGAAGCCGCCGAACCGGTCGACCCAGGGCGCCAGCTGCGGGTGCGCTGTGTAGTACTGCGAGACCCGCTCCCGGTTGACAGCGGTCTGCGGGAAGATCGAGCCCGGGATCGCCGCGACGGCGAGCAGGAAGAGCAGGATCAGCGCGGTACGCATGCTGGTCAGCTGCCGCCACGAATTGCGCAGCAGCCCCCAGACCGGATTGGCGCGGCGCGGCGGCGGCGCCTCGGCGGTCTCCGGCCGGTCCTCGACGATGGTCACAGCAGCGTCCCCCCGAAGTCGAAGGTGGTCTGCAGCCAGGCCAGGAAGTAGTTCCACTGGCCCGTGACCAGGGTCAACCCGACGATGATCAGCAGCGCGCCGCCGGTCCGGGTGACCCAGCGGCTGTTCCGGCGGATCGCCGTGAAGACCCCGATGAGCTTGCGGAAAAAGAGCCCGAACAGGATGAACGGCACACCCAAGCCCAGACTGAAGGCCAGCGCGAGGATAACCGCCCGATCGGTCTGTCCGGTCGTGGTGGCCATGCCGATCACCGCGCCGAGCGTCGGGCCGACGCACGGCACCCAGGAGAAGGCGAAGATCGCGCCGAACACCGGGGCGCCGAGCAGCCCGGCCGCCGGCAGCTTGCTGATCCGGGCCTCCCGCTGCAGGCCCGGGATCCAGCCGAGATAGGCCAGGCCGAGGATGATGATCAGCACGCCGAGGATCAGGTTCAGCGTCTCCCGATTGGCGACCAAGGTGAACGCCACGTTCGACACCAGCGTGATGAGCAGCGTGAAGACCACCGAGAAGCCGAGCACGAAGAGCAGGCTGCCGGCCAGCACGCGGCTCTTCAGGGCGACCGTCCGGCTGCGGGTGGCGATCGCGACCCCGCCGCCGTCAGCCGGAGCCGGGCGGGTGGTGCCGATCGCGGCCTCCAGGTCGGCGCCGGCCAGCCCGGTCACGTACGAGAGGTAGCCGGGGACCAGCGGCAGCACGCACGGCGAGAGGATGCTGACCAGGCCCGCGATCGTGGCCGCACCGATGGCCAGCGCCAGCGGGCCGCTGTTCGCCGCGTTCTCGAAAGCCGTGCCCATCAGCCGTTCGCCTCCGCCGCCACCCGTTCCACGAGGGGCTGGAGCTCACCAGTGGTGGTCGAGCGCCGCAGCGCGACCGCGATCCGGCCCTGGCGGTCCAGGATCAAGGTCGCCGGAGTGGTCGTCTGCGTCACGTCGAACTTCAGCGCGACGTCCCCGTCGAAGTCGTAGATGCTCGGGTAGGTGACCCGGCCGCGCTCGAACGCCTTCGCCGAGTCCTTGTCGTCACGCGAGTTGATCCCCAGGAACGTCACGTTCTTCGCCTTGGTGGCCTGGTAGGTCTTCTCCAGGTCGGGGGCCTCGGCGCGGCACGGGGCGCACCAGGAGCCCCAGAAGTTGACCACGACCACCTTGCCGCGGTCGTTCGCCACGTCGTACGTCCCGCCGTCGAGCAGCTCGCCGGTGACATCGCCGACCTGTGGCCGGTCCGCCACGTCGCACTCCACCACGCCGTTGGTGGTGGCACAGTTCTTCGCCCAGTTCTCCCCGCCGCCGCAGCCGGCCAGGACGCCGGCGATGACGGTGGCGGCGACGGTGGCGGCGAGGAGACGGCGCACGTCAGGCTCCCTTGGCGGTCTTGGCGGTGGCGGAGAGCGCGACCAGGTGCGCGGCCGGCTCGCTGTAGTCGATGCCGACCACCTTGGAACCCTCGAAGCGGAACGAGGTCAGGCTGGCCAGGCCGCACTGCCGCTTGCGCGGATCGTGCCACAGGCGCTTGCCCTCGACGTACCGCCGCAGGGTCCAGATCGGCAGCTGGTGCGAGACGCAGACCGCCTCGTGACCCTCGGCCGCGACCCGGGCCGCCTGCAGCGCCTCGAACATCCGCTGGGCGATCACCAGGTACGCCTCGCCCCAGGACGGGGTGATCGGGTCGCGCAGCACCCACCAGTGCCGGGGGTTGCCGAACGCGCCGTCGCCGACCGAGACCCGCTTGCCCTCGAAGTAGTTCGCGCTCTCGATCAGCCGCACGTCGGTGGCCGTCTCCAGCTCGAACTCGGCGGAGATCGGCGCGGCCGTCTCCTGCGCGCGCTCCAGCGGGCTGGCCACCACGTGCGTCACGTCCCGGCCGGACAGCGCCTGGGCGGCCGCCTTGGCCATCTGGTGACCCAGCTCGGAGAGGTGGAAGTCGGGCAACCGGCCATAAAGGATCTTGGCTGGGTTGTACACCTCGCCGTGCCGGAGGACATGCACTGTCGTCCTGGTCAACTCGGTCACGCCTGACTCCCTGCCGCGGCCCGGGCCGCGTGTGGCAACGCCGCGGCGATCTGTTCCAGGGCGACGTCGTCGATCGCGGTGGACACGAACCACGACTCGAACGCGCTCGGCGGCAGGTAGACCCCGCGCGCCAGCATGGTGTGGAAGAACGCCTTGAACGCCGCGGTGTCCTGCGTCTTCGCCGCGTCGTAGTCGACGACCTCACGCTCGGTGAAAAAGATCGAGAACATGTTTCCCGCGTACGACACCCGGTGCGGCACACCGGCGGCGGTCAGCGCGGCCGTGGCCAGCGAGCCGATCGTGCCGGCCAGCTCGTCCAGGCGCCGGTAGACGCCGGCGTCCGCGAGCCGCAGCGAGGCCAGGCCGGCCGCACAGGCCAGCGGGTTCCCGGAGAGCGTGCCGGCCTGGTAGACCGGGCCGGCCGGGGCGAGCCGGGACATGATCTCCCGGCGCCCGCCGAACGCCGCCGCGGGCAGCCCGCCGCCCATCACCTTGCCGAAGGTGAACAGGTCGGCGTCGACCGGGTGCAGTCCGGCCCAGCCACCGGCGGAGATCCGGAAGCCGGTCATCACCTCGTCCACGATCAGCAGGGCGCCGTTCGCGTGGGCGATCTCGGCCAGCTTCTGGTTGAAGCCGTCCCGTGGGGCGACCACTCCCATGTTGCCCGGGGCGGCCTCGGTGATGATCGCCGCGATCTCGCCGCCGTCGCGCGCGAAGGCCTCGGCCACCGCGCCGGCGTCGTTGTACGGCAGGACGATGGTCTCGGACGCGGCCGCGCCGGTGACGCCCGGCGAGTCGGGCAGGCCGAGCGTCGCCACGCCGGAGCCGGCCGCGGCGAGCAACGCGTCCACGTGGCCGTGGTAGCAGCCGGCGAACTTCACCACCTTCGACCGGCCGGTGTGGCCACGGGCCAGCCGGATCGCCGTCATGGTCGCCTCGGTGCCGGAGTTGACCAGCCGGACCTCGTCGACCGGGGTGCGCCGGACGATCTCCTCGGCCAGGTCGACCTCGCCCGCGGTGGGCGTGCCGAAGCTGGTGCCGAGCGCCGCCGCGGCCTGCACCGCGGCGACGATCTCCGGGTGCGCGTGGCCGTGGATCAGCGGGCCCCAGGAGCAGACCAGGTCGACATAGCGCCGGCCGTCGGCGTCGGTCAGCCACGGGCCGCTGCCCCGGGTCATGAATCGGGGCGTGCCGCCGACCGCGTGGAACGCACGCACAGGTGAATTGACCCCGCCGGGAACGATGGCCTTGGCGCGGTCGAACAGGGCCTGGGAGACCGGGGCGTCCTCCGGGTACGGAAGATCCGCGGTGGGATATGTCGTGGTCACAGCGGTTCCCATTCTGTCAGCGGGCACGAGCGCCGATGTTGAGAGGGTTGTTCACGTCACCCGATGATGTCCGGAACAGCCCGGTCCGCCCCGCGCCCGGCGGGCCGATCCGCGAGTAAGAGGATAGGCTGACCGGCGTGGAGCGACCCGAGCTGTCCATCACGGTTCAGCGCGCCCCCGACGAGGTCACCATGCTGCTCGCCGGGGAGATCGACGTGCTCACGGTCACCGAGCTGTCCACCCTCGTCAACGACATCCTCGCCGCTGAGCCGCCCGGCCGCATCGTTCTCGACATGGCCGGGGTCACCTTCTGCGACTCGCAGGGCCTGGGCACGCTGGTGGTGCTCAGCCGCAAGGCGCAGCACAACCAGACGCTGCTGGCGCTGGCGAACGTGGGCGATTTCCTGATGCGGGTGCTCGACATCACCGGGCTGCGGTCAGCGCTCATGATCAGCACCTCCTGAGCCGAGGTCCTTGCGCATCTGCTGGGTGACGACGCGGTAGCCGGCCGAGGCGTACAACCCGATGGCGCGGGCGTTGTCGCCGAAGACGTTGAGATCCAACGCGGTCAGGCCGTGCTCGCGTACCACGTTCTCGCCGGCGGTGAGCAGCGCGCGGCCGTACCCCTCGCCGCGGAACGGCTCGTCGATCGCGATCTCGAAGAGGAACGCGCAGCCCCGGTACCCCCGGGGGTGCTCCAGGGCGATCCACATCGAGCCGACCACGGCGCCGTCACCGCGCACCCCCTTGAAGAAGAGCATGCCCGGGGTCTGCGCGCCGCGCGGCAGCAAGGCCGCCTGACTCTCCCGCGTGCGCCGCAGGTTTTCCTCCAGCGTGCCGGAACCGGCAGCGGTCTGGGCCTCGGAGAAGTCGCGGATGACGCCCTCGTGCCACTCGCCGAACTCGTCGGCCGTCATCTCCCGCACTGTCAGATCGGACATCAGGCGATGCTGTCACACCCGGCTGAGCGGCGGGGAAGCTGTCGCGTCGCCTGTGGACGACCTCTCGTCCGCGCCGGCTCGGCGGCGCCCGTCTGGGCGACGCGCGTCACATCTAGGAGCCCCAGCGGGCCTTCTCCAGCAGCGCCAGCGCCTCGGCCGCCGCCTCCTCGCCGCCGGCCCGCAGCACCCGCGCCGCCTCGTCGACCGTCCCGGTCAGCCGCTGCCATTGCGCGTCCCGCTCCCGGGTCGCCTCGCCCTGCGCTTTGAGCTGCTGATTCTTCGTCCAGAGCTCGACGAAGACGGAGACCTTGGCGCGCAGCACCCACGGGTCGAACGGCTTGGTCAGATAGTCCACCGCGCCGACCGCGTAACCCCGGAGCGCGAGCTGGGCATCCCGGTCCGCCGCGGTGAGGAACAGGATCGGCACGTGCCGGGTCCGCTCCCGCCGCTTGATGTGGCCGGCAGTCTCGAAACCGTCCATGTTGGGCATGTGCGCGTCCAGCAGGATCACCGCGAAGTCGTCGGTGAGCAGCTGCTTGAGTGCCGCCTCACCGCTCTCCACGGCAACCGGCGTCACCGGCAGGCCCTGCAGGATCGCCTCCAGGGCCAAGAGGTTGTCCCGCCGGTCGTCGACCAGCAGCGCCTTGGCGTGCTCACCCACGCGTGCTCACCTCGTTCCTTCTTCACGCGCGCCGCCTGGGAGTCAGCCGCGTTCCGGTTCCGTGGTCTCCGCGTTCACCCAGCGCGCCATCAGTTCGATCAACTCGTCCAGGTCGACCGGCTTGGTGATGTAGTCGCTGGCACCGGCGGCGAGAGCCGACTCCCGATCACCGGGCATCGCCTTCGCCGTCAGGAACACTACCGGTAGGTCACGGAAGCGTTGATTCCGCCGGATTCCCCGCGTGGTCTCGTAGCCGTCCTGGTCCGGCATCATCGCGTCCATCAGCACGATGTCCACCTCCGGATGCTCGTTCAGCAGGCGTACGCCGTCCACCCCGTTGTCCGAGTAGAGGACGTGCAGCCCGTGCATCTCCAGGGCGCTGGTCAGGGCGAACACGTTGCGCACATCGTCATCGACGATCAGCACCGTGGCCCCGTCCAGCTGCCGGCCGGCCGGGTGCTGCGGCGCCGGCTCCTCCGGGCGCGGCGGCGTGACCAGCGGCGGCATCTCCATCAGCGGAATGTCGAGCGAGGCCGCGGGACGGACCGACACCGCCTTGGCCGTCGCCGGTGGCAGGGCCGGGATCGGGATCGCGTCCAGGGTCAGCGCCTCCGGCATGTAGAGCGTGAACGTCGAGCCCTCCCCGGGCACCGAGCGGACCGCGATGGTGCCGCCGAGCAGCGCGGCGAACTCCCGGCTGATCGACAGGCCCAGGCCGGTGCCGCCGTACTTGCGGGTGGTGGTGCCGTCGGCCTGCTGGAACGGCTCGAAGATGATCGCCAGCTTCTCGTCCGAGATGCCGATGCCGGTGTCGCGCACCGCGAACGCGACCACCTGCCGCGACGAGACCAGCGACGGCACGTCCAGGTCGGTGTCCCGGGAGGCGGCGAAGATGCTCAGCGTCACCGAGCCGTGGTCGGTGAACTTCACCGCGTTGGAGAGCAGGTTGCGCAGGATCTGCTGCAGCCGCTGCGGGTCGGTGACGATCGAGTCCGGCAGGCCGGGGGCCAGCTCCACCTCGAAGCGCAGGCCCTTGTCCTCGGCCTGCGGGGCGAACGCCTGCTCGACGTAGCTGCGGATGCCGTCGAAGTCGACCACGTCCGGCTCGACGTCCATCCGCCCGGCCTCGATCTTCGACAGGTCCAGGATGTCGTCGATCAGCGAGAGCAGGTCGGATCCGGCACTGTGGATGGTCCGCGCGAACTCGATCTGCTTCTCGGTGAGGTTCCGGTCGGTGTTGTCGGCCAGCAGCCGGGCCAGCAGCAGCAGCGAGTTCAGCGGGGTACGCAGCTCGTGGCTCATGTTGGCGAGGAACTCGGACTTGTACGTGTTGGCGCGGGACAGCTGCTGCGCCTTCTCCTCCAGGCCGAGCCGGGCCAGCTCGATCTCCCGGTTCTTCAGCTCGATGTTGGCCTTCTGCTCGCTCAGCAGCTTCGCCTTGTCCTCCAGCTCGGCGTTGGTGCGCTGCAGCTCCGCCGACTGGTCCTGCATCTCCCGGGCCAGGCGCTGGGACTGCGCCAGCAGCTCCTCGGTACGCCGGTTCGCCTGGATCGTGTTGAGCGCCACCCCGATCGTCGCGACCAGCCGCTCCAGGAACGTCAGATGCAGCCCGGAGAACGCCGCCACCGACGCGAACTCGATCACGCCGAGCATCTCGCCCTCGAACAGCACCGGGAGCACCACCAGGTCGTTCGGCGGCGTGGCGAGCAGTCCGGAGCGCATGGTCAGGATGCCGTCGTGGGTGGCCCGGACCCGGATCGTGCGGCGCGACACCGCGGCCTGGCCGACCAGGCCCTCGCCCGGCCCGAAGGTCACCTCGTGGTCGCGGGCGACGTAGCCGTACGCCGCTGCCAGCCGCAGCCGGGTCACCGCCTCCTCGTTGTCGACCAGGAAGAACGCGCCGAGCTGCGCGTCCACCAGCGGCGTCACCTCGGTCATGATCATGCGGCAGACCTCGCCGACGTCCCGCTGGCCCTGCAGCAGGCCACCGATGCGGGCCAGGTTCGAGTCGAGCCAGCCCTGCTCCGCGTTCGTCTTGGTGGTGTCGCGGAGCGTCACGATCATCTGGTTGATGTTGTCCTTCAGCTCGGCGACCTCGCCCTGTGCCTCGACCGCGACGCTCTGCGTGAGGTCGCCGCGGGTCACGGCGGTGGACACCTCGGCGATGGCGCGCAGCTGGATGGTCAGCGTGGAGGCGAGCTGG
>NZ_BOMW01000090.1 GCF_016862395.1 Actinoplanes siamensis | reverse complement strand
GAGCTCCAGGATCTCGCCCTGCGCGGCCACGGTGATCTTCTGCGACAGATCGCCCTTGGCCACCGCCGTGGAGACCTGCGCGATGTTGCGCACCTGACTGGTCAGGTTCGACGCCATCGAGTTCACCGAGTCGGTGAGGTCCTTCCAGGTGCCGGCCACGTTCGGCACCTCCGCCTGGCCGCCCAGCTTGCCCTCGGTGCCCACCTCGCGGGCCACCCGGGTGACCTGCTCGGCGAAGAGCCGCAGGGTGTCGGTCAGCCCGTTCATGGTGTCGGCCAGCTCGGCCACCTCGCCGCGGGCCGACACGGTGATCTTCTGCGACAGGTCGCCGCGGGCCATCGCGGTGGCCACCTGGGAGATCGAGCGCACCTGATGGGTCAGGTTGGACGCCATCGTGTTCACCGAGTCGGTGAGGTCCTTCCAGGTGCCGGCGACGCCGCGGACGTCGGCCTGGCCGCCCAGCTCGCCCTCGGTGCCCACCTCACGGGCCACCCGGGTGACCTCGTCGGCGAACGACGACAGCTGGTCGACCATCGTGTTCACGGTCCGGCCGATCCGCAGGAACTCGCCCCGCAGCGGCCGGCCGTCCATCTCCAGCGCCATGTGCTGGGAGAGGTCGCCCTCGGCCACCGCCCCGACCACCCGGGAGATCTCGGTGGTGGGGCGGCCCAGGTCGTCGATCAGCGAGTTGATCGAGCGGACGCTGTCCGCCCACGCGCCGTCCAGGCCCTCCTCGTCGAGCCGCTCGGTGAGCCGGCCGTCCCGGCCGACGATCCGGCTGATCCGCCGGAGATCGAGATTCTGCCGTTCCTGGAGGGAGACCACCTCGTTGAAGGCCTCCGCCACAGCCCCGGCCGGACCGCCGCGACGAGGCAGCCGGACCTTGAGATCACCACGGCGCACCCGCCGCAACGCGTCCGCGAGCTCACCGAGCAGAACGGTGTCGTCGGGCCCGCCGACACTGGCTTCCTTGGCCGCAGTCATGCTGTCCTCACTCGCTGTCCAACTGCCGGGGCTCCCTATCCTCTCTCGCCCGACCGGGTCAATGCGAGAGACGACTTTGTGCATACACCCACCCACGGGAGAGGATGCATGCTGTGCCAGCCGAGGTAGGAACCAGGACGAGCATCCCGTCGGGAGCGTCGTCCGGCACCCTGGTGCGCCGGGCCCGCCTGCCCAACGACCGTCGGACCCCGGCGGCGGCCCGTGCCCTGGTCCGCTCGGTGCTGGAGGAGAGCGGGCTGGACACCCTGCTCAACGAGGCGCTGCTGCTGACCACGGAGCTCTCCACCAACGCGGTGGTGCACGCCAACACCGACCTGGACATCGAGGTCACCGCCGATCCGACGGGCCTGACCGTGACGGTGACCGACTTCGCTCCCGGCCCGGTCGAACAGCTCGCCGTCGGGCCGAAGAACGAGAGCCCGGACATCGGCGAGGTCGCCGAGCGCGGCCGCGGCCTGCTGCTGGTCGATCACTTCGCCAGCCGGTGGGGCACCGTGCACGAGGGCGACGGCAAGGGGGTCTGGTTCCACCTGGACCACCGTGACCCGGACGGCGGCGACCCCAGCCGCGTGCCGGTCTCCGGGGACAGCCCCGGCCTCGGCGCGCTGACCGGGCTGCTGCGCGGCGGCTCCGACCGGCAGACCGACGAGGGACTCGCCGAACTGGCCCACGACCTGCTCTCCCGGCTGGCCCGGCTGACCGGCGCGGCCGGCGGGGTGATCCGGGTCGACCGCGGCGACGGGATGGGCCGGCAGCTGCTCGCCCGGTACGGCCGGGCGCCACGCGACAACGCGGACACCATCCGGGTGCCGCTGACCCCGCACCGGCCGTACTCGGGGGAGCTGGAGCTGGACGCGGCCCCGGTCGGCTACGCCCAGTCGCTCGCCGCCATGGTCGCCGAACGGTTCTCACTCCACCTGGAGAACGACCGGCTGCGCCGTGCCGACGTGCGCCGGCAGACCTGGATCACATTCCTGGCCGAGGCCAGCGAGCTGCTCGCCCAGTCGCTCGACGTCAACCTCACGATGGCGCTGATCCCGCAACTGGTGGTGCCCCGGCTGGGCCAGTGGTGCGCGGTGCACACCACCGACGCCTGGGGCCGGCTGCAACTGGCGGCGGCCACCCACGCCGAGGAGTCCGCGCTGGCCGGCCTGCACACCACGCTCGCCGAGTCCGGTCCCGAGTCGATCCTGGCCCGGCTGGAGGAGGCTTCCCGGCTCGGCAGCCAGGTGATGTTCGGCGCGCCGCTGGAGGGCTTCGCGGTGCCGCTGGTGGCCCGCGGCTCCCGGCTCGGCACGCTGGCGGTCGGGCGGCACGCCAAGCACCGGCACGACGCCGACGAGGTGGCGGTGTTGGAGGACGTGGCCCGGCGGGCGGCGCTGGCGATCGACAACGCGCGCATCCACGACGAGCGGCGCAAGGTCGCCCGGACCCTGCAGGCCTCCCTGCTGCCGCCGGCGTTGCCACGGGTCGAGGGCATCGGCTTCGCCGCGGAGTACGTGCCGACCGGCTCCGAGGTGGGCGGCGACTTCTACGACGTGATGCCGTTCGGCGACGACCGCTGGCTGGTCGTGGTCGGCGACGTCTCCGGCAAGGGGGTCCAGGCCGCCACGGTGACCGGCCTGGTCCGCGACGTGATCCGGATCCTGGTCGACGACGGCAAGTCGCTGAGCGAGATCCTGCACCGGGTCAACCGGACGCTGGTGCAGCGCGGCGGCGGGCGGTACTGCACGCTCGCGATGGCGTCGGTGACCCGGCAGGTCGACGGCGGCCTGGGGGTCTGCCTGCACCTGGCCGGGCACGACCGGGCCGTGCTGGTCCGCTCGGACGGCCGGACCACGTTCGTCGGCGAGGGCGGCACGGCGCTGGGTCTGCTGGAGACGATCACCTCTCCGGACGCCGAGATCACGCTCCGCCCGGGCGACTCGCTGATCTTCTACACCGACGGGGTGACCGAGCGGCGCCGCGGCCGGGAGCTGTTCGGCTCGGCCCGGCTCGAGGAGGCGGCCGCGCCGCTGGCCGGTTACCCGGCCGACGCGATGGCCGCGCGGCTGCGCTCCACCACGATCAACTTCTCGGTGGAGGAGCCCCGGGACGACATCGCGATCCTGGTTCTGCGCAACGACGCGTGAGGGGCGTCCGCCGGTCCGCGCCGCCCGGTGGCGGCCGACAGGCCTCCTATTCGATCTGCCCTTTTTGTCGCCGCCGGCATGGCATGGTGTTTGACATGGCGAAGACGCAGTACTACACCGCCACCAGCATCGACGGCTTCATCGCCGACGAATCGAACTCGCTGGACTGGCTCTTCGAGGTGGACGAGGGCACCCAGAACCCGTTCGGCGAGTTCTTCGCCGGCGTCGGCGCGTTCGCCATGGGCGCGACCACCTACGAATGGGTGCTGAAGAACGACAATCTGCTCGAGGAGCCGCAGAACTGGCACGACATGTACGGCGACGTGCCCTGCTGGGTGTTCACTCACCGCGACCTGCCGCCGGTCCCGGACGCCAACGTGTTCATGATCAGCGGTGACGTGCGGCGGGTGCACGAGGCCATGCTGGTCGCCGCCCAGGGCAAGAACGTCTGGCTGGCCGGCGGCGGTGACCTGGTCGCTCAGTTCGCCTCCGAGGGGCTGCTCGACGAGATGATCCTGGGCATCGCGCCGGCCGTGCTGGGCAGCGGCACGCCGCTGCTGCGCCACCGCCTGCGGGTGGACGACCTGATTCTGACCGGGGTGCGCGAGGTCGGCCAGTTCGCCTATCTGACGTATGCGGTCGGCGACGTCGCGCGGATGGGCCGCCATCTGGCCGCGGAGGCGGCCACCCTGCTCCCGGCGCGCTTCTGAGCCGCGGCAGGTCTTCCCGTTCCCCGGCACACCCCTCGCCACCGGCCGCCCGGCCCGAGCCGGCGCTCGGAGGCCCCTCGGGACCTCCGAGACACCACTCGTGACCAGCCGCACGGCCGCGGCTGGTGTCGGGAGATCCGCCGGAACCTCCGCGAGACCTCTCACGACCAGCCGGGCCGCGCCTCTTGCCCTCAGGCGGACGCGGCGCCGACCGTGTCCAGGATCCAGGCCAGGATGAAGGCCTCCTCCTTCCACGAGTCGTAACGGCCGCTCGGCCCGGCGTGCCCGGCGCCCATCTCGGTCTTGAGCAGGAACTCCCCGTCCGGGGCGACGGCGCGCAGGCGGGCGATCCACTTGGCCGGCTCGTGGTAGAGCACCCGGGTGTCGTTGAGGCTGGTGACCGCCAGGATCTTGGAGTACGGCCGCTTCGCGACGTTCTCGTACGGGCTGTACGACTTCATGTACGCGTACACCTCTGCGGATTCGAGCGGATTGCCCCACTCCTCCCATTCGGTGACGGTCAGCGGCAGCGACGGGTCGAGGATCGAGGTGAGCGGGTCGACGAACGGCACCTCGGCGACGATGCCGGCGAACGACTCCGGCGCCAGGTTGGCGACCGCGCCCATCAGCAGGCCACCGGCCGAACCACCACGGGCGACCAGCCGGTCCGCGCTGGTCCAGCGCTTGCGGACGAGCGCCTCGGCGGCGGCCACGAAATCGGTGAAGGTGTTCTTCTTGGCCAGCAGCTTGCCGTCCTCGTACCACCGGCGGCCCATCTCGCCGCCGCCGCGGACGTGCGCGATGGCGAAGACCACGCCGCGGTCGAGCAGCGACAGGCGCGCGATCGAGAAGTACGGGTCGATGCTGTGCTCGTAGGAGCCGTAGCCGTAGAGCACGGCCGGCGCCGAGCCGTCCCGCACGACCCCCCGGCGCGCCACGATGGAGAGCGGGACGCGGGTCCCGTCCGGCGCGGACGCCCACTCGCGGAACTGCTCGTAGTCCTCCGGATCGTAGCCGCCCAGCACCGGCTTGCGCTTGCGCAGCGTCATGGTCCGGGTGACCAGGTCGACGTCGTAGACCGACTCCGGCGTGACGAGCGAGGTGTAGGTGATCCGCAGGGTCGTGGTGTCGTACTCCGGGTTGCCGCTGAGGCCGACGTTGTAGAGCGGCTCGGGGAAGCCCACGTCATACGCGTCGGTGCTGCCGTCGGTGATCACCCGCAGGTTGGTCAGGCCGTCCTTGCGCAGCGAGAGCACGATGTGCCGGGCGAACGCGTCGACCGACTCCAGCCGGGTGCCGGGCTGGTGCGGGACCAGCTCGACCCACTCGCCCGGGGCGTCCACCGAGGTGCAGGCGAGCGCGAAGTCCTCGGCGTCCCGGTTGTGCAGGATCAGGAACCGGTGGCCGTGGTGCTCGATCTGGTACTCGACGCCCTGCTGCCGCTCGGCGATCACCAGCGGTTCGGAGGCCGGGGCGTCGGCGGGGATGACCCGTACCTCCGAAGTGATCTTGCTCTGCGTGTCGATCACGATGAACTTCTCGCTGCGGGTCAGCTCGACGCCGACCCAGAACCGCTCGTCGGTCTCGTGGTGGACCACGACGTCCTCGGCGACCGGCCGCCCGACCACGTGGCGGTGCACCCGGTCGGGGCGCCACGCCTCGTCGACGGTGATGTAGAAAAGCACGCTGCCGTCGGCCGACCAGGCGCTGCCGTAGAACGTGTCCGGGATCTCGTCGGCCAGCACCTCACCGGTGCGCAGGTCCTTGATCCGCAGGGTGAAGCGCTCGTCGCCCTCGAAGTCCGTCGAGTAGGCCAGCCAGTTGCCGTCCGGGCTGACGTCGAACGTGCCGAGCGCGAAGAACTCCCTGCCCTCGGCCAGCACGTTGCCGTCGAGCAGCACCTCCTCGCCGGGATGCGCGCCGTCGCCCGGCGGCTCGGTCTCGCCGGGGCGGACCGGGACGCGGCACTGGATGCCGTACTGCTTGCCCTCTTCGGTGCGGGTGTAGTACCAATAGCCGCCCTTGCGGCTGGGGACCGACAGGTCGGTCTCCTGGGTGCGGCCCTTGATCTCCTGGAAGAGCTTCTCCCGGAGGCCGGCGAGGTGGGCGGTGGCCCGCTCGGTCCACGCGTTCTCCGCCTCGAGGTAGGCGATCGTCTCCGGGTCCTCTTTGTTCATCAGCCAGGCGTACTCATCGGTGACCGTGTCGCCGTGGTGGACGCGCTCGGAGGGGGCCAGGCGGGCCGCCGGTGGGCCGGCGGGCGGTTCGATCGTCACCCGGACCACGTTACCGGCGGATCGGTCCGGGATGAGTTTCTTACACACGCAGACCTCGCCCATTCGAACACGTGTACGATGTGCCAGAGTGGACGATCTTCAGGGCTCTCAATCCGCGCTCCGGTCTGATGGGGAGGCTTCGGACGTGCCTGATTCCCTTCTCGATGCGCTCGTGGACATCTGCGGCCCCGATCTCGCGCGGCAGGCGCGGTCGGTGGACCAGGTGGGCGGGCGACGCGCCGGGTTCGTCGCCGTGCCCGCCACCGGGCCGGCCGCCGCGGCGACACTGCGCCTCGCCGCCGAGCGCGGTCTCAGCGTGCGGGCCCGGGGCTCCGGCAGCAAAATCGACTGGGGACGGCCACCCGCCGGGCTGGACCTCATCCTCGACACCGGCCGGCTGAACGGGATGTGGAGCCACCACGGCACGTCCGCCGTCGTCGCGGCCGGGACGCCGGTCGCGGCGGTGCAGGCCGCGCTCGCGTTGCGCGGCCGCCGGCTGGCGGTGGACCCGCCGTCACCCCGCGCCACGGTCGGCGGGATGCTCGCGGTCAACGAGTCCGGCCCGCTCGCGCACCGGTTCGGCAGCCCGGCCACGCAGACCGAGAGCCTGCGCTACGCCGAGGCGTCCGGCGACGAGCTGGAGTCGGACGGGGAGGACGGCCGCCCCGGGATCGCCGAGATCGACGGGGTGATCACCTCGGCGACGCTGCGGGTGCATCCGCTGCCCGCGGACCGCCGCTGGGTGGGGTGCTCGGTGACCACGCCGGCCGGGGTGGCCGAGCTGGTCGACCAGGCCGTGGCGCTCGATCTCGACCCGAGCGCGATCGAGGTGGACCTGCCGGGCGCGGCCGAGGGCACGGTCGCGGTGCTGCTGGAGGGCGAGGCGCCCGCGGTCGACGGCCGCTCGGCCCGGCTGGCCCGGGCCTGGGGCGCCGCGACGGTGCTGGCTCCGGAAGGCCCGCGGTGGTGGGGGCGATATCCGTTCGGCGCCCAGGACGTCGCGGTGCGGATCTCGGTGCGTCCGGAGGCGCTGCAGTCGGTGACGTATGCGCTGCGCGACCTCTGCGGCGCCCCGGTGCCGTTGCGCGGTTCGGCAGGGCTGGGCACGGTGCACGCGGTCCTGCCGGCCGGCCTCCCGGCACGGCGGGTCACCGACATCGTCGGCGGGGTGGAGCAGGTGCTGCTGGCCCGCGGCGGCAAGGTCGTGGTGGTGTCGGCGCCGCCGGCGTTGGCCTCGGAGCTCGAGATGGCCGAGCCGCGAGACCTGTTCTGAGCCACCGGACCCCCGCGGGAAGCCGGGTCAGCCCGCCCGCAGCTCCGCGACGTCCGTGCTGGAGCGCAGCACCAGCATCCCGGCGCCGGCCACCAGCAGCATCGCCAGCAGCGCCCCACCGCCGAGCAGCGCGAGCTGCCCGACCGGCACCGGGATCGGCCAGTGCACCAGCGGGTCGACGATGGTCCTCCGGGCGCAGACCGAGAAGTCCTGCGCCTTCGGGTCCACACAGACCTGGTAGGGGTCGCCGCCACCGACGGTCACCCCGGTCCGGATGGTGCGCATCAGCGACGCCCCCGAGCCGAGCGCCAGCAGCAGAGCCGGGACCAGCGGTGCGAACGTCGTCAGGAGCAGTGTCGCGCCGAGCTTGCCGCGGGACACCCCGCCGGCGGTCATCGCCGCGAAGGCCCGGCGCCGCGCCACGATCCCCTCGGCGAACGTGACGAGCATGCCGCCCGCCGCCACCACCAGCCCGATCGTCACCGCCATCATCACCAGCCGGATCGCGCCGTAGTAGAACCCCGTGTCGCCCGTCCCGTACCGGCCGCCCTGCGGATCGGCGAGCTCGTCGAACCGGGCCCGCGCGTCGAACTCCGCGCTCAGGTCGGCCCGGAAGCCGAGCGTCCCGGCGCCGAAGACGACGGCGGCCAGCAGCGCTCCGAGCGTACGGCTGCCGTTCCACGGATCGGCCATCAGCCGCGCCCCGGCCAGCAGCGTCACCGGGCCGCGCCCGTACCGCCGCAACAACCGCCCGGCGGTGTAGGAGATCCACCCGGTGCCGGCCACCACCCCGATCATCACGAACAGCACCCCGGCGCCCATCATCGCCAGCGGAGCCCACTCCGGCATGCGCCAGTCCGCCGGCGCCAGGTGCAGCGTCCGCGGCGCGAACAGCACCAGCCCGAGCACGATCAGCACGCCCGGCCAGGGACGCGGCCCACGGTCCCGGATCCGCCGCACCACGCCGAGCGGAGTGATCACCACGCGGCGCATCAGCAGCACTCCGATCAGCCCGGACAGCACCGGGACGGTCAGCAGGACCACGATCACGATCAACGGATTCGGCAGTACGTCGGTGGGCAGCACCAGCCGGCCGTCCGCGCCCCGCCGGTGGAGCGCCACGCGCAGCCCCAGGTAGACACCGAACCCGGCCATCGAGCCGAGCAGCCCGGCCGCCGCGGTCTCCGCCCCGGCGATCAGCACCGCCTGCCCCGGTGTCGCCCCGGCCAGCCGGATCGCGGCGAGCCGCCGGTCCCGGGCCGGGGCGCCCAGCCGGATGCACTGCCCGGCCAGCGCGAGCACCGGCAACGCCAGCATCAGCAGCGCGAAGATCACCCCGGGCCGCAGCCCCGCCTCGACCAGCAACGGGCTCGTGTACTGCTCGGAGCCGGGCGCCATGATCTGGCCGCCGCCGTCCGGCTGCGCGGGGTCCGGGATCCAGTTGCCGCCGTGGATCGCCGCGACGGTGGCGGCGGCGAGCAGGGCCACCGCGGCGAGCGCGGCGCTCCCCGCGGTCAGCACGGTCCGCAGCCGGTCGGTGCGGTTGCCGGCCAGGCTCAGCCGGACCAGGGTGCCGGCCCTCATCCGGGGATCCCGATGCCGCTCGGGTCGGCGGCGCCGTCGCGCAGCACGATCTCCCGGTCCGCGTACGCCGCGATCGACGCCTCGTGCGTCACCAGCACCAACGAGCTGTCCTGCTCCCGCACCGCCCGCACCATCGCGGTCATCATCTGCTCGCCGTTGAGCTGGTCCAGCGCGCCGGTCGGCTCGTCCGCGAAGATCACCCGCGGCTCGGTGACCAGGGCCCGGGCCGCCGCGCAGCGCTGCTGCTGGCCGCCGGACATCGCGCCGGGCCGCTGCTCGGCCAGGTCGGCGACGCCGAACCGGTCGAGCCAGCCGAGCGCCGCTTCCCCTGCCTCTCGCCGCCCCGAACCGGCGAGAAGCAGGGGAAGCGCCACGTTCTCCACTGCGGTCAGTTCCGGCACCAGCTGCCCGAACTGGAACAGCACGCCGAACTCGGTGCGCCGCAGCCGCGACCGGGACGCCTCGGACCACAGGTTGATGTCCTGGTCCCGGTAGACGATCGAGCCCTGGTCGGCGCGCAGGATCCCGGCCAGGCAGTGCAGCAGCGTGGACTTGCCGCAGCCGCTCGGGCCGGTGATCGCCACGATCTCGCCCGCGGCGACGGTGACGTCCACCCCGCGCAGGGCCGGTGTGGCCCCGTAGCTCTTGGTGACGCCGGTGGCGGTCAACAGTGCTTCGCTCACGCTGTCACTTCCTTCTGCAGCTCGGCGACCCGGGCCAGGGTGGTCCGCAACCAGCGCAGGTCGGCGTCGAGGTGCCCGATGGCGTAGTCCGCGGCGACGACGTCGCCGACGTTCGCACCGGGCCTGGTCTTGATCGCGGTCAGCTCCCGCATCCGGGTCACGTGCGCCGCCCGCTGCGCGGTCAGATAGCCGGTGGCCTGGTCGATCCCGGAGGCCAGCAGCGCGACCACCACCTTGTTGAAGAGGGTGCCGCTCACGTACGGCGCGGGCGGCTCGACCTCGGTGAGCCAGGTGTCCAGCCGCTCGCGGCCGAGGTCTGTCAGTTCGTACGACGTGCGCTCCGGCCCGGACTCCTGATCCTGCCCGGAGCGCACCACCAGGCCGTCCCGCTCCAGCCGCCCGAGGGTGGCGTAGACCTGGCCGTAGGCGAGCGGTTTCGCCTGCGGGAAGCGGTCGTCGTGCGCCCGTTTCAGGTCGTAGCCATGCCGGGGGCCGGCGGCCAGCAACCCGAGCAGGACGTGTGCCGTGGACATGGCCGGTACTATTCACTGAGTGAATAGCTGCCGTCAAGCCCGGCTACGACTCGCAGAGGCCGCGCCGGCATGTCCGATCGCGGCGTGGCCTCGCCGCCACCTGCCGTCTCGACGAGGACGCCTGACCGAACGGATGAGGCCGGAACGATACCGTTCCGGCCTTGCCCGGCTGATCTTGATCTCCTACGCTCCCCCGATATCTACTCATCGGGGGACGAGCCCATGTCCACAGTGGCGCGCCGCGGCCTGGTAGCCGCCGGCTGCACTGTCCTTTCCCTCGCCGGTCCCGTCCCGGCCTCCGCGGCGCCCGCTGCGCCACCGGCGCCGTCCGAGGTCACCGTAGTCCCGGCCTACACCAGCACCGACATCCTCACCGACCTGGTCGTGTTCGCCGGCCGGACCGGCTTCCTGCACCAGTACTCGACGAACGCGCCCTGGCTCTGGACCCGATACTCCGACGGCGTCACCCGGACCGTTCCCGACCTCGCCGGCGTCACCGCGCCGGGCCTGGACAAGGCCGGCGGCGACCGGGTGCGGGTCAAGGTCGACGTTCCCGGCCACACCGTCGCCGGCGCGGTGAACCTGCTGGACCTCACCACCGGCGACTGGCTGCATCCGGCGCTGCCCGACGACGGCACCTTCGTCACCTTCTCCGGTGACACCATGGTGGTCCGCCTGGCTTCCACCGGTGGGCCTGTGCTGCGGAGGTTCGCCACCGACGGCACGTTCACCACGATCCCGATCACCGGCCTGCCCGAGGGCGCCACCGCCGTGACCGCTGTCGCGGCCGCCTCCGACGCGGGGGGCATCGTGGTCTCCTTCCAGTCCCCCGGCGTCACCGGACGCCGGTTCGGCCTGGTCGACTACGCGACCGGCCGGGTCGGGCTAATCCCGGCGATGACCGGCGCGGTGCAACCGGCCGCCCTGCTGTCGAGCACCCACATCGCCTTCCGGATCAACACCGATCTGAAGGTCTTCGCCCGCTCCGAGATCATGGACGGCACGGCAGGTGAGCCGGCCGTCATCGCGCAGCCGAACTCCGGCACCATGGCGCTGGTCGGTGACCGTCTCCTGGTCCGTGCCACCGCGTACGGCAGCGCCCGGGTGCCGGTCCGGCTGCTGTCCGCCGACGGCACGGAACAACAGGTCATCGAGCAGAGCCCGGGGGTGGCGTACTCGATGGTCGCGTCGCCGGTCGGCGCCCTCGTGCTGGGTGGCTCCGGCCCGGAGGACTGGGCCGTCCGACAGGTCACACCGCAGGGCGTGACCCCGGTGCTCTCCGAGGTCCGCACGGCCGTCAACGCCGGTGTCACCCTCCACCGGGGCCTGCTCCGGCACGTCCGGGCGACCGCCCGCCCCGGCGAGGCCACGGTCTACGACTTCAGCAACCACCAGGTGTTCCCGCCCGGCACCGGGCCCGGAGGCTACGGCGGCACGATGCCGGACGCCACTCCGTGCGCCGTCGACGTGGCCTGTGTCCGGACCATCGACGGCAGCCGCTCCGGCACCGTCCACGTCTCCGCGGGCGCCACCTCGACCACCGTCCACTACCGGTTCGCCGGCCCGGACGGCTGGAACGCGCTGGTTCCGGCGGGTGGCGGCCGCCTGGTCGACGTCTCGGAGAACTACACGCTCGTCGACACCACGAGCCCGGCGAAGCAGTACCTCATCCGCAACGGCGGCTCGCTCCCACCCGTGGAACGCCCGATCACCGGCGCCGCCCTCTGGCTGGACACGCTCTGGACGGCCGGTCCCGGCACGATCCAGGCGAAGAACCTGGCCGCCGACACCACCTCTCCAGCCATCTCGATCGGCGCCCCGTGCACCCCGTCCGAGGTGCAGGCGAACGCCCGGCAGGTGCTCTGGTCGTGCGGCCCGGACGGCCCGTCCGGCGTCTACAACCTGGGCCCGGGAAACAGCCTGTCGCTACCGGCCGGTCAGTACTCGCTCGGCGACGGCTTCGCCGTCCGGCACGATCTCAAGACCAACAGATTGCTGCGGTACGACCTGAGCCTGCGCTCCCTGCCGAACCCGGTCACCCTCGGCACCGTCGACCGGAACCCGGCCCTGGCCGACGACCGGAACATCACCTGGACCGTCGACCGGTTCGGCGGTGACGTGGCCTATGTGGACGCCGCCAACGCCGTACACGTCATCGATCCGGCGCTGCCGGGCACGCCGCCCTCGGTGATCTACACCGGCGACAGCACCGACGTCGTCAATCTCAGCTACGAGGCCGCCACCAAGTGGGCCCGGACCTTCGCGCTGAGCCGCCCGGTCTCCGCCTGGCAGGCGACGATCACCGAGATCGCGACCGGCGGCGTGGCCGCCACCCGCAGCGGCGGCGCCACCGCCCGGGACGTCGTCGTGTCCTGGGACGGTCTGCTGCCCGACAAGAAGGCCGCGACCAGCGGCATGTACCGGATCACCCTGTCCGCCACCACGCCGGACGGCGTCACCACCACCGCCGGCACCTCCACCGTGCCGGTCTGGGGCGGTGCGCCGAAACTGCACAGCTACACCGGCGACGGCCTGCCGTCGGTGCTGGCCGTGCGGGAGAGCGACGAGGGCGACTGGTGGATCACCCAGCGGGGCCGCACCTCGCTGTACAACTGGGGCTACACCGACAACTGGGACATCGGCCCCGGGAACAGCCAGGTCTCGGCGCTGGTGCCGTTCGGCGACCTGAACAGCGACCGGAGGAACGACGTCCTGGCTCGCACCGGCAACGGCTACCTGTGGGGCTATCCGGGTGACACCTACCCGGGCACCAGCGCGCTCGGCGTCGTGAAGATCGGATCGGGCTGGAACCGGTTCGACTCGCTGCTCACCTCCGGCGATCTGACCGGTGACGGCAACGCCGACCTGCTCGCCCGCGACGCCAAGACCGGCGAGTTGTACCGCTACAACGGCACCGGCAAGAAGTCCTTCGCCAGCGGCGTCAAGCTCAGCGGCAGCTACAAGGGACTGAAACTGATCGGCCCCGGCGACATCACCGGCGACGGCAGGGCCGACCTGCTGGTGATCGACAGCAAGGGCAACCTCTACCGCAAGGCCGGCACCGGCGCCGGCACCTTCGGGGCCAACGTCAAGATCGGCTCGGGGTACGCCGGATACAACGCGGTCATCGGCATCGGCGACCTGAACGAGGACGGCCACAACGACCTGCTCCTGCGCGACACCGCCGGCAAGCTCTACCGCCAGTTGGGCACCGGCAAGGGCACCTTCGCCGCCCGCCAGCAGATCGGCACCGGCTACCAGAAGTACCAGTACCTCTTCTAGGAACGCCGCAGCGCGACCACGGCGATGTCGTCGGCCTGCTCTCCTGACCCGCCCAGGCGGGTCAGGAGACGGCTGCAGAACGCGTCCAGATCCGGCTCCACCTCGGCCGCGCAGCCGGCCAGCGCGCGCAGCCCCTCGTCGATGTCCGCGTCGCGCCGCTCGATCAGCCCGTCGGTGTAGAGCACCAGCGTCCCGCCCGGCGGCAGTTCCAGCTCCAGCTCGGCGCGCTGCGGCGCGTCCAGGCCGAGCAGCGCGCCGCGCGGCTGCAGGAAGCGGGCCTCGCCGGCCACGTGCAGCAGCGGCGGCAGGTGACCGGCCGAGGCCATCCGGATCCGGCCGTTCGCCGGATCCAGGGTGAGCAGGCAGAGCGTGGCCGAGTCGGCGGGCAGCACGGTACGCATGAACCGGTTCGCCAGCTCCAGCACCGCCCCCGGCGAGTGACCCTCCACCGCGTACGCCCGGACGGCATGCCGCAGTTCGGCCATCACCGTGGCGGCGTGCAGCGAGTGCCCGGCCACGTCGCCGATGGCCACCAGCAGTTTGCCCGCCAGCATGGTCAGCTCGTAGAAGTCGCCGCCCACCTCGGTCTGCGCGCCGGCCGGCTCGTACCGCACGGCCAGCTCGATGCCGGGCACCTCGGGCAGCCTCGACTGCAGCAGGCTGCGCTGCAGGGTGACAGCGATCCGGTGCTCCTCGTCGAACGAGCGCTGCGCCTCCACCGCTGCCGCGACCGCCTGGGAGAGCTGGCGCAGCACCGGGAATCCGGGGGTCTGCGAGCTGCCGGAGACCGCCACGTAGACCGGTGGCCGGTCGATCCGCAGCCGGGCCGCGGCGACCGCGACGGTCTCGCCCTCCGGCCACTCGACCACGTCCCAGTCGGCCGTCTCGTCCGTGCGGACCAGCGAACCCACCGCTACGCGGTGACGAGGAACAGCCCATTTGCGTACGACCGGGGGCGGTCCCGCGGCGGCCAGGCTCTCCCCTTCGGACGTCTCGGCGACCACCACGACCGGACCGCCGAAGATGTCCGCCGCGCCCAGGGCTGCCACCTCGAGCAGGGCCGACAGCGTCGACGCCGAGTTGATCGCCAGCGTGGTCTCGGCCAGCCGGACCATCCGCGCGGCGAGCAGCTCGGCCCGCTGGCGCGCCCGGTAGTAGCGGAGCACCGCCTGGGCCGTCGCGATCAGCTCGTCCGGTTCGATCGGCTCGACCAGGTAGGCGTCCGCGCCGCGGTTCAGCCCCTGGGTCCGGTCGTTGACGTCGACCGCGTGCGCGGACACGTGGATCACCGGGAGGATGCCGTACCGCGAATCGGTCTTGATCCTCTCGCAGACCTCGAATCCGCTCATGTCCGGCAGCTTCACATCGAGCACCACCAGGTCGGCCTCGACATCCTCATCGGCCAGCTTGCGCAGGGCCTCGCCGCCGGTCTCCGCCTCGACCACGGTGAACCCGGCCCGGGTGAGCCAGCTCACCAGCAGGTACCGCTTGGTGGCGCTGTCGTCGACGACCAGGACCGTGGCTCTTGTCCGGTGCTGCACGGATTTCTCGCCGCGCGGGAGCTCGGTCACGACGTCACCGGCAGTTGGAGGGTGAACGTGCTGCCCTCACCGGGGGCCGAGTCGACGCGCAGGCCGCCGCCGAGAATCCCGGCCAGCCGGCGGGCATAGGGCAGGCCCAGGCCGGTGCCCTTGCCGCTGACCGGTTTGCTGCCGGGCACCTGGTAGAACTCCTCGAAGATGCGCTCCTGCAGCTGGGGCGGAATGCCGATGCCGGTGTCCGCGACCACGAACTCCACCTCGTCGCCGACCGGCCGCACACTCAGCCGCACCGAGCCGGCCTCGGTGAACTTCAGCGCGTTGGTCAGCAGGTTGCGCAGCACCTGGGCGAGCAGCACCTCGTCCGAGCGCAGGGTGGGCACGGCCGGCTCGTCCACCACGAACTCCACCTCGGGCCGGGTGGCGAGCGGGCGCAGAGTGCCGCGGAGCTGGCCGAACACCGCCTTGAGGTCGACCTGCGACCAGTTCGGCTCGATCCGGCCGGCCTCCGCCTTGGCCAGGTCGAGCAGGCCGTTGACCAGGGTCAGCAGGTCGCTCGCCGAGGCGCGGATCAGCTCCACCTGACGGCTCTGCTCCTCGGTGAGCTGGTCCGACGAGGAGTCGGTGAGCAGCCGGCCGAGCCCGATGATCGCGGTGACCGGGGCGCGCAGTTCGTGGCTGACGTTGGCCAGGAACCGGCTCTTCGCCTCGCTGGCCGCCCGCAGCTGCACCGACTTCTCGTCCAGCTCGGCGTAGAGCGCGACCACGCCACGGTTCGTCTCCTCCAGCTCGTCGGAGAGCTGGTGGTAGAGCGCCATCACGCCGCGGTTGGTCTCCTCCAGCTCGGCGTTCAGCCGGGCCAGGTCGTCACGTTGGGCGCGGACCTCGTTCAGCGCGGCGATCAGCTGCCGGTTCTGGACCGCCAGTTCGTCCAGCGGGCTGCCCGGCACGTGCCGGGCCAGGCTGGCGCGGATCTCGTCCATCCGGATCGGGGTCAGGGCCGGGGCGCCGAGCGGTAGACGCCGCACCATCCGGACCGTCGTGCCGGCACCCTCATCGTCGACCTCCATCGTGTCGACCAGGCGGCCGACCAGCTGCAATTGTTCGGCCAGGCGAGGCGTTCCGCCGGTTGCCGAATATGCCATTGTCACCTGGAGGGTTGGTACCCCGTAGGGCTCAACCGTGAACGTCACGTCAGTTTCCGAGCCGGCGCCGAGCAGCACTCGGCCCACCTCGCTCAGCGCGGTGGCGATCCGGGTCTGGTCCTGCGACTCCAGCCCGACCGCGCGGGCCACCTCCCGGCCGAGCTGCCGGACCGCGAAGATGTCCTGCTCGACCCGCAGGCGCATGCGCATCAGCGGCTCGGCCGCGGTCATGACAACCGGGCCACGAGTACGCCGGCGTCGTCCCGGCGGGTGCCGGCATCGCGCAGCACCGTGCCGGCGACCACCTCCAGCGAACGCGTCAGCAGGCCCGGGTAGTCCGCCGGGTTCCAGCGGTCCACCACGCCGTCGCTGTGCATCACCACGACCGCGCCCGGGACCAGCGGGTAGTCGTACTCCCGGATCTGGCGGCGCTGATGGCCGGCGATGCCGGGCATCGAGATCATGCCGCGCCGGGCGCCGTCCGGGCCGAACACGGTGCCGGAGATGTTGCCCAGCCCGGCGTACCGCACCAGGCCGGCCGCCGGGTCGAGCTCGGCGACGGCCAGCGCGGCGCCACGGGTGTGCCCGAGCGTGCGGTGCAGCGCCTCGACCACCGACGCCGGGGAGCCCGCCGGCGTCTGCCGGAAGACCCGCACCGCCTCGTGCGAGGCGGCCGCGGCCAGCCCGCCGTGCCCCAGCCCGTCGGAGACCAGCAGCTGCCGGCGGCCGTCCACCTCGCGGCTCGCGACCGCGTCGCCGCTCACCGTCTCGCCGGTGATCGGTCGGGTCAACCCGGCCGCCCAGGGCGGCTCCGGCGGGGCGTCCGCCCATACCTGCACGGCCAGGACCGTGCCCCTGCCGGGCAGCGAGTACATGTCCCAGCGGCTGGCCTGGCGGAGGATCGCGCCGAGCCCGATGCCCAGGGTGCCCGCGGTGGAGTGCCCGTCGCCGAGCGCCTGCTGGACGTCGGCGATGCCCGGACCGCTGTCGATCGCGATCAGCTCGACGCCGGCCTGCTCGGCGGTGCGCGTCGCGCGGAGCAGGATGATGCCCTGCTGGGCGTGCTTGACCAGATTGCCCGCTGCCTCGGCGGCGACGATCGAGAGCTCCGCGATCCGGCCTTGCGGCATGGCCAGGCCGGCGGCGAGGCGTTCGGCGGTACGGCGTACCGCCGCGGCCGTCCCGGCGGCCTCCACCCGGAACCAGACCCCCTCGTCGAGGAGTCCCTCGGGTACCGACGCCACCGTTCCTCCGCTCATCGGCACCATTTGGTGATGGTGATCGTCGTACCCTTGCCGGGCGCGGTGTCGATGGCGAACTCGTCGACCAGCCGGCGGGCCCCGCTCAGCCCCAGCCCCAGCCCGCCACCCGTGGTGTAACCGTCGGTGAGAGCCAGGTCGAGGTCGGCAATACCCGGCCCCTGGTCGGCGAAAACGATCCGGATCCCGGCCCGGATCTCGGACCGCACCCGGCCCACCTCGACGGTGCCGCCGCCGCCGTAGACGAGCGTGTTGCGGGCCAGTTCGCTGGCCGCGGTGACCAGCTTGGTCTGGTCCACCAGAGAGAGCTTGGCCTCCACGGCGACGGTCCGGACCAGCTGCCGGACACGGACCACGTCCTGGTCGGTGGCGACCGGGATCAGCCTGCTCTCCTGGTTCACGATGTGGTTACCGCGGCCTGGTCGGCGTCATCCTCGTCGTCGAGCTCGACCTCGGTCTCGGCGCGGCTGCGTGCCAGCATCTCGATGCCCAGCTCGACGTTGAGCGCGGTGCGGATCCCCGGCAGCGACAGCCCCAGCTCGACCAGGGTGATCGCGACCGCCGGCCGCATGCCGACCACCACGGTCTCGGCGTCCAGCACCCGGGAGACCGACGCGATGGTGGCCAGGGTCCGGCCGACGAACGAGTCGACGATGTCGAGCGTGCTGATGTCGATGATCACACCGTGGCAGCCGGTCGCCACGATCCGCTCGGCCAGGTCCTCCTGGAGCTGGAGAGCGACCTGATCCTCCATGTCGATCTGGATGGAGACCAGCAGGATGTCGCCGATCTTCAGGACCGGGACGCGTTCCACGTCAGCGCTCCGTCCGGTTGGCCCCGACGACCTTGTAGCTGTTCTTCCCCAGGACGTAGCGCAGCGCGTCGGCCAGCGAGGACTTCGTGGCGATGTCGCCGAACTCGATGCCGAGCGCGACGATGGTCTGCGCGATCTGCGGCCGGATGCCGGAGATGATGCAGTCGGCGCCCATCAGCCGGGCCGCCACCACGGTCTTCAGGATGTGCTGGGCCACCTGGGTGTCCACCGCCGGCACGCCGGTGATGTCGATGATCGCGTGCGGCGAGCCGGTCTCGACGAGCGTCTGCAGCAGGCGTTCCATCACCACCTGGGCGCGGGCCGAGTCGAGCGTGCCGACCAGCGGGACGGCGACCACGCCCTCCCACAGCTTCACCACCGGCGTGGAGAGCTCGAGCAGCTGCTCCGCCTGGTCGGCGATCAGCGCTTCCCGGACGCGCACGTAGCTGTCGAAGGTGAACAGCGCGGCACCGTCCACGAAGGCCGAGAAGGCCACGTAGCCACGCAGCGCCTGCGCGTCGGCGGTGTCCCCGAGCAGCTCGATGACCGCCTGCTTGAGGGCGAACACGCTGACCGCTGTCTCGTTCGCCGAGAAGCCCTGCCGGGCCCGGTTGCTGGACAGCTCACCGAGCTGGGCCCGCAGCTCACCGGCCTCCGCGTCGGTCAGATCCCGCGCCCCCGAGGCGAGCGCCTGCTGGAAGCTCTTCTGCAGGTCCCTGGTCTGACGCTCCAGCTCCGGCCGGCTCATCCTGCCCAGCAGACTGCCGCCCACCAGCTCCGCCCATCGGGCGACGAGCCCGTCGGCCTGCTTCTCGAGCAGGTCCGCGAAGCGACCCGCCTCATCCGGACTCAGCGGCACCGCTGCCCTCCCCCACCACACGATCCGTGCGCAACGGCCGGACTTTACCATCAGGGTGTCCGTTAATTGCTGTAGACCAACTAACGGACGAGGTCAAGCCCTTCGCCTCACCGCGCATCCCCCCGGTACGTGGAGTACCGTTCAGCAATAACAGGAGGTCCCCGAATGTCCTTGACGGTGCAGACCGAACAGCGCGGCGACATGGTCGTCGTGTCGGTGGCCGGTGAGCTCGACATGGCAACCGCCCCGCAACTGCAGGACCAGATCAGCGACCTGCTGGAGAAAGGCCGGACCCGGCTGGTCTTCGACCTGGCCGAGGTGTCGTTCTGCGACTCCACCGGGCTATCCGTTTTCGTCCGTGCGAAGAACAGCACCGACGACGCTGGCGGCACGGTCCGGCTGGCCGCGCCGCAGCGTGGTGTGCTGCGCATCCTCGAGGTGAGCGGCCTGGTCGAAGTCCTGCACACCTACCCTACTGTCGATGAGGCGGTCAGTGCCGAGGAACCGGCGCTGGACTGACCCGTCACGTTTCGACGTGCGCCCGGTCGGCGCGTAGTTTGTCGCCGACCGGCAGCGGGAACCCGTTGCCGGATTGTCCTCGGCCCCCCGGGAGTGCCCGTGAAAAAGATGTTCCAAGGCTTCAAAGACTTCATCATGCGCGGCAACGTCGTAGACCTTGCCGTCGGTGTGGTCATCGGTACCGCGTTCACAGCGGTGGTCACCAGCTTCACCAAGTCGTTCCTGGAGCCACTGATCAAGTGGATCACCGGTGGCACGGGTGAGCTGGCCGGTTCGTTCGTCCCCAAGAAGGGCATCGAGTTCACCTACGCCTCGTTCATCAACACGCTGATCACCTTCCTGCTGACCGCGGCGGTGCTCTACTTCCTCGTCGTGTTCCCGCTGAACAAGCTGGCCGAGCGCCGGCGCCGCGGCGAGGAGCCCCCGCCGAAGGCGCCCAGCGAGGAGGTCAAGCTGCTCACCGAGATCCGCGACGCGCTCGTCGCCCAGGCGTCCGCCGGCCGTGGTGGCCAGGGCAACGTGTACGGCAGCGCCGTGGACGAGGTGTTGCAGCGCCGGCCGGAACCGCCCCGCTGACCCGAGACGAAAAAGATTCGCCCTCCCGGCACGGTTCGAACAGATGTTCGATACAGTGCCGGGATGGAGCAGCGTAAGCACTGGTGGAACGGCAAATGGGGACGTCTCGCACGGAAGGACGTCTACCTCCGGACCAACGGCGACCAGTGGTATGTCGAGCAGCGCGCCGGCGGCTCCGACGGCACCTCCCACTTCTTCGAGTACGACAGCGAGGACGCCGCGCTCGACATGGTCCGGGCCCTGCTCAACGGGCCTGACGAGTGGCGAGAGCTGTCCGTCCGCCCGCCCCGGTGACGCCACGTCCGGGTCGCTCGCGGTCGCGCGCGTTCAGGCGGCCTGATGCCGGTCGCCGCTGTCGCGGGCGGCATCGTGGCGGGCGGTGAGCGGGCCGGACGGCGGGACCAGCCGCAGCCCGGGCCGGCGCGCCACCGGCGCCTCGTCCTCCCTCTCGGCCGTGCCGTCGAAGCGCCACCCGGCGCCGATCCGCGAGCCGGGCGGCCGCACCGACCCGCCGGCACCCCGGGAGAGCGCCACCACCAGCAGATATCCGGCGATCACGAAGCCGTGGCCGACCAGCCTGGTGACGTCCACCCGGCCGCCGGTCAGGTCGTTGACCGAGAGCAGCAGCAACATCCCGACGAACGCGGAGAGCATCGGCACCAGCCCGACCGGCCGGGTCCGCCGCAGCGCGATGAACAGATACCCGGCGCCGACCGCGACATTCCACGCGGCTGACTCGTTCCACAGGTGCCCCGGCGCGGCGGACAGCCCGAGATGCACGTGCCCGGCCCCGGACGCCCCGCCGATCTGCGCCAGCCCCAGGATGATCTGCACCGCGCCGACCAGCGCGAGCGACACGTAGAGCAGCGCCGCCACCGGCAGCAGTCGCCACCACCTCGCCCGGGTGGCCGGCTGCGCCGGCAGGGCGGCCAGGATGGCAGCGGTCAGATCCGGCACTTCAGGCATTTTTCCGGTACGGGTCAGCCGGTTCACCGACGCGGCCGCGTCCAGCCATTCCCGGCATGCCGCGCAGCCGGCCAGGTGCTCGTCGACCAGCGGCCGCAGGGCCGGATCGTCCTCACCGTCCAACTGCGCCGACAGCATCTCGCGCCACCGCTCACACGCCATGCACCCATAGTCGCGCGAGATCCGCCCCTGGTTCCCGGCCGGTCCCCGATCACGGTCGCCGCCCTGGCCACCGGCATCGGCGTGGCGGACGTCGGCCCGCCTACGCCGGCGCCTCAGCGCGGGTCGGGGCCGCGGCCGACCTCCAGTTCCCGGCTGTGGCCGAGCAGCCGGCGCCGTTCCCGGAACGCCCGCAGGTTGGCCGTGTTCCCACAGGTGCTGACGTCGTGCCAGACGCCGCTGTTGTTACGCGAGATGTCGAAGAACGCGGCCCGGCACGCCGCGTTGTGACACAGCTTGAGCCGCGGCCAGAGCCCCGCCTGCTGGGCGAGCAGCGCCTCGGCCCACAGCGCGGAGGCCAGCCACCGCGTGCCCCGCCCGGTCGGCACCACCCGGACCCAGCCGGCCGCGTCCGGCGCCAGGCTGACCGACACGTCGGCGGGTGGCAGCGCGCCGGGCGGCTCCCGGTTCGCCGAGGCGAGCACCACCTGCTCGAAGGCGGACCGCAGCCGGCGCAGCGAGCGCAGGTCGGTGGCGGAGAGCAGCAGCGTCGGGGCGGGCAGCCCGGACACCCGGGACCAGGTGGCCAGCGCGTCGGTCACCCACCACTGGGCGTCCTCGACGCCGCCGAGCAGATCCGGGCCGTACGACATCGCCGCGCGGGTGTTGAGCAACTCCTGAACGAGGGCGAAACCCCCGGGCGCCTCCCGCACGCCATGTCGGGCGCTCGCCTTCCACGACATAGCCGAAGACTACTTGACTCTTTTTCCACACCCCTTGTCCACAGGCGCGGAGGTCACCCACCCGGACGGGTGGACGATCGGGCATCATCGGTGGACGGTGGTGAATGGGTCGCCGACCGACCCGGCCGATCGGTGAGGAGGACCCCTGGTGCGCGGAGTTCTGGCGATCGCGGTCGCCGCGGTGACGGCGCTGACCCTGGCCACGGGGTGCGACTCGGGCGAGCCGGAGGCCGGGAGCGCGCCCTCCGGCGTACCGGAGTCGCAGTCGGCCACGCCCACCGCATCGACGGCGCCCGCCTCGCCCTCCGCGCCCGCCTCGCCGTCCGGGCCCGCCTCGTCCTCGCTCCCCGGCGGTGTGCCGTCGGTCTCCCCGTCAGCGCCGCGGAAACTCAAGGTGGGCGCCAAGGGCGCCGACGTGCTCGCCCTACAGCAGCGCCTGACCGAGTTGGGCTACTGGAACGGCAAGGCCGACGGCAACTTCGGCGGCACCACCCAGCAGGCGGTCTACGCGTTGCAGAAGGCCGCCGGCATCGGCCGGGACGGCACGGTCGGCCCGCGGACGCTGACCGCCCTGGAGGCCGGCGTCCGGCCGACGGCGAGGTCGACGAGCGGCCGCATGGTCGAGATCGACCTGAGGAGGCAGCTGCTGATGCTTGTCGACGACGGCCGGGTCACGCAGATCTTCAACACCTCGACCGGCTCGAACGAGCACTACCAGCAGAACGGCGAGACCTACCTGGCCGACACCCCGCCCGGCAGGTTCACCGTCACCCGCCAGATCGACGGCTGGCGCGACGCGCCGCTGGGCCTGCTCTGGCGCCCGAAGTATTTCAACGGCGGCATCGCCGTGCACGGCGCCAACAGCGTTCCTCCCTACGCCGCCTCACACGGCTGCGCCCGGGTGTCGATCGCCGCGATGAACTGGCTGTGGAACAACAACGCGCTCCCGCTGAAGACGAAGGTCTGGGTCTACTGATCCGGCCGGCACGCGCGGCCCGGGCACATCCGCCCGCGTCACTCCCCCACCCACGGAGTGCGCCTCACCGACCGCGCCGGCCGGTGGGAACGCCTTTCCGTAGAGCTCGGCGCAGAGGACCACGCCCAGCCATGGCACCCAGGCGCCGCTGAGGACCAGCGGCGCCTGGCGGTCGCGCATCCGCAACGTCACCGCCCAGTCGCCGGAGTCCACCTGGACTCCAGTGATCGCCCGCAGCGGCCATTCCCGGACATCCACGACGATCCGCTGATCGGTGATCACCACGATCCGGCGGCCGTCGCCGGCCACGTCCGCGGGAAGCCAGCCGTACTGCCTCTCACCCGTCCGGAGCCGCACCGTCGGCACCACGGCGGCCGTCCGGCCACCCCGCCCTACCAACGCGGCCAGCAGCACCATCGACCGGAATCCGGCCGCCAGCTGCTCCTCGTCCCACCCGGTCACGCGTCCACTCCGATCCCAGCCGCGCCGGGCAGGCCCCATCCCGCTCCGGCGCGTCCCACCGACGTTCGCACGCCAGGAGCTCCGCGACCAGCTAATACACCCTCAAGTGAGCCGCCGCGTTCCTGATGGAGCCGGCCGAGGCGCGCTGTGCCCGCGTCGAGGCCTCGCCGCAGCTCTCCGACGGCAGGTTCCGCAACGACGCGCCGACCAGCCCGTCGCTGTCGCTCGCCGCCCTCCCGCCGGTCGCGGCGGCCTGATGATCCGGTGCACTGGGCCACTTTCGGCTTGGCGACACACAAGTGGGCCGAGCCCGCCGAGCGCACCTGGCGCGAGGCGAAGGCGCGGGCCGTCCGGCTGGCCGTCCCGCGCCCCGGTGAGCGGGTGAACGTGGACGCCCCGCCGGAGATCGACGCGTGGTGGCAGCAGGTCGCCCGACTCCGGCAGGAACGGATCTCAGATCTTCGCCAGATGCAGGCTGCGCCAGTCGATGAACTTGAAGTTCGTGCTGGTACGGCCGCCGTCCGGGGTGTTCTCGCCGTCGTGGACCACGAGCAGGCCCTTCGGGTAACCCGGCAGCGCCACGGAGGTCACCGCGGCGCCGTCGGAGTGCTGGACGCCGTCGGCCCGCGGGCCGTCCGCGACGGTGAAGAGGGTGACCGGGCGGTTCGTGCGCCGGTCGTAGACGTAGAACCTGCTGTCGCCCTGGCTGGAGACGATCAGGTAGCCGTCGCGCCGGCCGGCGGAGTAGATGGTGGCGCCCTCCACGTCCGCGGCGATGCGGCCGCCCAGCCCCGGGTCGTCCGTGGAGTCCGGGTCGCATTCCCCGGTCACCGCGTTCCAGGTGGCCGGCACGCCGTACTCCCTGGTCCGCTCGACGATCCGCGGGATGCTGCTGAACGTGCCCCCGGACAGGTTGATCCGCCACAGGGCGACGTCCTCCTGCGCGGCGTAGAGCACGCCCGCCTCGGCGTCCACCACCATGCCCTCGACCTGCGGGCCCTCACCCGGCTCCTGGCACGGTGACCAGGTGCCGCCGTTCGGCAGGCGGAACGAGCTCGGCAGGTCCAGCGTGTCCGAGGTGCGGTAGGTGACCCGGCCCTGCTTCTCCTCCAGGCGGAAGATCCCCAGGCGGGTGCTGTGCCGGCGGCTGACCACGGCATACCTGTCGTACGTCGCCAGGCCGTACCCGGTGGCCTGTCCCTCGACCTCGGCCTGGCCCCGGGCGAACAGCAGCGGGGCGTCAGCAGACGTGACGTCGGTCAGGCCGGCCGGGCTGATCCGGTAGATGCGCAGTTTGTCGAGGCCGCGGTCGGTGACGACGGCCAGGTCGACACGCTGCTCGCCGAGTGTGAACCCGGAGATCAGGTCGACGTTGTTGAAACGGCCGCCCTCGGGGGTGGCGATCGACTGGATCTCCCGGCCGGTCAGGTCGTACACCCGCAGGCCGCCGTTCTTGGCGGTGCCGATCACCAGGCTGCGGGCCCGGTTCGCCTGGTTGACCCAGATCGCCGGGTCGTCGGCGTCGCCGCCGGCCTCGTCGTCGTACAGCGCCGGGGTCTCCGCGTTCGCGCTGATCTCGCGTTCCGGCCGCGCGGAGGCGACGGCCGGCACGCCGGCGGCCAAAGTGGTCAGCGCCACGAGCGCGGCGATTCCGGAAGTACGTTGCATGAATCAAGAGGATTCCCGATGCAGCTGACCATGTGATGGCCGGAGACTGAACAGGGCAGTGATCCGTTACCCAGCCGTTACATCAAGTCGAGAACCCCGGCCTCGAACGTCGCATCGCACCTAGTGGAAAGACAACACCTGAGGAGATCCTGATGCGACGTACGATCACAGCTCTGGCCACGGCTATCGCCCTGTCCCTGCCCGTCACCGCCTGCAACGACGCGCCCCGGCACGTCGCCGGTGACGCGGCGCCCGTGGGCGCGCTTCCGCAGGCCTCAGCCACGTCCACCCCGGTCGCCACCAAGCCGCACGTCACCCCGGCATCCAAGGGCACCTCACCCCCGGCCGCGGGCACGAGCCGGCCCTCCACGGCGACCAGCCGGCCGCCCGCGGCATCCGTGCTCGGCCCGACCGGGCTGGGTGCGCTGCGGATCGGGATGACCGCTGCACAGGCCCAGGCCACCGGGCTGATCGCCGGCTACCGGGACGGGGGCACCTCCTGCAGCTCCTCGCACCTGAAGAACCACCCCGACGCCGTGGTGGTCCACTCGCCACGGAAGGGCGTGGTCTCGATCCCGGCCTACGGGCAGCTCCACACCCCCGAAGGGGTCCGGGTGGGCAGCACGATGAAGCAGGTCCGGGCGGCGTACGACGATTTACGGCCCAGCGAGGTCGACGACACCATCACCGCCGGCAGCGGCCGCGCCTGGGCCGCCGCCACCACCACGGTGAACTACCGCTTCATGTTCCGGAACAACAAGGTCACCGGACTCTGGCTCGAGATCAAGGGCCAGGACTGCTACGAGTAAGTCAGCCGTAGCGTGGCCAGCACCCGGTCGGTGCGGTCCACCCGCTCGTCCTGCCGGATCTGCAGGTAGACACCGAGGTCACCGCCTCCGGCCAGCAGCACCTCGCTGAAGGACGGATCGGTTCCGCCGCAGCCGGTCCAGCGCCGGACCCGCCCGGTCAGCCCGCCGAAGGACACCCGGCGGTCGGGCTGCCGGGCGCAGCCGGCATGGACGGGCAGCGTAGCGGTGGACGGCTCGCGGATCCATCGGCTCGTGCCGACAAGCACCATCGGCGAGGTACCGGCCGGACCGGCCAGATCGGCGCCCACCTGCAGCCCGGGTGACGTGCCGGCGGGCAGCCCGATCGCCGCCGCGTCCCAGCCGCGGTCCCGCAGCTGGACGGCCCACGAACGGGGAACGGCGATCGAGACGACCCCTCCGGTGTCGCTCACCCGGACCCAGCCGGGTGGGGTGCCGTCCGGCGCCACCGCCCCGCCGAGCGAGGCCACGGCGGCCAGGGCCAACGCTGTACCGCCGAATCGGGAAAGCGGGCGCCGCCGCCTCCGGGACAGGTCCAGCGCCGAGGCGAACGCCACGGCCGAAGGCCAGCGCCGCTCGCGGTCCGCGTCCAGCGCCCGGAGCACCGCCTGGTCGATCTGTCGGGGCAGGCCGGGGCGCAGCTTCGAGGGGGCGACACCCTTGGCTTCGAGCGGGGTCCGCCCGGTCAGCATCTGGTACGTCATAGCGCCGATCGCGTGCACGTCGGCGCGCACGTCCAGGCCGCCACCGGGCAGGCTTTGCTCCGGCGCCATGTAACCGGGAGTCCCGGCGACCACCGTGAACCCGGAGGCGTGCGCGATGGACTTGGCCAGGCCCAGATCGGCCACCAGGACCCGTTCCCGGCCGCGGACCGTGGTGAAGAGGACATTGGACGGTTTCAGGTCGCGGTGCAGCGTGCCCGACTCGTGCAGCACCTCCACGGCCTCGGCGATCGCGGCGGCGGTACGCAGCGCGGCCGGCACCGGCATCGGCCCGCCGGCCAGGCGATCGGCCAGGGTGCCGCCGTCCGCGTACGTCATCACCTGGTACGGCCGGCCGTCCGGCAGCTCGCCGTAGTCGTGCACCCGGACCAGGTGCTCGGAGTCGACCCGGCGCAGCACCTGCGCCTCCTGTTCGAAGCGGGCCCGCACGTCCGGGTGGTGGGCCCAGTTGTCGGCCAGCACCTTGATGGCGACCTGCGACTCGAGGATGTCGTCCTCGGCCAGCCACACCGTGGCGAACGCCCCGGATCCGAGGCGCCCGATCACGCGATATCGCCCGATGTTGATGGGACCTGACACGTTCATATTATGAGCGCGAGTACGACGGGGGATGATCCACAGTGCATGAGGAACTCGCCACGCGGGCGGCGGCCGGCGACCGGGCGGCACTGGAGACGCTGCTGGCCGGGATACAGCCGTCGGTGCTGCGCCGGTGCGCCCGGTTCCTGCCCTGCTACCAGGACGCCGAGGAGGCCTGTCAGGACGTGCTGCTGCAGGTCGCCAGGAACATCGGCAGCTTCGAGGGCCGTTCCCGGTTCAGCACGTGGCTACACGTGATCATCGCGAACAGCGCCCGGCAGACGTACCGCTCGCTCAAGCGCCGGGCCGCCGAGCAGGCCCACGACGTGCCACCGTTCGACGTTCCGGATGCCCGCACCACCAGCGTCATCGCCGGATCCCGGCTGGACCTGCTGGACGCGCTGGAGCGCCTGGAGAGCCGGCGCGCGGAGCTGGTCGCGCCGATGGTGCTGCGGGACATCTGCCAGCTGGAGTACCGCGAGATCGCGGAACATCTGGGCATCCCGGAGGGGACCGTGAAGTCTCGCATCCACCAGGCCCGCGGGGCGGTCCGGGAGTACCTGTGCTGACTGCTATTACGGAGGCGGACGATGCGGCGGCGGGTGCATGATTGCGGAACGGATGCCGGTGGGTACGCTGGCATCCGGCGGGCCGCTAGCTCAATGGCAGAGCTGTGGACTTTTAATCCATAGGTTCAGGGTTCGAGTCCCTGGCGGCCCACCACCACAGGTCAGCCCGGCGCGTCCGGGCTGACCTGTTCCGTTCCCGGAGTGGTTCTACAACGGGCAGCGGCCGGCGGCTCCCGGCCCCCGGCCCCCGGCCCCCGGCCCCCGGCCCCCGGCCCCCGGCCCCCGGCCCCCGGCCCCCGGCCCCCGGCCCCCGG
>NZ_BOMW01000089.1 GCF_016862395.1 Actinoplanes siamensis | reverse complement strand
GGCGGGCCGGGGCTGAAGTCGCTCGGCGGCGGGCCGGGGCTGAAGTCGCTCGGCGGCGGGCCGGGGCTGAAGTCGCTCGGCGGCGGGCCGGGGGTGGACTCGCTCGGCGGCGGGCCGGGGCTGGAGTCGCTCGGCGGTGGGCTGGCCGACCCGGGTGCGGACCCGGGTGCCGGCCGATGGCCGGGCGTGGCCGGGTGCGCACCTCGCGGCGGTCCGGCGGCCCAGTCGTGCCGGCCATCGGAATCAAAGGGGGGCCGGCGGGCTCGGCGGCAGGCGCAAGGCAGGCGTATGCCCCGTGCGAGGGCACGGGGCATACGCACGAGCAGCCGAGCATTGCATGTCCATTTGTTCAGATAGCGCACACATGTAGATGTCCGAAAACGCTCTCCGCAGTGCGCCGGAACATCGCCACCCGCTGGTCATCCGGCACACAGAGATCGCCGATCACCTATGGGAACGACGGGTTCGGATCATGAATCCGCCGGTCACGCTGTCGCACGGCACGTGTGCCGGTGATCCGTGACGCGCCGCACGCTCGTACCGGAGAGCAAGACATTCCAGGACGGAGGCGCCATGGCATCCGGGCGGCGGGGTAACGGTAGATCTGGAACCGTGCCGGGGATGGTCCATACTGGAGGCGTCAGCACGGGCCGATGCACGTGCACCTGCACGGGTCGACTCGTCCGGGGAGGAAATTGATGCGGCTGCGACACCCCTCCGGCCGGATCGTGCACCTCGCCTGCGGTGTCAGCCTAATCGAAGCGCGGACCCCCGCCGAGGCGTTCCGCATGCTGGACGCGGCCGCCGCCGACCTGCGGGCCGGTCTGAGCGGGCACACCGGCGGGACCGGCACGCTGGGCATCGCCCTCCGCCTGCCGCACCCGCTCGCCGCCGCCCTCGTCGACGACGGGCGCGCCCGTACCCGGCTGCGTGCCGAACTCGACGCCCGGAGCCTCGAGGTCCTCACGCTGAGCGGCGGACCCGACGCCGAGGGCGGCGGCGAGGCCACCGGCACTGCGGCCGGAGCCGGTCCCGGCGCTACGGAAGGCGTCACAGGCGATCCCCGTGTGACCGAAGGCGGCTCCCGCATGACCGGAGAGGGCTCGGGCGGCGCCCGTGTGGCGGAAAGCGGCACGGGCGGCTGCGGCTCGCCGAACGGTGACCCCTCGCCGAACGGTGACCCGGAGAACGGTGACGACGCGGAGGGCGGCATCCCCGACTGGAGCGACCCGGCCCGCCTCCAGCACACCCTCGACCTCGCCCGCATCCTGGTCGACCTGCTCCCCGAGGACGAGGTCCGCGGCGCGGTCAACACCTGCGGCCTGGGCCGCCGCGCGGGCTGGGACGACGCCCGGGAACGCGCCGGCGCCCGCCACCTCGGCCGTCTCTCCGGACGCCTCGCCGACCTGGCCTGGCGCGTGGGCCGCGCGGTTCGCGCCGGATTCCAGCCCCAGCAGGGGTACGTGCTGGACAGCCCGGAGGACACCGTCGCCGCTCTCACCCGGGTCGACAAGGACCGGCTGGGCGTCTGCCTGGACCTGGCCCGGGTGGTCCGCGACTGGCCCGCCCCGGAGGCCGGCGTCGACCGGCTCACCGACGCCGGCCTGTCGGTGATCACCGTCCGCATCACCGAACCGTCGGCCGGCTGGCAGCCGGTGCTGCGTCACCTGCTCGCGGCCGACACCGCCCGCACCGAGTACATCGAGGTGGACGGCCACGGCCCGGCAGCGGCCGACCTGGCGTACGTCATGGGGCAGTTGACCACCATCGGCCTGGTCCCGGAAAGCGAACCCTGCGCCACGCAGTGAGAACCGAAAAAGGCCGCCTCCGAACGAGGCGGCCTCTTCCGTGGGGTCGAACCGGTCAGAGCGTGCCGCCCGGACCCTTGGTGGTGCTGGAGCCGGAGAACGTGTCCGACGGCGCCAGGAGCTCGTCCGTGGACGTGCTGTCGGTGTTGTGGGTGGTGCCCAGCTTCTCGCCGAGCTTGGACGACTGCAGCTTGTCCTTGCCCTCGGTGTACAGCTTGTTCGCCTGGGCCTGCGCCACGCCGGCGGCCTCCTGGACCGTCGGGTGCTCCCAGAACTTCTGGGCGTTCGCCCGGATCTCCTCGTACTTCTCGCGGCCGGCCCGGCTGCCCAGGACGAAGCCCGCCGCGAGACCGCCGAGGAACAAGAGCTTTCCGCGCATGATGGCGGCTCCTTCCGTGTCGTGACGCGCATGCGTCTGCGGGCGTGCATACCCATCCTGCCGCGCTGATACTCCCGGCACCGGTGTTTCACTCCTGTTGCCCGCAGTCACACCCGCCGGAGGGCGGCGCGGGGGATACCCGTTCGCGCGGAGCCCGGGTGGTCGTGTAATCTCTTCTCCGTCGCCAGGGAAACCCGGCGACGAGCACGATCCCCTGTAGCTCAATTGGCAGAGCAGCCGGCTGTTAACCGGCAGGTTATTGGTTCGAGTCCAATCGGGGGAGCTTTACTTCGGGGCCCGCTCATGGCGGGCCTTTGTTGTTTCTCCGGCCCGCGTGCCGCCTGCCCGTTGTTCCACCACCATGCGTGCCGCTCGCGCGTTGTTTCTCCGGCCTGCGCGCCGCTCGCGCTTTTTCTCCGGCCCGCGCGCCACTCGCGTTTTTTTCTCAGGACCGCGTGCCGCTCGCGCTGGAGATCAAGACCCGATTGCGGGGGTACGAGCGTGAGCCGCCGCACCGGAAGCGGCCGGTTCCGAGCGCGATCACGGTGGCGCGGTGCTCCCGCCGTACCCCATGGTGGGGTTGCTCTTTCGCCTCCTTGGCCCCAAGTGCGCGATTACGCTGGGGTCTGCGTTGTTCGCTCACAGTGAGGTGGTTATGTCGCAGCCGGTCGAGGTGGACGTCGTCATCGTCGGCGGCGGGCTCGCCGGGCTGTCCGCCGCTCGCCGCCTCGACCGCGCCGGCGTCGAATGGCTGCTCGTGGAAGGTTCCGACCGCCTCGGCGGGCGCGTCGCGACCGAGATCGTCGACGGCTGGCACCTGGACCGCGGCTTCCAGTGGCTGAACACCGCCTATCCTCGCCTGCCCGCGCTGGTCGACGTGGACGCGCTGGAGATGCGCTACCTCACCGCGGGCGTGCTGGTGCGCCGCGGCGGCAGCCTGCACCGCCTGGAGAACCCGCTGCGCGAGCCGCTGACCACCCCGCGGACGCTGCTGTCCGGGGTCGGCTCGCTCACCGACCGGCTCAAGTTCGCAGCGCTGGCCACCCGCTGCGCCACCACCCCGGCCGAGAAGCTGCTGGACGCCCCGGAGACCACCACCCAGGAGATGCTGCGCAAGGCCGGGCTGTCGCACCGGATGATCGAGGAGGTGCTGCGGCCGTTCCTCTCCGGCGTCTTCGCCGACCGGTCGCTGGACACCTCCAGCCACGTGACAGCGATGATGCTGCGCTCGTTCACCCGCGGCCGCATCGGGGTGCCGGCCGCCGGGATGGCCGCGCTGCCGGCCGCCGTCGCCGGCCCGCTACCGTTCCCGCAGTTGCTGGTCGGCGCCCGCACGCTGAGCGTCGGCCCCGGCATCGTGGTCACCGAGGGCGGTGAGATCCGCTGCCGGGCGGTGATCGTCGCCACCGACCCGGTGACCGCCTCCCGGTTGCTCCCGCAGCTGCCCAAGCCGGACATGCACGGGCTCACCACGTTCTACTTCGGTGCCGGCCACGCCCCGATCGACGAGCCGATCCTGCTCCTCGACGGCGACCGGCGGGAGATCGTCGCCAACACCGTGGTGATCAGCAACGCGGCCCCGGAGTACGCCCCCGGCGGCCGCAGCCTGATCGCCGCCACCGTGGTCGGCGTCTCCGCCCCGTCCAGCGCCTCGGAGGCGGTGATCCGCGTCGAACTGGCCCGGATGTACGGCGCCCCGACCGGCGACTGGGACCTGCTCGACGTGATCAGCATCCCGAACGCCCTGCCCGCCGCCCGGGTCCCGCAATCGTCCCTGCGCAAGCCGGTCGCCCTCGGCGACGGCCTCTTCGTCGCGGGTGATCATCGCGACAGTCCGTCCATCCAAGGCGCCATGGCCGGCGGCTGGCGCACGGCCGGTCAGGTTCTGACATCCTTGGGCGCCCGGGCCGGAGTCTGAACCAAGGAGACCACAGATGAGCGACCTGAACCCGGAAAATTTCGCCGAATTCACCACCCAGGACGGCCCGGAGCCACCCAGCCTGAGCGAGGAGGACCTCCCCGCGATCGTCGACCTGCAGCCGCCGGACATGGTCACGGACCCTCGACACCAAATCGTATTGTTGCCACAGACGCTGGTGGAGCAATAGATCGCTAGCTGCCGGAGCGGGGCACGGGATAGTATCGCCGCCGGTACGGGGCGGTAGCTCAGTGGGTTAGAGCAGGGGACTCATAATCCCTCGGTCGCGGGTTCGAGTCCCGCCCGCCCCACTTCGTGCCTGGCCTGCGTGTTCACGCAGGGCGGATGTGGCATTGCACGAACCGCGGGTCGCTCGGGTGTTGTCCCGGGCTGGATGTGGTAGATGGGTACATGCCGAAGAGTCGTGGTCGTCCCGCGGGACGAGCCAAGCTGAGGCACCCGCAGCGTCCGGTGCGTGAGTTGTAGTTGTCGGACCGGTTGATGCGTGACGCGGTGACGATCGTTTCCGAGGACAGTGTGCTTGAGATCGAGCGGTGGGCCAGTGGCTGGCTCGTCGGCCGGCTGCTGGGTGACTCGTACCCATGTGATCCTCGATCTTCGTAGTGAGGATGAGACCCAGTTCCGGGCTGATGAGCAGAACCTGTCGTCACCGGGCGCACTGGCGGCCGTGTACCGCTCCCTGACCGGTGATGAAGCACGAAACGCCCAGATCATCGACGATGTCGCGGCTGCCCTCGCCAAGGGGCGCAACTGTCTCGTGCTGACCCGCCGGGTCGCCCATGTCGAGACTCTGGCTTCACTCCTGGCGGATCGCGGACATCAAGCGCTCCTGCTGCAGGGCGGCATGACCGCCGCGGATCGGCGTGCTGCAGTCGACCGGCTCGCCGAGGCGAAGGCCGGCGACGGGATCGTGGTTATCGGTACCACGCCGTTCATCGGCGAAGGTTTCGACGCACCCGTACTCGACACCCTGTTCCTGGCCGGGCCCATCTCCTTTCGACGGCCTGCTGATCCAATGCGCCGGCCGGGTCATCCGCGCGGCGCCCGGCAAGGACGTCGCGGAGGTGCACGACTACCACGATGCGGCGACGCCGATCCTTGCCGTCTCGCTGCAGCGCCGTATGCCCGGCTATCGGGCGGTGGGCTTCGCCAAGCCGTAGCGGATTTCGGATTTTTCGAATAGCGGTATGCTGGCTTCATGTCGAGCACCCTGCGTGAACGGACCGTCCTGCCACCCGAAAACCCCGCCGACCTGGTGCGCTTCGCGCGCGGTCTGGCCGAGGCCCAGGCTCCCGCCCGAGCGAAGCTGGTGGGCCCGGACGGATCGCAGCTCGACATCCCGGCCGAACTCTACGAACTGCTGCGCGACGTCGTCGGTGCCCTGTCCCAGGGCATGGCCATCTCGATCGCCCCGCACAACACGATGCTGACCACCCAAGAAGCCGCTGACCTGCTCAACATCTCACGACCCACGCTGGTCCGCCTACTCACCGACGGCGAGATTCCGCACAGCCTGCGCGGCCGACACCGACGAGTCCTACTGCGTGACATCCTCGACTACTCCGAACGCACCCGCACCGAACGCCGCCGCGCCCTCGACCAGATGGCCGCCGATGCCGAGGACGACGACCTGTACCAGATCACCCTCGACTCACCGCCGTCGAGGTGACAGCCGGTCATGGTGGCGTTCCCGGCGTTCCTGGACACCTGCGTGATCTACCCCGCCTACCTTTGCGACACGCTGCTTCGCCTCGCCGAAGCCTCCGCGTACCGACCGCTCTGGTCGGCGGACGTCTTCGCCGAACTGCGTCGCAACCTCATCGAGCGTGGGCTGCCACCGGATCGGGTCGATCGGCGGCTGGGCCAGATGAGTCGGTCATTTCCCGACGCCCTGGTCACCGGCTACGAGTCACTCATTGACGGCATGACGAATCACCCGAAGGACCGCCACATTCTGGCTGCCGCCGTACGCGCCAACGCCGAAGTCATCGTCACCTTCAACCTCAGCGACTTCCCCGAGCCGGCCCTCAAGCCCTTCGACATCGCAGCCATCCATCCCGACGATTTCCTCCTCGACCAACTCGATCTCTACCCCGGCTTGACCATGGAAGTGCTCCGTCACCAAGCCGCGTCTTACCAACGAGCGCCGAACACCGTGCCGGAGATCCTCGTCCTTCTACAGCGCACCGGCGTGCCCAGATTCGCGGGTGAAGTGCGACGCCATCTTGGTCCCCCGGCCTGGTAGCCCAGCCGTCCGAGCCGGCCGCGTCGAAGGCCGGGGAAGCATGATCGGTCCGCAAATGGTCCGCGCTCGCGCGAGTCGCGGCCTGGTCCAGGCGGTCCGCGACCTGGTCCAGGTCGTCCTCGAAGAGGTCCGCGTAGACGTCGAGCGTCATGGCCGCGGAGGCGTGGCCGAGCATCCGCTGGACGGCCTTGACGTTGGCGCCCACAGTTCAACCACGCCTCGACCACGCCGGCCGCGACGCCACCGGCCAGGGCGCGGACGATGGACCAGATGGCCGAGCCCTTGCCCGAGCCGGTCGCACCGACGATCAATACTTGGGTGCCGAACAGGCGCAGCCGGTAGAGGCCGCCGTCTTCCTGGACCCCGATCGGCAGCGCCGTGAAGTCCGGCACCGCCGGGACCGGGAACGGGTCGATGGTCTCGCTGAGGGTGTCGCCGCGCATGAGGACCAGGACAACGCTGCCGTAGCTGGGGCCGGGGATGGCCTTGACCTGACGGACCCCGAACGTCTGCGCCAGCCGCTCGCTCGCCTTGGCGAAGTCGTCCGGGATCTGCCCGGTCACCATGCGGACCAGGACTTCGTCGCAGCCGCCGGCCCGGCAGCGCACGCGGCGGATCTGCGGGATGATCGTGCGCTTGTCGTAGGAGATCGACAGGTTCGCGGTGACCATCGCGGCCATCCACCGCCGCCGATAGACGAAACGCCGCACCTTGGCCAGGGCCGGCCACCAGCCGAACCGCAGCCACGACGGCCGGTGCGCGAAGGACCAGCCGGTCGCCGCAGCCGCGGTCCCGCCGACCAGTAAGGCGAGGGCCTGCCAGCCGTGAGCCAGGTAGAGCCACGTCAGCCCGGTCAGCGGCAGCGTGGCGTACCAGTGCCGGATGTAGTTCGTGACCGTCCAGTAGAGGGCCTTGACGATCTCCCAGACGACGACCAGCCAGATCGGGAGCTTCACGAACGGGGTACGGACGTTGAGCGGTGCGACCGGGACCGTCTCGCCCCGGATGACGTTGATCAGCGGCATCAGCGCACCGCCGTGCCCAGGTCATCGGCGGTCAGCGCCTGACGGATGCGATCGAGGCGTTCGGCGTCGCTGACGTCGGGAATCAGCAGCGCCCACGCCTCGATCCGGCCGACCAGCGTGGCGTACCGGTACACCGGGCGTATGACCTGCGCCGATGACCGTCCCGTGCGTGAGTTCCGAGGCGTGCAGCGCATCAAAGGCCCGGCGGGGCAGCGATGAGCGACGCTGAGGAACGCCGAGGACAAGCCGACCCTTGCCCTGTACGCCTTCGAGGTAGCCGAGTTGGCGCAGGTACTCCAGAGCGCGGACCACTGTCGATCGGGATGCATCGAACTCGCGGACGAGCTGGGACTCACTGGGCAGCATCGATCCCGGCGGGTACATGCCTCGCTCGATCCGCTGTTGCACCGCGTCGGCGATGTGCGCGTACTTCGCAGGTACCGGCTCGATCGGCATCCCGGTTACGCTCCGCGCCGCTCGGCATTGACGCCCGGGTGGCAGGCGGCGACGTGCACCAGGCCTTGTGTCCATCGCAGCCGGTAGCCGCCGATGAGTTCGTCGCCTTCCAGCCAGATCCACAGGCCGCCGTACCACTGGGAGATGTCGAGTCGCACCCGTTGCACGAGCAGGACTAGGACGCCATCGCGATACCGGCAATCACCGGCCGGAACCTTGAGGACCCGGCCGACGAGTTGATCAGCCGGGACCGGCAGGCGCGGCGGGGTAGAGATCGACAGAATGCCGGTCACCAGTGGTGACCTTTGTTGGCGATGTGCGGACCGGCCGCCGTACGTCCCATCGCGCTCGCAAGACCGAAGTCGCGAACTGGCGTGCAACGCAGGGGTAGAGGATTGCGGGCCGGCAGTTCAGGCACCAGCCGTCCGGGCCGGGTTGATGATCGGCGTACAGGCGCCGGGCCAGCCGCCAGATGAGCGGGCTGGCGCAATCGGTGGGCGGGTTGATCGGCGGTGTCTGCCCGCCGGCATCGAGCGGTTCGGGCATCACCGGACCTCCGCAGCAGCGTGGAGAGGCACCGAGGCGGGCATCCCTGGCTGGGATATGAAGACGCGCCCGCCTCGGCGCCGACCGCCCTCGCCAGAACAAGGTCAGCCGGGTGACGCTCGGCGATCAAGTCGAATGAGGACTGATTTGACTGGCTTGGCTAGCCATGTCGACCATAAGAGGTGCCGCTAAGTGCGCGCAACCCTCTATGACCTGAAATCCCTAACCTGGCTAGCCAGGCCTTAAGCTGTCCGACGTGAACGTGGAAGCTCGCGACCTCGACGACCTGGAGCCGGACGACGCCCGCCCGGCCTCACAGCAGATCGCCAACGTGCTGCGCGCGGCGATCCTGACGCGTCGCTTCGCCCCAGGTGAACGCCTGCCCTCCCAGAACGATCTGGCCGACCGCTACGGCGTAGCCCGCGAGACCGTCAAGTCCGCGCTGCGCATCCTGCGCGACGACCGCCTGATCGTCAGCCGGCAAGGGAGTGGCGCGTTCGTCCGCGCCCAGACCGACCGCCCGGTCGGATTGCGCCCGCACATCGAGGCCGCATTCGAGCAATCCCACATCACGCTCGACTTCGCCGGCTTCTCCAGCGAGACCCTGCACGGCGCCATCCAAGAGCCGCTGGACAAGATCCGCGCCGGTCGCCTCACGCCCGAGTCGATCGCGATCCGCATCCTGCTCCCGGACCTGACCCAGCCCGCGGTGGTCCCCTCCCGCGCCGAGCCGGCCGGCGACGACCCCGCCGTCCGCCAACGCGCCGCCCGCATCGCCCGCCGCCACACCGAGGCGATCGAGGAGTCCGTCAGCGAGCTCGCGACGCTCGGCCTGGTTCGCAACGCCACGACCGAGGTCCGCGCGTACGGCACGACGGTCCTGTCCAAGCTCTACATCATCAACCGCGACGAGGTCTTCTTCGGCTTCTACCCAGTCGTCCGCAACACCGTCTCGATCGACAAACAGCCGGTCCCGATCTTCGACGTCCTGGGCAAAGATGTCCCGCTCTTCCACTACGTCATCACGGGTGACGAAGGCGACGCTGGCGACCAGTTCGTCCAGCAGTCCCAAGCCTGGTTCGACAGCATCTGGACCACGATCGCCCACGAGTACACGCCGTGAACCTCACCGACCTGCTCACCAACGCCGACTGCCTCCTGATCGACTTCGACGGCCCCATCTGCTCCGTCTTCGCCGGCTACCCCGCCCGCACCATCGCCGAGGAAATGCGCGCCCTCGCGCAGCAGCTCGGTGGCGCCGACCTGGCGCAGCCGTTCACTGACCTGCCGTTCGACCCGCTGGAGATCCTGGTAGCGGTCGCTGCGGTCGCCGACGAGAACCTTCTCCGCGAGGTATCGGACGCCTGCCGCGACGCCGAGGTGAAAGCCGTCGCGTCGGCTACTCCCACGCGTGGAGCCGCCGACGTGCTCCGCGCAGCTCACGCCGCCGGCCGCTCGGTCGCCATCGTCAGCAACAACAGCGGCGAAGCTATCGAGGCGTACCTCCACCAGCACGATCTGCTCCGCTGCATAGACGGCATCGCTGCTCGCTACGACGGCATGGACCCGCGCCTGCTCAAGCCGAACCCGTACCTGGTGGAACGCGGCCCGACGACCGCCCGTGCCAGCCGAGACACCGCCATTTTCATCGGCGACTCGGTAACCGACATCGAAGCAGGCCAAGCCGCCCACATCCCCACCGTCGGCTACGCCAACAAGCCCGGCAAACACCAGCGACTCACCGATGCCGGAGCAGACGTAGTGATCGACTCCATGCACGCCATCGCCAAGGCGCTGCACACCGTCCCCACGATGCCGACCCGATGACCGACCAACTCACCCTGCCGGCACACGTGCTGGCCAACATCCAACGCCGCTGGCCAGACATCGCCGATATATGGGCCGCCAACGTCCACGAAGAGTTCCAAACCCTCTGCGACCGCTACCAGGCAGCGCCCCGCCGCATCCTCCCAGCCCGCTACGGCTTCGTCGCCGCTGTCGACACCCCACACGGCCCCCTCGTACTCCGTAGCAGCCCAGACCCGCGAGGCCGCGAGCAGGCAGCCGTAGCAACTGCGCTCGCTAACCTAGGCGCCGGACCCCAGATCCACGAGGCCGTCACTACTGATCACGGGACCTGGACCGTCGTCGATCGAGTCCTACCAGGTACCCCCCTCAGCCGAACAGACCCGGCAACCGTTAGCCCGCACGCAGTCTTCGCGCCGCTGGCGATGATGCGTGACCAGCCAGCGCCGCTGCCGGACATGCCCTCAGTGCTGGACTGGCTCCGTGCCCGGCTCGAAGACGGCAACCTGACCGACCTGCGTCCGGGCACCACTGTTGCGCCGGCCGGCGAGCGGAAATCGGCGCTCGCCCTTTTAACCGACTTAACTCATGACCACGTTCCAGGCCTCTGCCACGGCGACGCCTCTAGCGGCAACATCATCGCTAGCGGCTCATATCGTTGGATGTATATCGATCCACGCGGCATGAGTGGTGAAAACGCATACGACGCCGCCGTCTTGGCGATCCGTATCGTCTCGGTGTATCCCTTCACGAAGGTTGAGCGCCAAATTGGCGAGATGACGGATGCTAATCCTGATCGTGTCCTTGCATGGATGACGGTCGCAAAAGCGGCGCGGGTCTAGCCAAACCGACAGCTCGCCGTCACCTATCGCCCTACGGCTACTGCGCGCTGCGATATTAGGCACTGAGCGGAACCTGCCCAGACGCTGGCGAGACCTGGCTCGGTCACTAGGGTGAGTGCCGTCTTCGCAGCGGTCTAGATAGAGCGACAGCCACCCCTCTGGCGGCATACGCAGGTGACTGTCTCGCCGAGTTGAGCCAGGCGCACGATGCGCTCAGCCAGTGTCAACTATGGACATTCGGCTCGTTGTGACAGGACAAACTTATGATCACAGAAGGATTGCCGATGGCTACTGTCAGCTATCGGACACGCTGGATCGACAGTTGGCAAGATAATGGGCCCTCCTTGCCCTGGGCTCAGAGCCGTCCGCGATCGACTCGCAGCCTTCTACTCTTTAGGGGTCACTGATGAGCGCCTCTTTTCGCCGCCTAGAAGTTACTCAGGTAATCATGCATATCGTTCCAAAGGCGAAAAAAGGAGACGACGCAGCGGAGCCACTTCAGCTTAGCGATGCAGCCTGCAACCTTCAGGATGGCGTTCGCGAGGAGCTTCAAGCGCGAATGCGTCTGCAGCTCTCATCGGCGGGACGCGAGGTTGCGCAGGATCCGAATACCGTGTCAAAGGTGCCTGGGATTATCTCAAATTTTCTCACGGCATCTGGTGGCGATTTCGTATCCACTTCGCGGCAGCTTGCGACCGCGTTGCGAGAGGTGCAAACCGGTATTAATTCAGGCGGAATGCTGCTTGTTGCAGATTGCAGGCTTTCTGGTGTGCCGGGAATTCTCATTGTGAAGTTCGAGCAGGAGCGTGGCTTACGTGCCCAGCCCACGAATGAGAACGGTCAGAAGGTTTTCGACATGGAATATCTTCGCGACCTGTTCTTGACCAGCCGCTCGCGCGTGTTCAAGGTAGGGCTATTCGCGCGCTCGGGTATGGCAGAGGGAATGTTGAACGGTTGGGTTGCTGATAAGCAGGGAGCGAGTGGGCGGGTTGCCGCATTCTTTCTAGAAGATTATCTCGGATGTCGCCATCTCGAAGAACCGCAGGAAATTACAAAACGCTTTTTCGAGACGAGCTTCGAGTGGATTAACACTCGGGTAGTAAATCCAAGCTCCCGGGGAAGGTATGCTATCGCCATTATGGCGGAGATGCAAAACCAGAATCCTCAGTTGTCTACCGATCGTTTTGCGGAGGTCAACATGGATGCTGATGGGGATGCGGACGATTACTCCAACTATCTGGAGTCGCGAAATGTGCCAAAAATGTTCAACAAGGATAAAGGCCTAATTGCTAGCCGCATAGATAGAATGCAGTTCAAATTTACGAGCGGTGCTGTAGTTTACTTCCCTCTCTCGGCGCTTGAGGATGGGAGTGTCGATGTCGAAGAATTAGACGACATGCGCACCCAGATCACTTTGGTGGGTGAAGCTAAGGAAGCTAGGCCGCGAAGCGATCAATCCAGGCCGAGTGCGAGTGAAGCTGAGTAGCCGTGTCAACTATCATAGAGTTAGCCAGGGAGCGGTATGCCAGAGTCCGTCCCAGTTACGAATTAACTGCTCAAAATCTGGTTACTGAGATTCGCCATGGAGCGATCAGTAAAAACCTTGATTGTGTTGTCGAAGGGCGAGCGAAGGAGGTCAGTAGCTACGTCCTGAAAGCACTGAGCAGCAAAGACGTTGTGGATCCTTGGGCGGACGTTTATGACAAGATCGGTTTGAGGATCGTAGTCGGTCACACGCTTGACCTTGACGTGGCTTGCGATCTCGTGTCCGAGTTGTTCGGTGAACCCGTGTATGTGACAGACGACCGTCGGATGGATATTCCTGACAACGAGCTGAGGTACCCGAGGCTTCACCTGCAAGTGGCCGTTCCTCCTGGGCTCGATGCGTCCGATGGCGTGGAAGGCAAGCCGACTTGCGAAATCCAAATCCGTACCGAAGCGGCTAACCTTTGGTCGCGAATGTCGCACTCATACCTATATAAGCCTTCTTCACGGTTGCCAAAAGTTGTCAGACGGTCACTGTATCGTCTACTTGCGCTGGTGGAGCTGTACGACAGCGAAGTAGAACGGGCGGTGAGGGCCATGGCGAACGACCGCGATCGGAACCTAAACCTGCTCGTCTCCCAGTTGGAACGTATCTTCTATGCGTTCTGTGCAGCTGATTATGACGCAGACTTGACCCGCAAGGTGTCGGCCGTCGTTCTCCAGTCTGTGCGCGAAAGCGAACGGGCCGCGTATGCAAATAAGCTAGGTCAATTTGCTGCGGAGATGCGAGCCGATCTAGAGAATGTTTACCGAGAGTACGGTCCGGGAAGTACTCCGGCGGCACTCGGAACATACTTGATGGTCAGCCAGCCGGAGAGCGTCGCCATATTTGAGCGACTCTCGAATGCCCCAAGAACGTTGAGTCAAGTTTGGAAGAGTAACGGAATTCCGGAGGATTTGCTACAAGATATGAAGGGTGTCTGGGCGTAGCGCCATGCAATATTAGGCGGCGGGTAGAGTTTCCGGCCTCTTCTGCTTGGTCTGATCCCGTAGAGCTAGAGTTCTGAGCGTCCTTTTGTAAATTCGACGCGAAACAGAGTCTCCCTCGTTGCTAATCCTGTCAAGTTCGGAGCGCACGTCGCTCAAAACTTGCTTGGCGTCACCGCGGCTTGCCTTGGTTAAAGCGAGTATTGCCTCGATTTCGCGTCGGATTTTTCCATACCGCGCGCCGAGATTTTTGTGCCTCTCTGCGCGTTCGAGGTAACGAAAGTGGAGCTGTAATGCAGCCAGCGCTGCGGCGAGAAGCGTTAGTGAGCCGAACCAAACCTTGGTTGTGGCAGCTACGGAGTTAGTTATGTTGGCAAAAGTAGCGGTTCCTAGAACGGTGGTAATTAGAAGAACGGGAACGGCTATAACGTAGTGTGCCCGGCGAAAGTATTTCGCTGCCTCGTACTGCATGTGCTGTCCTTCGCGTGTTCGTCGCAGCCAAACGCGCAGTATTTTTTCTGCCCCATCCCAGTCGGCGCTAGGTGGCATCGAGGCTCCCTTTGTCATCGGACCGGACCGGCTCCGAATAATATACCGTACTGTCGATGTCACCAAATCTTGTTGGCGGTAACGGTGGACCGATTCGCCGTGAGGTTGCCGTATTGCCGAATTGGTCTCCTATGGATCAAGGCGCCGCGCAAGCGCGGCGCTGCCGGCCGGGCTCGGCCTGCTGGCGGCGCAAGCGCCGGCATCGGCCGGCCCGCCGGCATTGTGTTCCTCAGTCCAGCGGGATCAGCTCGCGATTGCGAGTCAGGCGGACTGCCGAGTCGGTGTCGTGCCGACGCAGTACCTGCCTGATCAGTGCGACACCGGCGTCCAGGCTATCGACGATGCCGATACTGAACCAGACTTCGGTCAGCCCGCGGCCGGGAGTCGAACTGGAGCCGACGGATTCCGCCCAACCGCGGTCGGCCTCTCGCAGCGTTCGGTCCAGGTCGGTGCGTACCGCGACCGCATAGGAGTTCGGTCGACCCTCCATTGGCAGGTGCAGATCGAGCAGGTAGCGGCGAGAGTTTCGTAGCGGGCTAGGGCCGAATCGTGCCGCGATGAGTGAGCCGCGGGGCGCGCTGGTGCGCTCCTCGTCGATCCAGCACTGCTCCGCTGAATTTTCAGGCATGGGCAGGCTGGCTGCTGCAAGGGTGGCTTCGGCCGCAGTCACCAGTCTTGCCCATGCAGTGAACGGGAAGCTGCCGCCGGGACAGCGCAGGCTGTACAAGTCCCGATCGGCGTTGTTCGCTTCGTCCTGCTCAACTGTCCAGACACCGTCGTCGCCATGGCGCCATGCCACCCCGTTGTGCCGCCCGTCGGCTCTGTGCAGCCAGTCTCGGGTTTTGGGCCACCACGGTTCGGCTGGCACGGGCCGATCAAAGTCGATGTCCAGCGTGGGTGCCATGGGGTCGACCCCGACTTGGGGTGCGCGCGGCGGCCCGAAAGCGGCGTCCATCATCGGGGTGATTGCGTCAAGGTCATCACCGGCGTCGAGGACGACGAATCGAGCGGCGAGGGCCAGGACAGGCCCAGGGTGTCGAAGCGTATGGTCGAGGGTGGCAGCGGCTCGGGCGATCAGGTCGAGCTCAGCCCACCGCAGCGCGTCGGGATGCCAGTGCGCCTCGTCGTCCCATCCCAACTCCAGTGTCTCAGGGCTGTCAGGCGTGCGCATCGCCAGATTGACCATGTGGAGTCCGACGCAGATGTCGAGGGTGAGGGCGTAGCCGCCTCCGACCGGAAACTCCACGACGATCGATTCCTCGTCGTCTTGGACATCCTCGCCTTCGTCTTCGATGCCTTCGTCTTCGAAGAAGTAAGCTCGCCAGAAGCTGGGGTCGTTCAGGCGTGCTTGGAGATCAGCGGGCAGAGGCATGCGTGGCAGCCTAGTAGGGCGGGACAGGGTGGCCGTCTGGCCAGCTCTGTATAGGTCGCAAACTCAGATGACGTCCCGGCCGCTCTCGCCCTATGGCGCTCTCTACCACCGGCGATGCGTTGCCAGGCAGTCGTCTTCGTCAGCGAGATTTGGACTGCCGCGCCGCTTCGCGGCTTGCCACCGAATAGGGTGGGCGCGGTGGTGCCGTGGGTTGCCGAACGCCGGCACTGGCGGTCAGTGCCGGCGGGCTGCGGGGCGGGCGTGCGCGAGCAGGGCGCAACCAAGATCGAAGAGTCCGCAATCAGCCCGCACGAGGGCCGCAAACGTAGCGGAACGCTGTCAGATCATGGCAAGCGTTTCCGCAGCTCGGCGGACGTTTGTGCCAGTAGATCGACTGCGGTTTTCGATCTCATAATCCCTCGGTCGCGGGTTCGAGTCCCGCCCGCCCCACATTCAACTCGCGTGCGAACCACCACCCGGCGATTCGCTGTCGTCGGCTGTTGGTGAAGCGCCGGAGACGGTTCTCTATCCTGCGCGGGTGTCTTCGCTCAGTGATACCGAGCTCGATGCCTTGGCCGCCGAGGCGGTTGTGGACTGCCATGACGAGCACGAGCAGCTCAGTGGTCCCTTCACCATGATTGAGGACAGTCCGGCGGTGCCGTTCGGCGCCGAGGTCCTTCGCCTGGCAGGTGGAGGTTGCCGGTGCCTACACCCAGCCGGAGAAGGTCTGTACTCTCGCCTCCGTCACGGTGCCACCCACCCCGGCCACGAGCCCTCCACCTCTGACCTCGGGAGCAACCGTCAATGACCGCCCGATACGACAACCTCACGCGGACTCGTGCGCTGGACCCGGAGCGCGACTACCTGTCCATCTACCAGACGATGTTGCGCTACGAATTCCCGTGGGACATGAAGCTCGGCCTGAACTTGGCGTTCAACCGGTCCTTCTCGCTGCCGGAGATCGCCGCCGTGCACACCGCGACCGGCGAGCTGACCGAGCGCACCCAGAAGCGGATCGACGACACCGGCGTGCTGATGTACGAGATGGTACTCAACGGCTTCGACCAGTTCCGCGGCCGTGAGGCGCTGCGGCGGATCAACCAGATCCACCGGCCGTACGGCATCTCCAACGACCATTACCTGTACGTCCTGGCTTGTCTCATCATCATTCCGACCCGATGGCTGGACCGCTACGCCTGGCGGCGGCTCTGCTGCCATGAGCGCCGCGCCACCTACCTGTTCTACCGGGAGCTGGGCCAGCGCATGGCCATCACCGACATTCCCGGATCCTACGACGAGATCGAGGCCTGGTTCGACGCCTACGACGCCACTCACCTGCAGCCCAATGACGACGCCGCGGCCATCGAACGCGCCACCCGCCAGTTGATGCTCAACCGCATCCCACCCGTGCTCGCCCCGCTGGGGAACACGCTCGTCAGTGCCATGTACGACGACAATCTCAGGGCCGCTACACGGGTGGCCACGGCAGTGTGGCCGGTGCGCGCCGGGCTGCATGCCGGGCTCCGGACGAGAGCCCGCATCCTGCGCTGGTTCGGCAAGCCCAGGGCCACCCCGAGGTTCAGCGACGGGATCAAGACCAAGACCTACCCCGACGGCTACGAGATCGGCAAGCTCGGCCCAGCGCCGAACGACGCGCCGGGTCGCCCGAACCCGGACACCGTGTCGCCCGATTCCCGTGATGCGACTGGCAGCCGCTGAGCACGCCGACTCGCCGCACGGGCTGGCCGCGGTGGCGGCGCTGCGCCGTGTCGCCGCCCCTGGCGAGTGGTCGATGCTGGACGGCACCCTGGAGATCTTGTCGGAGAGCCAGGGTGGCACTTCCGCCGTGGCGATGGGTCTCAGGGGGCGAGCTGCTCGATCGTCATGCCGACGTCGCTGCGCGGACGACGCGGGTGCCGGAGACGGCGGGAAGTGGAGGCATCAGGCAGCGACGGTGACGGAGAGTTCGCGGGGAACTCCGAACTCTTCGATTAGCCCGGTGAGTGCCTCGCGGAGGTCTGCGCGATTCCGCGGTCACGTGTCAGAGCGATTCCAGGACCGCTTTTCTGCCGTGTGAGCTGGTCAAACGTCCCCGTAGCGGTGTGCCCGGGACGAAGGTGGGGTGGTTCGCATGGTGCAACGTCCGGCCCACAACCCGGTTGACCAGTGCATTGATGGTCGCCGAATGTGGCATTGGGCGACCAGGTGTCGTTTGCGTGGTGAGCCGGTTCCGGAGGCATGGTCGGGGCGGCGGCTCGGGATTCTGAGATTCCGGGCTCGGGCGTCTTCTTTGCCTGGTGCGGTGTCGATAGCGTGGGCTGGTCGGCGGTGAAGGTGGGCGCCAGTGAACGATCTTGACGCTGGTGAGCAGTGGCTGGATTCGTGGGTGTCGCAGGTTGATGCGCGGGCCGAGCGGAGTGTCGAGTTGTCGCGGCGTGTGGCGGCGTTGACCGGTTCGGCGGAGGGCCGTGGCGGGGCGATCCGGGTGACGGTCGGGTCGTCGGGCCAGATGGAGACCCTTGACCTGGACGATCGGGTGCACGAGTTGTCCAGCCCGCAGTTGGGTCGTGAGATCGTGGCGATGATACGGCGGGCGCAGGCCGTGTTGTCGGCGCGAGTGGACGAGCAGGCGACGGTTGGTGCGGACAGGGAGGCCGGCCGTGTGGTGATCGATGCGTTCGACGCCAGGTTTCCGGTGCCGGACAGGCCGGACGAGCGATGAGCGCCGGGATGCGGTTTCCGGCGGAAGTGGTGCGGCAGCACGCGACCGCGGTCAGCGAAGTCGCTGAGCGGATGGCGGTGGCTCGGCGAGCGGTGCGTGACGTCAGCATGGACCGGCAGGCGTACGGGGAGATCTGCCAATTTTTACCCGGCTTGCTAAATCCGTTGTTCACCGGTGCGGTGGATGTTTTGAACGGTGCGGTGGACGCCTTGTCGGAGACGGCGCTCAAGCTCAATGCCACAGCGGCGACGATCGAAGCCACTGATGTCGACAGCGCTGGCCGGTTGACCGAGGCGGGCCGAGACCCTGAGCCGCTGTTGTGAGCGACAATCCGCTGGTCGCGCGGGCGCAGAGTTCGAATACCTGGTCTACCGGGCTGGGGCTGGTCGAAGATGCCCGGCAGATCAGCGACGGCATCCGGAACAACAGCTGGGTCGATGCCACGCTCGGCGGGGTCGGTGGGAGCTTGGATGCCTTGGCGGCGGCGGTCGATCCGCTCGGCTCGCTGTTCGCCTGGGGTGTCGGCTGGCTGATGGAGCACGTCAAACCGCTCAATGATGCCCTGGATTGGCTTGCCGGTAAGCCGGACGAGATCGCCGCGCATGCGGCGACCTGGCGCAACGTCTCGGCCTCTGCCGCGGAGACCCACCGGCAATATGCGGCTGCGGTCCGCGCGCAGACCACGGACTGGTTCGGCGCGTCCGGCGACGCTTATCGCGCCCATGCTGGTGAGCAGCTCGCCGCGGTCGACGGGATAGCAACCGTGACGAACGCGATCTCGTATGCGGTCGAAGGCGCCGGTCTATTGGTCGGGCTGGTCCGCGAGATCGTGCGGGATCTGGTCGCCCAGTTCGTCGCGACGCTCGCCGTGCGGTTGCCGCAGTGGCTCGCCGAGGAGGGCGTCACACTGGGCCTGGCTACTCCGGTGGTGGCCGCTCAGGTCGCCACCCTGGTCGCCAAGTGGGTCAACCGGATCCAGCACTTCATCCGGGCCCTGTTCAACAGCCTGCGCCGCCTCAACGGCAAACTCGACGAACTCGCCGGCATCCTCGCCCGGCTGAATCAGTTACTCGCACGACTCAGCCGCAGCGAACCGGCAAGCTCGGCAGCACCGCGTGGCGTGAGTTTGTACTCGCGGTCCGGCGCATTGTCGAATCGTGAGGTTCTTGAGCAGAATGTCGGTTTACCGAGAACCGTGGACACCGTTCAGCGCTATGCCGAAATGGCTGGCGTTGATTTTCGGGGAGTGCCGGTCGAAGTCGTCGAGAACGCCGACGATATCGCCTACCTCGATTTTCAGGGTGCTGTGGCCAGAACTGACTCGCTCGGCGTCCAGCTGGGCCCTGCGGCGTTCCAGGATGAGGAGACGTTGGTACGGACTCTCGGGCACGAAAGCGTGCATGTCCGCCAGCACGAGGATGGCCGGATCACGACCACGACGGGACCCCTGGAGGATGAGGCATACGGCGCTGAGGAAGGCTTCGTCGAGACATGGAGGAGGAACCGCGCATGACCCGGCTCACCATCGAGCGAGTGCACCGCTTGTCGAGCCGCCCTTGGCTGTTCGTCACCGGGCAACTGGAGGGTGACGCCCTACGCATCGGTGACGAACTCACGGTCTTGGACGGTGGCACGCCCTCCGGTCTGGCGGTAGTGAGGTCCATCGAACTGCACGCCGCAACGTCGAAGACCACGGTCGCCGTCGACGTAGACGTAGACGTCGTTGACTCTATTCGGGAAGGTGCGGTACTGGCCCGCGTCAGCTGAGCCGGTATACGAGAGCGACAGTCGGGCGGTGCCGTTCGGTACCGAGGTTCCCGGGGTGCCGCTGGTGGTCCGGAAGGTGGATCTGCGTTCGTCGGGGATCGTGGTGATCTGTCACCGTGGCCGGCTGCGGCAGGCGATCGGGATTCTGGACCTTCCGTAGCCTGATGGTGCGCACTGAATCGAGGCGTACCGGTGGTGGGCGCGGGCTGGCCGGGCCGAGCCGAAAGCGGCCCGGCCCGGTGTCACCCGACGGTGTCAGCGCAGGGCGTACGCCCGGATGACGGTCTCGGTGACGGTGTTCCCCCGCGTGTCGGTGGCGGAGACGCGCAGCGAGGCGAAACCGGTGCCGCGCGGGTGGTTGACCGTGACGGTCCGGCTGTTGCCGGAGCCGCGTACGTCGGCGCGGTGCCAGGTCTTGCCGTCGTCGTAGGAGATGTCGACCTTGACCGTGCGGGCCTTACCGGCCGTGGAGCCGGGCTGCTGCTCGACGGTCAGTGGGATGTCGAAGCGGCGTCCGGCGGGCGCCGCGTTGTTGACGTCGAGACGCGGGCTGAAGCGGATCGTCGAGATCGGCAGCCGCGTGTACGTCGTGTCGGGAACGTGTCCGGATCGGAACGTCCACGCCGCTTTCACCGAGGTGGAAAAGAGGTGCGGGGCGCCGCGGCTGGCCGCAGCCTCCAGCCGGTAAGTAGCCCGCCCGGCGGGCAGGTCGTACTCGGTCCCCTCGCCGATCTTGGTTTTGCCCCGGTAGAGCGCGACCACCTCACTGTCGCCCGTGGACCAGCCGGGGTGGCCGGCACCGTCACCGAACAGCGGGACGGCGGCGAACAGGTGGTCGCCCTGGCGGCTGACCCAGCCGCCCTCCCACGATGCCTGGGTGACGTTTGGGCCGAACACGGCCGTGTTCCATGACTGATGGTAAGTGTGGCCGGCACGGAACGTGGCAGCGCTGGCGGTCTGGTCGGTGATCAGCTCCGGGTGGTCCTGCTCGGTGGCGGCAGGCTTCTGCTGGGTGAAGTCGAGCACCCAGGGCGCCTCGACGCTCAGGTACTCGGTGCGGCGCGCGGGCAGGTCGAACGGCACGGCCGCCGCCCAGCCGCTGGATCGCTCGTCGAACTGGGCGAAGTTGCTCCGTACGCCATCGGCCCCGGTCGCCGACACCGAGTAGTCGGCCTTGATGGTGGCCAGGTCGCGCAGCCGCGGCTTCTTGGTGAGGCCGTTGAACATCTTGCCGCGCTGGCCGTACGCCAGGTCGGTGCTCCACGTGCTGTTCTCGAACGTGCCGGCCGGCCCCGGGTCTGCGAACGAGCCGTTGACACTGGCCAGGAAGTAGTTCTTGGCGACCGGGGAGGCCGGCGCCGCGGACAATGAGGTGAAGTCGGCGCCGAGCGTGGTCGCCCCGGCACCGAAATCGTCGAGCAGCCAATCCGCGTTTACGGCGGCGAGCACGACGCCCGCGCCGGCTTGCGGCGCGGTCACGGTGATCGGCTTGGCCTTACGGCCGTCGAAGGTGATCGTGGCGGGTCCGTTGACGACCAGCTCGGTGTGGGTGAGCATCGCGGTGGTCTCGGCCTCCGCATTGTTGATCCACACGAACGCGCCATAGGTGCCCTTCGGCAGGCGGAGCTTCTCGGAGCCCTGAGCCTGGTAGACGTCGTAGAACCCGGTGCCGTCCAGCTTGAACAGCGACGCGTAGTGGTCGAGGCTCGGCGTACCGTCCGGGTTGATCGTCTCGACGGTGACGTCGTAGCTTTCCACCTCGCGGTCGACGCCGATCGGCGTGACCACGCGGAGGCCGCCGGTGGCGGTGGCCACCAGGCGGTCGCCGTACAGCTTGTCGGCGAGCGCCGGGTTGCTGGTGTCGGCGGTGACCGTGGTACTGGCGGTGCCGCCGGCTGGGACGCTCAGGTGGGTGGCGGCGACGGTGAACGGCGCGGTCGGCGTGGACAGGGTCAGGTCGACCGCGGCCGTGCCCGAGTTGCGGTAGGTGACGGTCCTGGTGACCGGCTTGTCGTCGCCGTGCGGCCAGTACTGCAGGCCGAAGCTGAGGCTGCCCTCGTCGGCGGTGACCGTCTGGGTGATCTCCCGTGCCACGTCGACCCGGCCGGCGCCCTGGTCGAACGCGCTGACCCCGGCGGTCGGCTCGGCCGAACCCATCAGCGTGTTCTTGCGCAGGCTCGACGACCAGCGGGGGTGTTCCTGGGTCAGGATCGCCGCGGCGCCGGCCACGTGCGGGGTGGCCATCGACGTGCCGGAGAGGGCGACGTAGCCGTCGACCGGCGCCGGGTCACCGATGAATCCGTTCTTCGCCTTGGCGGCCACGATGTCCACGCCGGGCGCGGTGATCTCCGGCTTGAGGGCGTGGTCGCCGGCCCGCGGGCCGGTGCTGGAGAAGTCCGCCATCTGGTTGTCACGGTCGACGGCGCCGACCGACAGCGCCGCGTCGGCGGTCGAGGGCGAGCCGACCGAGTTCGGGCCGGCGTTGCCGGACGCGATCACGAACAGCGTGTCGTACTGCGCGGTCAGGTCGTTGACGGCCTGCTCGAGCGGGTCGATCTCGGGGGTGTCGCCGCCGCCGAGGCTCATGTTGACGACGGGAGCGTGCGCGGCCGCCCAGGCCATGCCGGCCAGGATCGCCGAGTCGTCGCAGAACTCGGTCTCGCACACCTTCCCGATCAACAGCTTGGCGCCGGGGGCGACACCCTTGTAGCGGCCACCCGACGCGGCACCGCTGCCGGCGATGATCGAGGCGACGTGGGTGCCGTGCCCGACCTCGTCGTCGGTGGACGCGGTGGTGGTGAAGTTCTCCGCGCCGACGATCTTTCCAGCCAGGTCCGGGTGGGTGGCGTCGACGCCGGTGTCGAGAATCGCGACAGTGACGCCGGTGCCGTCGTAGCCGGCCTGCCAGGCGGTCGGCGCGCCGATCTGCGGCACGCTGTGGTCGAGCGTCACCTTGCGCTTGCCGTCCAGCCAGACGCCTTGCACGCCGGGCTTGAGGGCTTTCGCCTTCGCCGTACCGCTGGTCAGGCCGGACCAGAGTGACGTGCTTTCGGCGGTGTCGACGCTCGCCGCCAGGGTTTTCACCGGGGCGATGTCCCGTGTCACCCGTGCTCCGCCGGCGGTGATCGCGCTGCGTGCGCCGCTCGCGCCGTTCTTGGCGTACGTCACGAGCAGGCGAAGGTCACTGCCGCCCTGGGTGGTGAGTTCGTTGACGTCGAAGAGCCGCTTGTCGAGCCGTCCGGCGCGCAGGAGTGCGAGCGCGTCGGACGGGATGACGTAGCGGTGGCCCCTGGCCGTGTAGCTCAGGAAGCGGATCCTGTTACGCCCCGGACCGGGCTGGATCGTGGCGGTCGTGCCACGAGTAACGACCCGATCGCCGGTGATCAGCGTGACCGAGCCGGGTTTCACCTGTGCGGGCGTGCCGGTGCTCGTGGACGGAGCAGCTGCCGCCGGTGCCTGCAACGCCCCGACGACCAGGGCTGAAGTGAGCAGAACGGCGGGCAGTCTTCGTCGACGCATCTGGTGCCTCCCCGTGCCGGGCCCATCCCGGCTCCACGATAGACACTGACAAATGGGTGCAAGCCCCTGAACTTGTCATGCGGAGAAGTCTTCGCCGCTCCGGGTGCCGGCCACTTACGGGGGGACCGGCTATCTGTGGCGCCACCGAAATTCCAAGACGGGCAAGCTCGGCCCGGCGTCCAACGGCGCGCCCGGTCGCCCGAGCCCGGAAACCGTGCCGCCCGAGTCACGTGGCGCGAGCCGCGGCCACTGGGCTCACCGACGCTGTCGCATCGAGCCATCAGTTGTCGTGACGCCGGCTCGTCGCTGCATCCACGACGGACGCCCATCAGCAGTACGCAGTGGCGGTTCACCTGCCCGGGAAGTGACTCCACCTCGATGTGTCGCCGGCGAAGTCGTCGGTATCGCCGCGGTGCCTGGTTGCGGTTGGGCGCCACTCGGCAGGACGGGCGCTTCGACTCCGCCGTGGGCGCTATCGCCTCGAAGATCAAGGGCTCGTGGCGGGAGCGGGGAGAGTTTCCAGCGGGCGCTTTGTTCGCGAGTTGACCGTCCGAGAGATCGGCCGTCAACCTTGAAGTTCCACGTCACTCGTCGCTCATTGTCGACGATCTGGCATACCGTGAACTGGTCAAACGTCCCGGTAGCGGGTTGCTGCTGACGGTGGTCGGGCGGTTCGCATGGTGCAACGTCCGGCCCACAACCTTTCAACCTGCGAATACTTGCGGGTCGAGTGAGGCATTGCGTAAACCGCCATCGTTGCTGATGGCTGTGGTTGCTCCGATCGCATCGTCAGTCAGCCTGTCAGGAGTCTGCCATACAAGAGTATGGTAATCCTATGGCGGTGAAGAAGGTGACGGTGACGCTCCCGGAGGAGCTGGTCGAGGCCCTCGGGTCGGCGGCGCGCGAGGATGGGGTTCCGCTGTCGCGGCTGGTGGCTAGCGCGGCGGAGAGTGAGCTGCGGCGCCGGGTGGGCCGGAAGGTCGTCGCGGACTGGCAGGCCGAGCATGGGGCGTTCACGCTCGAGGAACTCGCGGCAGCGCGGGCCGAGATGGCTGCGGCGGACGCGGAAGCTTTCGATGTCTCCGGGCCGGCGGCGGCGTGAGTATTCCGTACGTGTACGACGCCGGTGTGCTGCTGGCAATCGACGGCAATGATCGGCGGATGTGGGTCATCCATCATCTGGCGCTGGAAGAGGGACGCCGCCTGCTCGTGCCCGCCGTCGTCATGGCCCAGGTCTGGCGCGATGCCCGTCGTCAGGTGCAACTCGGGAGATTCCTGCACAGCTGTGAGGTGCTCCCGGTGGGGATGGAGACGGCGAAAACGGCTGGCGTGCTGTGCGGTAAGGCGGGGACCCGGGACGTCGTCGACGCCACGGTGGTGACGGTGGCACTGGCGTACGGGGCGATCGTGTTCACCAGCGATCCGGACGACATCACGCACCTGGGCGCGGCGGCCGAGGTCAAGCCGGGATTGGTCGTACGCCGCGTGTGACCTTGGCGGCTCAGGCATCTGCGGCTTTCACGTCTCGACGCTGCCGGCTCGCCCGTGAACTGGTCAAACGTCCCGGTAACGCTTCGCCGGTGACGGTGGTCTGGTGGTTCGCATGGTGCAACGTCCGGCCCACGTTCGGGAAGCGGCATTACCTGCCGCTTCCCTGCCTACGGCCGCCGTTCTGGGGCGTGGGTTTCGGCGGTGCGGGTCATTGTGTGCCCGACGTGAGCCCGGCGGTGCGTTCGCCCGGTCTTGCGGGGGATCAGGCGGGCCGCCGCTTCCACTGCCCGACGAGCTACCTCCGGAAGGACACTGGTGTAGGTGTCCGAGGTTAGTGAGAGCGAGGAGTGGCCGAGCATTTCCTGCACGACCTTCATGTCGGTTTCCTCGTTCTCGCCGCTGTTCTCGACGAGCTGGGTGACGACCGTCGCCGTCTGTCCGCCGAAGTCGACATCCTCCCAGCGCAGCCCGCATGCCTCGCCTCGTCGGAGACCGCGTAGGGCGACGAGGTGGAACAGGCCGTCCACTCGGGCCCGGATTCCGTGTCGGCGAGTTCGGGAGCCACTATGGTGAGCATCGATGAGCGAAGAGCCGCGGCCGGAGCCCGCCCGCGTTCGTATGTCTGATGCCGACCGTCAGGCGCTTGTCGAGCGTCTTCTTCGGGCGGCTGGCGAGGGTCGGCTGACTTTGAACGAGTTCGACAGGCGAGTGGCGGGTGTGCTTGCTGCCAGCAGGTTCGGAGAGGTCGAACCGTTTCTCCTCGACCTGCCGGGTGGAACGGGGTTTCCGCCCGCTCTGGAGCGGGCCCAGCTATGCACGACTGGCCGTTCTCTGAAGCGGGAGGGCCGGTGGGTCGTTTCCCGCAGGCTGCGGGTAACGAACAAAGCCGGCTCGGTAAAGCTGGACTTCACAGATGCGGTGGTACCGCACCACGTCGTAGAGGTTGATCTTGAGGTGTTCGCCGGTATCACAACGCTCGTGCTGCCACGAGGAGCAACCCTCGACGTCGAGCTAACAGCTGGCAACGCACGGGTACGGGGCGTGCCCACCTCGCCGATCGCCGGGCAGGAACGACACTTTGTGGTACGCACAAGGCCGGTGGGCTGGTCATCCGGTATCAGCGCGAGTTCTGGGGATGGCGCTGGTGACGCGGAAAGGCTGATGCTGGCCCACGCGGCGCTTCACCGCACGTGGGTCTTGATTTGGGCTTTATCCGCTAGCTCGAGAGCCACCAGCGGGGGTCTTCGATGGGGTGGATTCGATTGTTCGCCGGTTTCGGAGCAGCCGAGGCGGTGGGAATACCGGCTGGTCTGGACGGAGGCACGCCGACGCCCCCGGATGTCGAAGATCGAGTTGATCGCGGCGAAGATCCTGCGCGCGGATTTAGGAGCGCCGGCTTGATGACGGGCTCTTACGTTCATTAGGCGCCTGCCAGGCGTGAGGAGGCCAGTGCGTTGAGGGAGACGCCCTGTTCGGCCGCCCGGATGGCCAGACGACGGTGGACCTCTTCGGGTACGCGGACCTGGAACTTGCCGGAGTAGTGCCGGTCGGCGATGGCCACCGGCGGAGTTTCGCCGGAGGCCTCCATGTCGGCGACGATCTCTTCGGCGACGCGTTGGATGCCGATGAAGGCTTCCATGCGGTCCTCGGCGAGCCAGGAGACCGACGGCAGCTCGGCGACGGTGCCGACGTACTCGCCGTCTTCGGCTGACCAGTGGACTCGGTAGGTGTAGTGGTCCGCCACGCTCACGATCGTTCCCCCAGCTTCTCGACCGCGGTCAGCACCTGCTTGACCTGGTAGGGCTTTGCCTTGCCGCTCTTGTCCTGGATGTTGACCCGGGGGTCGCCGGGCCACGGCATCTTGAACACGTAGTGCGAAGTGCCTTGCGATCGTGGTTCTCCGAAGTAGTGCCGACAGACGAACAGCAGGTCCGCGAATCGGACGTTGTTCGGGTTCCGGCGCATCTCCGCCAAGATCTTCGCCAGTCTGTCCGCCACACCTCCCACGATACTCCGTTCAGTATCGCCGGTGATACTACGAACTTGGAGGAGGTCAATCGCGATGGGGTAATCGATAGGCCAAGGGCCAAGCCGTAGCTACTGCCGCGCCGCTTCGCGGCTTGCACCGAATATGGTGGGTGCGGTCATGCCGGGGGTTGCCGAACGTCGGCACCAGCGGTCAATGCCGGTTCGGCTGCCGGGCGGGCGGTGCGCGATCGGCGCGCAACCAAGATCGGATAGTCTGCAATCAGCCCGCACGAGGGTCGCAAATGTAGCGGAACGCTGTCAGATCATGGCAAGCGTTTTTGCAGATCGGCGCGCGTTTGCGCCAGTAGATCGACTGCAGTTTTCTATCTCGGTGCTCCTCGAGATGGCTCTAAGTGTTGGGGCCGTTGACGCCCTGTACCGCGACCGCGGTCGCGGAAACCGAGACCCGCAGGCTTCGCACCCCTTCGATAGCCCAGCCTGCGCGATTTGAAGGGATAACCAGCCAACATGGCCGACACCAACCGAGAAATGTTGCGCACCACGTTCGGCCAGGACGCCGAACTTTACGACCAGTGCCGTCCCACCTATCCACCCCAGCTGTTCACCGACCTCGCCACGCTCGCCGGTCTCGGTCCACACGCTCGGGTGCTGGAGATCGGATGCGGCACCGGCCAAGCGACCCTGCCCCTGGCACGAATGGGATGCCATGTCGTCGCCATGGACCTCAGCCCGGACATGGCCGCCGTCGCCCGACGCAACCTCGCACACTTCCCGAACGTCAGCGTCGTCGCGACAGCGTTCGAGGATTGGCAGACCTCGGACGGAACCTTTGACGCGGTGCTCTCCGCGACCGCGTTCCACTGGCTTGATCCCGAAGTGCGCATGATCAAGGCAGCTGACTTCCTGCGTCCCGGCGGAGCCCTCGGCATCGTCTCGACCCACCATATCGCCGGGGGGACGAACGCCTTCTTCGCTGACGCACAACGATGCTACGAACGCTTCGACCCCACGACACCGCCCGGCATGCGTCTGACCAGCGATGATCAGACCGTCGAGGAGACGGCAGAGTTCGAGCGTTCGGCCCGATTCGGGTCAGCCGAATTCCGGCGCTACGAGTGGCAACAGACCTACACCGCTCGCGAATACCTGAACCTGCTCATGACCTACTCCGGGCATCGCGCCATGGCACCGCAGGCACGCGCCGGCCTGTTCGAGTGCATCACCCATCTGATCGACGACGTCTACAACGGAGAAGTCACCAAGCAGTACCGGACCCGGCTCACTATCGCGCACAAGACACCGTGATTCGGCTGGGGGCGACGCGGCACGACACCCGCACGGTCACGGGACCGCCTGGTTCCCGGTTGCCGGTGACCGTGAC
>NZ_BOMW01000088.1 GCF_016862395.1 Actinoplanes siamensis | reverse complement strand
GACCACGCCCAGCACCACCACACCCAGCACCACGACGACTCCCAGCACGACCACCACGCCCAGCACGAACACCACGCCCAGCACCATCGCCACGCCGAGCACGACCACCACGCCCGGCACCACGACCACGCCCAGCACCACCACACCCAGCACCACGACCACGCCCGGTGCGACGGTCACGCCGACCGGGACGGTCGCGCCGCCGGAGGCGCCGGACAAGGCGGTGACCACGCCACCCGGCCGGCCGGTCTCGGTCGCGCTGCCGGCCGTGGACGACCTGGGACGGCCGGTGGCGGACCGGCGGATCACCCAGCCGGCGCACGGGACGGCGCGACTGAACCCGGACGGTTCGGTGACCTACACGCCGGCTCCCGGGTTCATCGGGACCGACTCGTTCACCTACGAGATCGTCGACGCGGAGGGCAACGTGGCCTCGGGCACCATCCTCGTGACGGTGCCGGCGCCGCCGGGCGCCAGCTCCGCGCCGCCGGGCGCCAGCTCCGCGCCGGCGGGCCCCGGCTCCGCGCCGCCGTCGAGCCTGAGCCCCGCGCCGCCTTCCGGGCCGCCGGCGCTGCCCACGACGGGCGGGCCCGGACCGATGCCTCTGTTCGCCGCGGCAGGGCTGCTCACCGCGGTCGGCGGGATGCTGCTCAGGTGCGGTCGGCGGGCTCCCGGCGTACCACCTGATCGGTCTTCTCCCGCACCACGGCGAGCATCTCGTCGACGGAGGCGGCCGGGTCGGTGACCGGGAACTGTACCTCGCGGATCGTGCCGGCCGGATCGATCAGCATCGTCAGGCGCTTGAGGCGGTCGGCCCCACCGGCCCGGAAGGTGGGCAGCCGCAGCGCCGTGGCGAGCCGGCCCTCGGCGTCGGAGAGCAGCTCGTACGGCAGGGCGGCATGCTCGGCGAAGGCGCTCAGCTGGTCGGGGCGCTGGGTGCTGACCCCACGGATCCGGGCGCCCGCGGCGGCGAAGGTCTCCGCGCGGGCGCCGTACGTCGTCGTCTCCAGCGTGCAGCCGGGCGCCCCGGGAATGTCGCCCCAGAGCGGCGGATAACCCTGCGCGCCGGGCGCGAAGGCGCCCGGGAAGCAGAACAGCACGGTCCAGACGCCGGGGTCGGCCGGCGGAGTGAGCGAGCCGTCCTGCCGCGGCAGCAGGATCTCCGGGAGGCGCCGGCCGGTCAGCGCATGGGCGCGGCGGTGTTCGGCCGAGCCGGCCGCGGCGGTGGCGGTGAGCGAGCCGTCGCCGAGCACGTAGCGGTCACCCCACTCCTGCAGCGCCAGCAGCACCGGGAGCAGGCCCTCCCCCTTCGCGGTGAGCAGGTAGTCGTAGCGCGGCGGGCGGTCCGTGTACCGCCGCCGGCGCAGCACGCCGTGCTCGACCAGGGCGGCGAGCCGCTCGGCCAGCGCGCGGCGGCTCATCCCGAGCTCGCGCCGCAGAGCGTCGAAGCGGGTCACCCCACCCGCGACGTCGCGGACGATCAGGAACGTCCACCAGTCGGTGAGCACGCCCAGTGCCTGGGTGATCCCGCAGTCCACGTCTGCCAGGTCGACTTGCCTCACGCTCATCACTATAGTCAGTTCCATTATGGAACTTACTACGTTCTGGCGCTGGTGGACGGCGAGCGCGACCAGCCTGCTCGGCTCGGCGGTGACCGGGGTGGCACTGCCCCTGGCCGCGCTGACCGTGCTGCACGCGTCCGCCTTCGAGATGGGCCTGATCACCGCCGCCACCTACCTGGCGTATCTGGTGATCAGCCTGCCGGCCGGGGTGATCGTGCAGCGCCTGCCGCTGCGCCGGATCCAGGTCGGCGCCGACCTGGTCCGGGCGGCCGCGGTGGGCTCGATCCCGCTGGCCTGGTGGGGCGGGCGGCTGACGATCGCGCAGGTGATCGTGGTGGCCCTCGTGGTCAGCTTCGCCACAGTGCTGTTCGACGTGGGCAACCAGACGTTCCTGCCGCAGATCGTGCCGGCCGGGCAGCTGCAGTCCCGCAACAGCCTGACCTCCGGCACGCACGCGGCCACCCAACTGGGCGGCCCGTCGCTGGGCGGCCTGCTGGTCCAGTTGCTGGGCGCCGTGCCCACCCTGTTCGCGGACGTGGCGAGCTATCTGTTCTCCGCGGCGCTGCTGCGCACGCTGCCCGAGCGCCGGGTAGAGCCGGACCGCGACCGGCCGCCGATGCTCGCGCTGATCCGCGAGGGCTTCCGGTACGTGGTCCGGCACCCGATCATCGGCCCGTGCATGTGGGACGCCACCGCGACGAACTTCACCTGCGGCGCGATGCTGGCGCTGTTCCCCTACTACCTGGTCCGTGAGCTGGGCGCGGAGCCCGGCCTGGTGGGTCTGCTGCTCGCCGCCGACGGCCTCGGCTCACTGGCCGGCGCCGCGCTGACCACCTGGTTCACCACCCGGGTCGGCACCGCACGCGCCCTGATCGTGGCCGCGGTGGTCGGCGTGGCCGGGGCGCTGCTGATCCCGCTGGGCACCGGGCCGGTCGCCTACCTGGCGTTCGCGGCCGGCAACGTGGTCTTCGCGGTCTCCACGGTGGTGCTCAGCGTGACCACCCGGACGTACCGGATGAGGGCCAGCCCGCCGCACCTGTTGTCCCGGGTCATCGCCACTGTGAAGTTCGTGTCCTGGGGCGCCATCCCGCTCGGCGGTCTGCTGGCCGGCGCGCTGGCCGGGCCGCTCGGCGCGCGCACCACCCTGCTGCTCTTCGGCGCGCTCACCGTGATCTCACCGGTGATCTACCTGACGTCACCGGTGCGCGGGCTGCGCGACCTCGAAGATCTGACCCCGCCGGTCACGGACGAACCGCCGGCCGGCGCGGATACGGAGAAGGCGGGCCGCTGACGCGGCCCGCCTTCTCGCGGTGGTTCTACGGCTGGACTCAGAAGTCCATGTCGCCGCCGCCGGGGGCGCCGGCCGGGGCCGGGGTCTTCTCCGGCTTGTCGGCCACGACGGCCTCGGTGGTGAGGAACAGCGCGGCGATCGACGCGGCGTTCTGCAGCGCCGAGCGGGTCACCTTGGCCGGGTCGATGATGCCCGCGGCCAGCAGGTCCACGTACTCACCGTTCGCGGCGTTCAGGCCGTGGCCGGGCTCCAGGTTGCGCACCTTCTCCACCACGACGCCGCCCTCGAGGCCGGCGTTCACGGCGATCTGGCGCAGCGGGGCGTCCAGGGCCACCTTGACGATGTTGGCACCGGTGGCCTCGTCGCCCGACAGGTCCAGCTTGTCGAACGCGGTCTTGCCGGCCTGCACCAGCGCGACGCCACCACCCGGGACGATGCCCTCCTCGACGGCCGCCTTCGCGTTGCGAACGGCGTCCTCGATGCGGTGCTTGCGCTCCTTGAGCTCGACCTCGGTGGCCGCGCCGACCTTGATCACCGCAACACCGCCGGCCAGCTTGGCCAGACGCTCCTGCAGCTTCTCGCGGTCGTAGTCGGAGTCCGAGCGCTCGATCTCGGCGCGGATCTGGTTGACCCGGCCCTGGATCTGCTCGGCGTTGCCGGCACCGTCGACGATGGTGGTCTCGTCCTTGGTGATGACGACCTTGCGCGCCTGGCCCAGCAGGGACAGGTCGGCGGCGTCCAGCTTGAGGCCGACCTCCTCGCTGATGACCGCGCCACCGGTGAGGATGGCGATGTCCTCGAGCATGGCCTTGCGGCGGTCACCGAAGCCCGGGGCCTTGACGGCGACGGACTTGAAGGTGCCACGGACCTTGTTGACGACCAGGGTGGCCAGCGCCTCGCCCTCGACGTCCTCAGCGATGATCACCAGCGGCTTGCCCGACTGCATGACCTTCTCCAGGACCGGCAGCAGGTCCTTGACCGCGGAGATCTTGCTGTTCGCGATCAGGATGTAGGGGTCGTCGAAGACGGCCTCCATACGCTCGGCGTCGGTCATGAAGTACGCCGAGATGTAGCCCTTGTCGAAGCGCATGCCCTCGGTGAGCTCCAGCTCCAGCCCGAAGGTGTTGCTCTCCTCGACGGTGATGACGCCTTCCTTGCCGACCTTGTCCATGGCCTCGGCGATGATCTCGCCGACCGTGGTGTCGCCGGCCGAGATGGAGGCGGTGGAGGCGATCTGCTCCTTGGTCTCCACGTCCTTGGCGAGCTGCTGGAGGCCCTCGGAGACGCTGGCCACGGCGGCCTCGATGCCCCGCTTCAGGGCCATCGGGTTCGCGCCCGCGGCCACGTTGCGCAGGCCCTCCCGGACCAGCGCCTGGGCCAGGACGGTCGCCGTCGTCGTGCCGTCACCGGCGACGTCGTCGGTCTTCTTGGCGACCTCCTTGACCAGCTCGGCGCCGATCTTCTCGTACGAGTCCTCGAGCTCGATCTCCTTGGCGATGGACACACCATCGTTGGTGATCGTGGGGGCGCCCCACTTCTTCTCGAGAACGACGTTGCGGCCCTTCGGGCCGAGGGTCACCTTGACCGCGTCGGCGAGCTGGTTCATGCCCCGCTCGAGGCCCCGGCGAGCCTCCTCGTCGAATGCGATGATCTTGGCCATACGGCGTTGTCCTCCCGGACATCCGCGGTTGCCGGGCCGGTTCGGCCCGTCCCCGCACACTTGAGGAAGTCTGTGGACGTCACCACCTGGCGATGTGACGTCCTCAGGCCGAGCCGGATAGCCCGCGACGACCGGTTTCGTGCCCCGGCGCCGATGGCGGCGCCGCGACCGGAACCCCACCGTCCCGACCTGCTTGGCACTCACAGGGCGCGAGTGCCAATCACTTGTTTAGCACTCCCGGGTACCGAGTGCAAGAAACCCCATCTTCCCGCGAAACGCCTACGGCCGGTCCGGAAACCGGCGAAAGATCTTCAGTCCCAGGTCAGCGACGGTTTTGCGGCAAGAAGGTTGCCCCCGGCGGCCGCTGCGGGTACTGAGAACGCATGGAAAGTTGGACCGTGCGCCGAGTCACCCCGGAGGATGCCGGGCGGATGCGCGCGCTGCGGCTGGAGATGCTCGCGGACAGTCCCCTCGCATTCCTGGAGACACTGGCCCAGGCGGCCGCCCGGTCGCACGAGGGCTACCGCCGGCGGCTCGGGATGGCCGCCGAGGGTCCGCAGCTGGCGCAATTCGTGGCGGACCCGGGTGACGGGCCACTGCTCGGCCACGCCGGCGGCACCGAGATCCCGGAGGAGCCGCTGGTGACGGTGGTCTTCTCGGTCTACCTGACGCCGGCCAGCCGGGGCGGGAAGATGCTCGCCAGCCTGGTGGAGACGGTGGCCGACTGGTCCACGGCGGCCGGGCGGCACGAGCTGATGCTGGAAGTGGTGGTGGGCAACGGGCGGGCCGTCCGGGCGTACGAGAAGCTGGGTTTCGAGGACACCGGCGTGCGCCTGCCACACCCGACAGTGCCCGTTCTCACACAGCTCCAGATGCGACGGCGGCTCTGATGGCCACGCCACCGTCTGACCGAGGCGGCGACCCGCGCCGTCGGCCGGCGACCACCGGCCACGCCGCGGCCACGCGACGCCGGCATGTCACCCGGACCGTGCTCGCCGCCGCGAACCGGGCCATCGGCCGTGGCGCGGCCACGCGACGCCGGCATGTCACCCGGACCGTGCTCACCGCCGCGAACGGGACCACCGGCGCCGGGCTGCTCCTCGCGCTGGCCACCCGCACCAGGATCCGGCGCGGGCGCAACGGGGTGCTGATCGCCGAGGGCTGGCGGCTGCCGATGCCGCCGGCGTCCTGCTTCACGGTCGGCTCGGTGATCATCACGCGGCGCAGCGCGGAGTGGCTGCTCGCCGAGGAGCGGGCCGAGCTGCTCGCCCACGAGAGCCGGCACGCCGGGCAGTACGCGGTGCTCGGGCCACTCTTCTGGCCGGCGTACTGGGTCGCTTGTGGCTGGTCCTATCTGGCGACCGGCTCCTACGGCGTACACAATTATTTCGAACGCCGGGCCGGGCTGAAAGCCGGCGGATACCCGGAGGAGCTGCCACTACGCCCGTGGCTGCGGAGAATTTGGTCGGGAGGACGGACGCACAGCACCTCCGGCACGTAGCCATTGGGTCAGCACTGGGGTCGTTGGGTCCCTCGGAGATTGTCGCCAAGCTCAGGTGAGGGGCCTCTTACGGCGTCGCGTCCTCCCGCGACAAGCATCCTGCCCATCCGGAGATCGGCGCGCAAGTCCTCGGAGGTAGGAATATTCGACAACCGGCAGATGGCCGATTACCGACAGTTAGCCCAACAGGCCCGCCTCGCGCGCGCCGCGCAGCGACGGCTTGATCCGGTGGGTCGGCCCGACCTCCGCGGCGATCGCGTCCAGCGTCTTCAGGCCCTCGCCGGTGTTGTAGACGACTGTCTCCTTCGCCGGGTCCAGCTTGCCGCTCTCCACCAGCTTCTTCAGCACCGCGACAGTGGTGCCGCCGGCGGTTTCGGCGAACACTCCTGTGGTCCGGGCGAGCAGCCGGATGCCCTCGCGGATCTCCTCGTCGTTCGCGTAGTCCATCCAGCCGCCGGTGCGGCGGACCGCCTCGATCGCATACGGACCGGCAGCCGGGTCACCGATGTTCAGCGACTTCGCGATGCCGGTCGGCTTCACCGGGGTGATCACGTCGGTGTCGTTGTGCAGCGCCACAGCGATCGGGTTGCACCCCTGCGACTGCGCGCCGAACACCGTCCAGCCGCCCGCCGGCGCCTCCGCCAGTCCGATCTCGACCAGCTCGCTGAACGCCTTGTCCACCTTGGTGAGCAGCTCGCCGGAGGCCATCGGGATGACCACCTGAGCCGGGATGCGCCAACCCAACTGCTCGGCCACCTCGTAACCGAGCGTCTTCGAACCCTCCGCGTAGAACGGCCGGACGTTCACGTTGACGAATGCGGTGTCCTCGAACTCGTCCGTTTCCACCAGCTCGCTGCAGAGCCGGTTCACGTCGTCGTAGGAGCCCTCGATCGCGACCAGGTCGCCGCCGTAGACAGCGGTCGTGACGACCTTGCCCGGCTCCAGGTCGGACGGGATGAAGACGATGCTCGGCACGCCCGCGCGGGCCGCGTGGGCGGCCACCGAGTTCGCCAGGTTGCCGGTTGAGGCGCAGGAGAAGCGGGTGAAGCCCAGCTCCTTGGCGGCGGTCAGCGCCACCGAGACCACCCGGTCCTTGAACGAGTGGGTCGGGTTCTGCGAGTCGTCCTTGATCCAGAGCTGGCCGGTGAGGCCCAGCTCGGCGGCGAGTTGCGGGGCGCTGACCAGCGGCGTCAGGCCCGGGTCGAGCGTCACCCGGGTCGCTGGGTCCTGGCCGGCGGGCAGCAGCGCCGCATACCGCCAGATGTTCTGTGGGCCCGCCTCGATCTCGGCCCGGGTCACCCGCGCGAGCGCGGCCTCGTCGTAGGCCACCTCGAGCGGGCCGAAACACTCGTAACAGGCGTGCTGCGCGGCGAGCGGATATTCCGTGCCGCAGGCGCGGCAGACGAGGCCGCGGGCGGGCGAGCTGGTGGTAGCGGCGGGTGCAGTGACGGTGGACGTCATCGAGGCCTTCCCTCTCATCTTTCCCGGCGGCGACCTGCCGCGGGGACGGAATTAGCACCTGCCGCGCGCGGCCTCGTCATCGAGACATGCGCGGTGGTTGCCGGGGCTTCACAGGGCCGTTCCCTCTGCCCCTCTGGATGAGGTATTCAGTTGTTTCCCGAAGCTTACGACGAAGGATCGGCGATTCCCCAGTGAGTTCCCGAGGTGTGAGCCAGCTCCTTCCGGTTCCGTCCGCGGGTGCCGCGCCGTCCCGCCCTTAGCCCTTCGTGATCATTTTTCGGACAAAACCCTGATTTCGGATTCCCGATGCCGTACGCCCGGCGCGCACGAACCGTCGTTCCCACCGAGCCGGCGGGAGACGAGTCAGCACGCCCGACACCCTCACCCACAGCGCGCACCCTCCGGCTGGCCACCAGGGTGAGCCAGCCTCCGAGAGACACCGTCCAGCACCAGCCCACGCTTTTCGGCTGGTCGCCAGAAACGCGTCGGTGTGCCGGGACACTCCGACGGACCGGGGCCAGCCGTGGAGGGCCGCACGATCCGCCGTCCTCCGAGCCGGAGCTGGCGGCGGGCTTGGTGGTCAGAGGTCGGCGACGCAGGCGTACTGGGTGGCGACCGGGCGGTAGCCGAGCCGCGTGTTGATCGCGAGCATCGGGGTGTTGGACTCGTCGTTGGCGGTGAACGCCGTGGTCGCGCCGACGGCCGCGGCCCGGCGCAAGGCCTCGATCTTGACCTGGAGGGCCAGGCCGCGCCCGCGGTGCTCCGGGACGGTCGCGGTCATGTCCGACCAGACTCGCGTTCCGGCCCGGATCAGCAGCGAGAAGGAGACGATCGACCCGTCGACGACGGCTACCGTGCTCAAGCCGTGGTCGAGGTCGGGATTGTCCCAGATGTCGTAGCGCCAGGATGCGAACGAAGGGGCCTGCGGCACGACGTCCCCGGGCTCGTCGACAGCCGCCGCCGCGTCGGCGAGGTAGAACTCCTCCGCGTCGACCTCACGCAGCGAGACCAGCCGCACCGCACCCGGCGGAACCGGAACCGCCGGGGCGCCGTCCGAGCGCAGATCCCCTGCCCGTGTGCTCACCGGCCGCGCGTCTCTCGAAAGCGGATACCCCAGGCGTGCGTCCCCCGGCTGCGCGTCTTCCGGCCCCGCGTCGCCCGGCCGCGCGTCTCCTGACCCCGCGCTTCGCGGCTGCGCGTCTCGCCGTGTCGTCGAACTGGGGTCCGCTGGGTGAGGGGTGGCGAACCGCGTCAGGTCCAGAGCGGAATAACGCAGCTCCCGGGTCGCCTCGAAGCCGTGACGCCGAGCGAACCGCAACCCGTCCGGGGTGGCGGTGGCACCGGCCCGGACGATCCCGGCCGCCCGGAGGTGGGCGGCGGCCGCGGCCAGCAGCGCGCCACCGATGCCCTTGCGGCGGGCGCCGGGAAGCACCTGGAGCAGCGAGACCTTGCCGAACCCGGCCTCGGCGGACCGGACGTCGCGATACGCCGAGACCCACCCGGCCAGTTCGCCGTCCAGCTCGGCGACGAATGCCGCCCGGTCTTCCCCGGCCGGCGGGTCGGCGATGGTGCGCCTGGTGTCGGCCTCACCCCGTACCAGATAGGGGTGGATCTCGGCGCAGACCGCGACCATCCCGGCAGCATCGGCCACCGCCGCCGGTCGAATGTTGTAATCAGCCACCGGCCGATCCTGCGGTTCCAGGGAGAGCCGGTCAACGCATCGGACCGGCCGGCGCGCGAGACAGGCGGGCGGGGGTGCGACGCCGACACGCCGCGCGACGCCGACACGCCGCGCAAGGCCGGCGGGCGCAAGGCCGACACCCGGACGCGACTCCGGTGAGCCGGTCGGAACGGCCGGCCGGCGGGTGCGAGGTTCGCTACGCCGCCGGGGCCGCTGGGTCAGGAGGTGATGTCCTTGCGCGTGAAGCGGTAGAAGGCCGCGCCCCAGAACAGAACCGCATAGACGATCGCCGAGATCGCGCCCTTGGCCAGGTCCTCGGTCTGGACCGGGGTGGAGAGCAGGCCCAGCCAGGCGTCGCTGTAGTGGGTGGGCAGCGCGTCGCGGATCGAGCCGAGTGCGGTGATCTGGTCCAGGATGCTGGAGAGGATCCAGAGCAGCACGGCTCCCCCGACCGCGCCCAGGGCGGCGTCGGTGAGGACCGAGAGCAGAAAGGCCAGGCCCGCCACGACCAGCAGGATCACCGCGAGGTAGGCCAGGATGCCGAGCAGCCGCAGCACGCCCTGCCCGGGTGGGATCTGGGCGGCGATGGTGCTGCCCAGCGGGTGCCAGCCGTACCGCAGGGTCCCGACCAGCAGGCCGGTCCCGGCGAGCAGGACGAGCGCGAGGAAGGAGTATCCGAGCGCCACCACCAGTTTGACCGCGAGCAGGCGGGCCCGCGGGACCGGGATCGCCAGCAGGTAACGCAGGCTGCCCCAGCTCGCCTCGCTCGCCACGGTGTCGCCGGCGAAGAGCGCGAAGACCACCACGAGCAGGAAACCGGCCGAGACCGCCAGGCCGAACAGGGCGAAGTTGAGCCCGCCCGAGGTGGCCAGGTCGACCAGGCTGCTGAAGGCCCCGCCGCCGTTGCGGTCGTCGTCGCTGTCGCCGCCCCCGCCGAACTCGAAGGCGACCAGGATGATCAGCGGCAGCAGCACCATGAAGCCCAGCGCCAGCTGGGTCCGCCGCCGGGACGCCTGCCGCCGGATCTCCGCGACGATCGGCAACGTCCGCGACGGCCGGTACCCGGCCGCGGCATCGGTGCGACGCGGCGCGGCGCCGGGGCGCTCGGCCGCCGACGTGGCGTCACGACCGTCGGACCCGGCGCCGGAACGGCCCGCCGCCGGCGCGGCGTCGGACGGGACCGCTGGGGGGAGGCCACCGGCGGGCGGGACGCCGGGCGGGTTGGTGTGGCTGGCGGTCATCGGTCTCCACTTCCCCGGGAGTTGTCGCCGACCAGGGCCAGGAACGCGTCCTCCAGGCGGCGGCGCGGCACCACGCGGTCGACGCCGACGCCGGCCCGGACCAGCGAGGCCACCACCTCGGCGCGTGGGGTGCCGTTCATGTCGACGATCAGGCTGCTGGCGCCGTCCGGGGTGACCGAACGGACGCCCAGGCCGGTGAGGATCTCGGTGGCGGCCGGGACGTCGGTGACGTCGATGGCGACCGACGGGGACTCGCCGACGATCTCCTCGACCGGGCCCGAGGCCACGATGCGGCCCTTGTTGACCACCACGGCGTGGGTGCAGGTCTGCTCCACCTCGGCGAGCAGGTGGCTGGAGACCAGCACGGCGCGGCCGTCGGTGGCGTAACGCTGGAGCACCCGGCGCATCTCGGCGATCTGCGGCGGGTCGAGGCCGTCCGTGGGCTCGTCGAGCACGAGCAGCTCGGGCAGGCCGAGCATGGCCTGGGCGATGGCCAGGCGCTGGCGCATGCCGTGGCTGTAGTTCTTCGTCCGGCGGTGGACCGAGGCGCCCAGGCCGGCGATCTCCAGCGCCTCGTCGAAGCGGGCGTCCTCCCACGGGCGGCCGGTGGCCCGCCAGTAGGCCCGCAGGTTCTCGTAGCCGGTCAGGTGCGGGAGGAAGCCGGGGCCCTCGACCAGCGCGCCGACCCGGGACAGGATCTGCGCGCCGGGCACCAGCCGATGGCCGAAGACGTGGATCTCGCCGGCGGTCGGGGTGGTCAGGCCCATCAGCACGCGCAGCGTGGTGGTCTTGCCGGCGCCGTTCGGCCCGAGCAACCCGACGACCTGGCCGCGCTCGACGGTGAAGCCGATCTCCTCGACCGCGACGAACCCGTCCTGGTAGGCCTTGCGCAGGCCGGTGACGACCAGCGGCGTGCCCGCGTACGCCTGGTTCACCGCGATGACCCGGCGGCGGCGCCGGGCGCGGCGGAACAACAGCAGGACCACGAGGCCGAGCAGGACCGCCGCGATCAGCGCGCCCAGGGCGTACCACCAGATCGCCGCGGGTGACGAGATCGCCGTGCCCACCAGGGTGGGCAGCGTCAGCTGCCCGTCGACCGCCACGGTGTAGGTGGCCGGGGCGGCCGGGGACAGGAACGCCTGGTCCGAGGTCGCCACCACGACCTGGAGCGTGTGGCCGGCCTCGAGCCGTCGGACGATCGCCGGCAACGTCACGGTCACCGGCCGCGCGTCACCGATCCGCTCGGGCAGGCCGGTGAGCCGGACCGGGGCGACCAGTCCGGCGCTGAGCGTGGGGGCGCCGGCCGGATCGACGTCGTAGAGCTTGACGAAGAGCACCGCCTCGCCGGTCGGCGAAGCGGCCCGCAGCGCGAGCGCCGGAGCGCCGGCCACCTCGATCGAACCGGTCAGCGGGGCGGTGGCGAACGTGGCGTGCTGCCCCGGGATGTCGCTGGCGACGTTGCCGCTGAGCAGCGAGCTCAGGCGGCTGCCGAGGCCGGGGAGGGCGGACAGCGCGGCGGGGTTGCCGTTCGGCGGGTTGGCGATCGGCTGCGCCGATCCGGTGAGGGTCAGGCGGGCGTTCCCGGTGCCGGTGATTCCCGGGTACGCCGGAGCCGAGTACCCGTTCGTCACCAGGTCACGGTCCATCGCGCTGAACCCGGCCACCCGGGACCAGGTGAAGTCGTCGCCGGGCGCCGCGCCGTCGCCCTTCACGTAGTGGTCGAGCCACTGCGCCGTGAGGAACTTGACGCGGTCCTGGTCGGAGCCGGGGCCGGCGCCGCCGTCGTGGCCACCGGTGAACCAGGCGACCTTGACCGGCGTGCCGGTGGCGGCGATGCCCTTGGCATTGGCGTCCGCCTCGGAGAGCGGGAAGAGCGTGTCCACCGCGCCCTGGACGAGCAGCGTGGGCGCCTTGATCCGGTCGAGCACGGTGGCCGGGCTGGACTTGCGCAGCAGGTCGAGGGCGGCCTGGTCGGGCGTGCCCGAGGTGGCCATCGACAGGTACGCCCGGCAGACGTCGGCGGCGAACCGCCCGCACGCCGGATCGTCGCCGCCGGAGCTGGAGCCGAAGAAGACGCCGGCCCAGCCCTTCTTGAAGACGCCTGTGGCGTCGGTGGCGGCGGACTGCGGGAGGAACGCCCGGCCCAGATCGTTCCAGGTGATCGACGGGACGATCGCGTCGACCCGCTGATCCTGCCCGGCCAGCAGCAGGGCGAGGGCCCCGCCGTACGACCCGCCGACCACGCCGACCCGGGGGTCGCCGGCCGTGTCGGTGCGCACCTCGGGGCGCCGGGCCAACCAGTCGAGCAGGCGCTGCGCGTCCTTCACCTCGTAGTCCGGGCTGTCCAGGTGGATCTGGCCGGTGCTGCGGCCGAAGCCCTGCGCGGTCCAGGTGAGCACTGCGTAACCGCGGGCCGCGAGCGACTCGGCGTCCTGGCGGACCGAGTCCTTCGTGCCGCCGAAACCGTGCGCGAGCAGCACCGCGGGCACCTTGCCGGACCGCTCGCGGGGCAGCAGGAAGCGGGCGTCCAGGTCGACCGGCTGATCGCCGGCGGGACCGGACCGCACCGTGATCCGCAGGTCCTGGGCGGTCCAGGCGGCCCGCTCGGGCAGCACCGCCCAGACGGTGGCGGCGGCGAGCAGCACGAGCACCACCGCGGCGGTGACCGCCCGGCGCCGGGTCACCCGGGGTAACGCAGACATGGCGCCCAACCTAGCCCGGCCCGCCTGAGCACGACCTGTGAACGTGCCTGCGAGCCCGCGGCGGTTAGCGTGGAACCCTCGAACTCGAGCGATCAATCGAAAGGCGCACCCGGTGGCAGACGATCTCACGCTGACCGTGACCCTGCGGCCGGCGGCCCTGGACGCCCGGCGCGGCATCGTGCGCCTGCACCCCGAGGTGATGGCCGCCCTGGCGCTGCGCCCGGGCGACCCGGTGCGGCTGGCCGGCACCCGGGTCACCGCCGGGATCGTGGCTCGGGCCGAGGCCGGCGCCAGCCGCGCCCTGCTCTACGCCGACGACCTCACCCTGGGCAACCTCGGCATGCGCGACGGCGGCCAGGTCACTGTCACTCCGGTGCCGGTGGCCGCGGCGCGCCGGGTGACGCTGGCCGGCGCCCCGGAGATCGTCGCCGTGGTCTCGCCGGAGATGCTGCGGCTGGCGCTGCTCGGCAAGGTGGTCAGCACCGGTGACGACGTGTCGCTGCTGCCGCAGGACGTGCTGCCGGAGGCCGGGCACCGGTCGCTGGTCGAGGCGGCCCGGCGCAGCCTGGCCAACCGGGTCGGCTACCTGTGGACCAGCGCCCTGCTGACCGTCGCCGAGGTCGAGGACACCGACGCCGCCCTGGTCACCATGGACACCGTGGTGGCCTGGCAGGGCGGCCCGGCGGCGGCCGCGGCGGGCGGCACGGTCGCCACCCGCGGCACGCCTCCCGAGGCGCCCGCGTCGACCGACCCGGAGGTGCCGCCACCGAGCATCGACGACCTGCCCGGGCTCCGGTCCCAGGCCAAGGAGCTGGAGGAACTGCTCGACCTGGGCTTCCACCACCGGGAAGTGCTGGCCAAGCTGGGCACCAGGGTCAGTCTCGGGGTGCTGCTCTCGGGACCCTCCGGGTCCGGGAAATCAGCGCTGGTACGGGCGGTGGCCGCCACGGTCGGCGCGGAGGTGCGCCCGGTGTGGGCGCCGGAGCTGGCCGCGCTCACCAACGACGCGGCCGCCCGCCGGCTCCGTGCGCTGGCCGGTGAGGTGCGCGGCGGCAAGCCCGCGGTGCTGCTGGTCTCGGACGTGGAGGCGCTGGCGCCCCGGGACGAGCCGGGCCCGTTGTCGACGGTGTTCCGCCAGGTGCTCACCGAGACGGTGGCCGCCGGCGCGGCGGTCGTCTGCACCACCAGCAAGCCGGAGTCGGTGGACCCGTCCCTGCGTGCCCCGGACGTGCTCGCCGTGCAGTTGACCGTGCCGCTGCCGGACGCCGCGATGCGCCGCGAGCAGTTGGTTGTGCTGACCCGCGGGATGCCGCTGGCCGAGGACGTGCGCCTGGACGACGTGGCCGGCCGTGCTCCCGGGTTCGTCGCCGCCGACCTGGGCGCGCTGGCCCGGGAGGCCGGGGTCCGCGCCGCGCTCCGGCAGAAGGTGTCCGAGTCGCCGACCGTGACGATGGCCGACTTCGAGGCGGCGCTCGAGGTGGTCCGGCCGACGTCGATGGCGGACTCCACCTTGGAGGTCGCCGCGGTCACCCTGGACGAGGTCGGCGACATGGCCGAGGTCAAGCAGGTGCTGACCGAGTCGGTGCTGTGGCCGCTGACCTATCCGGACACGTTCGCCCGGCTGGGCGTGTCGCCGCCGCGCGGGGTGCTGCTCTACGGGCCGCCCGGGTGCGGCAAGACGTACCTGGTCAAGGCGATCGCCGGAACCGGCAAGGCGAACGTGCTCTCGGTCAAGGGCGCCGAGCTGCTCAGCAAGTGGGTGGGCGACAGCGAGCGGGCGGTGCGCGAGCTGTTCCGCCGGGCCCGGGAGGCGGCGCCCACCCTGGTCTTCCTGGACGAGGTGGACGCTCTGGCCCCGGCCCGCGGGCAGGGCAGCGACGGCGGGGTGACCGACCGGGTGGTGGCGGCGCTGCTCACCGAACTGGACGGAGTGGAGGACCTGCGCAACGTGGTGGTGATCGGGGCGACCAACCGGCCGGACCTGATCGACCCGGCGCTGCTGCGGCCGGGGCGGTTGGAGCGCCTGGTCTACGTGCCGCCGCCGGACGGGCCGGCGCGGGCCGCGATCCTGCGGGCGTCGGCCCGGTCGGTGCCGCTCGACGAGTCGGTCGATCTGGACGCGCTCGGCGCGGACCTGGAGGGGTTCTCGGCGGCTGACTGCGCTGCGCTGATCCGGGAGTCGGCGCTGGCCGCGATGCGGGACTCGCTGGAGGCCTCGACGGTCACCGCGGCGAACGTGAGCACCGCGCGGGAACGCGTGCGGGCCTCACTCGACGCCGCTCAGGTGGCCTGGCTGGAGTCGTACGCCCGAATCCACCAACCCTGACCACCGCTAACGGCGACGGGTCCGGGCTCTCGTCGATCGCAGCCGCCGCAGGCGGCCGATCAGGACCGGGTCGTGCGCCAGCGCGGCCGGATTGTCCAGCAGGACGTTGAGGAGCTGGTAGTAACGGGTCGCGGAGAGCCCGAAAGTGTCCTTTATCGCCTGCTCCTTGGCGCCGGCGTGCTTCCACCACTTCCCCTCGAAGGCGAGGATCTGCTGGTCGCGCTCGGTGAGCACGGGTTCGACGGCCGGTTCGGCAACCGGTTCACCGGCCGGCGCGGCGGCGGTCCCGGGCGGAACTTCCGGCGCGCGCGGGGCAGGGATGTGCTGCTGCTCCTCGACCGGCTGGTCACCGGTCGGTTCGGCGGCGGACTGCATGGCACTCCTGGCTGCAGAGATGTTCGGACGACGCGCGGGGATCATCAGCTTAGGCGCGGCCGGCGATCCCCGCGAACGCTACATCAGGTGATGTCTCGCTTACGGATCGTCCACATCGCGACACCCACAATGATGATTGACACCGCGGCGAACAGTCCACCCGCCATCTGCCAGGTGATGGTCAACACCGGCGGCTCGCAACTGTTGGTGGCGGAGTAGACGCAGGGCGCCCGGTAGTCGACGACGTCGTAGGACTTCACCATCCAGGCCCCGATCCAGGCCGGCAGCAGATAGGCCTCGTAGAACCTGACCCGCGCCAGCTCCAGCACGATGGCCAGGCCGAACTGGAAGATCACGATCACGCCGATGGCCACGCCCAGCGCCGCCGCGGTGTGCCGCCCGATCGACGCGGCCCCGAAGCCGATCGCGCCGGCCATCAGCACCAGCCCCAGGCCGCGCAGGCCGGTCAGGCCGAGCGACTGCCAGGCGCCCGGGGTCATCCCCGCGGTGCTCCCGCGCAGCGTCGCGATCAGCCAGAACAGCCCGGTCCAGGCCGCTCCGGAGAGCACGCCGAGGCCGGCCAGCCAGGTCAGCAGCGCGGACAGCTTGGTGGACAGCACCCGCAGCCGTTGCGGCCGCCAGAGCAGCAGGTTCATCATGCCGCCGCTGTTCCACTCGGCACCCACGAAGGACGCGCCGATGATGAACGCGACAAGCGCCAGCAGCGCCGCCCAGGCGATCACCAGGGCCGGGAAGTCGGCGCGGAAGTCGAACGGCGGGGTCAGGAACTGCTCGGCCGAGATCTGGTCCCGGGTCGGCGGGGAGATGCCGTCACAGTTCCCGCCGTACGAGGTGGGGTCCTTCCGGCAGTCCTGCCTGGCCTGTTCGGCGTAGCCGAGTTGCTCCTGGTAGGCGCGGTCCGCCGCGGCCTCGGCCGCCGCCCGGGTCCGCGCCGTGGTCTTCTCGTGCGTGTACGCCGTACCGCCGGCCAGCAACCCCAGCACGATCAGCGCGATCAGCACGAAGAACCTGGTGAACCGCCGTTTGGAGAGTCGCCGCGTCTCCGCCGTGTACAGGCTCACTGTCCCCACCCGCCCTGCGTGCCCACCTGATCCACCTGCCGGCTCGCACCGTCCACCGGCGCGGTGCCGGTCAACTCCAGGAACACGTCCTCCAGGTCGGCCGAGACCGGGGTCAGCTCGGAGACGTAGATCTGCCGTTCGGCCAGCAGCTTGGTGATCTGAGCCGGATTGCTCGCGTTCCCCACGGTGAAGTGGTCCCTCTCGATCGTGATCACGGCGCCCGCGGCACGCAGCATCTCCGCGGCGCCGAGCAGGTCCACCCCGGGCTCCAGGCGCACCCTCACCGCCGACGAGGTGTGCCCGGCGAGCACGTCGGCCACCGAGCCGGCGGCCACCCGCCGGCCGGCCGAGATGATCGTCACCGAGTCGCAGATCAGCTGGATCTCGCCGAGGATGTGGCTGGAGAGCAGCACTGTCATCCCGGACCCGGCGAGGTCCCCCATCAGCGTGCGCATCTCCCGGATGCCACCCGGGTCCAGCCCGTTCGCCGGCTCGTCCAGGATCAGCAGCTTCGGCTCCTTGAGCAGGGCGGAGGCCACCGCCAGCCGCTGCTTCATACCGAGCGAGTAGGTCTTCACCCGGTCCTTGGCGCGGTCCCGCAGCCCGACCAGTTCGAGCACCGCGGGCACCCGGCGCGGGTTCACCCCGCCGGCGTCGGCCAGCAGCGACAGTGTGGTCTCGGCCGTGAAGTTGCCGAAGAACTGCGGGCTCTCCACGATCGCCCCGACCCGTCCGGCCACCTGCGGCAGGCGGCGCGGGACCTCCTCGCCGAGGATCGCCATCCGGCCGTCGTTCGGTTTGATCAGGCCCAGCAGCGTCCGCAGAGTGGTGGTCTTGCCCGATCCGTTCGGGCCGAGGAAGCCGTGCACCTGGCCGGCCTCCACCACCATGTCGAAGCCGTCCAGCGCCTTGCGGACACCCTTGCGGCCGCGATAGGTCTTCCGCAGCCCTGATATCTCGAGTACGGCGGTCATCGCCGCACCTTAAGTGATCAGCGCGGATCCCGGGACCCGTCCGGGCCCGGCCTCAGGCGCAGATGACCTCGACACCGGCTTCGCGGAACGCGGCCACCGTGGACGAGGACGCCCCCGAGTCGGTGACCAGGGTTTCGATCTGGGTGATCGGGCAGATCCGGGCGAAGGCATGGCTGCCCAACTTGGACGAGTCGGCGATCACCACGACCCGCTTGGCCCGGGCCACCATCAGGCTGTTCATCGCGGCCTCGCCCTCGTGGTGGGAGGCCGCGCCGAGTTCCACGTCGAGGGCGTCCACGCCGAGCAGTGCGATGTCCAGCGTTACCTCCTTGAGCAGCGCCCCGCCGAGCGGCCCGACCACCTCGAAGGACTGCGGCCGGACCACGCCGCCGGCCACCACGATCTTCATCCGGGAGCGGACCAGCAGCTCGTTCGCGATGTTCAGGGCGTTGGTGACGACGGTGAGCTGGGCGCCCTCGCCGCCGGAGTTGAGGTCGGGACGCACCGCCAGCGCGCGGGCCACCTCGGTGATCGTGGTGCCGCCGTTCAGCCCGACCACCGTGCCGGGCGTGACCAGGCGGGCCGCGGCCTCGCCGATCCGCTGCTTCTCGGCGGAGTGCTTGGCGCTCTTGTAGCGCAGCGGCAGGTCGTACGAGACGCCGTTGGCGACCGCGCCACCCCGGGTACGGGTGATCATCTGCTGCTGGGCGAGCTGGTCGAAGTCACGCCGGATGGTGGCCTGGGAGACGTCCAGGCGCTCGGCGGCCTCCTCCACGGTCACCCGGCCGCTCTCCGTGAGCAGCTCCAGCAGGGCATTCCACCGCGCGTACCGGTCCACCCAGACTCCCCGATTGCACGTTCCATGATAAGTGTGTGCACATTAGTGCGCGAAAGGCCGGGAAGCAAAGAGAGCTCGTGCGCGGTACTTGCCCCCGCACCAGCGCCATGAGCACAATAACGCGCGAAATACCCGGGTACCGAGCTTGATTGCGCAGCGATGGGTGGCTTCGCGTCGTTGGGTGCTCGGTGAGGTCGGCAGAACCGGTGAGGATGAGCCATGACGCACGTGAAGGCGGAGATCGCCAGTCAGCCGGAGTGCTGGCGGCAGGCGGCCAAGCTGGCCGGATCGCCGGGACTCCCGGCCCGTGGAGAACGGGTCGCCGTGATCGGCTGCGGCACCTCCTGGTTCATGGCGAAGTCCTACGCGGTGCTGCGTGAGCAGGCCGGGCACGGCGAGACCGACGCCTTCCAGTCCTCCGAGTTCCCGTACGGGCGGCGGTACGACCGCCTCGTCGCGATCACCCGGTCCGGCACCACCACCGAGACGCTCGAGGTGATGCGCGCGGTCGGCGCGGACACCCCGGTCACCGTGTTCACCGCCGACCCGGCCCAGCCGGCGGTCGACATCGCCGGAGACGCGGTCGTGCTGGACTTCGCCGACGAGCGGTCGGTGGTGCAGACGCGCTTCGCGACCAGCGTGCTCGCGCTGCTCCGGGCGCACCTGGGCCACGACATCGACGCGGCCGCGATGGACGCCGAGGTGGCGGTGCGGCTGCCGCTGCCGGTGCACCCGGCGCTCACCGACCAGATCACCTTCCTGGGCCGGGGGTGGACCGTGGGCCTGGCCGAGGAGGCGGCGCTCAAGTGCCGGGAGACCGCCGGCTTCTGGACCGAGTCGTACCCGGCCATGGACTACCGGCACGGGCCGATCTCGATCGCCGGCCCGCGCCGGGTGGTGTGGGCGTTCGGTGACGTGCCGGCCGGCCTGGCCGACGAGGTGGAGGCGCGGGGCGCGGCCTTCGTGCACAGCCGGCACCACGGCGGGTACGCGACGCTGGGCCGGTGGGTGGGCGGCCGGGCGCCGCTCGACCCGATGGCCGACCTGGTGCTGGCGCAGCGGGTGGCCGTGCTGCTGGCCACCACGCAGGGACTGGACCCGGACCACCCGAGTGGCCTGGCCCGCTCGATCGTGTTGCCCGACCACTCGTGAGCGACACCGTCGTCGTCGCCCTCGACGTCGGGGGCACCGGGATGAAGTGCGCCCTGGTCCGGCCGGACGGCGTGGTGCACCACCAGGAACGTCACCCGACTCTGGCGGACCGGGGCCCGGCCGCGGTCACCGAGAACATCCTGGGCGTCGCCGAGAACCTGGCGGCCAGGGCCCGTGCGGACGGGCTCACGCCGGTCGCGGCCGGCATCGCGGTGCCCGGCGTGATCGACGAGGTCGCCGGCGTCGCGGTCTGGTCGGCGAATGTCGGCTTCCGCGACTTGCCGCTGCGTGACCTGGCTGGCCGCCGGCTCGGGCTGCCCTCGGCGATCGGCCACGACGTCCGCGTCGGTGCGCTCGCGGAGGCCCGTCTGGGCGCCGGCCGTGGACGCCGGCACGTGCTGTTCGTGGCGATCGGCACCGGCATCGCCGGCGGCTTGGTGGTCGACGGGGCGGGGTACCCGGGCGCACACGGCGCGGCCGGCGAGATCGGGCACATCGTGGTCCGGCCCGGCGGCACGCCCTGCCAGTGCGGCTCCCGCGGCTGCCTGGAGACGGAGGCGTCGGCCCGCGCGATCGGGCGTCGCTACGCGGAGCTCACCGGTCAGGCTCGCGCGACCGCGCACGACGTGGCCACCCGGGCCGCGGCCGGCGACCAGCTGGCCGTCCAGGTGTGGCAGGACGCGGTGGAGGCGCTCGCCGACGGGTTGCTGACCGCGCAGGCGCTCTTCGACGTCGGCGTGATCGTGCTCGGCGGAGGGCTGTCCGAGGCCGGCGACGGGCTGCTGCTGCCCGTCCGGGACGCGTTCGCCCGACGGGTCACCTTCCACCGCGCCCCCGACATCGTCCGGGCCGAGTTGGGTGACACCGCCGGCTGCCTGGGCGCCGCCCTGCTCGCGCTCGACTCCCTGGGGAGCCCCGCATGACCCGCATCTCCGGCCGGATCGTCACGCCGGGTGGCGTCATTTCCGGACACCTCGACATTTCCGGTACGACCATCGCCGCGATCACGCCGGACGCTGCCGCCCCCGGGAACGACACCATCCCCGCCAACCACACCGCCCTCGGGAACGACACCGCCGACGTGATCGTGCCCGGCTTCGTCGACCTGCACTGCCACGGCGGGGGCGGGCACACGTTCACCACCGGCGACCCGGAGGCGGCCCGCGGCGCAGCGGCGTTCCACCTGTCGCACGGCACCACGACCATGTTGGCCAGCCTGGTCAGCTCGCCCTTCGAGCTGATGCGCTCGGCCACCCTCGCCTACCGGCCCCTGGTCGACGAGGGCGTGCTGGCCGGGATCCATTTCGAGGGCCCCTACCTCTCCACGGTCCGGTGCGGCGCGCAGAACCCGGCCTTCCTCCGGAACCCGGTCCTCGCGGAGATCACCGAGGTGATCAAAATCGGTGAAGGCGCCGTACGGATGATGACCGTCGCGCCCGAGCTGAACGGTGCTCTCGAAGCGATCTCCCTCCTGCGTGACGCCGGCGTGATTGCCGCTGTCGGACACACCGACGCGTCGTACGAGCAGACCCACGCCGGTGTGGCGGCCGGCGCGTCGGTAGCCACCCACCTGTTCAACGGCATGCGTCCGGTGCACCACCGCGAACCCGGCCCGGTGATCGGCCTCCTCTCCTCGGCCGCGACGGTCGAGCTGATCGCGGACAACATCCACCTGCACCCGGGCATGCTGGCCTACGCCGCCGGCAGCGCCGGCCCGGACCGGTCGATCCTGGTCACCGACGCGATGGACGCGACCGGGATGCCGGACGGCGAGTACGAGCTGGGCGGCCAGGCGGTTGTGGTCGCCGACCGGGTGGCCCGGCTCGCGCAGGGCGGATCGATCGCGGGCAGCACCCTGACGATGGACGTCGCCTTCCGCAACGCGGTCGCCGCCGGTCTGCCGCTGACCGCCGCCGCCGCGATGTCGTCGGCCACGCCGGCACGGCTGCTCGGCCTCGCCGACCGTGGCGCTCTGGCCCCGGGTCTCCGGGCCGACATCGTCGTCCTCGACGCCGACCTGAACCTGAAGCGGGTCATCCGCGCCGGCGTCTAGTGCGGAGTCCACGAACCTCCGACCGGCCGGCGAGGCGGTGAGACCAGAGCTCGGCGTCGACGCCAACCGGTCGGTGTTTGACGGTCACCGCACCAGCCGCCGAGATCTCCGGCGGCCCTCACCGGCCCGTGGCGGGCCCGTTGAGGCCTGCCTCTACGACGACGGGCATCCCCGTTCGGTGTGGCCGGGTTCGCGTCGGCGCGCACGCTCACTGCATACAGACGTGATCTGGCTCCTTTCCGCTGGTGCGCACGCTGACCGCGTACAAATGGATCTGGTTTTCTCGGTGGCGCATGTTGACGGCGCACAAACGGGACCCGGTCTCCCCGTCCGCGCGTGCTGACCGCTTACAAACGTGAACCTGCCCCTTCCGTCGGCGCTGGGCCCTCTTCCCGTCGGCGCTGGGCCGACCGGCGGGTCAGGTCAGATGGTGCGACTGGCCGGCGGTCAGATGGGTGTAAGACGCTCCGGTCGGGACCGGGCCCTGCTCGCCGAGGAAGTTGCCGAGCATGGTCAGGCCGACCTGGTTCAGCGCGCCGTCGTGCACGCCGATCGTCTGCTGCGGCTTGACCTCGCGAACCCAGTCGATCAGGTCGGCGACGCGGGACCACGGGCCGTGCACCGGGAGCAGCAGGGTCCGCACCGGGACACAGGGCACGGTGAGCGCATCTCCGGGGTGGAAGACAGTGCCGTCGACGAGAAACCCGACATTCGGCACGCGCGGGATGTCGGGGTGCAGCTCGGCGTGCCACTTCCCGTACACCCGGATGTCGAATCCGTTGGCGATGAAGGCGTCGCCCTCGCCGACCACGTGCACCCGCGCCGGGTCGCCGTCGAACGCGCCGGCCACCGAAGCGTGGGTCCACACCTCCAACGCCGGGTTGGCATCCAGCGCGGCGGCCAGCCGCTCCCCGCTGAAGTGGTCGAAGTGCTCATGGGTGATCAGGGCGGCGTCCGCGCCAGCGAAGGCGTCCTCCGGCGTCAGGCCGCCCGGATCGATGACCAGCCGCCGACCGTCCTGCTCCAGCGTCACGCAGGCGTGGCCGTGCTTGATGAGCTCCATGGGAGCCTCCTCCGGAAGAAGTACAGCAACGTTGTACATGGCGAACTGTACAACATGGTTGTATAGTTTTGCCATGGCGGAGATGAGACAGGCCGGACCCGAGCCGGCGCGGACGGCGACGACCGCGTGGGTGGAAAACGGCGGCCAAGCGCCCGGACTCGTGTGGCCGGAGCCGGATCTGACGGATTCCGAGCTGGTCGAGCCGGAGGAGCAGGAAGAAGATGTCGCGGAGCAGTTACGGCAGGCCATCGGGCGGCTCGTGCGGGCCACCCGGGCGCATGCGGACACGCTGTCCCGCACGCATGCCGAGACGCTGGGCTATCTGAGCCGGGAGGGAATGCGGACGATCGCCGAGCTCGCTGCGCTTCGCCGGGTCAAACACCAGAGCATGAGCCGTACGGTCGGGGAGCTGGAAGCCTTGGGCTTCGTGAGCCGGGCGTCCAACCCGGCGGACGGGCGCGCGTTCATGATCGCGATGACCGAGGCGGGCGCGCTCGCGCTGGACAACGACAGGGCCGCGCGGCGGGAGTGGGTGGCGGGGCGGATCGCCGCGCGACTGACATCGGAGGAGCAACGCCTGCTCGCCGCGGTTCCGGCGCTGCTGGACCGCCTTGCCGACGACGAATCCTGACGCCCGGGAGCATCCGACATAGGGCTGTTTCAGAAAGCCGGTCCTGGTGGTGGAGCGGCGCTGGGCGGTGCGCGGCTGTCAGCGGCGGCGCGCACAGGACCGGCCGCAACCCGGGCAGTCGTAAGGCAGCGCGCGCGGCAGCCCAGCGCACGCGGCAGCCCAGCGCGCGCGGCAGCCCAGCGCGCGCGGCAGCCCAGCGCGTGCAGCAGCCCAGCGCGTGCAGCAGTGCAAGGTAGCCGGCGGAACTGCCGGACGTGACGATCGGCCGGGTGTAGGTCAGAGGCCGGCCGGGCGTTCCCAGCCACGCATCTCCGGGACGGGGATGCGGTCCCAGGGGATGCGTTCGACGAGGCGGGCCAGGAACAGGCCGAGGAGGAGGCCGGCGATCGAATCGGTGAGCCAGTGGAAGCCGGTGTAGACCGTGGTGATGAAGACGATCACCACGGGGAGGACGCGGATGGCGAAGAACTCCCAGCGGGTGAGCGTGCGGCGCAGGAGGGCCGCGGCCAGGATGCCGAAGACGGCGTACCAGACCAGGGCGTTGCCCATGTGACCGGACGGGAAGCTGCGGCTTTCGACGCCGCTCGCCACCGGGTTGAACATCTCGGTCTTGAAGGGGCCCTCGTAGCGGGGTGCGGCGCGGTCGAAGTAGAGCTTCATCGGGCCGATCGTCAGGTAGGTGACGACGTAGGCGGCGATGAACGGGAACAGCGCGCGAATGGAGCGGGTGCGATATGTGAGCAGGCCGGTGAGGATCAGGCCGATCGGGGTGAGCACCTGCCCGCCCTGGCCCAGGTAGTTGAGGACCCGGGCGGTCCAGTACGGGACCGGCGGCTGGTGACCGAACGCCCAGTCGGCCACCCGCTCGTCGAGGGCCAGCAGGTGATCCTGGATCAGCGCCACGGTGAGCGCCGCGAACGCCGCGAGCAGTAGGACGTCGGGCCACCAGGGCAGGGTGCGGCGTGCGGCGATCGTCTCGGTCACCGTTCAAAACTAGAGGTACCCGGGCAACCCGGCGGCCGGCAGGTGGCCGGACCGGGGCGGGGCCCGCGGCACGCGCGGGAGCGGCCATGCGAGTCCGGGTGGCGGGCACGCCGCAACGGTCGGCGGGCCAACGCGGCCGACAACGGCCGCTACTGGCGCACGCGCACACGCACGCACATGGCCGACGGGACGCACGGCCGCCGCCGGCGGCGCACACACGGCCGCATCCGCGGGACGCACCCCGGCCGGGTCGGCCGCGCACACGCACGCACAGGGCCGCGTGGACGGGCGCACACCCGCCGCGTGGACGGGCGACACGAGGGGATGGCCGGGCGGCAGGTGGTGCGGCTGCGCCCGGCTGCAACGGCTCGGCGTGGCGGGTGTGCGGCTAGAGGAACGCCCGTAGCTTCGTGGCCAGCAGGTCGCCGCGGACGCCGGAGTTCGGGCAGCCGCCGAAGTGGTGCAGGGCGACCACCTTGTTCGTCTTGCGGGACAGCACCGGCGAACCGGACGAGCCGCCCGCGGTGTCGCAGAAGTACGAGACGTCCGAGTGCGCTACGTAACCCGTGTAGTCCGGATTGTCGACGGCGCAGTTGCCGGCCTTGTCGCCGTTCGCGCCGGCGATCCTGGTCGGCTCGCCCGCCGGGTGCTGCGGCACGTAGAGTTCCGTACCCTTGGCCGGGCGGCTGGTGTCCAGGGTGAGGTACCCGAACTGCCCGATCGAGTCGAAACCGTCAACGCTGAAGAGCGTGTAGTCGAGTACGTGGTCGGTAGAGACGACCTGGTCACCCCACACCTTGGTGGGCTTGAAAACGTCGTACCCGCCGCATTTGGCGCATTGGTAGTTGAACCAGACCTCGGTCTCGTAGGCCTCTTCGGAGGTCGCCAGGCAGTGGTTGTTGGTGAGCATCCGGTTCTTCGGGCCGGCCCGCCAGCCGGTGCAGAGCTCGGTTCCGTTGATCAGCAGGCGGGCGACCGCCTTCGACTTGATGTAGGCCACCGGGTCGCTGGACTGGTAGCAGACCGCGTCCCGGGAGGTGTCGTTGCCGCAGATCGACTCCTCGCGGCCGGTCCGGCCGGGGCGCCCGAGGGCCGGCGCGGGCACCCGGGCCTGCTCGGTACGGGTGAAACCGCGGGCCACCCGGTCGACGCTCACGCCCAGCCCGTCGATGGCCGAGCGCACGCGGAGCGGGTCGGCCGCCCGGTGCACCTCGACGACGGCGGTGTCACCGGTGATCGACATGGCCCATTTCTTCGCCCTGCCCGATTCGTAACGGTACGACTCCGTACGATCCGGGTTCGAGACCGTCAGATAGTCACCGGGGAGCAGGGCCATCCGGTCGAAATGCACCTTGACGTACGAGGCACCCGGGTACTCGAAGATCCGCTTCGGCGGACCGGCCAGGTAACCGAGCAGCTTGCTGACGCTGACGAGCTCGCCGACCCGCTGACGCCCCGGAGCGACGGTGGCGGACTCCAGGACTCGCTGGGCCGGGCGGGGCGCGGCAGCCGGCGCGGACGGCGATTCATCCGTTCGGGAGGCGGCGGCGGAGGGGACGACACGCGAAACCGCACCCGACGAGGACGATCGGGCATCAAGCGCGGAAGCGGACAGCGTGCCGTCGGCCGCCACCGGGGTACGCGGCGCCCCGGGCGCCTGATGCCAGGTTCCGACCGAACCGTCGCCGCCGTGCGCCGTCACCGCGCCGGCCGCTCCGGCCAGCATCAGGGCGGCGCAAGCTCCGACGACGATTCCTGTCTTGCGTCGCATGCCACTCCCGGTCCGTCGTAGGCGTTTTCGCACCTGTGTAACGAGCCACGTACGAGCGCGACGCGGAGAACGACCGGGCACACTTGGGCAGTGCGCATCACCTCCGCCTTGATCGACCCCGCGCTGCTGGACCTGCCGTGGCACGTGCCGCTCGAGGATTGGCCGGCCGACCACCTGGTCGCGCTGCCCCAGGGCATCTCCCGGCACGTCGTGCGGTTCGTGAAGCTCAACGACGTCGTCTACGCGATGAAGGAGACCCGCGAGCGCATCGCCGAGAAGGAGTACGACCTGCTCCGCGCCCTGGAGCGGATCGACTTCCCGGCCGTGCAGGCGGTCGCCATCGCCACCGACAGGCGGACCTCGGACGGCGAGCCGCTGGAGACGGTGCTGGTCACCCGGCACCTCCAGTTCTCCCTGCCGTACCGCGCGCTGTTCTCCCGGGTGTTGCGCCCGGACACGATGAACCGGCTGCTGGACGCGCTGGCCGCGCTGATCGTGCGGATGCACCTGACCGGCTTCTCCTGGGGCGACTGCTCGCTGTCCAACACCCTGTTCCGCCGCGACGCCGGCGCCTTCGCGGCCTACCTGGTGGACGCGGAGACCGGCAACCTCTACCCGAAGCTGTCCGAGGGCCAGCGCTCCGAGGACATCGAGATCCTCCGGCTGAACATCTTCGGCGAGTGCCTCGACCTGCAGGCCGCCGAGCTGCTGCACGAGTCGATCGATCCGGAGTCGGTGGTCGACGACATCGTGGCGCGCTACGAGCGGCTGTGGCACGAGGTGACCTACGAGCAGGAGGTGGCCAAGGACGCCCGGCACCACATCGAGCGGCGGATCCGGCGGCTCAACGAGATGGGTTTCGACGTCGCCGAGGTGTCCATGTCCACGATGGACGGCGGCTACCGGGTCCGCCCCAAGGTGGTCGACGCCGGGTACCACACCCGCCGGCTGATGCGCCTGACCGGCCTGGACGCCGAGGAGAACCAGGCCCGCCAACTGCTCAACGACCTGGACGCGTACCGGGCGGAGAGCGCGCTGACCGACGAGCAGCAGGCCGCGCACCGCTGGCTGACCGAGGTCTTCGAGCCGGTGGTCCGCGCCGTCCCGGCCCACCTGCGCCGGAAACTGGAGCCGCAGGAGATCTTCTCGCAGATCATCCAGCACAAGTGGCTGCTCTCCGAGCGGGCCGGCAAGGACGTGGGGATGGGCCCGGCCGTGCAGTCGTATCTGACCGAGGTTCTGGTCAACAAGCCGGACGAGCAGGCCGTGCTCGGTGTCGACGCGGAGGAGCTGGTCTAGGAGTCGCCCGGCGATCGGCGGGACGGCCCTCAGGGTTTGGACAACTCGACGAGGGCGCGCAGGGCCCGCTGGCGGGCGACCACCAGGATCCGGTCGCCGCGGGAGAGGACCCGCCGCGGGTCCGGGCGCCAGTCGGTCCACTCCTGATCGGCTGACGACATCCCCAGCACGCGGGCCTGCGCCGCCTCTTCCACCTCGCTGAGCGGCGCACCGTCCAGGGGCGATCCGTCCCGCACGGTGACCGTGCCGACCAGCAGCACATGCCTGTCGACCGGGATGCTCGCGTGCACGTTGCGCTCCAGCAGGGCGGCCGCGAACACCGGCGCGCACAGCCGCGACACGCTGCGCGACGTGCTGATGTCGAACGCGGAGCCGATCCGCTGGGCGAAGTCGTCGTCGAAGAGCCGCAGCACCACCCGCAGGTCCTCGCGGATGCCCCGGGCGTGCAGCGCGGCCTGCAGGTTCACCGGGTCGTTCGTGGACACCACGACCAGCGCGCGGCAGGTCGCGATGGAGGCCGCCCGCAGCGTCTCCTCGCGCGAGGCGTCCCCGACGATGACCGGGATTCCGCGTTTCTGGGCGGACTTCACCCCGCGGGCCTCGGCGTGCCGGTCGATCGCGACCACCCGGACGCCGAGGTCGTGCAGCCGGCGCAGCACCTGGGTGCCGACGTTGCCCAGGCCGACCAGCACGATGTGGTCGCGCAGCACCCCGGCCGGCCGGCCCTGGCCGAGCGCCAGCCGCGCGTTCACCATGCCGTCCACCACGGCCGCGGTGATCAGCGGCAGCAGTGCCAGTCCGGCGACGGTCAGCACCAGTTGCGCGGCCTGGGCCACCGCGTTGCGCTGCTCCTCCACATCGGACGAGCCGACCGCGGTCATCAACGTGACGTAGATCGACTGCCAGAGGTTGTGATCGGTGCCGTCCCACGCGTTCAGCACCGCGCCGGCCAGCACCGTGACGACCAGCGTGATCAGCACCGCGACGCCGAGCTTGCGGCTCAGCGCGGCCCGCAGGGCCCGTCCGAACGCGGCCAGCGGGCGCCTCCGGCGCGCGCCCCGGACCAGCATGCGGCGGGTCACGTCGCCCTCCGCCGAGCCGCCGACGGCCTGGGCCAGCACGAGATCGCCGGGCCTGGCGTCCTCCGGGGACGGCTCCTCCGGCAACACCGCCACCTCGCCTCCGGCGTCGGTGGCCAGGGTCAGCATCACCCGCCGGTCCGGCACGTCGGCGCGGTGGGCGACATAGAGCGTACGGTCGCTGTGCCGGAAATGGGTGGGAGCGACCTCCCCGAGCGCCGCCGCCACGAAGGCCGGCGCCGCCATCTCCGCGTCGGAGAGCACCACGTGGTCCGGGAAGATCCGGCTCACGCTGCCCGCCAGCCCGGTGTTGAACATCCGCACCACGACCCGCAGCTTCTCCTCGACTTCCCGGGCGCAGAGGGCGGCGTGCAGGTTGACCATGTCGTCCGGCATCACCAGGGCGAGCGCTGTGGCGCCGGCCAACCCAGCGTCCCGGAACGCGCGCTCGTCCAGCCGGTCGGCCTGGCGCAGCTCGACGCCGCGCTCCTCGAGCACCTTCAGGTCGGGCACGTCGGATCGCATCCGATGCGGAGTGATCACGGTCAGCCTGATCCGGTGTCGAGAATTCGCCAATTCTTCGGCCAGGGTCCAGACCAGTGCGTCAGCACCACAGACCACCAGGTGGGGGCGGGTGTCGCCAGTTGCGCGGGGAACCGTGCTCACGTTTACGAATCGTAGTGAGCCGTTACCGCCTCGCGGGGCCGCCCGTTGCCCAATCCGACACCATTCGTCCGAGTTGGTGGAAATCCCCCCGCCAACCCATCGTCCGAAGTGGTCTGGAGAGATAATTGCGTAAGTTGTGGTACGCCGGAGCTGGAGTGATCGCCGGTGGGCTCCTCATGCTGGGAGGTGCGCCCGCCCTCGCGGACACCTCCTCGCGAGTGGCCGGCACCTCCATCATTCCGTGCACCGACCCCGCTCACATCGGCCTGGGCCAGCACGTGCTGGGCCATGCCAGCGGGCTGTACATGTCCAGCCCGGTCGGCACCGACCTACTGGGCCGGCCGTCGTCGTTCGACCTGGACCGCGACGGCCACCAGTTCCAGCAGAGCCTCGGCCCGGACAGCAGCCGCCAGTGGTTCCAGCACGGCTTCGCCCAGGACGACAGCAGCCAGCTGGTCGGCCAGGGCCTGGCGCAGACGGCGCACAACCTGGCACACGGCGGCCTGTCGCAGACCGGCCAGAGCCTGGCGCTCGGCGGCGGCCTGGCCCAGACCGCGCACGACATCGCCCACGGCAACCTCGGCCAGAG
>NZ_BOMW01000087.1 GCF_016862395.1 Actinoplanes siamensis | reverse complement strand
CTGCGGACAGCGGACAAGGTCGAGGAGCGTCAAGAGCGACCTGCGGAGCACGTCCGTGGAGGCGGTGACCTCGGCGCGCCGCCGGCCCCAGAATGGCGCGAAGCTCGACGGGAAAGTCTTACCGAACCAAATTACGGTGGGCAAGTACCGGATTACAAAAATTGCATGACAGCCGACGCGACTTGGGCCGACACCCAGCTCAGCAGCGGGTTGCGCATGGTGAGCGCGCCGATTCCGTCGGTATCCACAATCGATGGACCAGCTTCCAGAATTGTGTCCTTGGTCAAACGCTGATCATCTGGCTTTCCGGCCCCCGCACCGCGCCGTAAGGTTCCCAGCCACACCGTACGGCTGAGGAGGCCCCTTGTGAGCGCCGCGATTCCCACCCCACGCGGGCTGCCGATCGTCGGCAATGGACTGCAGGTGCCGGTGGAGGGCACACATCGGTTCTTCGCCGACCTCGCCGCACAGAATCCCGGCGGCCTGTTCAAGCTGAACCTGGCCGGCCGGCACGTCATCTTCGTCTACGACCCGGACCTGGTCGCCGAGGTCTGTGACGAGTCGCGCTTCTACAAGCCGATCGACCCCCCGCTGGCGCACGTCCGCGACTTCGCCGGTGACGGGCTGTTCACCGCGCGCGGGGAAGAGGAGGTGTGGGGCCAGGCGCACCGGATTCTGCTGCCGGCCTTCAGCCAGCGGTCGATGAAGGCGTACTTCCCGCAGATGCTCGAGGTGGCGACGGACCTCGTGCGAGCGTGGGAAGCGCGCGGCGAGGTGGACGTCAGCGACGACATGACGCGGCTGGCGCTCGACACCATCACGCTCGCCGGGTTCGGGCAGGCGTTCAAGTCCTTCGACAAGCCCGAGTTGCACCCGTTCCTGCAGGCGATGGGCAACGCGCTCACCGAGGCGATGAACCGGACGCGGCAACTGCCGGTGGTCACCGGTCTCAAGCGCCGGGCGGACGCCGCCTACCGGGCCGACATCGCCGTCATGCAGGAAACTGTCGACGAGGTGATCCGCGTCCGGCGTGCCAGCGGGGAGAAAGCCAATGACCTGCTCGGGCTCATGCTGGACGCCACCGACCCGGTCACCGGTGAGGCCCTGTCCGATGAGAACATCCGCAACCAGGTTCTCACCTTCCTCATCGCCGGCCACGAGACCACCAGCGGCACCCTGTCGTTCGCGCTGCACCTGCTGCTGCGCAACCCGCACGTGCTGGCCCAGGCCTACGCCGAAGTGGACCGGATGCTGCCGGGCGACACCGTGCCGACGTACGAGACCATCATGAAGCTGGACGTGATTCCCCGGATCCTCGACGAGACACTGCGGCTGCTCTCGCCGATCCCGGGCATCGGTCTCGCGTCGCGGAAGGCCACCACGCTCGCCGGCAAGTACGAGATCCCGGCGCACCAGAAGATCGCCGTGCTGATGAAGCCGTTGCACACCGACCCGGCCGCCTGGCCGGACCCGGAAGCCTTCGACATCGACCGGTGGCTGCCGGAGCGCAAGGCCACCCACCACCCGCACGCCTACAAGCCGTTCGGCAACGGTGAACGGGCCTGCATCGGCCGCCAGTTCGCGCTCACCGAGGCCCGGCTGGCACTCGCGATGCTCCTGCGGCGTTTCGCGATCTCCGACCCGGCCGGGTACCAGCTCCAGATCAAGCAGACCCTGACGATCAAACCCGAGGGCTTCCGGCTGCGGGTACGGGTCCGGCAGGACCACGAGCGCCTCGCGGCGTCGCCGACCGCCGCGCAGGCCGCGGCTGCCGAGGCGGCGCAGGTCCAGGCCACCGGGGTACGGATGCGGGTGGCGTACGGGTCCAACCTGGGCACCTCGGAGGACCTGGCCCAGCAGCTCGCCGACCGGTCCCGGCGCTCCGGCTTCGACGTGACCGTGCAGACCCTCGACGAGCTGGCTGGCGACCTGCCCGCCGACGGCCTGCTCGCGGTCGTCACGTCCAGCTACAACGGCAAGGCGCCGGACAACGCCCAGCACTTCGACGACCTGACGATCCCGGCCGGCGCCCTGACCGGTGTCCGGTACGCGGTGCTCGGCAACGGCAACACCCAGTGGGCTACCTATCAGGCGTACCCCCGGCGGGTGGCCGCCAAGCTGGAAGCCGCCGGTGCCACGCCGGTGGTGGAACGCGGTGAGACCGACGCGGCCGGCGACTTCGACGGCATGGCCACCGCCTGGCTGGACAGGTTGTGGACGGCGCTCGCCGCGCAATACGGCGCCAGTTCGCCCACCGGCGCCGCGGGCCCGCGATACCGGGTCGAAGTGCTCGGCGAGGACCAGGTGCGGCCGGCGGTGGTGTCCGAGCAGGCGTACCCGATCACCGTGGTCTCCGTCGAGGAACTGGTCAGTGACCCGGCCGGGCTCTGGAACTTCAACAGCGAGACGCCCCGGGCAGGCGTCAAGTCGATCACCGTACGCCTGCCCGCGGGTGTCTCCTACGCTGCTGGAGACCACCTGGCCGTTTATGCCAAGAACGACCCGGAACTGGTCGGCTGGGCGCTGCGTACGCTGCGGGTCTCCGGTGAGCTGGTGGTACGGCTGAGCCAGGATGGCGAGCGGCCGACCGGCCTGCCGATCGACGTGCCGGTCACCGCCCAGTTGCTGCTCACCGACTTCGTCGAGCTACAGGATCCGGCCACCCGGGGCCAGATCGCGACGCTGGCCCAGCACACCGGTTGCCCGTGGACGTCCCGGCAACTGGCGGCCTGGACCGCGGACACGGACGAGGCGCGTCAGGCGTACGCCGATGAGGTGTTCGCCAAGCGCGTCTCGGTTCTCGGCATGCTGGAACGGTTCCCGGCCATCGAGCTCCCGTTCGGTGTCTTCCTGGAGCTGGTCGGCACGATCAAGCCGCGGTTCTACTCCGTCTCGTCGTCGCCGAAGATCGATCCGTCGCTGGTCACCGTCACCGTCGGGCTGGTGGATGGGCCGTCGCGTACCGGCAACGGCCGCTACCGCGGGATGTGCTCGCAGTACCTGGCCCGGCTCCAGCCCGGAGACCAGTTCTTCGGGCACGTGCGTGTCCCGGCCCCGCCGTTCCGTCCGCCCGCCGACCCGGCCACCCCGATGATCCTGATCGGACCGGGCACCGGCTTCGCCCCGCTGCGTGGCTTCCTGCAGGAACGCGCGCTGCTCGCCGAGCGTGGTCCGGCGAAGCTGTTCTACGGTTGCCGGCACCCCGAGCACGACTGGCTGTACCGCGGTGAGATGCAGCAGTGGGCCGCCGACGGCGTCGCCGACCTGCACCTGGCGTTCTCGGCCGTGCCGGGACACCCGCACCGGTACGTCCAGGACGCTCTGGCCGCGGCCGGCGACGAGCTGTGGGATCTGCTGGAACGCGACGCTCACGTCTACCTCTGCGGCGACGGCGCCCGGATGGCACCGGCGGTCCGTGGGGAACTGCTGGCGCTGCACCAGCGGCGCACCGGGTCGACGCCGGAGCAGGCCGAGCAGTGGCTGCGCTCGCTGGAAGAATCGGGTCGCTACCAGCAGGACGTTTTCGCCTGACCCGGGCGTACCCGGAATCGGGGTCGGTTCGGCGCGGGCACTGCACCAGGTGTCCGCGCCGAGGGCGTCGGCCTCGCGGCTGGACATCACACCTGGCCCGGCCGTGCCCGCATCGAGCCGCCGTCAGCTCTTGAGCGAGGCGATGACCATGGACGGGACCCACAGCAACGCGTACGGAATGACCATCGCCAGGGCCGCCGGTCCCGGCGCGTCGCGGTAGACGGCCAGATAGGTGGAGGCCAGGGCGAGCAGGGTGACCAGGTTGACCGCCCGCATCCGCCGCGCGGCCCGGACCGGGACGGTGCCCTTCCGGCGGTTGGTCTTCGGGGTGACGAACCAGGTCTGTGCCGTGTCCCGGAAACCCTTGATGTTGGCGACGGCGTAGGTGTGTACCACGGACAGAGCGATCCAGCAGGCGGCCGGGATGTAGAGCAGATTGATCCATTCACGCTTCTTCACCGTGGTCACGACGAGTGGCGCGACGCCGCTGAACAACGCCGACAGGGCCAGCGGTGCCAGCGCGTACGCGATGATCCGCGCCGTCGCGCCGGTAGCGGGCACTGCCCACCCCGCCCGGGTGCCGACGGTCGTGAGGGCGACGACGAGCAGGCTCCACAGCATGGAGGCCTCGACGCCGAGAGCGGCGGTGTAGTACGCGTTCTGCCGCAGCAGGCTCAGCTTCGTGCGCGGGCGGAGTCGCGAGCGCAGAACAGGCAGAAAGTATTGCCGGAAGGTACGGGCCGAGCCGATCGCCCACCGTTCCTGCTGGCGACGAAAGGCCTTGTAATTCGGTGGCACCTCGCCCACGTTGGCCACGCCCTCCAGGTAGACGCCCCGGTAGCCGGCCAGGTAGAACCGGTTGGACAGATCGATGTCCTCGGTGAGGTGACCGGCCTGGAAACCGCCAACGGCGTAGAGCGCCTGGAGGTCGAACAGGGCGCAACAGCCGGTGAACAGGATCATGTGGCCCAGTCGTTGCCGGCCTGGAAGGTCGGACAGGTAGCAGGCCTCCTCGTTGAGGGCCACGCAGCGTTGGAAATGGTCGGTCCGCCCGTAGTGGTAGAGGCGCTTGGTCTGCACGTATCCGATCGTGGGATCGGCGTCGATCACTTCAAGGCAGCGCTCCACCGCGTCGGCCTGGGGACGCCAGTCGGCGTCCAGGAGGTACATGTGCGAGAAGCCCCGCTCCCGCAGATAACGCTCCAGCGCGGACAGGTTGCCCGCCTTGAATCCGACGTTGTCCGCTCGGTGGAAGAGGACGAAACTCTCGGACTCCCACAGCTCGATGTCGGTGCCGGCATAGCTGACGTCGTCCACCCGGACGCAGCCGCGTTCGGCGGCCAGCCCGCGCAGCAGTGCGATTGTCCCGGGGTCCTTGGAGTCGTCGCCGACGATGACGGTCTTGTTCTGGTAGGACAACCGTTCGCACGCCGCCACGGTGTCGGCGATCACCTCGCGCTCGTTGAAGGACACGATGACGACTGCGACCGCAGCGTCGGTCCGCGCAGCCACGGTGGGCGGGCGTCGCCGGGACACCGCGCCGAACGCGTAGGCGTAGTTGTAAACTGCGAAGAAAACGAAATAAAGCAGTAGAAGCATCGGAACGGCCAGGAATATGATTGTGATCAGCACGGGGCAGACGCTACGTGGGAGTATTTACCAACATGCGTCAGATGTGAAATTCTGACGCGTCGTCGAGACGACGACATACCTGTCACGTAATTTGCACGCCGTCGTTCGCCACCTTCCTCCGGCGGCGCGAACAGCACGCCGCTGATCGGCACGGTCGACCGTCCGGCCCGACGACCGCGCGGACAGCGGGCAGCTCGTCCCGATCAGCGTTCCCGGAGCGCGCCGGTCAGCCGCGGACGCCAGCGCCAAGCCCGCCTCAGCCACTACGAACGCCCAGGCTACCCACTCCGCTGAGTGCCGTCGCAGTACCAGGGGTGACGTCATCGACGGCGAAGGTCGCACCGCCGGCGGGCCCGAGCAGCGACGGCCGCGTCGGCGCGGCGGATCGCGTCGGGAATTCGCCGCCACCGACGGGGTGCGTAGGGGTTCTTCCGCAGTCGCCGGATCCGCATTCTGGAGGGCGGAAGAGTTCGACCCGACTGGGGAGGGAAGGTTCCGATGTCCATCCAAGAATATCCCGCGAAGAGCAAGACCGTGCCGGGCGCGGATGCGGTGGAGGTGAGTCTCGAAGGCGGCCCGACCGACATTCCGCGCCGATTCGTCGTCACCGCCGCGGAACTCGCGGACGGCCGGATCAAGGTTCCCTACCTGGCAGGGTACGAGCACTTCGAGCGGGACCCGCTGGCGGAGGGCCAGCCGACCCCGTTCGCCTGGACCCGGCGCACGAAGATCGCGGAATAGCGCGGCCTCGGTCCCCCTAGCCTGACCCTGGCCGTCCCGTAACCGTCTCGGTACAGCCCGAGAAACCACCGCCGCGCGTTCCGACTCGCGGCGGTGGCCGATAACTTTCCATACATGCCTACTGACGACGAGAGCGCACCGCGGCGATCGCCGGTGGATCCCGGACATCGAGCCTCGGTTCCGGGTACGCCATGATCGAGGCAATTCTTCCGGCCGGCACGGTCGCGGTCGACACCTTCACCGATTGGCCGCACGCCTTCCTCTTCCCGGAGGAGGAGGAGATCATCCGCCCGGCGGTCGACAAGCGGCGCCGGGAGTTCACCAGCGCCCGCTGGTGCGCCCGGCAGGCGATGACCCGGCTGGGCCGGGCTCCGGCTCCGGTGCTGCCCGGCCCGCGCGGCGAACCGCAGTGGCCGGCCGGCCTGGTCGGCAGCATCACCCACTGCGACGGATACCGCGCCGCCGTGCTCGCCGAGTCCGGCGTCATCACCACCGTGGGCATCGACGCCGAGCCGAACGAGCCGCTGATGGACGGCGTGCTGCCGGCCGTGTCGCTGCCCGAGGAACGCGACCGGCTGGACAGGCTGCTGCGCGATCACCCCGACGTGCGCTGGGACCGGTTGCTGTTCAGCGCCAAGGAGTCGGTCTACAAGGCCTGGTTCCCGGTGGCCGGCACCTGGCTCGACTTCGAGGACGCCGACATCACCTTCGACCCGCTGGCCGGCACCTTCGAGGCCCAGCTGGCGGTCGCCGGACCGGAGCTGCACGGCCGCAGGCTGACCGGCTTCAGCGGGCGCTGGCTGGCCGCCCAGGGGCTGGTGGTCACCGCCATCGCCGTCGTGGCGCGCCATCGCCCTCGTGGCGCCCGTGCCGTCCGTCGTCGAGCTCAGGTTCCGCCAGATCCGCACGACGGGCCGGCGGACCGTCCGGTGCAAAGCAAGGAAGGCCGCGCCCGTCGGGCGCGGCCTTCCTTCGCTCTGCCCGCTCAGACGCCGGCGGAGTACTCCGGGCTGAGGCTCACCGGCAGGTCACTGCGGCGGGTCACGTTCAGCTTGCGGTACGTCCGGGTCAGGTGCTGCTCGACCGTACTGATCGTGATGTAGAGCTTCTCGGAGATCTCCCGGTTGCTGTAGCCCGCCGCGGCCAGCGCGGCGACCCGGCGCTCGGCCTCGCTCAGGACGGACAGTCCCTTGTCCGGCTGCGTCTCCTGGGCGGCCTGGCTCTCCTCCCAGCCGGCCTCCCGGTCCAGCGCCTTGAGGATCAGCTTCGCGCCCGCCTTCTCGGCGGTGATCCGGGCCCGCCGGGCGATCATGCCGACCCGCCGCGACTCCCCGAGCGACTGGAACGCCTTGGCCAGGTCGACCAGGGTGCGGGCCAGCTCGTAGTCGTCACCGCCGTGGTGCAGGTCGGCGGCCTGACGCAGGTACATCGGCCGGTGCCGCAGCTCGCTGCAGGCGGCGTAGAGGCGCAGGCCCATGGCCCGGACCCTCGGCTCGGCGTCGCCGCAGCGGTTCAGCTGGTCCACGATCAACTGCTCGGCCTGCTCGGAGGCCCGCATCCGCAGCAGCGCCTCAGCGGCGTCGATCCGCCACGGCACCAGGCCAGGCGTGTCGAGCCCCCACTGCGCGGCCAGCTGACCGCAGAGCTTGAAGTCGCGCAGGGCCAGCGGCAGCTCGCCGATCGCCGCGCTGTACCGGCCACGGGCGTAGAGGTAGTGCAGCCCGAAGCGGGTCTGGAACATCTCCTCCGGCACCGGCTGGTCCAGGTGGTCGCGCACCGCGCCGAAGTCGCCCATCGCGGTGTCCGCCATGATCAGCACGGCCAGCGGGCCCCCGACCGCGACACCCCAGCTGCTCGACGGCATCACCGTCAGCGCGTCGGTGGCGTGCTGCCGTGCCCCGGTCAGGTCGCCCAGGCGCATCGCGATCTCGGCGCGGATGGCGGCCAGCCGGGCCTGGCGGCTCGGCGCCCGCCGCATCCGGGCCTCTTCGATGAACGTGTCGCACCACGTCGCGGCGCTGTCCGGGCGGCCACCGTAGGTGAGGGTCAGCAGCGCTCCCTCCACGGTGTCCAGGCTCATCTCGTCGAGACGCGAGTGCTGCAGGATCCGTTCGGCCACCGCGATCGCCCGCTCGGACGGGCCGTCGGTGAGCACCCCGGCCAGCGCGGTCGCCGCTTCCAGCCGGTGACCGGCCGCCACCGTCGGCATCGCCGCCGGTGGCTTCGTGCCCGGGTGCACCAGTGGCCGGAACGACGGGTACGTCGCCATCAGCAGCGGCCGGGTGATGACCAGCTCGGCCAGCGTCTCCGCGTCGGCTTCCCCGCTGTGCGCACCGATCAGCTCGAAGGCCTCCCGGGCGTCGGCGAACTGGCCGTGCCAGAGCAACGCCTTGGTCAGCACCAGCGCGTCCACGCCCCGCAGGTGCCCGCCGCGCAGGGCGGCGGCCAGCTCCGGCAGGTACCCGGTCGGCGCACTCGGATTGATCCGCCACTCGGCGCGCACCAGCGTCGCGGTGATCCGCGCCCGGCGCAGGCTGTCGGTACACGCCCGCAGAGCGATCTGCAGGTAGCGCACCGCGGCGGCCACCCGGCCCTCGCGCAGCGCCTGCCGGGCCGCGTCCTCCAGCACCGGCACCGCCCACGCCTCGGTGAACTCGCCGGCGTGGACCAGGTGCTCGGCGACCACGGCGCTGGACGCGCCGCCCCGGTGGGCGAGCACCGCGGCCCGGGCGAACAGGTCTATCCGGTCCACGTCGTCGAGGTCGGCCAGGACCGCCGCCCGGGCGGCCGGGTGCCGGAAGTCCCCGCCGGAGAGCAGGCCGACAGTGGTCAGCGTGCGCACCGCCGGGCTGACCTGCGCGCCGTCGACCAGGACGAGCTGCTCGATCAGGGTGAGATCGGTGCAGACCGCCAGGCCCTGGGCCACCCGTTGCACCCGGGCGCTGCTGCGGTGCAGGCACGAGATCACCGCGCGGGCGAAGTTCTCCCCGGCCGGCGGCTCGCTGCCCGGCGAGGTGCCGGTGACCGGTGCCTCGAAGTGGTCGTCGAGCAGGCCGCGCAGCAGCAGCGGGTTGCCGCCGCTGAGGTGGTGCCAGGCCGGCCCCCACCGCTCGGCGTCGGCGGCGCCGACCTGGTCGGTGGCCAGCTCGCACACCGCGTCGGCGGACAGCGCGGACAACGTGATCCGGGAGCCGTGCGGGGTGCGCCACAGCGCCTCCACCTCGAAACCGACCTGGTCGCGGCGGCCCTGCTCGGTCTGGGTGAGCAGCATCAGCATCGGCGCGAAGCGCACCCGCCGGGCCAGGTAGGAGAGGCAGACGATCGAGGCGTGGTCGGCGCGGTCGATGTCGTCGACCGCGATGACCAGCGGATATCGCTGCGACAGCTCCAGCAGGATGGTGCAGAGGGCGTGCACGGTCTGCGGGTCGATCTGGTTGTCGCCCTCGTCGGCACGCACCCCCTCGTAGAGCAGGTTCATCGCGCGCTGCTGCTCCTTGGGGACCAGCGGCGCGTCCAGCAGTAGCTGGCTGATCACGCCCAGCGGCAGGTCGCGTTCGGCGTCCGAGCCGATCGCGGTGATCGCCAAGGCGTCGCGCTCGACCGCCCGGTCGGCGTACGTATTCAACAGTTCGGTCTTGCCGGACGCCACCGCGCCCGCGATGACGGCGATCCGCCCCTTGCCGGACACAGCCGCGGCGAGCAGACCGTCCAGCGTGGCGATCGCCTTCTCACGCTCCACCAATTTCATGATCTTCCTTCCCTTACGATCGCGGCTCCGGCTGACCACTCCTGACCGGCCGGTACCCAAGACGCTACGGACGGTCGCTCCCCTGCCCCTATCACCGCGCTATCCCTGGGGTTCCGTCACCCGGCGCGGGCATAGCGGGGCGCGACAGCGGCCGTCCGCAACGCTGCCCGTGCCTGGTCCTGGGCCTGCGCCGCGACCTGTGCCGGAGTCGGCGTGGTCCGGCCGACGCGGGCCAGCGCCGAGCGCACCGCGGCCGAGATGGCCGCCGGCAGGTCGGCCTCGACGCCGGTGCCCCACAGCGTCTCCTCGCCGACGCGCAGCTCCGCGTAGACCGCCAGACCGGTGGACTCGGCCAGGCCGGTGCCGGTGCGGTGCACCGCGCGCACCTCGACGCCCCAGCGGGCCAGCGACTGCGAGATCCGCTCCAGCTCGTCGGTGCGCTGCCCGCCGACGGTGAACGCGGCGCCGTCGATGTGCAGGTACGCGGGCACCGGGTGGGCGAACGACAGCGGCACCGCCATCAGCGGCTGCGACACGTACTCGTCACGGAACAGCGTGCACACCCGCTCCGGTTCGATCTCGCCGCCCTCGGCGTCGGCACAGGACTGCACCAGGCCGGTGAACTCCATCTGCAGCTCCCGCGGCGGGTGCAACCCGAGGCGGGTGCTCAGCACGTACGCCACCCCGCCCTTGCCGGACTGGCTGTTGATCCGCACCACGCTCTCGTAGGCGCGGCCCACGTCCTGCGGGTCGATCGGCAGATACGGGATGTCCCAGGCGGCCTCGTCCACCGGGATGCCGGCCTCGGCCGCCACCCGGCTCTGCTCGGCGAACCCCTTGTTGATGGCGTCCTGGTGCGATCCGGAGAACGCGGTGTAGACCAGATCCCCGCCGTACGGGTGCCGGGGGTGCACCGGCAGGTCGGTGCAGTGCTCGACGGTGCGCCGGATCCGGCCCAGGTCGGAGAAGTCGATGTTCGGGTCGACGCCCTGGCTGAACAGGTTGAGCCCGAGCGTCACCAGGTCGACGTTGCCGGCCCGTTCACCGTTGCCGAACAGGCAGCCCTCGACGCGCTCGGCGCCGGCCAGCACGGCCATCTCGGCGGTGGCCACCCCGGTGCCCCGGTCGTTGTGCGGGTGCACCGACAGGCACAGGTGCTGGCGCCGGCTCAGGTTGCGGTCCATCCACTCGATCCGGTCGGCGAACACGTTGGGCATGGTGCGCTCGACGGTGGTGGGGAAGTTCAGGATGATCGGCCGGCCGGGCCCCGGCTGCCACACGTCCATCACCGCCTCGCAGACCTCCAGCGAGAAGTCCGCCTCGGTGTCGTTGAACAGCTCCGGCGAGTACTGGTAGCCCAGGTCGCAGTCGGCGAGGCTCTCCTCGGCGTACTTCATCAGCAGCTGGGTGCCGTGCACCGCGAGCTGCTTGCACCCGTCGCGGTCCACACCCAGCACCACCCGGCGGAACTGCGGTGAGGTCGCGTTGTAGAGGTGCACGGTGGCGCGGGGCGCGCCGGCCAGGCTCTGCACGGTGCGCCGGATCAGTTCGTCGCGGGCCTGCACCAGCACGGTGATCCGGACGTCCTCGGGGATCAGGTCCTTCTCGATGAGCAGGCGCAGGAAGTCGTGGTCGTCCTTGCTGGCCACCGGGAAACCGACCTCGATCTCCCGGTAGCCCATCTCCACCAACATCCGGAACATGCTCAGCTTGCGCGCCGGGCTCATCGGGTTGACCAGCGACTGGTTGCCGTCGCGCAGGTCGGTCGAGAGCCACCGGGGGGCCGCCGTGATGGTGCGGTCCGGCCAGGTGCGGTCCGGCAGCAAAGCCTGGGGTGCCGGCCGATAGCGCGTCACCGCATCATGAAAAGAATGCACGGCGTGTCCTCCTTGGTCATCGCCGCGGCGTGATTGTCACCGTGGCGCGTTCATCACATTGGCGCGAGGTGCGCCCCCGATGGATGGGTCAGCTGCGGGCGCCGAAAAACGTGGAGAACGAGTACGGCGCGAGCTGCACCTGGATTTGGCAGGCGTCCGTTTCGTCGAGCAGCGCGAAGGCCACGGCGATCTCGGGATAGACCACGCCGACGCCGAGGCTGGCGAAGTAGGAGCCGCTGTCGAAGACGATGCGGTAGTCACCTTGGTCGAGCCGCTTCATGGCCCAGTCCAGGATGTGACCGTCGTTGTCGGTGGTCGCACCCGCGATCAGCTCCCAGCCGTCCGGCGCTCGCCGTTCCAGCCGCGCCGGGATGCCGGCGGCGGGCCGACCGTACACGACATCAAGGGCTTGCGTGGTGATGTTCATCGAATTCTCGTTCCCATTGGTCCGCGACTGCACGGGCGCCTGCTTGAGGCGATCATTCAACAGGCCGCTATCGCCTCGCATTTGAATGGCTATCGTCACCGCCATCGCGCACCCGAAAGGATTTCGATAACCCCTCAATGGGCACGGGCCATAACTTCATTTCCAGAACCGCTGCCGAGCAAACGTCGGGGCAGCCGGGAAATCCCATCTGAAACGGAGTTCCACCATGCGCTCGTCTGTCGCCCGCATCGTCACCGTCGCCGTCGCCGCCGTTTTCGGAACCGCGCTCGCCCTGACCGGCGCCTCCGTCGCCCTGGCCGACGACGCCACGCACGCCGCGGGCAGCACGGTCGTCGCGTCCACCACGGAGGACACCTGGCCCTGGACCTCCCCCGCCGACGCCGCGGCCGACGACGACACCTGGCCCTGGACCTCCTCCACCGACGCCTCGGCGAACGCCGACACCTGGCCCTGGACCTGATCGGAAGCACACCAAGCGCATTCAAAGCCATAAATGCGGATCGTTTTGCCGGACGGCCGCTATAGCAAGTCGACGGACGACAGGCCATACGCCTGTCGTCCGTTATTTCGTATCCGATCATCTCGCACCGGAACCGGTTCGGCCCTACCCCTCTCCGGCCCGATAATGCAGGGGAACAGGCTGGCTCAGGAATGGTTGTTCCCGGGTTCGCAGTCGCGGAAAGGGCCGGCTTTCGCGGGGCGCGGGCCATCACGCAGGGGTCCGGCCCCCGGTTGCCCGCGCCGCGGCCCGATGGGGTGCCCGCCGGCGCGGCGGAGGGCGCGCCGCGGCCAGCCCGGACTACGTGGTCAGGGCAGAGCTGACCTCGTGCACCACGGTGGACCGCGAATGCGGTGTCGCGCCGTGCGACAGTGCCACGGCCTCGTCGCGGTCAGGCCTTCCCGGCCGGTGCGGCCGGCGCGTCGGCCGCCGGCGGGTCGGCGAACAGCTGGTCGCCCCCGCCCGCGGCGGCGTACGCCTCGCTGAGCAGGGTCAGGACCTTGGCCTCGAAGACCGGCGCCTGGATGGTGCGAAACAGGCCCAGCGCCCGGTGCAGGTGCACCACCGCCTGCGGCGCCTTGCCGATGGTCAGCACCAACTCGCCCAGGCTCCGCTCGACCCGCGCCTCGATCATCCGCTCGCCGGTGCCGGCCGCCAGCGTCCGCGCCTCGTTGAGCGCGGTCCTCGCCTGCTCCTGGTCACCGGCGCGCAGGTGGGCCAGGCCGAGCCCGTGCAACGCGTACGCCTGGCCGATCGGATCAGCCAGTTCGCGGACCACTACCAGGGTCTCCTCGAATGCCGTCACGGCCGCGGCGTGGTCCCCGGCGGTCAGGTGCGCGTCGGCCAGCCGGTGCAGCACCTGCGCCTCGATGCGCCGGCTGCCGGCCCGCCGGCTCAGCTCCAGCGCCTCCGGCAGGATGCGCTTGGCCTCGTCCGGGTTGCCGTCCTCCAACGCCACCTGCGCCATGCTGTTCAGCACGTACGCCGCCGCGGTCAGATCACCAGCGGCGCGCAGCACCCGCAGCGCCTTCCCGTAGCGGCGGGTCGCGCTGTCAAACTCGCTGGCGATCCGGTCCAGATAGGCCAGGTGCCGGCTGACCAGGGCGGCACCGTGCTCGGCGCCGAGCTGGGTGAACAGCAGCTCGGACTGCTCGAGGCTGGCCCGGGCCTCGTCGAACCGCTTCTCGACGATGCCCAGCGACCCGGTGCTGTAGAGCATCACCGCCTCGCCGCGCCGGTCGCCGGCCGCCCGGCACGCGGCGAGGGCCACCCGGTGCGTCTCGCGCCAGTCGTCGAGATAGATCCGGGACTCGAAGAGCGTGACAGCGGTGAAGGCGAGGTCCCAGCAGACCTCGACCAGGCCGACCTTCATCGCTTGGCGCACGCCGGCGACCAGGGTCAGGCGCTCGCGCTCCAGCCAGTCCATCGGATCACGGAGGACCCGCGCGACCACCTTCGGGGAGAACGCCCACCGCTCGGCCTGACTGTGCACCTGCGGGGTGTCCTCGCCGTGCAGCTTCCCGTGCGCCTGCTCGGCGAGGAAGAGCAGCGCGCTGAGCACCCGCGACAACGCGGCGCCACGCTCGGCGGCGGCCTCCTCCACGGCCAGCCGCTCGCGGGCGAAGACCCGGATGAGGTCGTGGAAGCGGTACTGGGTACGCAGGCCGCCCTCGGTGCCGGTGATCTCCACCAGCTGCGCGTCGACCAGTTCGTCGAGCAGGTCCTGCGCGTCGACCAGCGGCTGGTCGAGCAGCGCGGCGCTGACCCAGCCGCCGAAGACCGGGAAGTTGAGCAGGGCGAGCAGGCGGAACAGCCGGCGGGCCTTCTCCTCCATGTTGTCGTAGGTGTGCGAGATGCTCACCCGGATCCCGAGGGCGCCGTGCTTGAGTTCGTCGAGCCGGCGCGACTCGTTCTCCAGCCGGCTGGCCAGCTGCTCGACCGTCCAGTGCGGGCGCGCCGACAGCCGGGCACCGGCGATGCGCAGCGCCAGCGGCAACTGCCCGCAGAGCTCGGCCAGCTCGGCGGCCGCGTCGGTCTCCGACTGCACCCGGTCGCCGCCGGCGATGCGCGACAACAGCGCGATGGACTGCGCGGAGTCGAAGACGTCGACCTCGATGTGCTCGGCGCCGGGCAGTCCGGCCAGGCGTCGGCGGCTGGTCACCAGCACCGCGGCGCTGGGGTTGCCGGGCAGCAGCGGCAACAGCTGCGTCTCGCTGCCGGCGTTGTCCAGCACGATCAGGATGCGCCGGTCGGAGAGCAGGTCGCGGTACATCTCCGCGCGTTCCTCCAGCCCGTCCGGGATCTTGTTGCCGGGCACGCCGAGGGTGCGCAGGAACCGTTCCAGCACCTGGGTGGGGCTGGCCTGCCGGGACGCGCCTCCGTGCAGGTCGGCGAAGAGCTGGCCGTCGGGGTACCGCCAGGCGAGCCGGTGCGCGACGTGCACGCTCAGCGACGTCTTGCCGATGCCGGGTTTGCCGGCGACCACGACGATCGGCACCGCCAGCCGGGCCGGGTTGTCCGCGGCCTCGGCGAACCAGGCCTGGATCTCCTCGATCTGCTCGGCACGCCCGGTGAAGTCGGCGATGTCGGTGGGCAGCATGCTGGGCCCGCCGCCGGTGCCCGGCAGGCCGGACGCGTCGCCGGCGGGCGGCACCGGTTCGGGGAGCGGCGGCGGGAGCGGGGGCGGGAGCGGCGGGATGGCGACCGGTTCGGCCACGACGATCACCCCGGCCTCGACCGTCTCGCGGGTGGTCGGCAGGCTCAGCCCGGCGTCGGAGCTGAGGATGGAGTTCTCCAGCTGCTGCAGCCGGTCGCTTGGCTCCAGGCCGAGTTCCTCGATCAGGATCCGGCGGGCCGAGCGGTAGCACTCCAGCGCCTCGGCCTGCCGGCCGGACCGGTAGAGCGCGAGCATCAGCTGACCGCGCAGCCGCTCGCGCAGCGGATGGGCGGCGACCAGACCGGTCAGCTCGGCGATCAGGTCACCGTGCCGGCCCAGGCCGAGCTCGAGGTCGATGCACTCCTCGGTGGCGGTGAGCCGGCGCTCGACGAGCCGGTCGGCGGCCGCCCGCAGCGGATCGCTCTCCAGTCCCTCCAGCGGCACGCCGCGCCACATCCGCAGCGCCTCACGGTAGAGGCGCACGGCCTCGTCCTTGTCGCTGGCCGCGCCCGCCCGGGTCAGCAGCGACTCGTAGCGCTGCAAATCGACCTCGTCGTCGGGCACCTCCAGCGCGTATCCCTGGGTGCGGGTGACGATCGCCTCCGGCCGCCCGTTGGCGGCCAGCAGCCGGCGCAGGGCCGAGACACAGATCTGCACCTGGGCCCGTGCACTGTTGGGCGGCCGTTCGCCGTAGACCGCGGTGACCAGCCTGCCGACCGAGACCACCCGGCCCGGTTCGAGCGTCAGGCTGGCGAGCACGATCTGCTGACGATGGCCGCCCAGGTCGAGGCGCCGCCCGTCGTCATCGACCGCCTCGAGCGGACCGAGCACACGGAATTCCATCGGCCCGCCTACTTCGGGACACCAGGACGTATTCGCCTGGATGGGGTGGCCATGTTCACCCCGTGTCCGTGGCCGCCACGTCGCGATTCACCACGTTTGCCCATGCTTCGGTGACCAGTCCACACTGCACTCCCCCGTATGTGTGTCTTTCTGAGGTTACGAAGCCATCCTCGGCCACCGCTAGGCCGCTCACCGAACCGCACCTTTAGTCCAGTGCCCGACTGACCATTCAACCGATTGCGCCGCGGCGAAGATTACGGAGCGTCGCCGGCCCGCGGCCCGCGCGGGGGTCGCCCGTCGCCGAACCCCTACGAGGTACCCCGGACCTCGCGCCACCACGGACGAAAGGGGTCCCCGGGCGCCGACACCGACCCTAATGTGGCTGGCATGCAGGATCAGACGGTGGCGGTCCTCGTGGTGGACCACTGTCCACAGGGGGTGCCGCCGGCCGGCACCGCCGCCGCTCCAGGAGGTTCCTTGTGAGTTCCGACGTCACCTTCAGCTTCCGGCCGCGGGCCCGGTGGTCGGCGTGACCGCGCCCGACCCGCGCTGGTTCCGGCGGTTCCACCCCGGGCCGCACACGGGCGTCACGCTCGTCTGCCTGCCGCACGCGGGCGGTTCGGCCAGCTTCTTCCACCCGGTCTCGGCGGCGCTGGCCGGCTCCGTCGACGTCGTGGCCGTGCAGTATCCCGGGCGCCAGGACCGGCACGGCGAACCGCAGGTCAGCAGCGTGGCCGCCCTCGCGGAGGCGGTGGCCGGGCAGGTGGCCGCCCTCGGCCCCCAGCCGGTCGCCCTGTTCGGGCACAGCATGGGCGCCTTGGTGGGCTACGAGACCGCGATCCTGCTGGAGCGCGCCGGCCACCCGCTGACCCACCTGTTCGCGTCCGGCCGGCGGGCTCCGTCGCGGGGCCGGACGGAGGCGGTCCACCGGCTCACCGACGACGGGCTCATCGCCCACGTGCGGCAACTCGATGCCGACACCGGCGTCGCCGACGCGCTGGAGGATCCGGACGTGCGGGCCATGGCGCTGCCCGCGCTGCGCGCCGACTACCGCGCGGTGGAGACCTACCCGGTCACCCCGGGCACGCCGCTGCGCTGCCCGATCACCGTGTTCACCGGCCGGGACGACCCCGTGGTGAGCGCCGCCGAGGCAGCCGCCTGGGACGGCCACACCCTCGGAGGCTTCGCGTGCTTGACCTACCCGGGCGGCCACTTCTTCGTGGCCACCCACCGCGCCGCCGTCCTGGCGGAGATCCGGCGCCGGCTCGCCCTGGTCCCGACCGCGCTCGGCTGAGCTCGCGCGGACCCGGGCCGCCGGGCGCGCCGGCCCGGGTGCTGCCGGTCTCCGGGGCTGCCTGCCGGCCGCCGGACGACCTCTCAGGTCTCGCTCCGCGGGGTCGCCTCCAGCTTGCTGTGCAGGATGTCGCGGGCCTGACCGGCGGCACGGGCGATGCTCTCGGAGACGAACTCGACGAAGCGGGAGATGTTCTCCAGCCGGGCGGCGGCCGGGGTGCCGGGGCCGAGGACGCCCACGCCCTGCCGGGCGATCTCACCGAGATGGGCGGTCGCCCGGGCGCTGGCCATCATGGACTGGTACAGGACGTCGTCGTCGACCACATAGCGTTCCCGGCGCCGCTCGTCGCGCTCCCGGCGGACCAGGCCCTGGTTCTCCAGGAACGCGATCGCCTTGGAGACCGACGCCGGGCTGATCTGTAGGCGTGCCGAGAGCTCGCTGGCGGTGAGGCTGCCGCTGTCGGTGGTGTAGAGGCCGGCCAGCGTGCGGGCCGTCATCTTGGGCAGTCCCTGCTCCATGAACACGGTGGCGAAGGTGGCCTCGTACTCACGCACCGCCTCGGCGTCGCGCCCGTGCGGCTGCGGGTGCGTGCCGGAGTGCCCGGGCGTGGCCTTGCGGCGGCGGCGGGCGCGGTGCTCGGTGGCGTGGTGGGCGAGGTCCGCGCGGTAGGCGTTGGGGCCGCCGTTGCGCATGACCTCACGGGTGACGGTGGAGGTCGGACGGTCGAGGCGCCGGGCGATCTCCGCGTAGGAGAGGCCGTCGGCCAGCCCCAGGGTGATCTGCTGGCGTTCCTGCTGCGTGAGCCTGCCTCCCGGCATCGCGGCCTCCTTGACGTCCCGTGGTTGCACCTGCGCCCACCATAGCGTTCACCTCCCTTCATTGCAACGATCTCTCGCAGGTCCGTTGCGTTAGTTTCGTAGCCATTGCAATGAAACAAGGGCTCTGAACTGCGAACTTCCGTGCTGAACGCAACGACAATGTTGCCGAATCCGCGAACACAACGTAGCGTTTCCGTTGTCAGAAACAAGCGATCGAAGGAGCCTCCGATGCAGAACTTCCCCACCCCCGCCCCCGTCTCCGCCGTCCTCGACATCCCCGCGGGACGCATCCAGTTCATCGCCGCGGACCGCGCCGACACCACGGTCGAGGTCCGGCCCGCGGACGCCGCCAAGAGCCGCGACGTCAAGGCCGCGGAGTCCGTCGACGTCGCCTTCGGTGACGGCGTGCTGCGGATCGAGGCCGGCGAGGCGGCGAGGCGGGCCCTCGGCAACCCCGGGTCCGTCGAGGTGACGGTCCAGCTGCCGGCCGGCTCCCGGGTCGAGGCCAGGACGGCCAGCGCCGAGTTCCGCGGCGTCGGGCGGCTCGGCGACGTCGCCTTCGAGGGCGCGCACGGCTCGGTCAAGCTCGACGAGACCGCCAGTGCCCGCCTGACCCTGCAGTCCGGCGACGTCTCGGTCGGCCGCCTCACCGGTCCTGCCGAGCTCACCACCCGCAAGGGCGATCTGCACATCGCCGAGGCCATGAGCGGCACCGTCACCCTGCGCACCGAGCAGGGCGACATCTCGGTCGGCGCCGCCCGCGACGTCTCCGCGTCCCTGGACGCCGGCACCAGGTACGGCCGGATCCACAACGCGCTCAAGAACGCCGACGGGACCACCGCCCTGACCATCCACGCGACCACCAACCACGGTGACATCACCGCCCGCAGCCTGTGAGGCAGGCACCGCACCGGTGTCCCGCGGCCCGGATCTGCTGCGGGACACCGGGCCGGCGCCACCGGCCGGGACGCGCGGGCAGCCGGTCAGGCCGCGTCGCGCACCAGCACCCGGACACGGGGCGCCTCCGGGACGTCGCCCAGCGCCGGGGGAAGCGCGGCGACGAAGGCATCGGCCTGGGCCGCGGTGAGGATCAGCGGCGGCGCCAGCCGGAGCACGGCGGGCTGGACCGCCTCGACGAGGAACCCGGCCGCGCGCAGCCGGACCGTCACCGGCGCGGCGACCGGTTCGGTCAGCACGATGCCGAGCAGCAGACCGGCGCCGCGCACCCCGGCGATCAGCGGGTGCGCCAAGGCCTCGATGCCGCCGCGCAGCCGGTCGCCGACCCGCCTGACGTGGTCGAGCAGCCCTTTGCCGGCGATGGTGCGGATCACCGCGAGCCCGGCCGCGCACCCGAGCGGGTCACCCCCGGCCGCCGCCGCCGGGACGTCCGGGGTCAGCAGCTCGGCCGCCGCCCCGAACGCCAGGCAGGCGCCCAGCGGCCGGTCGCCGCCCAGTCCGCCGGCCAGGGTGAGCAGGTCCGGCTCGGCACCCTCGCTCTGATGGTGGAACCAGTACCCGGTCCGCCCGAGACCGGTGCGGGCCTCGTCGAGCACCAGCAGCGCGCCGGCGGCCGTACAGATCTCGCGGGCCGCCGTCAGGTAGCCGGCGGGCGGCACCACCACGCCGTACGCGCCCTGGATCGGCTCCAGGACCACCGCGGCGGTGGCGCCACCGACCGCGGCGCGCAACGCCGCGACATCGCCGAAGGGGACCTGGGTGACCGGCCGACCGGTCATCCCCGGGGCGTCCGGGAAGCTCCCGGCCGCCGTCACCACCTCGCCGCGTCCGGTGCGTCGGGAGACCCGGAGCGCCGTCTCGTACGCCTGCCCGCCCGAGCCGGTGAACAACACCCGCCCGGGACCGGTCAGGGCCAGCAACAGCTCGCCGAGCAGGGCAGCCGGCCCCGCCGCGGCGCTGTCCGGGCCGGGCCGGGCGGCGGCGCCCTGCGCGGACACCGCCGCCGCGACCGCCGGGTGGGCATGGCCCAGCACGTTCGCCCCGATCCCGCCGAGCAGGTCGAGATATTCCCGGCCGGCGTCGTCGACGACCATCGCGCCGCCGCCCTCACCGCGAGGTGGCATACCGGCCCCCCGGACTCCAGTCCTGCGCCATGGCGGCCAGCAGCCTGCTCTCCTCGTCCCTGAGGTAGAAGTGCCCGCCGGGAAAGACGCGGAGCCGGAAGGAGCCGCGGCTGACGTCCGCCCACCCGCGCATCTGGTCCCGGCTGATCGCGGGGTCGTCGGTGCCCACGTAGCCGAACACCGGGCAGTCCAGCGCGGGCCCGCGCCCGCCGCGGTACTCGTTGACCAGCTCGAGGTCCGCGCGGATCGCCGGCAGGGCGAAGGCGCGCAGGTCGAGGTCGGCGAAGACCTCGGTACGGCTGTCGTCCTGCCGCACGATCTCCGCGATGATCTCGTCGTCGGTGCCCCCGAAGCGCGGCTGGTGCGCCAGCGACCGCGGGGGCAGCCGCGCGGACACGCACAGCGCGGCCGGTGGACGCCCCCGCTGGTGCAGGCGGACGGCCACCTCGTGCGCCACCGAGGCGCCCATGCTGTGGCCGAAGAACACCAACCGCTCCCCGACCGGCTCCAGCGCCTCGGCCAGGTCGTCCGCCAGCGCCTCCAGAGTGGACGGGAACGGCTCACCGGCCCGGTCCTCGCGGCCCGGGTAGCGGACGCCGAGCACGCCGACGTCCGCCGGCAGGCCCGATGGCCAGGTGCGGTACGCGCTCGCCCAGCCGCCGGCGTGCGGGAAGCAGACGAGTTTCGTGGTGCACCCGTCGCCGTCCCGGAAGCGGCGTATCCACCGGTCCTTGGTCAGAGTCCTCATCCAACAATCTCCTCTCCCCGTGACGGCGCCGGGTGTCCCGGTCAGCTGATGCCGACCCCGGCCTCGCTGAGCAGGGTGCGCTGAGCGTCCTGCTCCAGCCCCCGGGCGACGATCGAGTCGGCGATCTCGCCGCTGCGCACGGCGACGTTGGACAGCAGCGAGGAGCTCAGCCCGTGGGTGTGCTCGGTGCCGCCCTGCAGGTAGACGCCGCACGCCAGCTCCGGGGCGGTGGCGATGCGGTAGTCGCGCTGCATCCGATAGCGGCCCGCCTCGTCGCGCAGGCAGTGCCGCTCGAGGTCGCGCAGCAGGGTGGTGGGCTCCATCGAGCTGTAGCCGGTCGCGCAGACGAGCGCGTCCACCTCCAGCTCGCGCTCCTCGCCGTCGGGGCCGGAGCGCAGGGTCACGCGGGTCTCGGCGCCGGCGCGCCGCACGCCGGCGACCCTGGTCAGGTTGACGAAGTGCAGACGCTCGACGCCGTGCACCTCGTCGTCGTACGTCCGGCGGTAGAGGTCGCGGATCACCTCGTCGTCGACCACCGAGTAGTTCGTGTTGCTGTGGTAGCGCCAGAACGCCTCGCGCGTCTCCGCGGAGCCGAAGTAGTAGTGGTCCACGGCCGCGGGGTCGAAGATCTGGTTGGCGAACGGGGTGTCGTCCGCGACGGAGTAGCCGTAGGACGGGAGGATCGCCGACACCTCGGCGTGCGGCAGCTTGTCGTACAGGAAGCGGGTGATCTCGGCGGCGCTCTGGCCGGCGCCGACCACCGCCACCCGGCGCAGGCCGCGGGGGTCCATGCGGTGGAACTTGTGCAGGAACTCCGAGCTGTGCCAGACCCGGTCGTCGCTCTCGATCCCGTCGAGCATCCGCGGGGACAGGCCGGTCGAGATCACCACGTTGCGCGCCCGGACCACCCGGGCGGGCTGCCCGGTGACGTCGGCCACGGTCAGCCGCAGGTGCTCCGGCGCCGCGGCGCCGGCGTGCGGCGCGCGCTGGATCGAGGTCACCTGGGAGCCGTACGAGACGCGGCCGGCGACCTGTGCCTGGGCCCACTCGAGGTACTGGTGGAACTCCTGGCGGGTCGGGAAGAAGTCCTGGTTGTTGACGAACCGCGCGAGGCGTCCCGAGGCGTGCAGGAAGGAGACGAAGCTGAACCTCGACGTCGGGTTGCGGAACGTCACGAGGTCCTTGAGGAAGGAGATCTGCATGGTGGTCGACGGCAGCAGCATGTTGCGGTGCCAGCCGAACCGGGGCTGACGCTCGAAGAAGTGACTGCTGATCCCGCTCTGGGGCCCGGCCAGCCCGCGCTCCTCCAGGGCGATGGCGAGCGCCAGGTTGGACGGACCGAATCCGATGCCGACCACGTCGTAGATCTCGGGTGCACGATCAGTCATGAATACCTCTCCTGATGACATGGCCGTACGAAGGGCTCTCGCATGTCGGCCGGCAATAGTGGTTCGGGAGGGTTCCCCGGCCGGCGGCTGCCGGCCGGGGAACCCTCGCGTCAGTGAGCGGAATCCGGTGCCCGGGAGGGCGAGGTCAGCGGGTGCAGGCGGACTCCGACACCACGCTCGCCCCGGCTCCCAGCTGAACCACCGACCGCACGGCGAAGGCGTTCTTGGCCGTCTTGGTGAGCGTGGTGCTCAGCGGGATCGAGGACCCGTCCGAGTGGATCAGTACGCCGGTCGAGGTGAGCGCGTTGCCGGCCCAGCCCGGGGTGGTCTGGGCCCCCCGCTGGCCGGCGTCGTCGAAACGGTCGGCGGTGAACTGGTTGCGGTGGGCGTCCCAGCCCCAGATGTACTCGGCGGACCCGATCGGGGTCCCGCCGATCGAGTTCACCTCCTGCCACCGCATGAACTTGCCGTCGAGGATGAACTTGGCGGTCGAGGTCGTCTCGAACCGCGTAACGGTGCCGTCCACGCCGGTGACCGAACCGGTGCAGCTCCAGGACCCGGTCAGGGTGCGCAGCGGCTCGATCACGCTGACCGGTTCCGCCAAGTGCTCAGCCGGCGAGCCGAGCGGCTCGGCGGCGTGGGCGAGGGCAGGACTGAGGACCGCCGCGCCGAGGAGCGCCGCGCCGGTGACGGCTGCCCGCGTGAAAGTGATTGTGATCGCCATAGCATTTCCTTATGGGTTGCGCGACATCGCATCGCGATGCCGCTGTGCGTGATCCAACCGAGCGGGCCGTGGCCTCGCTCAGACAACTGCGCCGCCCTTGGTCCGCCGGCGCAGGGCCGGCCGGCTCGACCGGGAGAGGTTCTCCCAGCGTTCCGAGAGGCCGACGATGGTGCGCGCGGCGAAGAGCGTGCGAATGGACACCTCGAGCCGCAGTTCGGCGCGGATCAATCCGACCAGCCGGATCGCCCGCAACGAGTTGCCGCCGAGGTCGAAGAAGTCCTCGTCGATGCCCACGCGGCCGAGCTCGAGCACGTCGGCGAACAACTTCGCCAGGACCTGCTCGGTACGGTTGCGTGGCGCCCGGTACAGCCCGTCGCGGAACTCGGGCTGCGGCAGCCGGGTCCGGTCCAGGCGTCCGGCGGCCGTGACCGGGAGCCGGTCGAGCACCGTGAAGGCCGAGGGAAGCAGGGATTCCTGCACCCGCCCGGCGACGAAACGGCTCAGTTCCTCGTGGGAGAGCTCCGTGCGGGGGTCGTGGGTTCCCGCGCCGTCCGCGCCGAGGCCTGGCACCGGGACCACGTACGCCGCGAGGCGCTGCTGCCCGGAGCCGTCCTCGCCCACGACGACCACCGACTGCGCCAGCCGCGGGTGCTCGCAGAGCACCTCCTCGATCCGGCCCGTGTCGACCTCGGCCCCCCGGATCCGGGCCCGGACACCGGCGCGGCCCACGTGCTCCAGCCGGCCCTCGGCGCCCCAGCGGGCCCGGTCCCCGGTGCGGTACATGAGCCCGCCGGCGGGGCCGAACGGGCAGGGCACGAAGTGTGCGGCGGTGTGCCCGGGGTTCCCGGCACCTCCGCGGGCGACCGCGGACCCGGCGACGTACAGGTCACCGGCTACGCCGGCCGGGACCGGCGCGAGCCCCGGGCCCAGCACGTAGCGGGCGGTGCCGTCGGTCAGTCCCCCGCTGGCGGCGACGCCGGGCGCCGGTTCCTCCGCCGCACCGCGGGCCGGGATGAGCGCGCTCGTGCCCGCCGGGCCGTGGCTGTTGACGATCGACAGGTCCGGGGCGGCCGCCCGAAGTCGTTGCAGCGCCGCCACGGGCACCTCGTCCGCCTGGGTCCAGATCTCGCGCAGCCCGGCCAGGCTCTCCGGGCGCTGCGCGGCGACGGCCGCGACCAGGCCGGCGGGCAACCAGGCCAGGGCGACGGGGTGGGTGGCCCGCACCGCGGCGAGCGCGTCGCCGTCCAGGTCCGGTGCCGCGGCCACGACGACCCGGCCACCATGCGCCAGGGGCACCCACAGTTCGAGGGCGAGCGCGTCGGAGGCCGGCGAGCCGCTCCAGAGCACGTCGCCGGGGACGACCCGCGACCAGTGCCGGTCCACGACGTACCGGGTCAGGTTGCGGTGAGTGACCAGCACAGCCGGGCCCGCGCCGGCCGGTCCGGAGCCGTACGTCACGGCGACCAGGTTGTCCGGGCGCACCGGGGCCGGCCCACCGTCACCGGCGGCGTCCTCCCAGAGGTCGTCGACCATCGTCACCGGCACCGCCGGGCCGGACGGGAGCAGTGCGGCCGTGGCGGCGTCGGTGAGCAGGGCCGCGGCACCGCCGGCGGCGACCTGCGACCTGATCTGCCCGGCGAGGAGAGCGGGGTCGATCGGGAGGTAGGCCGCACCCGCCTTGACCACGCCCAGCAGCACGGCGGCCAGCTCCGCGGAGCGGGGCAGCGCCACCGCGACGACCGCTTCCGCGCCGAGGCCCCGGCGGCGCAGCGCCGCGGCGGCCCGGCCGGATCGCTCGTCCAGCTCGCGGTAGGTGAGCGTCACATCGCCGGACACGATCGCGACGGCGTCCGGATCGGCGGCCACCTGCCGGGCGAACAGCTCCGCGACAGTGGCCTCCGCCCCGGCCACGGTGCTGTCGCCCGGCGCTGCCAGCACCTGGTCGCGCTCGGCGCCGGCGACCACGTCCAGCGCCCCGATCGACGGTGCCTCGCCGGCCACCGCGGCCCGCACGAAGGCGATGAGGTCCTCCCCGATCAGGCGCAGCTGCGCCCGGGAGTAGAGACTCGCGGGTGCGTCCAGGCGGATGAACAGGTCGCTGTCAGCGGTCCCGTCGGTGTAGACGCCGATCGAGAGCTCGTTGAAGCTGCCGGTCGTCGCGCCGGAGTAGCGCGCCGGGTGGCCGGCGAAGAAGAGCTGCTCGGCGAACTCGATGACGTTCACGACGGCGCCGAAGCTGCCGCGCTCGCTGGACGCCACGCCGCTCGCCCGCTGGATGTCGGAGTAGTGGCAGAGGGTGTGCCCGTAGATCTCCGAGGTCTCGTCGACGATCGCGTCGGCCAGCTCCTCGAAGGTGGCGCCGAGCGGCGCCCGGACCCGGACCGGCACCACGTTCACGGCCAGGCCGGGCGTCGTGCCGGCCGCTCCGCCGCGGTTGCCGGTGGCCAGCGAGAGCAGGAACTCCGGCAGGTCACAGCGGTGCCGCAGGAACGCCGCGGTGGCCGTGGTGAGCATCGACGACCGCCACACGCCCATCGACTCCGCGGCCGCGGTCCACGTGTCGGCCTCGGCCCGCGGGACGGTCAGCGTCCGGGCGGCCATGCCGATCACGCCGGCCACCTCGGCCCATTGGTCCGCCTCGCTCAGCGGCGCGGAGAGCTCCAGCCGCCTCTCCTCGGGCACGACGACACCGGGAACCTGCGCCGCCGGGGGCGCCTCCTTGAGGTAGTCGCGCCAGAACTCGAGGTCCTCGGTGGCCTGCTCGGAGCCGAGGTAGTCCGCGGCCAGGGCGGCGAACGACCCGAGATCCCACGAGTGCGGCGGCGCGGGGATGTCCTGGCCGCCCAGCAACGCCGTGTAGACCTCGGCGAGCCGCCGCGACAGCAGGCCGCCGGCGCCGAAGCCGTCGGAGACGAGGTGGTGATAGGCGATCACCAGCAGCGAGCGGTCCGCGGCGAGCTTGACCACGCCCAGCCGGAACAGCAGGTCCCGCGCCACGTCGAAGGGCCGGCGCACCAGGTCGCTCAGGGCCTCCCGCGCGGCCTGCCCGGGGTCGGCGGCGGCGCTGACATCGAGCCGGAACGGCTGCCAGTCCCCCAGCTCCCGGGGCACCAGCCGCAGGCCCTCGCCCTCGTCGACGAAGGTGACGCGCAGCACCTCCGCCTCGTCGAGCACGTGCCGGAACGCGGACTCCATGGTGGCCGCGTCCAGCTCACCGGCCACGTCCCACATCGTCAGCGCGTGGTTCAGCGTGCCGGACGCCATTCCGTCCGCCAGCCACAGTCCTTTATGTGCGGGAGATGCATCGAACGAGCGCACACGAATCACCCTTCGGCAAAAGCTCGGGAAATCGAAGATGTTCGCCTATCACCCCCTACTTTCCGGGATGAGAATCAGCACTGCAAGACATTCGGCGGCCGCTGCGGCGGGCGCGCGGCCGGACTTGCCCTGTCCCGCCGGCGGGACAATCCCGCGGCGCGTCCCGCGCCGCGGGATTCCGCCATTTATTGCGGGACGCGGTCGGTCATGGCGGAGACGATGTACCCGGCGACCTTCCGCGGGGACGGGTGCCGCAGCACCAGGTTCGCCCTCAGCTTGAGCCCGGTCGAGGCGGTGAGGCGCTTGCTCAGCTCGGTGGAGAGCAGCGAGTCGAAGCCGATCTCCTTGAACTGTCGGTCCGGGTTGATGGCCGCGCTGGAGTCCTGGCCCAGGACCACGGCGACCTTGTCCAGCACGTGTGCCAGGACCAGGGCTGTCGCGTCGCCGTCGGGCAGCACGGAGATCTGGTCGGAGAGCGGGACCCGGGGTTCCTCGGTGGCGGGCGGCGCGGTGGCGGGCAGATCCGGCGCCGCCGCGTGCGAGGCGGAGTTCACCCAGTACCGCTGCCGCTGGAACGCGTAGGTCGGCAGGTCGACCCGGCGGCCCGGCCCGACCAGGGCGGTCCAGTCCACCGGCCCGCCCCGGACGAAGAGCTGGGCGGCCGAGCCGAGCAGCGCCTCCACCTCACCGCGGTCGCGCCGGGTCGACGACAGGACCACCGCGTCGTCGATGTCCTCGACGATCTCCTGCACCGGCACGGTCAGCACCGGATGCGGACTCATCTCGATGAGCACGCGGAAACCGTCGGCGACCGTACGCCGCACGGCAGGCTCGAAGAGAACCTTTCCCCGCAGATTGTCGTACCAGTATCCGGCGTCCATTTCCGCGGTGTCGATCGGCTTTCCGTGCAGGGTCGAGCAGAGAATGGTACGAGCCGTTTTCGGGACGATGTCGGACAATGCCGTGACCACGTCGTCACGGACCCGGGTCACGTGGTGCGAATGCGACGCGTAATCGACGGATATACGCCGCGCCTGGATTCCGTCGGCTTTCACCGCGGCGATGAACTCGTCGAGCGCGTCCGGTTCACCGGACACCACCACCGAGCGGGGGCCGTTGACCACCGCCACGCTCACCCGGCCCTCCCACGGGGCCAGCCGGCGCGTCACCACCTCCGCGGGCGCCACCACCGACGCCATGCCGCCGTGGCCGATCAGGGCCACCAGGGCCTGGCTGCGCAGCGCCACGACCTTGGTGGCGTCCCGCAGCGACAGGGCGCCGCAGACGTACGCCGCGGCGATTTCGCCCTGGCTGTGCCCGACCACCGCGGCCGGTTCGACGCCCCAGGACCGCCAGAGCGCGGCCAGGGACACCATCACGGAGAAGAGCGCCGGCTGCACCACGTCCACCCGGTCCAGCCCGGGTGCCCCGGCCACGCCTCGCAGCACGTCCAGCAGCGACCAGTCGACCCACTCGCTCAGGGCCGCCGCGCACTCGTCGATGCTGCGCGCGAACACCGGGAAACTGTCGTACAACTGCCGGCCCATCCCGGCCCACTGCGAACCCTGGCCGGGGAAGAGGAAGACGACGCCACCGGGGTTCCCGGCGACACCGCTCACCGCGGCGGGCGAGTCGGCGCCGTCACGGACCGCGGCCAGCGCCCGCAGGAGTTCGTCGCGGTCGCGGCCGAGCACCACGGCCCGGTGCTCGAACCGGCTGCGGTGGGCGAGCAGCGACGCGCCGATGCCGGTCAGGTCCGCGTCCGGATCGGCGGCGACGAAGTCGTGCAGCCGGGCCGCCTGCTGCGCCAGGGCCGCGCCGCTCCTGGCCGACACCGCCCAGGACACCAGCCCGCCGGGGACGCCGGCGTCCGGGCCGGTCGCGCCGGCCTCCGGGGCCGGGGCCTCCTCCAGGATCACGTGCGCGTTGGTGCCGCTGACCCCGAACGACGACACGGCGGCCCGCCGCGGCGCGGCCGCCGGGTTCCACTCGCGCCCCTCGACCAGCAGCTCCATCGCGCCGGACAACCAGTCCACATGCCCGGAGGGCGCGTCCACGTGCAGCGTCTTCGGCAGGTAGCGGTGGTTCATGGCGAGCACGGTCTTGATGACCCCGGCGACGCCGGCCGCCGCCTGGGCGTGTCCCATGTTGGACTTCAGCGAGCCCAGCAGCAGGGGCCGGTCCGCCGGACGGTCCTTGCCGTACGTCGCCAGCAGCGCACCGGCCTCGATGGGGTCACCCAGCACGGTGCCGGTGCCGTGCGCCTCGACCAGGTCCACCTCGGACGCGGCGACACCGGCGTTGGCCAGGGCCTGCCGGATCACCTTCTCCTGCGCGCGGCCGTTGGGGGCGGTCAGGCCGTTGCTGGCACCGTCCTGGTTCACCGCGGACCCGCGTAGGACGGCCAGCACCGGGTGCCCGTTGCGGCGCGCGTCGGAGAGCCGCTCCAGCAGCAGCACGCCCACTCCCTCGGCCCAGCCCGTCCCGTCGGCGCCGTCCGCGAAAGACTTGCACCGGCCATCGGTGGCCAGCCCGCGCTGCCGGGAGAACTCCACGAAGATCGAGGGCGTCGACATCACCAGCGCCCCGCCGGCCAGTGCGAGCGAGCACTCCCCGGCCCGCAGCGACTGCGCCGCCAGGTGCAGGGCGACCAGCGACGACGAGCAGGCCGTGTCGATCGACACCGCCGGGCCGGTCAGGCCCAGCTGGTACGCCACCCGCCCGGACGCGACGCTCAGCGTGCTGCCCTGCAACAGGTAGCCCTCCAGCTCATGGGGAGGCGCCTCCAGGAACCGCGACCCGTACTCCGACGAGCTCACCCCGGTGAAGACACCGACGTCGGCGCCGCGGACCTCGGCGGGCACGATGCCCGCCCGCTCGAACGCCTCCCACGACGTCTCCAGCAGCAGGCGTTGCTGCGGGTCGACGGCGAGGGCCTCGCGCGGGCTGATGCCGAAGAAGCCGGCGTCGAACCCGGCCACGTCGGTGAGGAACCCGCCCTGGCGCACGTACGAGCTGCCCGCGTTGTCGGGGTCCGGGTGGTAGATGTCGCGCCAGCCGCGGTCCGCCGGGAACTCGGTCACGACGTCCCGGCCCTCCCGGATCACCTCCCACAGCTCCTCCGGGGACGACACCCCGCCCGGATAGCGGCAGGCCATCGCCACCACCGCGATCGGCTCGCCGCGGCCGGCCCGCAGCGCGTCGTTCTCCTGCCGGAGGCGGTCGCGCTCCTCCAGCAGCGCGCGCAGGGCCCGTTGGACCCGGTCACCGCCGGCGGCCGCGTGGTCCGTGGTGTTGCTCATGTCAGATGCCCCTCTCGTCCAGAGCCAGCTCGAGGAGCGCCTCCAGGTCCAGGTCCGCGAGTTCGTCCGCATCGGTGCCGGCGGCCGGTCCGCCGGCCTCCGGCAGCTCCGGTCCGGCACAGGCCAGAATGTGATCGAGAATGCCCACGCTGCGCAGCCGGTCGATCGAGACGGTGCGCAGCACCTCGCGGATCGCCGCGTCCTCGGCCGGGCCCGGCTCGGCCGCCGGGCGCAGCAGCCCGTGCAGGTGACCGGCCAGCTCATCCGGCGTCGGATAGCTGAAGACGAGCGTGGAGGGCAGGCGCAGCCCGGTCGCCGCCGCCAGCCGGTTGCACAGTTCCACCGAGGTCAGCGAGTCGAACCCCAGCACGGTGAACGCCTGGCCCCCGTCGCTGACCTTCCCGGCCGGGTGGCCGAGCACGACGGCGACCTGCTCGCAGACCCAGTTCCGCAGGGTCGCTTGCGCCTCGTCCGCGGGCAGCGTGGCCAGCCGGTCGAGCAGTCCGCGGGATTCGCCGCCCGCAGCCGTACGGGTGCCGGCGCGGCCCGGCCGGCTCGCGCCGACCAGGTCCCGCAGCAGCAGCGGCACGTCCTCGGCGGGCCTGCCCCGCAGCGCCGCCCGGTCGATCCGCGCCGGGATGAGCACCGCCTTGTCCAGCGTGCGGGCCGCGTCGAACACGGCCAGCGCCGTCGGCGTCGGCAGCGGGCCGATGCCCATCCGGCGCAGCCGGGACAGGTCGGCCTGGTCCAGGTTCCCGGTCATGCCGCTGCTCTGCTCCCACCACCCCCAGCACAGTGAGGTGGCGACTCCGCCGGCGGCGCGACGCGCCGCCGCCAGCCCGTCCAGGAACCCGTTCGCCGCGGCGTAGTTGGCCTGCCCGGCGGTGCCCAGCGTGCCGGCCAGGGCGGAGAACTGCAGGAACGCCGACAGCGGGCGGTCCTTGGTCAGCTCGTGCAGGTTCACCGCCCCGGCGACCTTGGCCCGCAGCACCCGGTCGACACTCTCGCCGGTGAGCGACTCCAAGGTGCCGTCGGCCAGCACTCCCGCCGCGTGCACGACCGCGGTCAGCGGGTATCGCCCGGGCAGGCCGGTCAGCAGGTCCGCCACCGCGCCCGGGTCGGCGATGTCGCAGGCCACGACCCGGACCGCCGCGCCGGCGCCCTCCAGCTCCGCGACCAGCTCCGGCACCCCGTCGGCAGCCGGTCCGCGGCGGCTGGCCAGCAGCAGGCTGCGTACGCCGTGCTCGGTGACCAGATGCCGGGCCACCAGGGAGCCGAGTCCGCCGGTCCCGCCGGTGATCAGCACCGTGCCGCCGCCGAGGCCGTCGCCCACCTCGAGGACGAGCTTGCCGACGTGGCGGCCCTGGCTCATCTCGCGGAACGTGGCACGCGCGTCGCGGATGCTGCGCACCGACACCGGGTTCAGCCGCACCTGCCCGTCCGCGAACAGCTTCATGACCTCGACGAACATGTCGCGGATCGCGTCCGGGCCGGCTTCGTACAGGTCGAAGGCCGTGTAGTCGACGCCGGGGTGCGCGGCCGCCACCTGCCCGGCGTCGCGGATGTCGGTCTTGCCCATCTCGATGAAGCGGCCGCCGCGCGGCAGCAGCCGCAACGAGGCGTCGACGAAGTCGTGCGCGAGGGAGTTCAGCACGACGTCGAGCCCCCGGCCGCCGGTCGCGCCGGTGAACTTGTCGGCGAACCCCAGGTCGCGCGACGACGCCAGGTGCGCGTCGTCGATCCCCAGCCCGCGCAGGGTGGGCCACTTGCCCGGACTGGCGGTGGCGTAGATCTCCGCGCCGGCCTGCTTCGCCAGCTGAACGGCGGCCATACCGACGCCACCGGCAGCGGCGTGGATGAGGATCCGCTGTCCCGCCCGGAGCCGGGTCACGTGGAAGAGGGCGTAGTAGGCGGTGAGGTAGGTGCTCGGCACCGACGCCGCCTCGGCGAAACTCCACCCGTCCGGTACGCCGGTGAGCAGCCGGTGGTCCGCCACGGCCACCGGGCCGAACGCGCCGGGGAAGATGCCCATCACCCGGTCGCCCGGCGAGAACCCGGTCACGTCGGCGGCCACCTCCAGCACCACTCCGGCGCCCTCGCTGCCGAGCCCGGCGTCGAAGGCTGTGCGCTCGACCAGGCCGAGCGCGATGGTGACGTCGCGGAAGTTGAGGCCGCCGGCCCGGACCGCGATCCGGACCTGACCGCTGGCCAGCGGCTCGGTGACCTCGGGGCACGGGAGCCAGGTCAGGTTCTCCAAGGTGCCCGCGGTGGACACGCCCAGCCGGTGGGCCCCCTCCGCCGGGGGCTCGAGCTGCTGGCCGGTGGGCACGACCGGGGCCATGCGGGGCACGAGGTACGCGCCGCCGCGTACCGCCAGCTGGTCGTCGTTGCCGGTGAGCACGGCCGGGAAGCAGGCCGCGGATGCCGGCTCGTCGTCGATGTCCACGATCCGGAACCGCCCGGGGTGCTCGGTCTGGGCGGACCGGACCAGGCCCCACACCGACGCGCCGGGCAGGCTCTCGACGCCCTCGCCGGTGTCGACGGCCGAGCGGGTGAGCACCACCAGGGTGCAGCCGGCCAGCCGCTCCTCGGTGAGGAACCGCTGCAGCACGCCGAGCACGCCCTTGTCCGCGCTGCTCACCCGCGCCAGCGGATCTTCGCCGTCGACCAGGTCGTCCACGGCGAGGACCAGGTGCTCGGGCACCTCGGCCGCCAGGACCTCGTCGATCGACCCGTGACGGACGACGCTGCCCGCGCCGGCCTCGCCGAGCCGCGCGGCCGCGCCGTCCGCGGCGCCCAGGACGGCCCACCGGCCGCGACCGGGCTGCTGCTCGCCCGGCTGCACCGCACGCCACCGCAGCTCGAACAGCGACTGCTCCGAGCGGCCGGGCACCGAGCGCACCTGCTCGGCGCTGACCCGCCGGAACGTCAGCGCCGCGACGCGGGCGATCTCGCGGCCGCGCTCGTCGGCGAGCCGCACCGAGAAGACGCCCTCGCCGGCCGGCGAGAGCCGGACCCGGACGGTCGGCCCGCCGGCGCCGAGGAGTTCGACCCCGGACCAGGCGAACGGCATCCAGCCCTGCTCGCCCCGGACCTCGATGGCGCCTCCGGCGATCAACGCGTGCAGCACGGTGTCCAGCAGGGCCGGGTGCAGGCCGAATCCGCCGCCGGACGAGGCCGTCGCGACCTCCGGCAGCGTGGCTCGGGCGAGCAGGTCGTCCCCGTGCCGCCAGACCTCGCCCAGCCCGCGGAACGCCGGGCCGTAGTCGAAGCCGCCGTCGGCCAGCGAGTCGTACAGGCCGTTCAGGTCCAGGGGCTGGGCCCCGGCGGGCGGCCACTGCGCGGCGTCGGGGGCCGGGGACGGCAGCGAGGAGGCCGGCGCCAGGTGCCCGGTCGCGTGCCGGGTCCAGCCAGCCGGCGCTCCGGTGTCGTCGCCGGGACGCGAGTACACGCTTAGCGCGCGGCGCCCGGTCTCGTCGGGTGCACCGGCGACCAGCCGCACCTGCACGTCGCCGGTCTCCGGCAGGATCAGGGGCACCTCGAGGGAGAGCTCCTCCACCGCGGGGCACCCGAGCCGGCCGCCCACCCACAGCGCCAGTTCCAGGTACGCCGTCGCGGGGACGACCACGTGGCCGTACACGGCGTGGTCGGCGAGCCACCCGTGGGTCTGCACGGACCACCGGTCGCTGAACATCACCTCGTCGGAGCCGGGGTGGTCGACGACCGCGCCGAGCAGCGGGTGCTCCGGCTCGGCCAGGCCGGCCGTCGTCACACCGGCCGACCCCGTGCCGGCCTGGAAGTTCAGCCAGTAACGCTGGTGCTGGAACGCGTACGTGGGGAGGTCCACCGCCCGGCGCGGGCCGAGCAGCGCCGGCCAGTCCACGGCGCCGCCCCGCACGTGCAGCCGCGCCAGCGCGTCGGTCAGCGCCTGCGCCGCCCCGCGTCCGCGGCGCGCCGTGGAGACCACCAGCGCGGCGTCCGGGTTCGTACCGGCGAAGGCGTCCTTGGTGATGCTCGCCAGCGTCGACCCGGGGCCCACCTCGAAGAAGACGTCCGCGCCGGCGGACCGGGCGGCCTGCACCGCGGCGTGGAAGCGGACGGGTTCGCGGACGTGGCTCACCCAGTGCCCGACCGAGGTCAGCTCCGCGAGCGTGGCCGGCCGGCCGAGCCGGGTGGAGATGATCGGGATCGTCATGGTGCCCGGGGTCAGGTCGTGCAGGGCGCCGGCGAACTCGTCCAGGATCGGGTCCATCAGCGGGGAGTGGAAGGCGTGGTCGACGTCGAGCAGCTTCGCCGACAGACCGTCGGCGACCAGCCTGCGGGAGAGGTCGTGGACCTCGTCGCGGGGACCCGCCACCACCACCGAGTCCGGGCCGTTGACGGCCGCGACGCCGATGCGCTCGCACTGTGCCAGCAGCTCGCCGATCCGCTCCTCGCCGGTGCGCACCGCCAGCATGGCGCCGCGCTCGCGGACCGTCTGCATGATCCGTCCGCGGGTCGCCACCAGCCGGGTGGCGTCGGACAGGCCGAGCGCGCCGGACACGTGCGCGGCGGCGATCTCGCCGACCGAGTGGCCGATCAGGTGGTCCGGTCGCGGGCCGTACCGCGCGACCAGCCGGTACAGGCTGACCTGGAGCGCGAACAGGGCCGGCTGCGCGACGTCGGTGCGGTGGTGTTCCGCCGGCTCGTCGGCGAGCAGGATCGGCTTGAGGGCGAAGGGCAGGTGCGCGTCGAAGGCGGCGCAGATCTCGTCCAGGTCCCGCGCGAACTCCGGGTAGGCCGCGCAGAGCTGCCGCGCCACCCCGGTCCACCGCGACCCCTGGCCGGGGAACATGAACACCACGCCGCCGGACTCCCGAGCGACCCCGTGCACGACGCCGGCGGTCTCCACGTCGTCGCGCAGCGCGGCCAGGCCGCTGAGCAGCTCGTCGCGGTCGTGTCCGGTC